>NZ_BAWN01000018.1 GCF_000696225.1 Serpentinimonas barnesii | reverse complement strand
AGGTGCAGGTGCAGGTGCAGGTGCAGGTGCAGGTGCAGGTGCAGGTGCAGGTGCAGGTGCAGCGTCAGGCCAAAGCGAGGCTGCTGGATCGAGGGGGGTGTAATGTGTCACAGTGCGGGATTTTAGAATCAGCCTCTTTGCGCCTGCGCCCGCGCCACGCATTTATCTCCAGCCCATACCCACCCGATGAACCTGCCCCCCCTGAGCCCCGGCAAGCGCCTGCAGTTGCCGCGCCCCCCTGGCAGCGCCGACGCCTTGCTGCTGGCGCAACTGGCCGAGCGCGAGCGCCGCGCTGGCCGGCTCACCGCCGTGGTCTGCGCCGACGCCGCCGACGCCCAGCGCCTGCTCGACGAAATCCCCTTCTTCGCGCCCGGCCTGCGCTGCGCCCTGTTCCCGGACTGGGAAACCCTGCCCTACGACAGCTTCTCGCCGCACCAGGACTTGATCTCGGAGCGCCTGGCCACGCTCTGGCGCATCGTGCAGCGCGACCGCGCCCAGGGGGCTGACGTGGTGCTCATCCCCGCCACCACCGCGCTCTACCGGCTCGCACCACCGGCCTTTTTGGCCGCCTACAGCTTCGAGTTCAAGCTGCAACAAAAACTGGATGCGGCCCGGCTCAAGGCCCAGCTCACGCTGGCCGGCTACCAACACGTGGCGCAAGTCGTCGGGCCGGGCGAATACGCGGTGCGCGGCAGCCTGATCGACCTCTTTCCCATGGGCTCGGTGCTGCCCTACCGCATCGACCTGTTCGACGACGAGATCGACTCCATCCGCACCTTCGACCCCGACACCCAGCGCAGCCTGCACCCGGTGCCCGAGGTGCGGCTGCTGCCGGGGCGCGAATTCCCGCTCGACGACGCCGCGCGCAGCAAGTTTCGTGCGCGCTGGCGCGAACTGCTCGAAGGCGACCCGAGCCGCAGCCGCCTCTACAAAGACATGGGCAACGGCGTGGCCAGCGCCGGCATCGAGTACTACCTGCCGCTGTTTTTCGACGCCACCGCCACCGTGTTCGACTACCTCGGCGCCGCCACCGCGCTGGTGCTGCACGGCGAGCTCGAACCCGCCTTCCAGCGCTTTGCGCTCGACACCCGCGAGCGCTACCGCCTCGCCCAAGGCGACCCCGAGCGCCCGCCGCTGGCCCCCGAACTGCTGTTCCTCGACGCCGAAGGCTTCTACGTGGCGGCCAAGGCGCTGGCGCAACTGGCGCTGCGACCGGCCAAGGATGCAGACCAGCCCGACGCGCCCAGCGCCTGGGCGCAGACCCTGCCCGATCTCGCGGCCCAGCGCGCCGCCACCGACCCGCTGGAGCGCCTCAAGGCCCACTTGGCGCACAGCCCCCGCCGTGCCCTGCTGCTGGCCGAGAGCGAGGGCCGGCGCGCCAGCCTGCTCGACTTCCTGCGCGCCAGCGGCCTGAATCCGCCGCTGTTCGACTCGCTGGCCGCCTTCCAGGCCAGCCCGGCCCCTGTCGGCTTGGCCACCGCCGCGCTGGCCAGCGGCTTTGCCTGGCTGCCAGACGAACCCCCCACCGGCATCGACTTCGTCACCGAAACCGAGCTTTTTGCCTCTGCACCCGGCACCCGGCGGCGCAAAAAGCAAGAGCAGGTCAGCGATGTCGAAGCGCTGATCAAAGACCTGAGCGAACTCCAATTGGGCGACCCCGTGGTACACAGCCAGCACGGCATCGGCCGCTACCGGGGCCTGGTGAACCTCGATCTGGGCGAAAAAAGCGCCGACGGCAGCCCCGCGCTGCAAGAGTTTTTGCACCTCGAATACGCCGGCGCGGCCGTGCTCTACGTGCCCGTGAGTCAGTTGCAGCTCATCAGCCGCTACACCGGCGTGAGCGCCGACGAAGCGCCGCTGCACCGCTTGGGCTCCGGCCAGTGGGACAAGGCCCGGCGCAAGGCCGCCGAACAGGTGCGCGACGCCGCCGCCGAACTGCTCAACCTCTACGCCCGCCGCGCCGCGCGCGAGGGCCACGCCTTTCGCTTCCCGGCGCAAGACTACGAAGCCTTCGCCAACGACTTCGGCTTCGAAGAAACGCCCGATCAAAAAGCCGCCATCCACGCCGTCATCCAAGACCTCATCAGCCCGCGCCCGATGGACCGGCTGGTCTGCGGCGACGTCGGCTTTGGCAAGACCGAAGTCGCGCTGCGCGCCGCCTTCGTGGCCGTCAGCGGCGGCAAGCAAGTCGCCTTTCTGGCCCCCACCACCCTGCTGGCCGAGCAGCACTACCAAACCCTGCAAGACCGCTTTTCCAACTGGCCGGTCAAAATCGCCGAAATGAGCCGCTTTCGCAGCGCGCGCGAAATCAGCGCCGCCCTGCAAGGCACCGCCGCCGGCACCGTGGACATCGTGGTCGGCACGCACAAGCTCTTGAGCGAAAAGACGAAATTCAAAAACCTCGGCCTGCTCATCATCGACGAAGAACACCGCTTTGGCGTGCGCCACAAAGAGGCCATGAAAGCGCTGCGCGCCGAAGTCGATGTGCTCACCCTCACCGCCACCCCGATCCCGCGCACCCTCGGGCTGGCGCTCGAAGGGCTGCGCGACCTGAGCGTGATCGCCACCGCGCCGCAGCGCCGCCTGTCCATCAAAACCTTTGTGCGCAACGAAGGCAAGGGCGTGATCCGCGAAGCGGTGCTGCGCGAACTGATGCGCGGCGGACAGGTCTATTTTTTGCACAACGAAGTCGAGACCATCGAACACCGCCGCAGCCAACTGGCCGAACTGCTGCCCGAGGCGCGCATCGCCATCGCCCACGGCCAAATGCCCGAGCGCGAACTCGAGCGCGTGATGCGCGACTTCGTGGCCCAGCGCCACAACCTGCTGCTGTGCTCGACCATCATCGAAACCGGCATCGACGTGCCCAGCGCCAACACCATCCTCATCAGCCGCGCCGACAAGTTTGGGCTGGCGCAGTTGCACCAGTTGCGCGGCCGCGTCGGGCGCAGCCACCACCAGGCCTACGCCTACCTGATGGTGCCCGAGATCGACAGCCTGAGCAAGGCGGCGCAGCAGCGGCTCGACGCCATCGGGCAGATGGAGGCGCTGGGCAGCGGTTTTTACCTCGCCATGCACGACCTCGAAATTCGTGGCGCGGGCGAGGTGCTGGGCGAAAACCAGAGCGGCAACATGCTCGAAGTCGGCTTTCAGCTCTACCACGAGATGCTGGCCGAAGCCGTCGATGCGCTCAAGGCCGGGCGCGAACCCGACCTGCTCAGCCCCCTGGGCGCCATCACCGACATCAACCTGCACGCCCCGGCCCTGCTGCCCAGCGACTACTGCGGCGACGTGCACCTGCGCCTGAGCCTGTACAAAAAGCTCGCCAGCGCCAAGACCAGCGCACAGATCGACACCCTGCTCGAAGAAATCGTGGACCGCTTCGGCAAGCTGCCCGCGCAAGCCCAGACCCTCATCGACGTGCACCGCCTGCGCGTGCTCGCCGCCCCCTACGGCGTGCAAAAAGTGGATGCCACGCCGGGCCTGATCCTGATCAGCTTCAAACCCAACCCGCCCATCGAGCCGCAGCGCATCATCGAACTGGTGCAAAAAAACCGCCACATCAAACTGGCCGGCAACGACAAGCTGCGCATCGAACGCGCCCTGCCCGAAGCCAAAGACCGGGCGCACCTGGTGCGCGACGTGCTGCGCGCGTTGGGGCCACCGCTCCCAACTGGACAGCCCAAATAAATTTGGCTAGACTTAGCCAAACCAAGGAGCCCGCCATGCACGCTGTGAACATGCTACAAGCCAAGTCCAACCTGTCGCGTCTGGTTGAATCCCTTGAAAAAGGCACGGAGCGCGAAATCATCATTGCCCGCAATGGCCGCCCGGCCGCCAAACTGGTTCCCATTGACACCGATGTGGCAGCCCAACGCCTGGGCGTGGCCAAAGGCGCTTTCCAGATGCCTGACAGCATCGACGCCCACAACCCAGAGGTGGCCCGCCTGTTCTTGGGGCCGGCATGAACCTGCTGCTCGACACCCACATCGCCCTGTGGGCCATTGCCGATCACCCCAAGCTCACCGAACCGGCGCGCGAGTGGATCGGCAACCCCCGCAATACCGTGTGGGTAAGCACCGCCAGCCTTTGGGAAATTGCCATCAAGCGCAACCTAGGCCGTGGCGACATGCCCGTGTCGGCCCGCGAAGCGCTGGACTACTTTCAGCGCGCCGGCTACCGCATCCTGCCCATAGAACCCGAACACACCCTGGCACTGGAAAACCTCCCGCCTCACCACCAAGACCCCTTTGACCGCCTGCTGGTGGCTCAGGCCTTGACCGAACCCATGCGCTTGCTGACCCACGACACCCACGTCGCCCGCTACAGCGACACCGTCATCCTCATTTGATTTCCCGCCATGACCACCCCCACCGAATACGCCCCCGGCCTCACCGTTCAAGGCTTTGCCCCGCCGCTGCGCCTGCAAGATTTCAAGCTGATCGCCTTCGACATGGACTCGACGCTGATCAACATCGAGTGCGTGGATGAAATCGCCGACGCCGTGGGCCGCAAGGCCGAGGTGGCGGCCATCACCGAGGCCGCCATGCGCGGCGAAATCGCCGACTTCAAGGACAGCCTGCGCCGGCGCGTGGCGCTGCTCGAAGGCGTGACCGTGGCCGATATGGAGCGCGTCTATGCCGAGCGCTTGCGCCTCAACCCCGGCGCGGCCGAGCTCGTGACCGCCTGCCGCGCCGCAGGGCTCAAGGTCTTGCTGGTTTCGGGCGGCTTCACGTTTTTTGCCGAGCGCGTGCGCGACACACTGGGGATCGACTTTGTGCGCGCCAACCTGCTGGAGCTGCGCAGCGGCCCGCAGGGCGGCGCGCTCACCGGCCGCCTGCTGCCCCAGTGCTGGGGCGATATTTGCGACGGCGCCGAAAAACGCCGCACCCTGCTCGAAGTCGCCAGCCTGCTCGGGGCCAGCCCGGCGCAGTGCATTGCCGTGGGCGACGGGGCCAACGACCTGCCCATGATGCACGCCGCCGGGCTCTCGGTGGCCTACCACGCCAAGCCCGTGGTGCGCGCACAGGCGCAGGTGGCGATCAACGCGGGCGGGCTGGAGCGCCTGCTCGAAGTCGTGCAGCCCTAAGCCCCAATCCCTAAACCGCGCCTGGCACGCTGGGCAGACCGGCCAGCGCCATGGCCAGCTCCTGCTCGTCGTAGGCTTCGTCTTTGAGCTCACCGGCAAAGTATTTTTGGTACGAAGCCATGTCGAAGTGGCCGTGCCCGCACAGGTTGAACAAAATCGTCTCGCTGCGGCCCTCGCGCTTGCAGCGCAGCGCCTCCTCGATCGCGCCTTTCACGGCGTGATTCGCCTCCGGCGCTGGCACGATGCCTTCGGCGCGCGCAAAGGTCACGCCCGCGGCAAAGCACTCGCCCTGGGTGTAGGCCACCGCCTCCAACAAGCCCAGCTCTTTGCAGTGCGAGACCAGCGGCGCCATGCCGTGGTAGCGCAAGCCACCGGCGTGAAAGCCTGGCGGCGTGAAGCTGCTGCCTAGGGTGTGCATCTTGGTCAGGGGCGTGAGGTGCCCGGTGTCACCAAAATCGTAGGCGTAGCGGCCGCGCGTGAGCGAGGGGCAGGCGGCGGGCTCGACCGCCACAATGCGCGATTTGCGGCCGCCGCGCAGCGCGTGCCCGATGTAGGGGAAGGCGATGCCGGCAAAGTTGGAGCCGCCGCCGGTGCAGCCCACCACCACGTCGGGCCAGGCGTCGGCCATTTCCATTTGCTGCATCGCCTCCAGCCCGATCACGGTCTGGTGCAGCAGCACGTGGTTGAGCACCGAACCGAGCGCGTACTTGGTGTCCTCGCGCTGCACCGCCAGCTCCACCGCCTCGGAAATCGCAATCCCAAGGCTGCCGGGGTGATCGGGGCGCTGCGCCAGCACGCTGCGGCCATAGACGGTCTCGGCCGATGGCGAAGCCACGCAGCGCGCGCCGTAGGTCTCCATCACGGCGCGGCGATAGGGTTTTTGGTCAAACGAAACCCGCACTTGGAACACCAGCACCTCCAGCCCAAACAGGCTGCCGGCAAAAGCCAGTGAAGTGCCCCACTGGCCCGCGCCGGTCTCGGTGGTCAGGCGCTTGACGCCGGCCTGCTGGTTGTAAAACGCCTGCGGGATGGCGGTATTGGGCTTGTGGCTGCCGGCAGGGCTGACACCCTCGTATTTGTAAAAAATCTTGGCCGGGGTGCCCAGCGCGCGCTCCAGCCGGTGCGCCCGGTACAGCGGGGCCGGGCGCCAGAGGCGGTAGATGTCGCGCACCGGCTCGGGGATTTCGATCTCGCGCTCGGTGCTCACCTCTTGCTTGATTAACTCCAGCGGAAACAGCGGCGCCAGATCGTCGGGCCCGATCGGCTGCAAGGTGCCCGGGTGCAGCACCGCAGGCGCGGGCTGCGGCAGATCGGCCTGGATGTTGTACCAGGTGCGCGGCATCTGGCTTTCGTCGAGCAGGTATTTGGTCGGCGTGGTCAAGGTGCGATCTCCTTTGTGGGTGGTAAAACTTCAGCATATTAACGCGCAGCAACTGCACCGCCCTTGGCGCCGCCTCGGCCTCGGCATCTGCTTGCGCCGGTCATGCCGCACCGGTTCGGTGTTAGCATGCAAATTGGGCTTGCTGTGGCAGCGGCTTGGGCCCACGCACCAATTTCTACCCTGCCCCAGTTTTGGCAACCGTTGCCCCCTTATTTACGCATGAAACTGCTTCAGCCCGATTTCGTCCTCAACCCAGAGGCAGAGGCACCCCAGCGCGGCGGCTTTAGCGCCTTGGCGTACAGTGCGAATCAGGCTGGGCGCTCGCTGCTGGGGCATCAACTGCGCGCCATCGGCGGGGAGCCCATCACCCAAGTGTCGCGTCTGGCAGAAGCCAAGCGGGCGCTGGAATTCAACAAATACGATTTGGTCGTGCTCGACGACGACGACAACGACAGCGCCACCGCGGGCCGCACCATGGTCGAGGACTTGCGCCGCTGTGGCCACCTCGACATTAAAACCATCGTCATTCTGACTTCTTCCCTGGCCACCTACAGCCGCGTCACCGACGCCGCCGAGTCGGGGGTGGACAGTTTTTTGCTGCGGCCGTTTTCCCAAAACTCATTGCAGGAACGCGTCAACACCGCGTTGACACGGCGCCAGGCCTTGAGCGCGATTTATCAGTCCCTCGGCGCGGGCGACTGGCAGGGCGCATTGGCTCACTGCCAGTCGCGAATCCAGAAAAAGCAATCGTTTTGGCTCTACGCTGCCCGCATTGCCGGCGAAATCCTGCTCTCGCAAGGCCGGCTCGAAGCGGCCCACGAAATGTACCAAGTGGTGCTGCAAGCCAATGCCCTGCCGTGGGCCAAGCTGGGCATCGGGCGGGTTTTGTTTGCGCAGCGCAAACACCAAGAAGCCACCAGTTATCTGTCCAATCTGGCGCAATCGCACCCCGAGCAAACCGACACCTACGACCTGATGGCCGAAGCTCACCTGGAGCTGGGGCAAATCGATGAGGCGCTCAACATCTACCAAGTGGCTGCCAAAGCCACCCCGGGGTCGGTATCTAGGCTGCAACGGCTGGGTTTTGCCGCGCATTTTTGCGGTGACGCCCATTTGGCCATCGAAACCCTAGAGCGCTCAATCCGCATTGGGGCGCGCAGCAAGTCTTTCGACTCGCAGTCGCTGGTCTTTCTAGGCCAACTCTACGTCGAAACCCAGCGCAGCAGCGAACTCAAAGAACTGATCAAACGTGCGCACCAGATTTTGGAACACGCCGCCGAGCCGCAGCGATTGCAGGAACACATCCGGGTGCTCGACGCCTATCTGCTTGCTGCGGGGGGTCACTTGCGTCAGGCGCGCACCCTCATTGCCCCGATGTTCGACCAAGTCAACGCCCCGGCTGCATGCATCGATATGGCCTTCAACACCTCCAGTGTGTTGGCGCTGCTGGCCCAAATGGGCCACGTGCACGAAAGCGACGCCAATCTGATCGACTACTTGGGTGTGCGTTTTTCGCACACCAAACTGTCCGCTCTGTGGCTTTCACGGGCGGCCAAAACGCACACGCCTTATGCCGATCAGCTGCATCAGGCTTACGACCAGGCCTTTCAAATGGCCCAAAACGCACTCAAGCCACACCTGCAGGGCAACACCTCGGCGGCGGTGGCCGATTTGGTGCAACTGGCCGCCGACACACTCAACATCCGCATCATCGACATGGCCACCAAGATGGTGCAACGCCATACCGACGAGCTCCTCGATGCGCGCCATTTGCACCAGCGCATCGAGCGCATCAAAGAGGCCATCAACCTGTCCGAAAAGCAAAAAAACCCGGTCAGCCGCTACCTCAAACACCCCGGCGGCTTGAGCCTGACGGCGCGCTCGACCAGCGAAGCGCCCCGCCCCACAAACAGCGAAATGCTCGCGCTTTAACCCCAAACCACCCCCTTGACTGCCCCTACCCCACCCCCCAAACCCACCTGGCGCAGCCGCTGGCGCTCGCACCTGTTCACCGTGGCGCTGCTGCTGGCGGTGTTTTTTGGCGTGCAAGCCTGGCAGACGCGCGCGGTGCCGGCCCAGCTCGACCTGAACCAACCGGTGCAATGGCTGCTGCCCACGGGCCAAACCCAAAACGGCAGCTTGCAGCAGGCGCTGGCGGCGGTGCGGCTGCAACACCCTGGGCAGCCGGTGGCGCTCTACGTCTGGGCCGAGTGGTGCCCGATTTGCCGCACCATGGAAGGCAGCGTGACGCGCCTAGGGCAAGACTGGCCGCTGCTCACCGTGGCCATGCAGTCCGGCCCGGCGGCGCAGGTGCTGCGCTACCAGCAACAACGCGGCCTGCCCTGGCACAGCGTGATCGACGCGCGCGGCGAACTGGCGCAGGCGCTGGGCTACCGCTCGGTGCCGGCCTTCATGGTGATCGACGCCCAAGGCCGCGTGCGCCACCCCACCGTGGGTTTCACCACCGGCATCGGCATGCGGTTGCGGCTCTGGGCGGTGCGGGTGTTTTAGCGCCTCAGAGCGCGCGCGCCAGCCGCGCCACCCCTTCGCGGATGCGCTCCAGGCCCACGGTGGCAAAGCTCAGGCGCAGCGTGGCCGGGTCGGGCTCGCTGGCGTAAAAGGGCCGCCCCGGCACGAAGGCCACGCCTTGGGCGATGGCGCGCTGCGCCAGCTCGTGGCCATCGGCCAGTGCCGTGCCAACCCCGTTGCAGCCCACACCGGTCAGGCGCGCCCAGATGAACAGCCCGCCTTGCGGTGGCACAAAATCAAGCGCGGCGCCGAGTTCGCTGCGCAGGGCCGCCCCCATGGCTTGGGCGCGTTCGGCATAGACTTGGCGCACCCGCTGCAGCGTGGCGCCTAGGCGGCCGCCTTGTAAGTACTGCGCCGCCGTGGCCTGGGCGAAGGTGCTGGTGTGGGCGTCGCTGAACTGCTTGCACATCACCGCCTTGGCCAGCAGCTCGGGCGGCGCCACCAGCCAGCCGATGCGCAGCCCTGGGCTGAGCACCTTGCTCAGCGAGCCGCAGTGCACCAGGCAGTCGCGGCTGCCCGGCAGCTCGGCGCTCAGGGCCAGCAGGCTGGGTGCCGGGGCGGCGTCAAAATACAGATCGCCGTAGGGGTCGTCTTCCACGATCAGGGTCTGGGTGCGCAGCGCCAACTCCAGCACGCGGCGGCGCCGCTCCAGGCTCAGCAGCGCACCGCTGGGGTTGCCAAAGGTGGGCACCAGATAGACGAATTTGGGCCGGTGCTCGGCAATCAGCGCCTCCAGCCGCTGCACATCCACCCCGTCGCCGTCGATCGGGGCCGAAATCAGCTCGGCGCCATAGAGGCGAAAGCACTGGATGGTGGCCAGAAAAGTCGGCCCTTCAACGATCACCTTGTCGCCGGGCGAGATCAGCGTCTTGCCGATCAGGTCCAGCGCCTGCTGGCTGCCGGTGGTGACGATCAGTTGCTCGGGCGCCAGCCCCGCCACCCCCTTGTCGGCCATCAGGCCCGCCAGTTGCTCGCGCAGCGGCTGGTAGCCCTCGGTGGCCCCGTACTGCAAGGCGGCGGCCGGGTCGTGCTGCAAGGCGCGCTCGCTGGCGGCGCGGATGCCTTCGACGTCGAACAGCGCCGCGTCGGGGAAGCCCCCGGCAAAGCTGATGATGCCCGGCTGCCCAAGCAGCTTGAACAGTTCGCGGATGGCCGATGTCTCGACGTTTGAGAGCCGATCGGCAAAACGAATCGCAGCGGGTGCGCTCATGGGTGAAAATCCCTAGCCATGAAACCAGAACACATCGAACCGTTCTTTGCCACGCTGGCGGCGGCCAATCCCGAGCCCGAAACCGAGCTGGAGTATAAGAGCGACTTCGAGCTGCTGTGCGCGGTGCTGCTGAGCGCGCAGGCCACCGACGTGAGCGTGAACCGCGCCACCCGCACCCTGTTCGCCGCCGCCTCCACCCCGGCACAGATGCTGGCGCTGGGGCTCGAAGGGCTTCAGTCGCACATCCAGTCGATTGGGCTGTACCGCAGCAAGGCGCGGCATCTGCTGCAAAGCTGCCAGATGCTGATCGAGCGCCACGGCGGGCAGGTGCCGCGCACCCGCGCCGAACTCGAAGCCTTGCCCGGCGTGGGGCGCAAAACGGCCAACGTGGTGCTCAACGTGGCCTTTGGCGAGCCCACGCTGGCGGTGGACACGCACGTGTTCCGGCTCGCCAACCGCACCGGCCTGGCACCGGGGCGCACGCCCTTGCAAGTGGAGCAGGGTTTGCTGGCGCGCATTCCGCCCGCGTATTTGCGCCACGCGCACCATTGGCTGATTCTGCACGGGCGCTATGTGTGCCGTGCGCGCGCCCCGCTGTGCAGCCAGTGCCAGGTGGCGGCTTGGTGCGACACGGGAGCGCAGATGGGCGCGCAGACGGGAGCGCGCAAGCGGGCCCAGCCCGAACCCCTGCCACGTCCATGAGCCACCCGCCCGGACCGCGCCCCGCCCTGCCTTGGCTGCAACCCGGCCAGGCCTTTCCGCCCGTGGAGCAAGCCTGGGGCGAAGGCGACCCCATTCCCGGTCTGCTGGCCGCCGGGGGTGCGCTCGATTGCGCCAGCTTGGAGCGCGCCTACGCCAGCGGCGTTTTTCCGTGGTTTAGCGGCGAGCAACCCATCCTCTGGTGGAGCCCAGATCCACGCATGGTGCTGCGCCCGGCCGATTTTCGGCTGCACCCCTCGCTGCGCAAAGAGCTGCGGCGCGGGCTGCGACTAGGCCGCATCGAAATCCGCATCGACAGCGCCTTCGAGCACGTGCTGCGCGCCTGCGCCGGCGTGCCCCGGGCGGGCCAGCGCGGCAGTTGGATCGTGCCGCCCATGATCGAAGCCTACCTGGCCTGGCACCGGGCGGGCGCGGTGCACAGCGTCGAAACCTGGTGGGATGGCGAACTCGCGGGGGCGCTGTACTGCGTCAACCTGGGGCGCATGGTGTTTGGCGAATCGATGTTCAGCCGCCGCCCCAACGCCTCCAAAATTGCGCTGGCGGCGCTGGTGGCTTGCGCCCGCGCCTGGCAGGTGCCCTTGATCGACTGCCAGCAAGACACCGCGCACCTGGCCTCGCTCGGCGCGCGCACCCTGCCACGCAGCGAATTTTTGCAGCTCGTGCAGCAGGCCATTGCCGCGCCCGCCCCACCGTGGCAGTTCGATCCCCTACACTGGCAGGCCCTGTTCGAGCCCAGCCCCCACACCCCCGCAGCGCCGTGACGCACCCGCAGGAACTTCCACTGCAAGCCGTGCAGTTTTATGCCACGGCGGCCTACCCATGCAGCTACCTAAACGAGCGCACGGCGCGCTCCTTGGTGGCCTCGCCCAGCCACCTGATTCGGGGCGAGACCTACGCGCATCTGGTGGCCCAGGGGTTTAGGCGCAGCGGCCTGTTCACCTACCGCCCGCATTGCGACGGCTGCCAGGCCTGCATCCCGCTGCGCGTCGATGCGCAGGCCTTTGTGCCCAGCCGCAGCCAGCGCCGCGCCTGGAAGCGCCACGCCCATATGCAGGCGCGCGTGCTCACACTGGGCCTGCGCCCGGCGCATTACGAACTGTATTTGCGCTACCAGCGCCAGCGCCACGCCGGTGGTGGCATGGACCAAGACGACTTGGAGCAGTACCGGCAGTTTTTGCTGCAAAGCCGGGCCGATTCGCGCCTGGTCGAGTTCACCGAGCCCGCTCCACAGGGCGGCGGCGCCGAGGTGTTGCGCATGGTCTCGATCTTGGACGTGATCGAAGACGGGCTGTCGGCCGTTTACACCTTCTACGATCCCGATGTGGCTCACGCCGCCTACGGCACCTACGCCGTGCTGTGGCAGATCGAGCAAGCGCGCCAACTGGGCCTGCGCCACGTGTACCTGGGTTACTGGATCGAGGCCAGCCCCAAGATGAACTACAAAAGCCACTTTCGGCCGCACCAGTTGTTGCGCGACGGGCACTGGCAGCCCCCGCCTTAAATTTCACCAGATAAAATAACGCGGCAAGGCAACAGCCCAAAGGCCCCTATTTTATGAACCGCTCCCCGCTACCGGCACCGCTCCCCATCGCCCCCCCCAAGCCCAGCGTGCAGGTGCTCGAACGCATGTTTGATTTGCTGGAGGTGCTGGCCCAGCACGAAGAGCCGGTCGCGCTCAAAGACATCAGCGAGCGCACCGGCTTGCATCCCTCAACCGCGCACCGCATCCTCAATGATCTGGCGCTGGGGCGCTTTGTCGAACGGCCCGCACCTGGGGCCTACCGGCTCGGCATGCGCCTGCTCGAACTCGGCAACCTGGTCAAGGGGCGCCTGAGCGTGCGCGACGCCGCGCTGCAGCCCATGCGCGAGCTGCACAAACAAATCCAGCAACCGGTCAACCTGAGCGTGCGCCAGGGCGACGAGATTATCTACGTGGAACGCGCTTTTAGCGAACGCTCGGGCATGCAGGTGGTGCGCGCCATCGGTGGCCGTGCGCCCTTGCACCTGACCTCGGTCGGCAAGCTGTTCTTGGCCGCCGACGAACCGCAGCGCCTGCGCGCCTACGCCAGCCGCACCGGCCTGATGGGCCAAACGCGCAACAGCATCACCCAGTTGCCGGCGCTGGAGCGCGAACTGGCGCTGTGCCGCCGCCACGGCGTGGCGCGCGACAACGAGGAGCTGGAAATTGGCGTGCGCTGCATGGCCGCCGGCATTTACGACGACCAAGGCCGCCTAGTGGCCGGCTTGTCGATCTCGGCCCCAGCCGACCGGCTGGAAGAAAGCTGGCTGCCCAAATTGCGCAGCACCGCCGAACAGATCAGCCTGGCGCTGGGCTGGAGCGCCGAGCCTGGCCGGCCCTGACGCGCCCAGCGATCAACTTGGCTGCCGCAGCGCCTCGCGGCTGCGCTCGCCGGCCGATACGGCGTCGGTGGGCCGTGGTCCGGCCGAAAACAAGCTGCGCAAGGCCCAACGGCGCAGGCGCTCGGCATCGGCGGCGCGCGCGTGGCTGCCACTGGCCCCCAGCAGCACCACGATCAGGGAACGGCCCGACACATCGGCTTGCATCACCAGCGTGCGCCCGGCCTCGCGGATGAAGCCGGTTTTTTGCAGATTGATTTCCCAGTCGCCGTTGCGCACCAGCATGTTGCTGTTGCGGTAGGTGAGCACGCGCCGCCCCAGCTCCAGTTGGTACTGCGGCGAGACCGACAGCGCGCGCACCAAGGGCCGGTGCGAGCTGGCTGCGGTGAGCATGGCCAGGTCGCGCGCGCTGGAGCGGTTGCCACCCGACAAACCAGTGGGGTCGGCAAAGTGGGTGTCGTGCATGCCCAGCTCCACCGCCTTGCGGTTCATCTGCCGCACAAACTGCGGCACCCCACCGGGAAAGGTGCGCGCCAGCGCGTGGGCGGCGCGGTTCTCGCTCGACATCAGCGCCAGGTGCAGCGCCTGGCCGCGCGTGAGCTGGGCCCCCACCGGCAAGCGCGAGCCGCTGCCACGCAGCCGGTCCACGTCGGCCTGCGTGATGGTGATGACTTGGTCGAGGTCCTGCCCGGAATCGACCACCAGAATGGCGGTCATGAGCTTGGTGATGGAGGCGATCGGCAGCACCACGGTGTCGTTTTTGCCGAGCAAAATTTCGCCCGTGTTGGCATCCACCAGCAGCGCCACGCCGGAATCGAGCTCGAGCGGGTCGTCGGCTACGCGCAAGCCCAAGCGCTCGGCCTGCATGGTGGCCGAAGGCACGCCGGCAGGCGCTTGCGCTTGCAGCACCGGCGCGGCAACTGGGGCAACGGCGGCGGCCACCACCACGGTGCGCGGCGCCGCTTCGCGGGCCAGGCGCTGGCGTGCGTGTTCAATCACCGCGTCCGGGGCCACTTGCACCTTGGCCGCAAAACGCAGACCCGGCTCGGGTGTGCCGGCGCGCTGCGGCTGGGCGTGGGACACGGGCAAGCGCGCCGCCGCCGTGGGGGGCTGGCGCACCCCCTGCACCCCTTGCACCCCCACACCCGGTGGCGCCACGCGCTGCTTGGCCGCAAAACTGCCTTGAGCGTGCAAGGGCACCCACAGCACCGACCCGGCCAGCAACAGCGCTGCAGCCAAACCTGAACGCGGCGCCCCCAACAAGCGGTTTTGATTCATGATGGGCCCTTCTAGAAACTGACGAATAACGCCGCGAGTATAGGAGGAAAAATCAAAATACCGAAACCCCTCATGGGCTTGTGCCGCTTTTTTAAGCTACTACCACATCAATCGGGGCGCGCCACCAGGGCAAACCCTGGTCAACCGCCCCCCACGCGCGATCAGACCGGCCAGCCCTGCGCCGCCACCCGCTCCGACTTGCTGTGCAGCTTGGTCAGCGCGCTCAGGTAGGCCTTGGCCGATGCCACCACAATGTCCGGGTCGGAGCCGACGCCATTGACCACCCGGCCGCCGTGCTGCAGCCGCACCGTGACTTCGCCCTGGCTCTCGGTCGAGCCGCTGGTGATGGCGTTGACCGAATACAGTTGCAGCTCGGCCCCGCTTTGCACGTGGCTCTCGATCGCCTTGAGCGAGGCATCCACCGGGCCATTGCCCTCGGCCTGCGCGCTGTACTCTTTGCCGCCCACCGAAAACACCACCCGCGCATGCGGCCGCTCGCCGGTTTCGCTGTGTTGCGCCAGCGAAACCAGGCCGTAGTGCTCGCGCGCGGGCGTCACGCTCTCGTCGCTCACCAAGGCCAAAATATCTTCGTCAAAAATTTCCGACTTGCGGTCGGCCAATTCTTTGAACTTGGCAAAAGCGGCGTTGACTTCGCCCTCGCTCTCAAGCTCAATGCCCAAGTCGTCCAGCCGCTGCTTGAAGGCGTTGCGCCCGCTCAGCTTGCCCAGCACGATCTTGTTGGCAGACCAGCCCACGTCTTCGGCGCGCATGATCTCGTAGGTGTCGCGCGCCTTGAGCACCCCGTCTTGGTGGATGCCGCTGGCGTGGGCAAAGGCGTTGGCCCCCACCACCGCCTTGTTGGGCTGCACCACAAAGCCCGTGGTCTGGCTCACCATGCGGCTGGCCGGCACGATCTGGGTGGTGTCGATGCCCACCTCCAGCCCGAAGTAGTCGCGCCGGGTTTTCACCGCCATCACGATCTCTTCGAGCGAACAGTTGCCGGCGCGCTCGCCCAGGCCGTTGATGGTGCACTCGACCTGGCGCGCCCCGCCTATCTTGACCCCGGCCAGCGAATTGGCCACCGCCATGCCCAGGTCGTTGTGGCAGTGCACGCTCCAAATGGCTTGGTCCGAATTGGGCACGCGCTCGCGCAGGGTTTTGATGAAGTTGCCGTACAGCTCAGGCACCGCGTAGCCCACCGTGTCGGGGATGTTGATGGTGCGCGCACCTTCGGCAATCACCGCTTCGATCACGCGGCACAGGAAGTCCGGGTCGCTGCGGTAGCCGTCTTCGGGGCTGAACTCCACGTCCGGGCAGAGCTTGCGCGCCAGCCGCACCGCCATGCGCGCTTGCTCCAGCACCTGCTCGCGCGTCATGCGCAGCTTTTTCTCCATGTGCAGCTCGCTGGTGGCGATGAAGGTGTGGATGCGGGCGCTGTTGGCCCCCTTGAGCGCCTCGGCCGAGCGCTCAATGTCGCGCTCATTGGCGCGCGCCAGCGAGCAGACGGTGGACTCTTTGATGTGGTCGGCAATCGATTTGACCGCCTCGAAATCGCCATTGGAGCTGGCGGCAAAGCCGGCCTCGATCACGTCCACCCGCAGCCGTTCAAGCTGGCGCGCGATGCGCAGCTTTTCGTCCTTGGTCATGGAGGCCCCGGGCGACTGCTCGCCATCGCGCAAGGTGGTGTCGAAAATGATGAGTTTGTCGGTCATGTGTGTGCTCCAAGCGGGTTTTTGCCGCAATCTAAGGTTGCCCGCAGCCCCCAAAAACACCAACGGCCCGCTGCGGGTGCATACGGGCCGTTGTGCAAAAAGGCGTGCGCTAGCCAGCCGACCCGTGGTGGACCAAGGGTAGTAGGGCAAGCGCGCGCGGGTTTTGCATGGCTGCAATATAGCACGCCAGGCCTTGCCCCTTAGTGGTGCAAGTCTTTTTCGTCCGGGTCTTGGGTGCTGGTGCTCACCACGCTGGTGGGCTGGCCGCGCGCCTTGCGCCAGCCATACACCGCATAGCCCGAAAAGGCGTAGCCCGCAATCAGGCCAAACAAGACCAGCGGCGGGTGGATGTTGACCACCGCAATGCCCAGCGCCACCAGCACGATCACGGCAAAGGGCACGCTGCGCTTGATGTTCAGGTCTTTGAAGCTGTAAAAGGGCACGTTCGACACCATCGTTAGCCCGGCGTAGAGCATCAGGGCAAACATGGGCCAGGCCAGATCGGCGGCGCTAAGCTCAAACTCGGTCGCCAGCCAGATAAAGCCCGCCACCAGCGCCGCCGCCGCCGGCGAGGGCAGGCCTTGGAAGTAGCGCCGGTCCACCACGGCGGTGTTCACGTTAAAGCGCGCCAGCCGCAGCGCCGCGCAGGCGCAGTACACAAAGGCCGCAATCCAGCCCCAGCGCCCCAGATCGTAGAGCGCCCACTCGTAGGCCACCAGCGCCGGCGCAGCCCCAAACGAGACCATATCGGCCAGCGAATCCATCTGCTCGCCAAAGGCGCTTTGGCTGCGCGTCAGGCGCGCCACCCGGCCATCCAGACTGTCGAGCACCATGGCGGCAAAAATGCCCAGCGTGGCCAGATCGAAGCGGCCGTTCATGGCCATCACCACCGCATAAAAGCCGCCAAACAGCCCCGCCAGCGTGATCAGGTTGGGCAACACATAAATGCCCTTGTGGCGCCGTGGCAGCGCCGCCGCGCCACTGGCCGCCGCCACGGGCGCAGGCTGGGGGGCGGCGGGTGGGGGGCTGGCGTCGTCTTGCATGGCTGGGAGTGTAAGCCAGCCGGGCCTCATCGCGGAGGTGGCACTGCCGCTAGCCCGCCGCCAGCAAACCCCAGTCTATGCACACCCCCGGCAGCAGCCGCAGCGCGGTCTGGCCTTGGAGTTCGAGCACCTCGGGCATGGTGTAGCGGCCCTGCTCCAGCCGGTAAATGGTGAGCACCCGGTCCAGCGGATGCAGCAGCCAATACTCGCGCACCCCGTGGCGCTCGTAGAGCGCGCGCTTAACGATCTGATCGCGCCCGGCGCTGGCGGGCGAGAGCACCTCCAGCACCCAGTCCGGCGCGCCACGGCAGCCGGCGGTGTCGAGCTTGGCCGGGTCGCAGACCACGCACAAATCGGGCTGCACCACGGTTTCGACCAAGTCGTCGGCCTCATCGCCCTGCGGCAGGCGCACATCAAAGGGCGCGATATACACCCGGCAGGGCTGGCCGTGCAGCGCATTGCCCAGTTGGCGTGCCACTTCGAGCAGCACCTCTTGGTGCCTGCGCCCCGGTGCCGGTGCCATGGCGTGGGGCACACCCTCGATCAATTCAAAGCGCTCATCCCCCGCCCACTGGCGGTAGTCGGCGTAGGTGTAGCGGGGCGTGGCGGCGAGTTGCTCGGGTCCCATGAGCGGCTTTCGGAGGCGTGGCACAGCGGCTGGGCTGCGCTCAGGCCATTCTAGCCCTGGGAACCGATTCCGTGCAAGCCAAAAATTGATCCACACCTTGGGCCTCGCTCTGGCTTTTGGCGCTTGCACGACCTCGCGCTCTAGCGGTGCCACCCTGTTACGGGCTGCTGCCTGGCCTTGGTGGAACGTCACAGGCATACCGCGCTTGCTTTCCTGCAAGGCCCCGGCCATAATCTCCGGCAACGGCGCAGCGTTCCAAGGCCCAGTCACCCCTCTCGCCATCGCCTAAGCTGCGGTTCAACTCGGACGAGCGTTGCAGCCCGCCGCTTAACCTCAACGTTAGGCCTCAGAAAATCGCCCTTGCCCACTCCCAGCGCTAAACTCCCTGACTTGGAGGCACCACCTATGGACTCAGCACTCGTTAAGCGAGACCCAGAAATCATGCATGGAACGCTGTGCTTCACTGGCACCCGCGTCCCGGTGAAGAACCTGTTCGACTACCTCGAAGGCTCGTCGTCACTTGAGGGGTTCCTCGAAGACTTCCCCTCAGTATCGCGCGAGCGCGCGGTAGCGGTGCTCGAAGCGGCTCGCGAGAGCTTGGCTGCTGATGCGCCTGCTGCTTGACGAGTGCGTGCCCGCACGCTTGCGCAGAGCGCTGCCGTCACATCAGGTCTCCACGGTTGTCCAAGAAGGTTGGTCAGGCATCAAGAATGGCAAGCTGTTGGCGCTCGCCGCCGCAGGCTTTGATGCATTCGTCACCGTCGACAAGAACCTTCCGTACCAGCAGAACCACTCAACTCTGCCTATAGCGGTTTTGGTACTGGACGCAGTTTCAAACGAGTTGCCCTACTTGCTGCCGCTTGTTCCCGCGCTGGAGGCCGCGTTGGCAAACCTCAGACCAGGCAGTTACGTCCTGCTGCGGGCTGAGGCCTCTCAAGAAACACCCTTAAGAGGCGCGTAGATAAAAACTTACGGTTATGAAGAAAGGTT
>NZ_BAWN01000019.1 GCF_000696225.1 Serpentinimonas barnesii | reverse complement strand
CCCCGAGGGGGCGCTTCAGTGGCTTCGGGCGGCCGGGCGCCACTGAAATGAACATGCCCCCAAGCTCGCTGCCCCCCGCCAAACCAGCCGCACAGCGCAGCTTTGAGCGGCAACTGCACAAGGTTTTTTTGCTCTACACCGGGGCTTTTTTGCTGTTTGTGGGCTGTCTGGCGCTGCTGGAGCAAATGGGCTTGCCGCGCCATTGGATCGGCATGAGTTTTTTGCTGGGCAACATTTTGGTCTATGCGGCGATCGGCATCATGAGCCGCACCGTCGATCCGGTCGAGTATTACGTGGCCGGGCGGCGGGTGCCGGCGTTTTACAACGGCATGGCCACCAGCGCCGACTGGATGTCGGCTGCCTCCTTTATTGGCTTGGCCGGCACGCTCTATATGCATGGCTACAGCGGGCTGGCCTTTGTGCTGGGCTGGACCGGTGGCTATTGCCTGGTGGCCTTTTTCATGGCGCCCTACCTGCGCCGTTTTGGGCAGTTCACCATCCCCGATTTTCTGGCCGAGCGCTACGGCGGGCTGTGGCCGCGCCTGTTGGGCATCGCAGCCGCCATCCTGTGCTCTTTCGTTTATATCGTGGCGCAAATCTATGGCGTCGGGCTGATCACCTCGCGCCTGACCGGGGTGGCCTTTGAGGTCGGCGTGTTTCTGGGTTTGGGCGGGATTTTGGTCTGCTCCTTTTTGGGCGGCATGCGCGCCGTCACCTGGACCCAGGTGGCGCAGTACATTGTGCTGATCATCGCCTACCTGGTGCCGGTGGTGTGGCTGTCGGTGCAGCAGACCGGCTCGCCCTTGCCGCAACTGGTCTATGGGCAGCAGTTGCAGCAGATCAGCGAGCGCGAGCAGGAGCTGATGCGCGACCCGGCCGAGCTGCAGGTGCGCGCCATCTACCAACAGCGCGCCCAGTTGCTGCAAGAGCGGCTGCAAGACCCGGAGCTGGCGCTGGAGCGCTTGCGGCTGCTGGCGCGCGAGCGGGTGCAGGCGCTGCGCGATTTCAATGCCTCGCCAGCGCTGATTGCCCAAGCCGAGCAGGATTTGGCGGCGCTGCCGCGCGACCCCCGCAGCGCCCGCCTGCTGTGGGAGCGCCAGTTGCAGGAGGCGCAGCAAAAATCCCTGCCGCTGGGCGGCATGCAGCCGCACGCGCAGGCTTTTGCCGGCGACCCCGACGGCAGCCCGGCCGAGCAGCAGGCGTTTCACGAGTCGCGCCTGAACTTTTTGGCGCTGGTGTTTTGCTTGGTGGTGGGCACCGCCGCCTTGCCGCACATCCTGATGCGCTACTACACCGTGCCCGACGCCCGGGCGGCGCGCCAGTCGGTGGCGTGGTCGCTGCTGTTCATCGGGCTGCTCTACGTGAGCGCGCCGGCGCTGGCGGTGATGGTCAAGTTCGAGGTTTTTCACGTGCTGGTGGGCACGCCGTTTGACCAGTTGCCCGACTGGGTGGCGGCTTGGAGCCGCATCGACGCCGAGCTGCTGCGTGTGAGCGACGTGAACCTCGACGGCCTGCTGCAGCTCAATGAAATCAGCATCGGCTCCGACATCATCGTGCTGGCCGCGCCCGAAATCGCCGGACTGCCCTATGTGATTGCGGCGCTGGTGGCGGCGGGTGGGCTGGCGGCGGCGCTCTCAACCGCCGACGGGCTGCTGCTGACCATGGCCAACGCGCTCAGCCACGACCTGTACTACAAAATGATCGACCCGCACGCCTCCACCGCGCGCCGGGTCACGGTCTCCAAGGTGTTGCTGCTGGTGGTGGCGCTGGCGGCGGCCTATGTGGCGGCGCAAAAACCGGCCGATATTTTGTTCATGGTCTCGGCCGCGTTCTCGCTCGCCGGAGCCGCCTTTTTCCCGGCGCTGGTGCTGGGCATCTTCTGGAAGCGCACCACCGGCAGCGCGGCGGTGCTGGGCATGCTCAGCGGCCTTGGGGTCACGCTGTACTACATGATCAGCACCCAGCCGTGGCTGCGTTCGGTCTTTGGTGTCGAGGGGCCGGTCGAGCTGTGGTGGGGGATCGAGCCGATCTCGGCCGGGGTGTTTGGGGTGCCGGTGGGCTTTGCGGTGATGGTGGCCGTGAGCCTGGTGACGCGCCGTCCGCCGCTGCGCGTGCAGGCCCTTGTGGAGCAGGTGCGAAGCGGGTTATAATCCCACGCTTACCTTGCCGCACCCTAGACTGACGCTTGGGGGCGGCTTCATCCTGGTGACAGGAAAAATCCACAAGGAGTGTGCATGCGTCATTTTGAAATCATCATGTTGATCCACCCGGATCAGAGCGAGCAAGTGCCGGCTATGCTGGAGCGCTACAAGGGCATGATCGCCGCTGGCGGTGGTCTGATCCACCGCATCGAAGACTGGGGTCGGCGCCAAATGGCCTACCAGATCAACAAGCTCTCGAAGGCGCACTACCTGTGCATCAACATCGAAGCCAACCAAGCCGTGATGGCCGAGCTCGACCACGCCTTTCGCTTCAACGACGCCGTGTTGCGCCACCTCGTGGTGCAGCGCAAGCAGGCCGACACCGGCCCATCGGCCATGATGCGTTCGGTGGAGCGCGAAGAGTCGCGCAAGGCCAATCAGCAAGAGGCCGCCGCCTAAGTGGCTGCCCGTGGCTGAACCTGCAACCGAAACCCGGAACCCGCACAACCGCCTGCACCTAGAAGCCACCGTGGTGGGGAGCAACCCGCTGCGCTATACCCCGGCTGCCATACCCGTCATCGATGTGCTGCTCGAACACCAGTCTTTGCAGACTGAGTCGGGGCAGCAGCGTCAGGTGGCGTTGCAGCTCAAGGCGGTAGGCTTTGGTGCCATGGCCGAGTCGCTGGCCCGGCTGCCGCTGGGGGTGGTGCTGCAAGCACAGGGCTTTTTGGCCCACACCCGCAACAGCAAGGGGATCGTGTTGCACATTCAAGAATTCAAGCTCATTTAAGGAAGCATTATCATGCCTGCTCCGAAGCGTTTCAATAAAGACAAGCGCCCCAAGCGCAACACCCAGTCGCTGCTGTTCAAGCGCAAAAAATTCTGCCGCTTCACCGTGGCCGGCGTGGTCGAGGTGGACTACAAAGACGTCGACGTGCTGCGCGACTTCATCTCGGAAAACGGCAAGATCACCCCGGCCCGTCTGACCGGAACCCGTGCCATTTACCAGCGTCAGGTGACGACGGCGATCAAGCGCGCGCGCTTTCTTGCCCTGCTGCCGTACTCCGACCAGCACCGCGTCTAAGCGCAAGGAGTCACAATCATGCAAATCATTCTGCTCGACAAAGTCATCAACCTCGGCAACCTGGGCGATGTGGTCAAGGTCAAAGACGGCTATGCCCGCAACTTCCTGATCCCCAACGGGCGCGCCCGCCGGGCTACCCAAGCCGCTGTGGCCGAGTTTCAGGCGCGCCGCGCCGACCTCGAAACGGCTGCTGCGGCCAAGCTCGCCAGCGCCCAAGAGCTGGGCGCCAAGCTCGGCGGTGTGGGCCTGAAGCTGTCGCAAAAAGCCGGTGTCGATGGCCGCCTGTTTGGCTCGGTCACCAACCACGACATTGCCGACGCGCTGGGCCGCCAAGGCTTTGCCGTCAACAAAGCCCAGGTGCGCATGCCCAACGGCCTGCTCAAGAACGTGGGTGACTACACGGTGCAAGTGGCCTTGCACACCGACGTGGTGGTCGATGTCAACGTCAGCGTGCTGGGCGAGACCGCTTAAGGCGGGCTTGTTCAAGCTCGGCGTGATAAAAACCGGCTTCGGCCGGTTTTTTTATGCGCCACGCGCAAAATCAGCGCCTTGAATTTTTCGTAGTCTGACCGCTTTGGAACACCTGCTCGCCATCGACAACGGCACGCAAAGCGTGCGCGCGCTGCTGTTCGACCTGCAAGGCAACTTGGTGGCCAAGTCGCAGGTGCCGCTGACCGGGTATTTTTCGGCCCAACCCGGCTGGGTTGAGCACCCGGTCGAGGGCTACTGGAGCGCCTTGTGCGCCGCTTGTCAGGCGCTGTGGGTCAACTGCCCGGTGCCCAAATCTTCCATCAAAGGGGTGTCGGTCACCACCCAGCGCGGCACCGTCATCAACCTCGACGCCCAGGGCCAGCCGCTGCGCCCGGCCATGGTCTGGCTGGACCAGCGCCGCACCGAGCAGGTGCCGCCCCTGAGCTGGTGGTGGCGCGCCGGCTTTGGGCTGCTGGGGGTGGGCCAGACCATCGACCAGGTGATCGCCCAGGCCGAAGCCAACTGGATTGCCGCCCACCAGCCCGATATCTGGCAGCGCACCGACAAGTTTTTGCTGCTCTCGGGCTACCTGAACCACCGCCTGTGCGGGCAGTTCATCGACTCGACCGGCTCGCAGGTGGGCTACCTGCCGTTCGACTACAAGGCCCAGCGCTGGGCCGCTGCGCTAGACTGGAAATGGCAGGCGCTGGCCCCGATCAAGCGCCACATGTTGCCCGAGCTGGTTCCTCCTGGCACGGTGATGGGTCAAATCAGCGCCGCCGCAGCGGACCAGACCGGCATCCCGGCCGGCTTGCCGCTGCTGGCCGCCGCCGCCGACAAGGCCTGCGAGGTGCTGGGGGCCGGTTGCCTGGACTCGCACATCGGCTGCCTCTCCTATGGCACCACGGCCACCATCAACAGCACCAGCCAGCGCTACGTCGAGGTCAGCCCCTTCATTCCGCCGTATCCGGCGGCGCTGCCGGGCCACTACAGCACCGAGGTGCAGATTTTCCGTGGCTACTGGATGGTGAACTGGTTCAAGGAAGAGTTCGGCCTGCCCGAGCAACTGCGCGCCGCCGAGCAGGGGGTGGCGGTCGAGACGCTGTTCGAGCAACTGGTCGATGCGGTGCCGCCGGGCTCGATGGGGCTGCTGCTGCAACCCTATTGGACGCCGGGTCTGCGTCACCCCGGGCCGGAAGCCCGTGGCGCCATGATTGGTTTCAGCGACGTGCACAACCGGGCCCATTTTTACCGTGCCATTCTGGAGGGCCTGGCTTATGCCCTGCGCCAGGGCAAGGAGCGCATCGAGCAGCGCAGCGGGGTGCCGATCACGGCCTTGCGCGTCTCGGGCGGGGGCTCGCAAAGCGATGCCGCCATGCAGCTAACAGCCGATGTGTTTGGGTTGGAGACCGCGCGCCCGCATGTGTACGAGACTTCGGGCCTGGGGGCGGCGATCGACGCCGCAGTGGGCTTGCGGCTGCACCCCAATTTCGCGTCGGCGATTGCCAGCATGACGCGCATCGGCCGCAGCTTCGAGCCCAATGCCAAGAACCGGCAGATCTACGACGAGCTGTACGCCCGCGTGTATTGCCAGATGTACGAGCGCCTGTTGCCGCTGTACCGCGAGATTCAGGACATCACGACCCAAGTGGCGCAGGCTGGCGCCAAGGCGCAGCAGCACCGCCCAGTCAGCCAGCCGCCGCAGCGCTAGAGGGCGAATCTGGTACGGGCTACCACAGGCGCCACCAAGGGGCGCGTTCGGCTTGCGCGCCTTGGCCCAGGAAGGCGCTTTGCGGGAAGTTGAGCGCCAGCACGCGGCGCGCATCAGCGGCCAAGTCGTTCATGCCCAGCGCTTGGTAGGAGCGGTATTTGAGGTAGAGCGCTTCTTCGGCGGCCGGTACGCCCTGGAAGTCGGTCAGCGCCACCTGGGCCCGGTTGATGGCCGCCACGTAGGCGCCACGGCCAAAGTAGTAGCGCGCCACGTTGACTTCGGATTGGGCCAGCGAATTGACGATGTGCGCCAGACGCAATTGGGCATCGGGGGCGTAGCGCGATTGCGGGAAGCGATCAACCAGTTCGCGAAAGGCCTCGAACGATTGACGGGCCGCGCGCTGGTCGCGTTCCGACAGGTCGACATTGGCCAGGAAGCCCAAAAAGCCGAGGTTGTCCTGGAAGTTGACCAAGCCCTTGAGGTAGAGCGCGTAGTCCAGCGCCGGGCTGGCTGGGTGCAGGCGCATGAACCGGTCCAGCGTGGCGATGGCTTGCGCCTGTTCACCGGCGCGGTAGTGGGCAAAGGCTTTTTCGAGCTGCGCTTGCTGCGCCAGCACGGTGCCGGCGGCGCGGCCCTCGAGGCGCTCGAACAGCGTGATGGCGCGCTCGAAGTTGCCCCGGTCGCGCTCGGCCACGGCCTCGGCGTGCAGTCGGTTGGGGCTCCAGTCGGCGGTGGGGTCGGCCGTTGGGCCGCTGGCGCAGGCGCTCAGCAGCACGACCGCAGCGGCCAGCGCCGCAAAGGATCGGCCTGCACGGGCTCGCGCCGGGGCGAGAGCGGATAATCGGCTCAGAAACATCGTGTGCATACCTTCGCGTAGCAGGACCAAAGATTGACGAAACCCATTATATCGACGCCGCCCCATCTGCTGGCTGGCGCAGCCCTCGACCCGGCCGGCTGGCCCGGCGAGCGTGAGCCTGCGGGGGCGCTGCCAGCGCCATCCGAAGAAGAGGCCGACGACACCCCCGATGCGCTTGAATGCCGCCAGTGGGAGGCAGAAATCGGCGAACACGGCCAACGCATCGACCGGGTGCTGGCGGCGCGTCTGCCGGCGCTGTCCAGGGCGTGGCTGCAAAACCTGATCGGGCAGGGGGCCTTGCAGCTCAATGGCAGCCTGTGCCAGAAACCGGCCCACAAGGTGCGCCTGGGCGACCGCATCGAGATCGAGTTGCGCCCCACCGCCCAGGCCAGCGCCTTTGTGCCCGAGCCCATGGCGCTGCAACCGGTGTACGAAGACGCGCACCTGCTGGTGCTCGACAAGCCGGTGGGTTTGGTGGTGCATCCGGCGGCCGGGCATTGGGGCGGCACCTTGCTCAATGGCTTGCTGGCCCACCACGCCGGGGCGACGATGTTGCCGCGCGCCGGCATCGTGCACCGGCTCGACAAGGACACCAGTGGCCTGATGGTGGTGGCCAAGACGCAGGCCTGCTTTGATGCCTTGGTGCGCCAAATCGCCCTGCGCCAGGTGCATCGGGTCTATCTCGCGCTGGTGCATGGGGCGTGGCGGCACGGGCCCGAGCACGCGATCGAGCAACCGATCGGGCGCGATCCGCGCCAGCGCCTGCGCATGGCCGTCCTCGGCGCCGAGCACTCGGGCGGCAAGCCGGCGCTGACGCATGTGCGGCCGCTGGCGGTGGGCAGCCAAAGCAGCTTGCTGGGCTGTAAGCTGCACACCGGCCGCACGCACCAGATTCGGGTGCACCTGGCTTGGTCGGGGCACGCGCTGGTGGCCGATCCGCTCTACGGCGGCCCGCCCGCGCTGGGCTTGCAGCGTCAGGCCTTGCACGCGCACCAGTTGGCCTTGCGCCACCCCCACAGCGGGCAGTGGATGCACTGGCACAGCCCGGCCCCGCCCGATATGGTGCAGGCCCTGGAAGCAGCGGGGCTGCACTACAATCCAGCACCGTTGTGGGCGCTCGACACCGAGCCGACTGCCATCGACGATTGATCGGGACGCTGTGGCCATGAACCCTGTCGCTCTGCCCCTGCTGCTGGAAGCGGTGCTGCTGTGTGCCCCCGAGCCGGTCTCGCTGCAGCAGCTCGGCAGCGTGTTCGAGGGCGAGGTGGAGCCGGCGGCGCTGGAGGCCGCTTTGCACGGCTTGCAGCAACACTGGTCCGAGCGCGGGCTGGAGCTGGTCCAGGTGGGGCCGGGTTGGTGTTTTCGCAGCCGCGCGGTGGTGCAGCCTTACCTTGAGCGCCTGCACCCCGAAAAGCCGCCCAAATACAGCCGCGCCGTGCTCGAAACCTTGGCCATCGTGGCTTATCGACAGCCTGTCACGCGCGGCGAAATGGAAGATTTGCGCGGTGTCAGCATCCACAGTGGGATTTTGAAACAACTCGAAGCGCGGGGCTGGATTGAAGTGGTGGGGCAGCGCCAAACGCCCGGCCGGCCCGCCCTGTACGCCACCACGCCCCAGTTTTTGCGCGACCTTGCCCTGCCGTCCTTGGCCGAACTGCCCTTGGTGCCCGTGGCCGGTGAGCCGATGCGTGGGTCGCAAGAAGCACCGGCGCCTAGGTTGCCGGGTTTTGCGCCGCCACCCGGCCGCCCCGTCGCCCCGCCCACGCCACCCCTTTAATGCCGCCATCCGAATGAGCCCTCCCGTGAACCGCAAAGCCCCCTCCACCCGCCCAACCCGACCGGCTGCGCCAGCCGCCGCGCCGCGGCCGCAAGCCCGCTCCGCCGCCCCCGCCCGGCCCGCACGCCGCCCGGCCCAAACCACGCAAGCCGAGCTGCAAGGGGGCATTCAAGCGGCCACCGAAGCAGCTTCCGAAGCGGCCGCCGCACCCACGCCTGCTCCAGACGCCGCTGCGGTGGGCTTCGAGGCCGTGGTCTCGGGCGCCTTCGATGCCGATTTGCAGTTGTCACCCGCGCCCGACGCGCCCGCGCAGCCCTCCAAGCGGGTGCTAGAGCCCGAGGCCGAAGCACCCAAGCTGCACAAGGTGTTGGCGCAAGCCGGGTTGGGTTCCCGGCTGGAGATGGAGCGCCTGATCGCCCAAGGCCAGATCACGGTCAACGGCGAGCCGGCCCATGTGGGGCAACGCATCCAGCAAGGCGACGCCATCCGCATCGATGGGCGCCCGATCAAGCTGCGCATCGCGCCGCCGCCGCCGCGCGTGCTGGCCTATCACAAGCCAGCCGGCGAGGTGGTGACGCACGACGACCCGCAAAACCGACCCACCGTGTTTCGCAACCTGCCGCGCCTGTACAGCGGCAAGTGGCAGTCGGTCGGGCGGCTCGACATCAACACCGAGGGGCTGCTGCTGCTGACCAGTTCGGGCGAGCTGGCGCATTTGCTGATGCACCCCAGCTTTGGACTGCAGCGCGAATACGCGGTGCGCGTGCTGGGCGCCTTGAGCCTAGAGGAAAAGCAAAAGCTGCTTGACGGGGTGCAGCTCGACGACGGCCCGGCGCAATTTCAGACGCTCGAAGAGGGCGGCGGCGACGGCGCCAACTGCTGGTACCGGGTGACGATCGCCGAAGGCCGCAACCGCGAGGTGCGGCGCATGTTCGAGTCGCTCGGGCACGCGGTCAGCCGCCTGATCCGCATCCGCTACGGGGCCGTGACGCTGCCACGCGGCTTGCGCCGGGGCGTCTGGATGGAACTCGATGCGCGCGACGTGGCGCGCCTGACCGAGGCCACGGGCATGGACCGCACGCTGGAATCGCGCGCGCGCCAGTTCCAGCCCCCGGCGCCGCCCAAGCGCCAGCCCTCAAGGGGCCGCAGCCAGGGGCCGCGCCCGAGCGCGCCCAAACTGGTCGATGGCGCCCCCATGCCGCGCAGCACCGGCCGCACCCGCGCCGGCGGGCCCAGCCAAGGCCCCAAGCGTGGGGCTGCGCGCGGCCCCAAACCCGGTGCCCCACGCTGAGAGCGGGTTAGAATCACGGGCTTAATTCAACCCACCCTCAGATTTTCCTTTCAGGATACCCAATCCCATGGCCATTGAGCGCACCCTCTCCATCATCAAGCCCGACGCCGTCGCCAAAAACGTGATCGGCCAGATCTACAGCCGCTTCGAAGCCGCTGGCCTCAAAATCGTCGCCGCCAAACTGGTGCAGCTCTCGCGCGCCGAAGCCGAGCAGTTCTACGGCGTGCACCGCGCGCGCCCCTTCTTCAAAGACCTGGTGGACTTCATGGTCTCGGGCCCGGTCATGATCCAGGTGCTCGAAGGCGAAGACGCCATCGCCAAGAACCGCGACCTGATGGGCGCCACCGACCCGAAAAAGGCCGCCCCCGGCACCATCCGCGCCGACTTTGCCGACAGCATCGACGCCAACGCCGTGCACGGCTCCGACGGCCCCGAGACCGCAGCCGCCGAAGTGGCTTTCTTCTTCGCCGGCCTCAACGTCTACACCCGCTGACCATGCAATGACGGCCAATTTGCTCGGTTTCGACCTCGACGGGTTGGCCGCCTTTTGCGAGCGGCTGGGGGAAAAGCGCTTTCGCGCGGTGCAGCTGCTGCGCTGGATCCACCAGCGCGGCGAATCGCGCTTTTCCGAAATGAGCGACCTGGCGCGCAGCCTGCGTGACAAGCTGCCCAGCCTGTGCGAAGTGCGCGCGCTGCCGGTGCTGGCGCAGCACGAATCGGCCGACGGCACCATCAAGTGGTTGTTCGACGTGGGCGACGGCAACGCGGTCGAGACCGTCTTCATCCCCGAAGAGGGTCGCGGCACGCTGTGCATCTCCTCGCAAGCCGGTTGCGCCGTGGGCTGCCGCTTTTGCAGCACCGGCGCCCAGGGTTTTAGCCGCAACCTGAGCACGGCCGAAATTGTGGCCCAACTCTGGTTTGCCGAACACTTTCTGCGCCGCCACCTAGGCCACAACGAGCGCGGTTTGAGCGAGCGCGTGATCAGCAATGTGGTGCTCATGGGCATGGGCGAGCCACTGCAAAACTACGCCGCGCTGCTGCCCGCGCTGCGCCTGATGCTCGACGACCACGGCTACGGCCTGTCGCGCCGGCGCGTCACGGTTTCGACCTCGGGTGTGGTGCCGATGATCGAGCGCCTGGCCGCCGACTGCCCGGTGGCGCTGGCGGTGTCGCTGCACGCCCCCACCGACGCGCTGCGCGACGATCTGGTGCCGCTGAACCGCAAATACCCCATCGCCGAGCTGCTCGACGCCTGTCTGGCTTATCTGCCCCACGCCCCGCGCGACTTCATCACTTTCGAATACTGCATGCTCGACGGCGTCAACGACCAAGACGCCCACGCCGAGCAACTGATTGCGCTGCTGCAAGGGCACCGCGGCCAAGGCGTGCCGTGCAAGGTCAACCTGATTCCCTTCAACCCCTTTCCCGCCTCTGGCCTGAGCTGCTCCAGCCGGGTTCGGGTGCTGGCTTTTGGGCAGCGGCTCAACGCCGCGGGCATTGTCACCACGGTGCGCAAGACGCGCGGCGACGACATCGACGCTGCCTGCGGCCAACTGGCCGGCGAGGTGCTGGACCGCACCGGGGTCTCTGGGCGCCGGGAGCCGCAAACGGCCTTGGCCAGCCCACAGCCTGTGATTTGGCGCAAGCCGCACGAGAAGGTGTCATGATTAGTCGAACCATTGCGCTTTGGCGAACCGGTCTGGTGCTGGGTTTGTGCCTGGGGTTGTGGGCCTGTGCCAGCGCACCGGGCGGCGATGCCAGCCAGCAGCCGCTGACGGTGGGCACCACCGAGCCCACTGATGGGCAGCGCCGGGCCCAGATCCGGCTCGAACTGGCGGCGGCCTTTCTGGAAAACAACCAGCCCGCCGTGGCGCTGGAAGAGGCCAACCGCGCCGTGCAGGCCGACCCCAACTTGGCGGCGGCGCACAACCTGCGCGGCCTGGTGCTGATGCAGCTCAACGAGTTCGCGCTGGCCGAGCAGAGTTTGCAGCAGGCCTTGCGGCTGGCGCCGCGCGACGGCGACAGTTGGCACAACCTCGGTTGGTTGCACTGCCAGCAGCAGCGCTTTGCCGAAGCCACCCAGGCCTTTGACCGCGCCTTGCAAACGCCCCAGTATCAAGGGGCCGGGCGCACCTGGATGCTGCGCGGGGTGTGCCAGGCCCGGGCCGGGCAAATGCAAGCAGCCGAGCAAAGCCTGATGCGCGCTTTTGAAATCGAACCCGGCAACCCGATTACGCTCTACAACCTGGCAGCCATGCTGCACCAGCGTGGAAACAGCGAGCGCGCCCGCTTTTACCTGCGCCGCCTCAACAACTCCGAAGCAGCCAATGCCGAATCGCTCTGGTTGGGCGTAAAAATTGAAAACCGCTTGCAAAACCGCGATGTAGCGCAGCAACTGGGGCGTCAGTTGCAGCGCCGCTTCCCCGATTCGCGCCAAGCCAATGCCTACGAACGAGGGGCTTTCGATGAATGAGCTGCGCGCCGAACCAGCCGCCGCCGATGCGGGCAGCGCCACCGCTGCCACCGCTGCGCCGATTTTGACCTTGCGCCAGGCGCGCGAGCGTGCTGGGGTGCATGCAGCGGCCTTGGCGGCGACGCTCAAAGTGCCGCTGCGCCAGCTCGAAGCGCTGGAGTCTGGGCGCTACGACGAGTTGCCCGACCTGACCTTTGCTCGCACCCTGGCCTTGAGCGTGTGCCGCCAGCTCAAGGTCGATCCGGGCCCGGTGCTGGCCCAAATGCCCATGGCCGGCCAGGTGCGGCTGGGTGAATCCGAAACCGCCCTGCACACGCCCATGCCGCAGGAGGGGGCTTCGGTCTTGGCGCGCGCCGTGGCGGCGCCGGTGCAAACGCTGTCTGTGCCGGTAGCGCTGGCCGTGCTGATGTTGGTGGTGGCCTTGTTGCTGTGGTTTTGGTTGCCGCAGCAACCCGAGCCGGCGCCACTCGCACAGCCTGCACCGCTGGCAGAACCCGCAGCGCCCCCGCTGGCGGGTGGCCCCGATGCGGCGGCGCCGGCTGCAGCCTTGCCGGTGCCGAGCCCGCTGACCGCAGCCCTGCCTGACCCGGGCCCAAGCGCACCCCCCTTGCTGCCCACCCCAGCCGAGCCGGTGCCGCCCCCCGTGCCCGCACCGGCTTCAGCGCCACCCACCCCCGTTGCGGCCGCCGCGGTCACACCCACGACCGCCACCGCCGCGCCGCTGCTCCTGCGCGCGCAGCAAAACGCCTGGGTGCAAGTCACCGGGGCTTCGGGCCGGGTGCTGCTGCAGCGCCACCTGCAAGCCGGCGAAGCGCTTGGTTTCGCCGACGACCTGCCGCTGCAAGTGGTGATCGGGCGCGCCGACGCGGTCGAGGTTTCGGTGCGCGGCCAAGTCCAAGACATGGCCCCGCACAGCCGCAACAACGTGGCCCGCCTGCAAGTGAGGTGATCGCATGAATTTCAATGACAATCCGCCGCCCCTGACCGAAATCCCGCGCCGCAAGACGCACCAGGGCATCGTGCGCTGGGGCGCGCACCAGGTGCCGCTGGGCGGCGACGCGCCGGTGCGGGTGCAGTCGATGACCAACACCGACACCGCCGACGCCATCGGCACCGCGATCCAGGTCAAGGAACTGGCCGAGGCCGGCTCCGAGCTGGTGCGCATCACCGTCAACAACGACGAAGCCGCGCGCGCCGTGCCGCACATCCGCGAGCAGCTCGACCGCATGGGCGTGCCGGTGCCCCTGATCGGCGACTTCCACTACAACGGGCACCGCCTGCTGCAGGATTACCCGGCGATGGCGCAGGCGCTCTCCAAGTACCGCATCAACCCCGGCAACGTCGGCAAGGGTGACAAAAAAGACAAGCAATTCGCGCAGATGGTCGAGGCCGCGCTGCGCTGGGACAAGCACATCCGCATCGGCGTCAACTGGGGCAGCCTAGACCAAGAGCTGCTGGCCAGCCTGATGGACGAAAACGCCCGCCGCGCCCAGCCTTGGCTGCCGCGCCAGGTGATGATCGAGGCGCTCATCAGCTCGGCGCTGCAATCGGCGCAGCAGGCCCAGGCCATGGGCATGCAGCCGGGCGACATCGTGCTCTCGTGCAAGGTGAGTGGGGTGCAAGACCTGATCGCGGTCTATCAAGAGCTGCACCGGCGCTGCGACTACCCGCTGCACCTGGGCCTGACCGAGGCCGGCATGGGCGTGCGCGGCACCGTGGCCTCGGCGGCGGCCCTGTCTGTGCTGCTGCAGCAGGGCATAGGCGACACCATCCGCGTCTCGCTCACGCCGCAGCCGGGCGAGTCGCGCACCCAAGAGGTGGTGGTAGCACTCGAAATCGTGCAGGCGCTGGGCTTGCGCAGCTTTGTGCCCAGCGTCACCGCCTGCCCCGGTTGCGGGCGCACCACCAGCACCGTGTTCCTCGACTTGGCCAAGCAGATCGACGACTACCTGCGCGCCTCCATGCCGGGCTGGCGCGAGCGCTACCCTGGGGTGGAAAACCTCAAGGTGGCGGTGATGGGCTGCATCGTCAACGGCCCGGGCGAGAGCAAACACGCCGACATCGGCATCAGCCTGCCCGGCACCGGCGAGGCCCCGGCGGCGCCGGTTTACATCGACGGCGAAAAGCGCCTGACCCTGCGCGGCGAGCAGATTGCCGCCGAGTTCCAGCAGATCGTGCAAAACTACATCGAACAGCGCTTCGGCGCGCGGCCCTGAGCGGCGCGTGCGGCAGCGGTTTTTTATCTAAAAATCATGGCTGAACCCTTGCGTGCCGTCAAAGGCATGAACGATATTTTTGCGCCCGCTTCCGGCCACTGGGAGTGGCTGGAGGCCAAGGTGCGCGATCTGATGGCGCGCTACGCCTACCGCAACGTGCGCACCCCGATCGTCGAACCCACGGCGCTGTTCGTGCGCGGCTTGGGCGAAGTCACCGACATCGTCGAAAAAGAGATGTACTCGTTTGAGGACCGGCTCAATGGCGAGCAGCTTACGCTGCGCCCCGAGGCCACGGCTGGCGTGGTGCGCGCGGTGCAAGAGCACAACCAGCTTTACGACGGCCCCAAGCGCCTGTACTACCTCGGGCCGATGTTTAGACACGAGCGCCCGCAGCGCGGCCGCTACCGCCAGTTTCACCAGGTGGGGGCGGAGGCGCTGGGTTTTGCCGGCCCCGATGTCGATGCCGAGCTCATCGCCCTGGCCGCCGACCTGTGGGCCGAATTGGACTTAAGCGACATTCGGCTCGAACTCAACAGCCTGGGCCAGCCCCATGAGCGGCTGGCGCACCGCCAGGCGCTGATCGCCTACCTGGAGCAGCACCTCGATCGGCTCGACGAGGACGCGCGCCGGCGCCTCTACAGCAACCCGCTGCGCGTGCTCGACACCAAAAACCCCGATATGCAAGCGCTGGTGGAAGCCGCGCCCAAGCTGATCGACCACCTGGGCGCGGCTTCGCTGGCGCACTTCGATGCCTTGCGCGCCTTGCTCGATGCGCAGGGCATCGGCTACCGCATCAATCCGCGCCTGGTGCGCGGGCTGGATTACTACAACCTGAGCGTGTTTGAGTTTGTCACCGACACCCTCGGGGCGCAGGGCACGGTCTGCGCCGGCGGGCGCTACGACGGCTTGCTGGAGCAGATCGGCGGCAAGGCGGCCCCGGCGGTGGGCTGGGCGCTGGGCATGGAGCGCATCCTGGAGCTGCTTAAAGTGCAAGGCAAGCTGCCGCCCATGCCCGTGCCCGACTGCTACGCCGTGGTGCCCCAGCCCGAGGCCATGGCGCAGGTGCTGGCGCTCTTGCGCCCCTTGCGCGCCGCCGGGCTGGCGGTGCAGATGCACGGCGCCGGGCCGGAGGGCCTGAGCAGCATGAAGGCGCAGTTCAAAAAGGCCGACGCCAGCGGGGCGCGCTACGCGCTGGTGTTTGGCGCTTCCGAGCTGGCCGCCGGGCAGGTGGCGGTCAAGCCGCTGCGCGCCGATGGGCTGGGCAGCATTCGCGAGCAGACCTTGCTGCCGCTGGCCGAAGTGGGGCAGTGGGCGGAGCGCTTGCGGGCTTAAGCGACGGTTGGCCGACTGCCCCCCGATCGGCCCCCGTTTGGCCAGTGCCGGCCAGCCCGCCGGGCCAGCGCCTACAATCGGCACCCAATGGGGCCTGATCCGGCCCACAACAGCCCCGCCCACCGGGGGCTGCCGATTTTTTTGCTCGCGCAACTTTTTGCACCCTCACCCCATGGCGAAAACTTTCGATCCGCACGAAGAAGAACAATTTGACCAGCTCAAGCGTTTCTGGGGCCGCTTTGGCAGCCTCATCACGTGGGTGCTGGTGGTCGTGCTGGCCGGCTTTGCGGCTTGGAACGGCTGGAACTACTGGCAACGCCAGCAGGCCGTCGAAGCCGCCGTGCTCTATCAGGCCCTGGACGAGGCCGCCGCCGCCAACGACGCCGAGCGCGTGCGCCAGGTCTGGGCCGACATCCAGCAGCAGGTGCCGCGCACCGCGCAGGCGCAGCAGGCCGGGCTGCTGGCGGCGCGCGCGCTGCAACAGCTCGAGGCGCCCGACGACGCGCGCCAGGCGCTGCATTTCGTGCGCGACCGCGCCGCCGACCCCGGGGTGGTGGCGGCCGCGCGGCTGCGTCTGGCGGCGCTCGAGCTGCAAGCGGGGCAGTACGAGGCCGCGCTGCAGGCTTTGGCCGCCGACATGCCGCCCGAGTTTGCCGCCCTTGCGGCCGACCGGCGCGGCGACGTGCTGCTGGCCCAAGGCCAGACCGACGCCGCCCGCCAAGCCTATCTGCAGGCTTGGACGGCCATGGACGAGGCGGTGGACTACCGGCGCGTGATCGAAGCCAAGCTCAATGCCTTGGGCTTAGACCCCAGCGCGCCAGCCGCCCCGGCCAACGAGGCCACCCCCGCCACCCCGGCTGCCCCCCCAGTGACGGAGACATCGCAGTGAACCCAGCCCCCCATTTCTCGCCGCGCCTGGTGCGCAACGCCATCGGCCGCCCCGTGGCGGCCATCGCCCTTGCGGCCGCCTTGGCGCTCACGCTGGCGGCTTGCTCTTCGGCCCCCGAGCGCCCGCAACCGACGCCGCTGGCTCCGCTGGTGGCGCTGCAACCGGCCACCCAAGTTTGGAACACCACCGTCGGCGCCGTCGATCCGCTGCTCACACCCGCCGTGCACGGTCAGACCCTGGTGCTGGCCAACGCCGCCGGGGCCGTGCTGGCGCTCGACGGCAGCAACGGCCAGGTGCGCTGGCGCGTCGAACTGGCGCAGCCGCTCTCGGCAGCCGTGGGTTTCGACGGCCAGACCGCAGCGGTGGTGACGCAAGAAAACGAGCTGCTGGTGCTCAACAGCACCGGGGTGCAGTGGCGCGCGCGCCTGCCGGCCCGTGTCCTCACGGCCCCGCTGGTGGCCGGGCAGCGCGTGTTCGTGCTGGCCAACGACCGCAGCGTGCACGCCTTCGATGCCCGCAATGGCGCTCCGCTGTGGCAGCAGCGCGGCCGCGCCGCCGAGGCGCTGGTGCTGCAGCAAAGCGGCGTGCTGCTGGCGGTGGGCGACACCCTGGTGGTGGGCTTGGGCGGGCGCATGCTGGGCTTCGATCCGCTCAATGGCCGCATCCGCTGGGACGCCGCCATCGCCACCCCGCGCGGCGTCAACGAAATCGAGCGCTTGGTCGATCTGGTCGGGCGCACGGGTCGCGTGGGCGATCAACTGTGCGCACGCGCCTTCCAGGCGGCGGTGGGCTGCGTCGATGCCGCCACCGGCCGCCTGCTCTGGACTCAGCCCGCCGATGGCGCCGTGGGCTTAAGCGCCGACGCCGAGCGCGTTTATGGGGTAGAGCGCAACGGCCGCGTGCTGGCTTGGCGGCGCGACGGGGGTGCCCGCGCTTGGAGCACCGACGCCTTTTTGCACCGGGGCCTCACCGCGCCGCTGGCGGCCGGTCGCTCGATCGCCATTGGCGACGCGCAGGGCTTCGTGCACCTGCTGTCGCGCGACGATGGCAGCGCCGTCAACCGCCTCAGCACCGACGGTTCGGCCATTGTGGCCGGGCCGCTGCTGCTGGGCAACACCCTGGTGGCCGTGACGCGCAACGGCGGCGTCTACGCCTGGCGGCCGCAATGAAGCCGGTGCTGGCACTGGTCGGACGCCCCAACGTCGGCAAGTCGACGCTCTACAACCGCCTGACCAAAACCCGCGACGCCATCGTTGCCGACCTGCCTGGCCTGACACGCGACCGCCACTACGGCAGCGCGCGGCTGGGCAAGCGCGAGTTCATCGTCATCGACACCGGCGGCTTCGAGCCCCGGGCCGAGGCCGGCATCTACCGCGAAATGGCCAAGCAGACCCGCCAAGCCGTGGCCGAGGCCGATGTGGTGCTGTTCGTGCTCGACGCCCGCGCGGGCTTGAGCGCGCAAGACCACGACATCGCCAACTACCTGCGCAAGCTCGGCAAACCCTGTCTGCTGGTGGCCAACAAGGCCGAAGGGATGCTGGGAACGGCGCAGTGGAGCGAGTTCTACGAGCTGGGCCTGGGCGAGGTGCTGCCGGTCTCGGCGGCGCACGGGCAGGGGGTGCGCGAAATGCTGGAGGCGGCGCTGGACCGCTTGCCGCTGGCCGATGAGGTGGTTGCGCCCGCCGATGAGGGCGAAGGGCAGGTGATCCGGTTGGCCGTGGCCGGGCGCCCCAATGTGGGCAAATCGACCCTCATCAACACCTGGCTGGGCGAGGAGCGGCTGGTGGCCTTTGACCAGCCCGGCACCACACGCGATGCGATTTCGGTGCCCTTCGAGCGCAACGGGCAAAAATTCGAGCTCATCGACACCGCCGGACTGCGCCGCAAGGGCCGGGTGTTCGAGGCGGTGGAGAAGTTTTCGGTGGTCAAGACGCTGCAGGCCATCGAGAGCGCGCACGTGGTGCTGCTGCTGCTCGACGCCAGCCAAGGCGTGACCGATCAAGACGCGCACGTTGCCGGTTTTGCGCTGGAGCACGGGCGCGCGGTGGTGGTGGCCCTCAACAAATGGGACGCCATCGACAGCTATCAGCGCGAGCAGCTGCAGCGCTCGATCGAGAGCCGCTTGGCTTTTCTCAAGTTTGCCTCGATGCACACCATTTCGGCGCTCAAGCGCCAAGGGCTGGCGCCGCTGTGGCCGGCGATCGCCCAAGCCCATGCCTCGGCGTTCAAGAAAATGCCGACCCCGCTGCTGACCCGCATCCTGCAGGAATCGGTGGCCCTGCAAGCGCCCAAGCGCAGTGGCATGTACCGCCCCAAAATGCGCTACGCCCACCAGGGCGGCATGAATCCGCCGGTGGTCGTCATTCACGGCAACTCGCTCGAGGGCGTCTCCGAGAGCTATCGGCGCTTTCTGGAAGGGCGCTTTCGCAAGGCCTTCGATCTGGTGGGCACGCCGCTGCGGATCGAGTTCAAAATCGCCGACAATCCCTACGCCAAGCAATAAAACGCCTGCGCGCGCGCAAAAGCGGCCGCGCTGTGGTATCTTCATTTTCCCGAAACTTCTTCGAACACGGAACATATCGTGAGCAACAACAAAGGCCAACTCTTGCAGGACCCATTCTTGAACCAGCTCCGCCGCGAGCACGTGCCGGTGTCCATTTACCTCGTCAATGGGATCAAGCTGCAGGGGCAGATCGAGTCGTTCGACCAGTACGTGGTGCTGCTGCGCAACACCGTCACCCAGATGGTCTACAAGCACGCCATTTCCACCATCGTGCCGGGGCGCCCGGTGCAGTTCACGGCCAATGCGCCGACCCCCGAGGCCTGAGCCCCTGAATCCCGATCCGACCTTGCCCATCCCGGGCGTTGCTCCGATGGGGGGCGCCCTTGGGCACCCGCCCGCCAAAAAACGCCCTGCCAGTGCCCTGCCCGGGGTGATTCTGGTGGGTGTGGACATGGGTTTGCCGCATTTCGACGCCGAACTGAGCGAGTTGGCTGAGCTCGCGCGCACGGCCGGCTACGAGGTGCTCGATCGGGTGGTGTGCAAACGCCGCGCCCCCGATCCGGCGCTCTACCTCGGTTCCGGCAAGGCCGACGAGATCAAGGCGCTGGCGTTGGCGCACGGGGCGCAGGAAATTCTGTTCGATCAAGCCCTGAGCCCGGCGCAGCAGCGCAATCTCGAGCGCCACATGGAGCTTGCAGTCAACGACCGGGTGCTGCTGATCTTGGAGATTTTTTCCCAGCGCGCGCGCAGCCACGAAGGCAAGCTGCAAGTCGAGCTGGCGCGGCTGCAATACCTCAGCACCCGGCTGGTGCGGCGCTGGTCGCACCTGGAGCGCCAGAGCGGCGGCATCGGCCTGCGCGGCGGCCCCGGCGAGACGCAGATCGAGCTCGACCGGCGCATGATCGGCGACGCCATCAAGCGCACCCGCGAGCGCCTCGAGCGCGTCAAGCGCCAGCGCAACACCCAGCGGCGCCAGCGCGAACGCAGCGGCACTTTCAAGGTCTCGCTGGTGGGCTACACCAACGCCGGCAAGTCTTCGCTCTTCAACGCGCTGGTGAAAGCGCGCGCCTATGCCGCCGACCAACTTTTTGCCACGCTCGACACCACCACGCGCCAGCTCTACCTGAGCGAGGCCGGGCGCAGCCTGTCGCTGTCCGACACCGTGGGCTTCATTCGCGACCTGCCGCACGCGCTGGTCAACGCCTTTGCCGCCACCTTGCAGGAAGCCTGCGAGGCCGATTTGCTGCTGCATGTGGTGGATTGCGCCAACCCCGCGCACCTCGAACAAATCGCCAACGTGCAGCAGGTGTTGCGTGAGATTGGCGCTGAGGGCATCGAGCAGGTGCTGGTCTTCAACAAGATCGACGCCTTGGCGCCCGAGCGTTTGCCCTTGCAAAGCGTCGACTCGATGGAACTCGACGGGCAGTCCGTGGCTCGAATCTTTTTGAGTGCGCAAACCGGCCAGGGGCTGGATGCCTTGCGCGGCTTGTTGGCGCAACGCCTGCAGGCAGCCTTGCAGGAAGTGGTTTAATTCGGTGCGCGCACTCCGGCGTGTCGCCTTAATTGGGCACAATAGTGTTTTGTTCGACTTTTGAATGTCACCACCCATGCACATGACTTCATCACCTTTGCGTTTTCCATGGTGGAGCCGCGTCAAGGGCATGTTCAACCTCAACGACCCGCGTTGGGGACGTGACGACGACGCCAAGCCCGGTGCGTCCGACGGCTCGCGTGAGCCCGGCAATCGGCCCGACCCCAGCCACGATGACCATCGCGGTGAACGCGGTGACGAGCAGCAGCCCGATCCGCGTCCGTGGCAGGGGCGGCCCCAAGGTTCCGGGCGTGGCCCCAAGCAAGGCCCGCCCGATCTGGATGAAATCTGGCGCGACTTCAACCGCAAGCTCAACGGCCTCTTTGGCAGTGGGCGCGGTGGCGGTGGTGGCATGGGTTCGGGTGGCTCCGGTGGCTCGGGCGGCGGCATGCCGGGCTTTAAAGCCCCCACCCCCAAGGGTGCGGGCGTGGTGGCGGGCATGGTGGGCGGTGTCGTGCTGGTGCTCTGGCTGGGTTCCGGCTTCTTTATCGTCCAAGAGGGCCAGCAGGCGGTGGTGACCCAGTTCGGGCGCTTTCACAGCACCGTCGGAGCCGGTTTCAACTGGCGCCTGCCGGCCCCCATCCAGCGCCACGAAACCGTGTTCGTGACCACCATCCGCTCGGTCGACGTGGGGCGCGAAGACATTGTCTCGGCCACCGGGCTGCGCGATGCGGGCATGCTCACGCTGGACGAAAACATCGTCGAAATCCGCTTTGCGGTGCAATACCGCCTCAACGACGCACGCGCCTTCCTGTTTAACAGCCGCGACCCCGACAACGCCGTGCTGCGCGCCGCCGAAACCTCGGTGCGCGAGGTGGTCGGCAACATGACCATGGACCAGGCCTTGGTCGATGAGCGCGACCAGATCGCGCCGCGCGTGCGCGCCCTGATGCAAAGTTTGCTGGATCGGGCCCAGGTGGGGGTCGAGGTGGTGGCGGTCAACCTGCAACAAGGGGGGGTGCGCCCGCCCGAGCAGGTGCAGGCCGCTTTTGACGATGTGCTGGTGGCCGGCCAAGAGCGCGAACGCGCCCGCAACGAGGCCGAGGCCTACGCCAACGACGTGATCCCACGCGCCCGCGGTGCCGCCGCACGCCTGATGGAAGAAGCCCAAGGCCACAAGGTGCGCGTGGTGGCACGCGCCGAGGGTGATGCCGAGCGCTTCCGCTTGGTGCAAACCGAGCACGCCCGTGCGCCCCAAGTCACGCGCGACCGACTCTACTTGGAGACGATGCAGGAGGTGTTCAGCAACGTGACCAAGGTCATGATTGACTCGCGCAACAACAACAACTTGCTGCACCTGCCACTGGACCGCCTGATCCAGCAAGCCGCAACGGCCACCCCCTTGCCCGCCACCCCGGCCGCTGCCGCCCCGGCCGCACCCGCGGCCCCGGCGCCGGCCTTGGACCCCCGCGCCCGTGAAGCGCAGCGTGCCCGCTGACCGGAGCTGATGCAATGATGAACAAAATTGGTATTGTCGTGGTCTCCTTCCTCATCCTGATCGGGGTGGGAAGTTCGATGCTGTTCGTGGTCGATCAGCGCCAGTTTGGCGTGGTTTATCAGCTCGGGCAGATTCAGCGCGTGGTGGTCGAGCCAGGGCTGAATTTCAAAATGCCGCCGCCGTTTCAAAACGTGGTCTATATCGACCGGCGTTTGCTCACGCTGGAGAGCGCCGACGTAGAACCGATGCTCACGGCCGAGCGCCAGCGCGTGGTGATCGACTGGTTTGTGCGCTGGCGCATCTCCGACCCGGCGGCCTACATCCGCAACGTCGGACTGGACGAACGCGCCGGGGCCATGCAACTGAACCGGGTGGTGCGCAACGCCTTCCAAGAGCAGGTCAACCGGCGCACCGTGCGCGAGCTGCTCTCGACCCGGCGCGAAGAGGTCATGGCCGACGTCAAGACCGACGTGCTGGCTGCCGTGCGCGGGGCCGAGCAGCCTTGGGGCATGGATGTGGTCGACGTGCGCATCACACGGGTGGATTACGCCGAGACCATCACGCGCTCGGTGTTTGAGCGCATGATCGCCGAGCGACGCCGGGTGGCCAGCGAGCTGCGCGCGACCGGTTTTGCCGAAGGCGAGCAGATTCGAGCCGACGCCGACCGCCAGCGCGAGGAGCTGCTGGCCGAGGCCTTCCGCGAAGCGCAAAAGCTCAAAGGCCAAGGCGATGCCCAAGCCTCGCGCCTTTACGCCGACGCCTTCGGTCGGGATCCGGCCTTCGCCCAGTTTTACCGCAGCCTAGAGGCCTACCGGGCCAGCTTTCGCAACCGCAACGACCTGATGGTGATCGACCCCAGCTCCGAGTTCTTCCGTGCCATGCGCGGCAACGTGCCGGCGGGCGGGCGCTGAAGTTAGGGTTGAGGTCGCGGATTCAGGTGACGGCTTGGGCTGGTTTTGTGCTAATCTCCCTCTCACCCCGTCTGGAGAAATGCGATGGTGCCTATTGCCGTCAGTGTCACGGATTTCAAGCTACGCTGCGTTGATGTGATCCGTCGTGTGGAGCAGGATGGTGCTGCGGTCGATTTGACGCGCAGTGGCAGGGTGGTGGCGCGTCTGGTGCCGATGGCCGCCGCGCCCCAAGTCATACCAACTTGGCTGCGGCTGCGCGGCCGTGGCCGCTTGCACGCACTGCCGCCAGAAAGCGTGCTTGACTCCACCGCCTTTGACGCAGCGCGCGGTCGGGTGGTGTGAAGCCGCCCTTGCTCGACACCCACATCTGGTTGTGGTGGTTGCTCGGCCAGCCAGATCTTGCGGAAAATGAGCGCGCCGCGCTGGATGCGTTGGCCGCAGCCGGCACACCGCCCGCTCTTGCCCCCATTAGCCTGTGGGAAGCGCAGATGCTGGCCGCCAAGGGTCGCCTCGAAATCGACAGCCCGCTGGCCCACTGGCTCCCCATGGCGGCGGCACCCGAAACGGTGACGCTCATGCCCATGGATGTCGGCGCCATTCTCGCGCTGGATAATCTTCCCAAGGGGTTTCATGGCGATCCGGCCGACCGCATCATCGTGGCCACTGCACGCGCCTACGGCCTGACGCTTGCCACACGGGACGCCAATATCCGCCGCTCGCGCAGCGTGAAGCTCTGGGTACCCTAATTGGGTGCACCTGCCACAGGCTTGCGCCGGCTAAGTGCGACAGCCGCACACTACAACACACACAAGCACCGTACGCTAAGGCGCCCGGTCATGGCTTGCTGCTAGAATCGCTAACATGCGTCGCAAACTGGTGCTTTTCGTGGCTGTGTGGGCCTTGCTTTGGCAAGGCTTGGCGGGGGCTGGCTTGCCTTCCCTAGCCAAGGTGGCGGCCGATGCCACCCACGCCGCCCTGCACTGGAAAGACGTAGGTCACCACCACCACCACGACGGCAGCGTGCATGCCGACGCCAGCCAAGCCTCGTTTGAGCACGTGGCGCTGGACGGATCGCACGTGGTGGCCACCTATCTGGCGCTTTCCCACCTCACTTTTCCCTTGCCCCTCACAGGGCTGCCTCAGTATTGGGCCGACCTCCTGCCCAATCCCTACGCCGACCCCCTGCACCGACCTCCGCGCACCCTGAGCTGAGCCGCGCCCGCGCTTTTTGTTGCGCGGGCTACAACGCTTGGTCTGGCGCAGTCCTGCTCGTCCCTTGGTTGCTCCAAGGGCGCGCTTTGGCTGACCCCAGATCGTCTCAGGCTGCTGTTTGCAGGGGTTTTCATGTTTTTTTCTTCCCGTTTTCGGGCGATCGGTGCTGCCGTCGCCCTGTGTGCGGCCGTGCCGGGCTTGCTGGCGCAAGCGCTTGTGTCCGCGCCTTCCCGCGCCGAGGCCGGTGCCAGCCGAGCTGGCCTCGCGCTCCCGGCCTCCTTGGTGGCTCAGGCGCCCACACTTGGCTCTGGCGGTTTCGTTGCGGCGCGGCCTGGCGCTGCGGTGGCTGCTGGTGCAGCTGCAGGTGCAGGCGCTGCACCCGCCTTGCCGCTTGCGCCACAAGCGCCAAGCTGGGCCCAGGCGCTAGACGCCGCTTGGGCGCGCAGCGCCGAGTCGGTTGCCGCTTTGGCAGCGGCGCAATCTGCCGGGGCCGAGCAAGCTGCTGCGCGGGCCTGGCTGCCGGGTGCGCCGGTGCTCGAAGTGGGCTGGCGCACCGACCAGTTCACGCGCAACGCTGGGGCGCGCGAAAGCGAGCTCGGTGTGGCGCTGCCGCTGTGGTTGCCGGGCCAGCGCCTGGCCAGTGCGCAACAGGCCGAGGCCGCTGCCGCCCTTGCCCAGGCCAGCGCCAGCGCCCAGCGCGTGCAACTGGCGCAGGCCTTGCTCGATGCGGCGGCCGCCGTGCAGCAGCAGCGGCTGGCGCTGGTGCTGCGCACCGCAGAAGTGGAGGCGTTGCGCCAGTTGGCCGCCGATATGCAGCGGCTGCTGGCTGCGGGCGAGCGCGCCCGCACCGACAGCCTGGCGGCACAGGCCGAGCTGCTGCAAGCGCAGGCGCTGCTGCAGCAGGCGCGCAGCGCGCTGCAAAGCGCTGAACTTCACTGGCAAGGCCTGACCGGTTTGAGCGCCATCCCGGCCCTTGAAGCGCTGCAGGCGCAGGCCCCCCCGTCCGCGCTGGCGCAGCACCCGCTGCTGCGCGAAGCGGCTGCGCACAGCCAGTGGGCGCAACGCCAACTGGCCTTGGTCGAGCGCAGCCGCCGCGCCGCGCCCGAATTGCAGACGCGCTGGGTGCAGCAGGTGGAGGCGCGCGGCGCAGCCGCCACGCAGAGCTTGGGCCTGAGCTTGCGCATCCCCTTGCACAGCCCGGCCCAGCACAGCCCGCAGTTGCTGGCGGCCCAAGGCGCCTACGCGCAGGCCCAAGCGCGCCAGCAGGAGCTGGAGTGGCAACTGCAGGCCCAGTGGGCGCAGCAGCAAGCCACGCTGACCGGGATGACGCACCAGATCGCCCATGCGTCGCAGCGCGCCGGGCAACTGCAGGAGCGCGCCGCCCTGATCGAAAAATCCTTCCGCAGCGGCGAAACCGCACTGGCCGACTGGCTGCGTACCCGCGCTGCGGCTTCCGAAGCTGAAGCCGCCCTGCAAACGCTGCGCCTGCAGCAGCAGATCGCGCAAGCGCGGCTGCAACTCTCAATTGGAATCCTGCCATGAAGCCCAGAATGAAATCCCCTTTGCGCCTGAAACTGAAACACAGCCTAGCGGCGGCGGCCCTGTGTACGCTGGCGCTGGCCAGCCACGCCGCCCCCGGAGCCCACGGCCCCGACGGCGAGCACCTGGATGCGGCCCCTGGCGCTGCCGCTGCGGGCGCGGCGGCGCTGCCGCGTTTCGAGGCCCAGTCGGAACTGTTTGAAGTCGTGGGCCGCCTGCAAGCCGAGGGCCTGAGCCTGTATGTGAACCAGTTTCAGAGCAGCGAGCCGGTGCTGCAAGCGCAGTTGCACATCGAGTCCGGGGCGCTGCAAGCCGCCGCGACCTTCAGGCCCGAGCAGGGCGACTACCTGCTGGAGGACGCCGCGCTGCTGCAGGCGCTGCGCCAGCCGGGCCAGCACGCGCTGGTGCTGACGGTGATCGCGGGCGAGCAGTCCGACTTGCTCGAAGGCAGCCTGCAAGTGGCTGCGCCGCAGCAAGGTGGCCACGGGCACGAACACACCTTGCTCGAAGAGCTGGCGCTGCCGCTGACGCTGGTCGGCGGCGGGCTGCTGCTGGCCGGTGGCGGGATTTGGTTTTTGCGCCGCGGCAAGGCCGTGCGCGCCAACAAAGGATAGGGATCATGAAAAAATTTCCGCATGTTTGGATGCACACGGCCGCGCTCGCATCGGCACTCATGGTGGCGCTCCCCGTGGCGCTGCCGCTGGCCTTGCCATCCGCTGGCATCGCCTGGGCCGCTCCGGGGGCTCACGGCCCCGACGGTGAACACCTCGATGCCCCAGGTGCCGCCGCACGCCCCGACGGCCTGACGCGCCTGCCCGACGGCAGCGTGCAGGTGCCCATGGCCTCGCAGCGCCTGATGGGGGTGCGCACCGTGCTGGCCCAGCCCAGCCAGGTGCCGCAGACCAGCGAGCTCTCGGGCCGGGTGGTGCTGGACCCCAACGCCGGGGCGCGCGTGCAAAGCCCGGTGGCGGGACTGATCGCAGCCGGGCCGCGCGGTTTGCCGCTGCCGGGGCAGCGCGTGCGCCAGGGCGAGGTGCTGGCTTATGTGCAGCACCTGCCCGACCCGCTCGCCGCCGCTGCGCTGCAAGCCCAACTGGCCGAGCTGCGCGCCGCGCAGGGCCTGGCCGAGCAGCGCTGGCAGCGCCTGCAAAGCCTAGAGGGCTCGGTTCCCCGGCGCGAGATCGAGGCCGCGCAGTCCGAACTGCACAGCCTGCAAGCGCGCCAACAGGCGCTGGCCACCGGGCAGCGCGCGCGCCTAGCGCTGCGCGCCCCGGTAGGCGGCGTGATCGCGCGCGCCGAGGTGCTGGCCGGCCAGGTGGTGGAGGGCCGCGATGTGCTGTTTGAGATTGTCGATCCGGCGCGCCTGCTGGTCGAGGCCAGCACGGCCGACGTGGCGCTGAGCCAGCGCATCGCAGCCGCCACGCTGATCGGCGTGCCCGGCGTGCGGCTGGAGCCGCTGGGCAGCGGGGCCGCCATGCGCGACGGGGTGCTGCCCTTGCTGTTTCGCGCCCGGCTTAGCCCGCCTGCTGCTGGCGCAGCCGCAACGCCTGCAACGCCCGGTGCAGCCCCCGCGCCACTGCCGCTGGCGCTGGGCCAGCCGGTGCGGCTGATCGTGCAGCGCACCGACACCCTGCAGGGTTTTGTGCTGCCGGCCGAGGCCATCACCCGCAACCCGGCGAATCAGCCGGTGCTGTGGATCAAGTCGGGCACCGAGCGCTACATCCCGCAGCCGGTGCAGTTCAGCGCGCTCGACGCCAGCACCGTGGTGGTGCACGCCGGGCTGGGTACCGACAACCGGGTGGTGGTGCGCGGCGCGGCACTGCTGGCGCAAATCCGCTAACGATCCAAAAAGGCCGCCATGTTTAACTGGATCGTTCGCAACAGCCTGAATAACCGGCTTTTTGTGCTGGTTTTTGCAGGCATTCTGCTGGTCTATGGGGCCCTCACCGCCTGGCGCATGCCGGTCGATGTGTTCCCGGACCTGAACAAACCGCAGGTTACGGTGCTCACCGAAGCCGGCGGCATGGCCCCGGAGGAGGTCGAGCAACTGGTCACGGTGCCGATCGAAACCGCGCTCAACGGCATGCCCGGCGTGACGCGGGTGCGCTCGGTCTCGGGCATCGGCCTGTCGATCGTCTATGCCGAGTTCGACTGGGGCACCGACGTGTTTCGCAACCGCCAGCAAGTCGCCGAGCGGCTGGCGCTGGTGCGCGAGCAACTGCCGCCCGAGATCAGCCCGACCATGGGGCCGGTGTCGTCGATCATGGGCGAGGTGATGCTGCTGGCGCTGCCGCTGCAAGCGCCCGAACCAGGCACGGCGAGCGCCACGGGTGCCGCCGAGGAGGCGGCCGAGGATGTGGCAAACAGGGCCATGGCGGCGCGCGAGTACGCCGATTTTGTGTTGCGTCCGCGCCTGCTCTCCATCGCCGGGGTGTCGCAGGTGATCCCGATCGGCGGCGAGGTGCGCCAGTTGCGCGTCGAGCCGGATCCGCAGCGCATGGCGCAGTTTGGTGTCACGCTGACGCAGATTGAGGCGGCGCTGAACGGCTTTGCCAGCAACGCCGGCGGTGGCTTCATCGACCGCAACAGCCGCGAGTACCTGATCCGCCACATCGGGCGCAGCAGCCGCCTGGAAGACTTGCAGGGGCTGGCGGTGGCCTGGCGCGACGGCCGCCCGATCCTGTTGCAGCAGGTGGCGCAGGTGCGTTTTGCGGCGGGGCTCAAACGCGGCGACGCCGGTTTCAACGGCGCCCCCGCAGTGGTGTTGAGCGTGCAAAAGCAACCCGGTGCCGACACGTTGCGCCTGACCGAGCAGATCGAGGCCGCGCTGGCCGAGCTCCAGGCTGGGCGCCCGGCCGGGCTGGCCGAGCCGCAGGTGCTGTTCAGGCAGGCCGACTTCATCCAGGCGGCCACGGGCAATGTGGCCCATGCGCTGCGCGATGGGGCCATCATGGTGGCGATCGTGCTGTTTGCCTTTTTGCTCTCGGCGCGCACCACGCTGATCTCGCTCACCGCCATCCCGCTCTCGCTGGCCGCCACGGCGCTGGTGTTTCACTGGCTGGGGCAGACCATCAACGTGATGACGCTGGGCGGCATTGCGATTGCCATCGGCGAGCTGGTCGATGACGCGGTGGTGGATGTGGAAAACACCTTGCGCCGCCTCAAGCAAAACCGCTTGCTGGAGCGGCCGCTGCCGGTGATCGAGGTGGTGCGCCAGGCCAGCATCGAGGTGCGCACCGGCATCGTCTATGCCACGCTGATCGTGGTGCTGGTGTTCGTGCCGCTGTTTGCGCTGCCGGGCATCGAGGGGCGGCTGTTCTCGCCGCTGGGGGTGGCCTACATCGTCTCGATCCTGGCTTCGATGGGGGTGGCCATGACCGTCACGCCGGTGCTGTGCTACTACCTGCTGCCGCGCATGAAGCGCCTCGACCACGGCGACAGCCCATTGGTCAAGCGCCTCAAAGCCTGGGACACGCGGCTGCTGCACTGGTCCTTTGGGCGCACACGGCTGCTGCTGGCGGCGGCGCTGGTGGCGGTGGCGCTGGCTGCGGCGAGCGTGCCGTTTTTCCCGCGCGCCTTCCTGCCAGCCTTCAACGAGGGCTCGCTCACGCTCGGCATGCTGATGCAGCCGGGCACCTCGCTGGAGGAGTCGAACCGCATCGGCGCGCTGGCCGAAACGCTGATCTTGCAAGTGCCCGAAGTCACGCACGTGGGGCGCCGCACCGGCCGCGCCGAGCTCGACGAGCACGCCGAAGGGGTGCATGCGGCCGAAATCGACGTGGGGCTGGCCCCGAGCGAGCGCGACCGCGAGGCCATCATGGCCGATCTGCGCCAGCGCCTGTCGGTGCTGCCGGTGCAGGTGGCGGTGGGGCAGCCGATCTCGCACCGGCTGGACCATTTGCTGGCCGGGGTGCGGGCGCAGATTGCGATCAAGGTCTTTGGCGACGACACCGACACCCTGCGTGGGCTGGCGGCGCAACTGCGCCAGGAGCTGGAGGCGGTGCCGGGGCTGGTGGATTTGAGCGTCGAAAAACAGGTGCTGATCCCGCAGATCACGGTGCGCATCGATCACCAGCGGCTGGCGCAGACCGGCTTGTCGCCGGGTGAGGCGGTGCGCGTGCTGCAAGCGCTCACCGACGGCGCGCACGGGGCGGTGATCGTCGATGGGGCGCGCCGCTTCGAGCTGGTGCTGCGCCTGCCGGATCAGGCGCGCAGCCCGCAAGACCTGGAGCGCCTGCTGGTGCACACGCCCTCGGGCAGCGTGCCGGTATCGGCCTTTGCCACGGTGGAGATCACCGACGGGCCGAACCAGATCGGGCGCGAGAACGGGCGCCGGCGCATCGTGGTCTTTGCCAACACCGACGGCTCCGACATGGGCCGCATCATCACCGACGTGCGCGCCGTGATCGCGCGCAGCGAGCTGCCGCCGGGGGCCTTTATCACGCTCGAAGGGCAGTTCTTGGCGCAGGAGCAGGCCACGCGCTTGATTGCGGGCTTGTCGCTGCTTTCGCTGCTGCTAATCTTTATGGTGCTGTATTCGCGCTACAAATCTGTGCTGCTGGCGGGCATCATCATGCTCAACATCCCGCTGGCGCTGATTGGTTCGGTGCTGGCGATGTGGATCGCGGGGGTGAGCCTGTCGGTGGCTTCGATGGTGGGCTTCATCACCTTGGCCGGCATTGCCAGCCGCAACGGCGTGCTCAAGATCAGCCACTACATCAACCTGTGCAAGTTCGAGGGCGAGCGCTTTGGGCCCGAGATGGTGGTGCGCGGCTCGCTCGAGCGCCTGACGCCGGTGCTGATGACGGCGCTGGTGGCGGCTTTTGCGCTCACGCCCCTGCTGCTGGCGGCCGATGCGCCGGGCAAGGAGATTTTGCACCCGGTGGCGGTGGTGATCTTTGGCGGGCTGGTGAGCTCGACCCTGCTCGACACCTTGCTCACGCCGGTGCTCTACCTGCGCTATGGCCGCCGGGCGACCGAGCGCCTGGTGAATGAAACCGACAGCAGCCGCGCCGATGCGGCGGTGCAGGAGTCGTTCTAAAGGCCCGGCCGCAGCCTGCGCTGCTTCACAATCCGCTGTCTAACGGCGTGAAGTTGGCGCTCAATGCGGCCAGTTCCTCAACTTTTTATCTGCAACGGAGCATGAAATGCAAAAACGGTACATGATGGCGGCCCTGCTGGGCCTGTCGATGATCGGCTTCAACGCCCACGCCCACGGCGCGCCCCAAGCGCAGCACGGCGGCGTGGTGCAGGTGGCGGCCGACTTGGGCTTTGAGCTGGTCGGGCGCGGCGCGCAGGCGCAGATTTTTGTCGATGACCACGGCAAACCGGCCAATGTGAGCCAGATGACAGGCCAGCTCACCGTGCTGCAAGGCGCCACGCGCAGCCAAGCCGCACTGGCCCCGGCCGGCCCCAACATGCTGCAAGCCAATGTGCCACTGGCACCGGGCGCGCGCGCCGTGGCAACCATCAACCGGCCCAATCAGCCGGCGATTACGGTGCGCTTTGTGGTCAAGTAAGGGCGGCGACCGGCCGCAGACGCTTAGGCCACCTGCTGGCTGTCGCGGCTGATGCCGGCGGTCTGGCTAAAGCCGCAGTCCACGTAGGTGATCTCGGCCGTGACACCGGCGGCCAGGTCGCTGAGCAAGAAGGCGGCCACGTTGCCCACGTCGTCGATGGTCACGTTGCGCCGCAGCGGCGCGGCGTCGGCCACCATGCCCAGCAGCTTGCCAAAGTCTTTGATGCCGCTGGCGGCCAAGGTGCGGATCGGGCCGGCGCTTACGCCGTTGACGCGGATGCTGCGCCCATCATCGAGCCGCCCCACGGCTTCGGCCAGGTAGCGCACGCTGGCCTCCAGGCTGGCCTTGGCTAGGCCCATGGTGTTGTAGTGCGGAATGGTGCGCAGCGCCCCCAGGTAGCTCAGGGTGAGCAGGGCCGAGCGGTCGTTCAAATAGGGCAGGGCGGCCTTGGCCAGCGCCGGGAAGCTGTAGGCGCTGATGTCGTGCGCCACCCGAAAGGCCTCGCGGCTCAGGCCGTCGAGCAGGTTGCCAGCAATGGCCTCGCGCGGGGCAAAGCCGATGCTGTGCACGAAGCCGTCAAAGCGCGGCCAGTGCGCCGACAAATCGAGGAACAGGCGCTCGATCTGCGTGTCGTCGGCCACATCGCAGTCGAACACCAGCTTGGAGTCGAACTCGGCGGCAAAATCGGTGATCCGATCGCGGAAGCGTTCGCCCACGTAACTAAACGCCAACTCGGCCCCCTGCGCATGGCAGGCCCGGGCAATTCCGTAGGCGATGGAGCGGTTGGACAACACACCCGTGATCAAGAACTTTTTACCAGCCAGAAAACCCATGCGTCATGCTCCTGAAAATGTAGGGCAGAATTGTCGCATGAGCAAGTGTTGGTCTGGGTTGTCGGGGTTGAGCGGGTCGCGCGGCTGGCGCGGGCTGCTGCTCGCCTGGCTGCTGCTGGCAATCGCGCCCGCTTGGGCGGCGCACGGCTACGCCCAGTTTGGCAATCTGGCGCTGCCGCCTGGTTTTGCGCACTTTCCCTACGTCAACCCAAACGCGCCCAAGGGCGGCGAGATCACGCTGGTTTCGCCCACGCGCATCAGCACCTTCGACAAGTTCAACCCCTTCACCCTGCGCGGCACGGCGCCGCCGGGCTTGTTCGGGCTGATGTTCGAAACCCTGCTCACCCCGAGCATGAACGAGCCCGCTGCCGCCTACGGCCTGCTGGCCGATGACGTGCAAGTGGCCGCCGACGGCCGCTCGGTGGTGTTTCGCCTGCACCCGCAGGCGCGCTTTCACAACGGCGACCCGGTGCTGGCCGAAGACGTGCGGCACTCCTTCGAGACCCTGATCGGCCCCCAGGCGGCGCCGCAGTTTCGCAGTTTTTTTGGCGAAGTCACAGCGGTGCGGGTGCTGGGCGAGCGGCTGCTGCGCTTTGATTTCGCGCGCGCCAACCCGGAGCTGCCGCTGGTCATCGGCAGCCTGCCGGTGTTTAGCCGCCAGTGGGGCGTGGTCGATGGGGTGCGGCTGCCCTTTGACCAGGTCGTGATGCAGCACCCGATCGCCTCCGGCCCCTACCGCATCGGGCGCATGAGCTTTGGGCGCGACATCACTTTCGAGCGCGACCCCACCTGGTGGGCGCAAAACCTGAACGTGCGCCGGGGCATGTACAACTTCGAGCGCATCACCTACAAAATCTACCGCGACCCGACGGCGCAGGTGCAGGCCTTTCTGGCGGGCGAGTTCGACTACATGCAGTCCTTCATTTCGCGCGAATGGGCGCGGGCGCTCACCGGGCGGCCGTTCGACCGGGGCGAGATCATCAAGCGCGAGCTGGCGCACGCCAACGCGGGCGATTTTCAGGGCTTTTTGTTCAACACCCGCCGCCCCCAGTTCCAAGACCCGCGCGTGCGCGAGGCGCTGGCCCTGACGCTGGACTTCGAGTGGATGAACCGGCAACTGTTCTTCCACTCCTTCGAGCGCATGCGCGGCTTCTTTGTGGCCAGCGACTTCGAGGCCCGTGGCCTGCCCGGGCCGGACGAGCTGGCGCTGCTGGAGCCGCTGCGCGCCCAGTTGCCGCCGCAGGTGTTCACGCAGCCGGTGCCGCTGCCCAGCGTGACGCGGCTGGAACTCGACTCTGGCCAGACCCTGCGCGACCACCTGCGCCGCGCCCGCGACCTGCTGGCCGAGGCCGGCTGGCGCTACCGCGACGGTGCGCTGCGCAATGCCCAGGGCCAGGCCTTTACGCTCGAATTCCTCGACAGCGGCGGCGGCATGGGCCGGGTGGTGACGCCGATCCAGAACAACCTGCGCCGCCTCGGCATCGAATCGAGCTACCGGGTGATCGACTTTGCCCTGTTGCAACAGCGCCTGGACCGCTTCGACTTTGACGTCATCAGCACGCGCTGGCTCGGCAGCGAAGCCCCCGGCGCCGAGCTGCTGGATCGCTTCGGCTCGGCGGCGGCAGCGACCGAAGGATCGAGCAACCTGATCGGGGTGCGCGACCCGGCCGTGGATGCGCTGCTGGACCGCGCTGTGGCGGCGCGCACCCGGCCCGAGCTGGTGGCCACCCTGCGCGCACTCGATCGGGTGCTGCGCCACCAGCACCTGGTGATTCCGCACTGGTTTGGCAGCACGCACCGCATCGCCTACCGCGCCGGGCGCTTCGAGCAACCCGCCGTGCTGCCGCGCTTCTACCAGCCCGAGGGCTGGATTTTGTCCACCTGGTGGGCCAGCGCGGCCAACCGCAACCCGCCCCCAGGGCGCAGGCGTTGACACCATGTGGCTTTACGTACTGAAGCGGCTGCTGCTCATGATCCCGACCCTGTTCGGCATCCTGCTGCTGACCTTCGTCATCATCCAGTTCGTGCCCGGCGGGCCGGTGGAGCAGATGGTGGCGCAGTTGCAGGGGCGCGACGTGGGCGGCGAGGGCGCGGCGGCGGCCGGGGCGGGCTTTCAGGGCCGCCAGGGGCTGGACGAGGCGCGCATTGAGGAAATCCGCCGCCTCTATGGCTTTGATTTGCCGGCGCACGAGCGCTTCATCCAGATGGTCGGGCAGTTTTTGCGCTTCGACCTTGGGCAGAGCTTTTTTCACCACCAGTCGGTCTGGCAGTTGATCGTCGAGCGGCTGCCGGTCTCGATCAGCCTGGGGCTGTGGACGTTTCTGATCAGCTACGCGATTTCGATTCCGCTCGGCATTGCCAAGGCGGTGCGCGCAGGCAGCCGTTTCGATACCGCCACCAGCGTGCTGGTGCTGGTCGGCTTTGCCATACCGGGCTTCGTGCTCGGGGTGGCGTTGCTGGTGATTTTTGGCGGCCAGTTGCAGTGGTTCCCGCTGCGCGGGCTGATGTCGAGCGACTGGCACCAGCTTAGCCTGGGGGCGCAGATTGTGGACTATTTGTGGCACATCACGCTGCCGGTCACGGCCAGCGTGCTCGGGGCCTTTGCCATCACCACCCTGCTGACCAAAAATTCGCTGCTGGAAGAAATTCGCAAGCAATACGTGCTCACGGCGCGCGCCAAGGGCCTGAGCGAGCGCCGCGTGCTCTACAAACACGTGTTTCGCAACGCCCTGATTCCCATCGTCACCGCCTTTCCGGCCGCCTTTGTGGGCGCCTTTTTTGCCAGCGCGCTGCTCATCGAAACCCTGTTTTCGCTCGAAGGGCTGGGGCTGCTGGGCTTTGAGAGCGTGATCCGGCGCGACTACCCCGTGGTCATGGGCACGCTGTACTTCTTTGCCCTGATCGCGCTGGTCACGCGCCTGCTCAGCGATCTGTGCTACGTTTGGGTCGATCCCCGTGTCCGCTTCGATTGATACCCTGCCGCCTTCGCTGGGCCCTTGGCAATTGGCCTGGCAGCGCTTTCGCCGCCATCGGCTGGGCTATTACAGCCTGATTGTTTTTGTTTTCCTGTTTGTGCTCAGCCTGGGCGCGGAGCTGCTCTCGAACAACAAACCGCTGCTGGCGCGCTACCAAGGGCAGACCTTTGTGCCGCTGCTGCACAACCCGCCCGAGACCGCCTTTGGCGGCGACTTTGAAACCCCGACCGACTTCCTCGACCCCTTCATCCAGCGCCAATTCGAGCAGCCCGGCAACTGGGCGCTGTATCCGCCCAACCGCTACCACCACAGCACCATCAACTACTTTGCCCCCGAGCCGCACCCCTCGCCGCCCTCGGCCGAGAACTGGCTCGGCACCGACGACCGTGGCCGCGACGTGGCCGCCCGGCTGCTGTATGGCTTCAGGCTCTCGGTCTTGTTTGCGCTGGCGCTCACGGCGGTGGGCGTGCTGCTGGGGGTGCTGGCCGGGGCCATCCAGGGCTACTACGGCGGCCGGGTCGATCTGGTGGGTCAGCGCTTCATCGAGGTCTGGGGATCCATGCCCGAGCTCTATTTGCTGATTATTTTTTCGGCGCTGTTCGAGCCCGGCATCTTGGTGCTGCTGATCTTGCTCAGCCTGTTTGGCTGGATGGGCTTGAGCGACTACGTGCGCGCCGAATTTTTGCGCAACCGCCAGCTCGACTACGTGCGCGCCGCGCGCGCGCTGGGCTTGAGCAACTGGCAGATCATCCGCCGCCACATCCTGCCCAACAGCCTCACGCCGGTGGTCACCTTCCTGCCCTTTCGCATGAGCGCGGCCATCATGGCCTTGACCGCGCTCGACTTCCTGGGCCTGGGGGTGCCGCCCGGTACGCCTTCGCTGGGCGAGCTGCTGGCGCAGGGCAAGAACAACATCGACGCCTGGTGGATCTCGCTCAGCACCTTTGCCGTGCTGGTGCTCACCCTGCTGCTGCTGACCTTCATGGGCGATGCCCTGCGCGACGCGCTCGACCCCCGAAAGGTGCAGCGGTGAAGCCCGTGCCGAAGCATCCTGATCAGGCTGTGGCTGCCGAGGCCACCCCGCTGCTGCAAGTGCGCGGCCTGCGCGTGGCCTTTGCCGGGCAGGAGGTGGTGCATGGGATCGATTTCGAGCTGGCCGCCGGTGAGCGGCTGGCGCTGGTGGGTGAATCGGGCTCGGGCAAAACGGTGTCGGCGCTAAGCCTGCTGCGCCTGCTGCCCGAGGCGGCAGTATCCGGCAGCGCGCTGCTGCAAGGGCGCGATCTGCTGCAACTGAGCGAGCGCGAGCTGCGCGGCGTGCGCGGCGACGAGGTGGCCTGCATCTTCCAAGAACCCATGACGGCGCTGAACCCGCTCTACACCGTGGGCAACCAGATCGGCGAAATTTTGCTCTACAAAAAAGGCCTGAGCCCGCGCCAAGCCGATGAGCGGGTGGTGGAGCTGCTGGCCGCCACCGGCATGCCCGAACCGGCGCGGCGCGCCCGCGCCTACCCGCACCAGCTCAGCGGTGGCCAGCGCCAGCGCGCCATGATCGCCATGGCGCTGGCCAGCGAGCCCCGGTTGCTGATCGCCGACGAGCCCACCACCGCCCTCGACGCCAGCCTGCGCACCCAAATGCTGGAGCTGCTGGGCACGTTGCAGCAGCGCCTCGGGATGGCGCTGCTGCTGATCACGCACGACCTGCACCTGGTGCAGCGCTTTGCCGACCGCGTGCTGGTGATGGAGCGCGGCCACCTGGTGGAGCAAGGCCCGGTGCAGCGCGTGTTTGAGCAGGCGCAGCACCCCTACACGCGCCGCCTGTTGGGCAGCCGCCCCCGGCGCGAGTTCGCTCCGCAGCCGCAGCTTGCAGCCGAGCCCGTGCTGCGCGCGCGCCAACTGGTGGTGGCCTACGAGGTGCCACGCCCCGGTGTGGCGGGCTGGTTTCGCAGTGGTCGCTTCGAGGCCGTGCGCGGCATCGATTTCGAGCTGCCGCCCGGGCGCACGCTGGGCGTGGTGGGCGAATCGGGCTCCGGCAAATCCACGCTGGCGCTGGCCGCGCTCGGGCTGCTGCGGCACCAGGGCCAGTTGCAGATCATGGGCCAGGCCTGGGGCGACCCCGGCGTGGGCCAGGGGCGCGCCAACTCGCCGCGCCTGCGCCGCCTGCGCCAGCAGGTGCAGGTGGTGTTCCAAGACCCCTATTCCAGCCTATCGCCGCGCCTGAACATCGAGCAGATCGTGGGCGAGGGCTTGCTCATCCACGAGCCGCTGTTGAGCGTGGAGCAGCGCCGCACCCGCGTGTTGCAGGCGCTGCGCGAAGTCGGGCTGCTGCCCGAGGCGCTGCCCACACAGGGCCTAGGGCCAGCACAGGCCCAAGGGCAGCAGCACCAGGCGCTGCTGCGCTGGCTGCAGCGCTACCCGCACGAGTTTTCGGGTGGCCAGCGCCAGCGCATCGCCATCGCGCGGGCCCTGATCGTGCAGCCGCGCCTGCTGGTGCTCGACGAGCCCACTTCGGCGCTCGACGTCACGGTGCAGCAGCAGGTGCTGGCGCTGCTGCTGCGACTGCAGCGCCAGCACGGCCTGAGCTACCTGCTCATCACCCACGACCTGGACGTGATCTGGGCGCTGGCGCACCAGGTCATGGTGTTGCAGGGCGGGGCGGTGGTCGAGCAAGGCAGCGCCGAGCAGGTGTTACAGTCTCCCCAGCACCCCTACACGCAAACCCTGCTGCAAGCGTGTGCCCCCTTGTCACAGAGCGCCCCAGCAGACCAGACCAGCCAGACCGCCCCGACCGACGAGGCCTAGCGCCGCCCTTATGCTTGCTGCCATGAACGAACCGCCAACACCGCAACCCAACGCTCCCCCCATCAGCGTCGCCTCCCCCTTGCGCTGGCTGGCGCTGGGCTGGCAGGATTTGCGCACCAACCCGGTGCCGGGCTTGCTGCACGGCGTGGCAGCCAGCGCCTTCGGGATGCTGTTGTGGGTGTGGGCCGGATCGCAGTTTTGGTGGCTGGTCGGCGCCATATCAGCGCTGCCCTTGCTGGCACCGGTGTTGCTGGTCGGGTTGTTGCTGCTCAGCCGTCAGGCCCAGCTCGGGTACCGCGCCGGCATGCGCGAGGTGCTGCAGCTCTGGATGGCTGCCGATTTTCGCATGGTGCTGTTTGGCGTATTGATGGGGCTGGCTGGAATGGCGTGGGTATTGATATCGGCTGGTGTGCTGCTGCTCTGGGCAGGGCAGCCCATCCAGACCGCGGGCGATTTTTTCAGGCTGGTGGTGTTGGCACAAGATTCCGCCTTGTTTGAGCTGTGGCTTATGTTCGGCGCCTTGCTAGCCGTGCCGGTTTTTGCTTCCAGCGTGGTGACGCTGCCGCTGCTGCTCGACTCCAAGCTGCCGCTGCCGGTGGCGGTAGCGCACAGTTGGCGCGTGATAGCGCTGTACCCCGCCGTGATGGTGCTGTGGGCCCTGCTGATTGCCTGCATGGTGAGCGTGGGATTGCTAACGGGGTTGATTGGCTTGATCGTGGTGCTGCCGTGGCTGGGTCATGCCAGTTGGCACGTTTATGTGGATTTGAAACGGGCGGGCGCTTTCGGTCTGCCGGGCTCATGGGGTGGGGTGCAATAACATGCCAGGAACTGTATTGGGCTTTACCGAAGCGCAGATCGCCTATTTCGGTCTCACCGTCGGCTTGGGTGGCTTCATTTTGTATATGCTGTTCATCGTGCTCAACCTCGCGCGCGAATCGAAGGCCGGCAGGTTTGGCACCTTCGTGTTGCTGCTGGTGCTGTCCTTTGGCATGCTGGGCTTTTTGGCCAAGAGCGTGATCAAATGGTTTGTTGAATAGCGCTGGCCTAACCACCTCCCATCCGCATGAGTCGCACCCATTTCGAATTGCCCGATCTGCTTCAAGATGAAGTGCTTGGGGTTGGACAGACCGGTCTGATTTGCAGCGCCGACGGTTGGGGCGAGCAATCGGTTGAAGGCCAATTGATCGATTTCGATCCGGTTGCCCGTGTGGTCAAAATCCGCCCCAGCGGACAGTTGCGCAGCCTGAGTCTGAAGTTCAACCAGATCAAGCGCCTGAAAATCGATGCCCGCCCCGACCGGGCGGCGGCTCAGGTCCACACCGACGCACACAGCCTCGGGTTGTTGCCCAGCACCCATTCCTTTTTGGTGTCGTTGCGCGACGGGGCCATGTATTCCGGAATTTGCCAGGGTTTTCGCAAAACCGAGCAAGGCTTGTGGATTTTCCCCAAACCGGTGCTGGAGGGCGATCCGCAGCGCGTTTTTGTGCCAAAAAACGGCATTTTGCGCTTTGAGCTGCGCTCGGGGGATGTGAGCCAGATTGCCGATACCGATTTTGCCCAGACGCTGATGCACGAATGGGTGCATACACAGCCCCTTGCACCCGCTCCAGCCGAGCCCGCCAGCGTGGTGGAAAACCTAGCCGATTTGCAGCGCGCCCTGCAGCGGCAAGCCAACCTCAAGCCCGTACCCATAGGCGAAGCCTTGGTGGGTTTGGGGAAAATCACGCAGGAGCAACTCACACAGGTGCTGGGATGGCAACAAGCCGACCAAAGCCGGCAGCCACTGGGGCAGTTGTTGCTCGACAAAGGGCTGGTCTCTGCAGCGGATTTGCAGATCGCCTTTGCCCGCAAAATGGGCTACCCCTTTGTCAGCTTGCACAAATTTCCGATCGACGAGCTGGCCTTGCGCCGCGTTCCCTTTGCCGTGGCGCAGCGCTTGCAGGTGTTGCCGCTGGTCGAGCAGGGTGCCGCGTTGGTGGTGGCGATGGCCGATCCGCTGCAGTTTCGGGTCATTGATGACCTGGAGTTCACCACCCAACGCAAAATCCTGCCAGTTGTGAGCGTGAGCGCAGAAATAGGCGAACGCATCCAGCACGCCTACCGCGAGGTGGGCCTGAGCGATTTGGCCCATGCCGCCGCCACCACCTCTGCGCGCGGGCAGACGCCTCGTCCAAGCCCGGCGCAGCAGCCCCAAGACGCGGTGCAACTGGCGGTCGAGCTCACCGGTGGCGCCAAAGACGAACTCGATGAAAAACCCATCGAACAGTCCGACAACACCCTGGTGCGGCTGATCAATTCCATGATCGCCGAAGCGTATCAGCAAGGGGCTTCCGATATTCACATCGAACCCTACCCGGGGCGACAAAAGCTGTTGATTCGCTTTCGTGTCGACGGCCAGATGCGCAACTACCTCGAGCTGCCTGCCAGCTACCGCAATGCCATGGTGGCGCGCATCAAAATCATGTGCGACTTGGATATTTCCGAGCGCCGCAAACCGCAGGACGGAAAAATCAATTTCGCCCGCTTTGGCGGATTGCCGCTCGAATTGCGCGTGGCCACCGTTCCCACTGCGGGCGGGCTCGAAGACGTGGTGTTGCGGCTGCTGTCTTCGTCCGAGCCGATGTCGCTGGAGCAGTTGCAGCTCAATGCCCGCAATCTGGAACGCTTTGAGGCGTTGGTCGAGCGCCCTTATGGCTTGTTTTTATGCGTAGGCCCGACCGGCTCGGGCAAAACCACCACCTTGCATTCGGCGCTGCGGCGCATCAACACCCCGAATCGCAAAATTTGGACCGCCGAAGACCCTGTCGAAATCACCCAACGCGGCTTGCGTCAGATACAGGTCAACCCCAAAATCGGTTGGACGTTCGCCGCTGCGCTGCGCACCCTGTTGCGCGCCGACCCGGATGTGATCATGGTGGGCGAAATCCGCGACCACGAAACGGCGGAAATCGCCATCGAGGCCTCGCTCACCGGGCATTTGGTGTTTTCCACGCTGCACACCAATTCGGCCGCCGAAACCGTGGTGCGCCTGATCGATCTGGGGGTCGATCCCTTTTCTTTTGCCGACTCCCTGCAAGGGGTGCTGGCGCAGCGCCTGGTGCGCCGCGTGTGCAAACATTGTGCGGTCGAGCAGCCGCTCGAGACGGCCCAGATCGAAGAGCTGCTGTGCGATTACCAGGCCCTGTTGCCAGCGGACCATCCTTTGCGGCAAGGCCAGGCCTTGCTGGATGAATGGATGCAGCGCTACGCCAAGGATGGGCGTTTGCAGATTGCCCACGCGGCGGGTTGCGAGCGGTGCGCCCATACCGGCTATGCCGGCCGTTTGGCCTTGCACGAGTTGTTGTGCAGCGGCCCCGAGATGCGCCGCCTGATTCAAACCCGCGCGCGCTCGGCCGAGATTCAACACCTGGCCATCAATGAGGGCATGCGCACCCTGCGCCAAGACGGCATTGAAAAGCTGCTGCAAGGCTTCACCAGCCTAGCCGAGGTGCGCTCCAACACCATGGGCTGAGGCCCTGCGGGTTTCCGGTATCAGGCCGCAGCGGGCTTGGGGCGCTTGTGTTTTAGCAGCCGCGTGTCACCGGGGCTTCCAGTTCGGCTGCGGCCAGCACCTGGTAGCGCGCCAATTCGAGTTTGGCAATGGCCATGCGGTGCACCTCGTCGGGGCCATCGGCCAGGCGCAGGGTGCGCTGGTTGGCGTAGCTTTGCGCCAGCACAAAATCTTGCGACACCCCGGCGCCGCCGTGCGCCTGTATGGCCCAATCGAGCACCTGGCAGGCCACGTTGGGGGCCACGACCTTGATCATGGCGATCTCGGCCTTGGCAACCTTGTTGCCCACGGTATCCATCATGTAGGCGGCTTTGAGGGTGAGCAGCCGCGCCTGCTCGATCAGGCAGCGCGACTCGGCAATGCGCTCGTGCCAGACGCTTTGCGCCGCGATGGGCTTGCCAAAGGCCACGCGCCGCGTCAGGCGCTGGCACATCAGCTCCAGTGCGCGTTCGGCGGCGCCGATGGAGCGCATGCAGTGGTGGATGCGCCCCGGCCCAAGGCGGCCTTGGGCGATCTCGAAACCGCGCCCGGGGCCGAGCAAAATGTGGCTGGCGGGCACGCGCACATTCTCCAGCCGCACCTCCATGTGGCCGTGTGGGGCGTCGTCGTAGCCAAAGACGGTGAGCGCGCGCTCAACGTGTACGCCCGGCGCATCGGCTGGAACCACAACCATGGACTGTTGCGCGTGCCGCGCCGCCTGCGGGTCGGTTTTGCCCATCAGGATGAAAACGGCGCAGCGCGGGTCGCCGGCGCCAGAGGACCACCATTTGCGCCCGTTGATGCGCAGCTCGTCGCCCTCGCGTTCGATGCGGCACTGGATGTTGGTGGCGTCGGATGAGGCCACTTCGGGCTCGGTCATCAAAAAGGCGGAGCAGATCTCGCCGCGCAGCAAGGGGACGAGCCAGCGGTCTTTGAGCGCTTCGCTGGCGTAGCGCTCCAGCGTTTCCATGTTGCCGGTGTCGGGGGCGGAGCAGTTGAAGACCTCGGGCGCAAAGCTCACCCGGCCCATGATCTCGCACAGCGGCGCGTACTCAAGGTTGCTCAGGCCCTCGGGGGCGCGCGGCGAGTTGGGCAAAAACAGGTTCCACAGCCCGGCGGTGCGGGCCAGCGGCTTGAGCCGTTCGACCAGCTCGGTTGGGCGCCAGGGGTTGCCACGGGCGCGGTTGGCGGCCACTTCCTCCATGAAGCGCGCTTCGTTGGGGTAGATGTGCGCGTCCATGAAGGCTTGCAGGCGCGCTTGCAAGTCTTTAACCTTGGGGCTGTAATCGAAGTGCATAAGGGCTCCTCTGGGTGGGCAAGGGCGGATCGGACGGGCGGGTTAAGCAGGATCAGGGCCGTGCATGGCGGGCAGCCTAGGCGCGCTGGGCATAAGACCAAGCCAGCTCGGCCAAGGGGCGCGCCCCGGCGCCGGACTGGCGCGCCTGGGCGCTGGAGGCGGTGCCGGCCTCGACCCGTTTGGCGATGCCCTGCAAAATGGCCGCCAGCCGAAACAGGTTGTAGGCCAAAAAGAAGTTCCACTCCTGTTGCAGCGCATCGGGGTCGAACAAGCCGGTGCTGGCGCAGTAGCGCTCGATGTATTCGCGCTCGCTCGGGATGCCTAGGGCTTGCAGGTCGAGCCCGGCGATGCCGCGAAACAGCCCCGGCTCGATGTGCCAGGCCATGCAGTGGTAGCTGAAGTCGGCCAGCGGGTGCCCAAGGGTGGAGAGCTCCCAATCCAGCACCGCCCGCACCTGCGCGTGCTCGGGGTGGAACACCAGGTTGTCGAGCCGAAAGTCGCCGTGCACCACGCACAGGCGGCTGTCGTCAAGCGCCAAGGCGGGGATGTGGGTGGGCAGCCAGTCGATCAGGCGCTCCATTTCGGTGATGGGCTGCGTCACCGAAGCCTGGTACTGCCTGCTCCAGCGCGCGATCTGGCGCTCGAAATAGTTGCCCGGTTTGCCGTAGTCGGCCAGGCCCACGGCCTGCACATCGACCCGGTGCAGCGCCGCCAGCACCCGGTTCATTTCCAGGTAGTGGGCGCGCCGCTGCGCCGCATCCAAGCCGGGCAGCGACTGCTCCCACAGGATGCGCCCAGGCACGTATTCCATCAGGTAAAAGGCGCGTCCGATCACGCTTTCGTCTGCGCACAGCGCCTCCATGCGCGGCACCGGCACGGCGGTGTCGGCCAGCGCGCGCATGACGCGAAATTCGCGTTCGATGGCGTGCGCCGAAGGCAGCAGCTTGGCCGCCGGCCCGGGTTTGCTGCGCAGCACCCAGTCGCGCTGCGCCGTGTGCAGGCGGTAGCTGGGGTTGGACTGGCCGCCGGGGAATTTCTCGATTTGCAAAGGGCCCTCAAAGCCCTCCAGGTGCGCGCTCAGCCACTGCGCCAGCGCCGCCGCGTCAAAGGGCAGGGCAGCGGAAGCTGTGGCTGGGCTGGAGGGGGCGGCCGGGGTGGGGGAAGTGGGTTCAGGCATGGCCGCTGGGTGCAGAAAAGGGGTTTAGTTTTCGGCCGCTGCAATGCGCAGCAGGGCGTTGCGGTCGCACACCACCAGCCCGCCGGGCTCGATGCGGATGGCCAGTTCGCGCTCCATCGATTTGAGTTCTTGGTTGACGCGCTGGCGCGAGGCCCCCAGCATCTGCGCCAGTTCTTCCTGCGCCAGTTGCAGGCCGATGCGGGTCTCGCTGGCATTGTCCAAACAAGGCACGCCGTAGCTGCGCGACAGGTGCAGCAACTGCTTGGCCAGCCGCGCGCGCAAGGGCAGGGTGTTGAGGTCTTCCACCAGCCCAAACAGGTTGCGGATGCGCCGCGCCTGCAGGCGCAGCAAGGCCTCGTAGAGTTCCACGTGCTGGGCCAGGATTTTTTGGAAATCTTTGCGCGCCACGCACAGCAGCGAAGTGGGGCCGTGCGCATAGGCATCGTGGGTGCGGCGCTCGCCGTCGAACATGGCGATCTCGCCAAACCAGACCCCGGGCTCGACGTAGGTGAGCGTGACCTGCTTGCCCGCCAGCGAGGTCGAGCTCACCCGCACCGCGCCCTTGGCCACCGCCGACCACTCGGAGGGCGGGTCGCCGCGCGCGGCGATCAGCTCGCCATCGAGGAATCGTTTGACGTAGGCGCATCGAAGGATGTCGTGCCGCAAAGAGGGTGAAAGGGTATTGAACCAGCGACCGCCGTTGATCGCCTCGCGTTCCTGCATTGTCAGTATCGGTTCGTCCATGGGCTGTCTTGTGGGTGACTGGGGGAGGGCCAAGGGTCGCCGCGGCGACCGTGGCGGAAAACGGAGCGGCAGCAAAGTTTGGGTGCGGTTTGAGCACCAGGGTGGCATGCTAGCTGCGAATTTTTATGCCGGTGCTCATGGGGCGCTTAGGCAATCAATAGGGGTAGGGGGATTCGTGTGTCAAAATGTGGCGCAGTTGACAATACGAACACGATCAAGGCAAGGACTGGCAGATGTTGAAGTTGGCGGTGGGAAGCGCGCTGCTCTGGGTGGCCACGCAATCGCTGGCGGCAACCTTGGGGCCGGCCCAGGGCGACGTCATTATCGGTCGCCCTTTCGATGTGTTGGTGCAAAGCCGGCTCGATCCCAACCAAAGCATTGCCGACTTGTGTCTGCAAGTGCAGTTGCAGTATGGCGAGTCGGGCGTGGCGGCCGGCACCGTCAGCACGGCCTTGCACAGCGTCGGACCCGATGGGGTGGCGTTGCTGCGGGTGCGCAGCACCGAACCCATCAACGAGCCCATTGTGACCTTGGCCTTGCAGGTGGGCTGCCAGACGGTCTTTAGGCGCTCCTACACCTTGCTGGCCGATTGGGGTCCGGCACAAGCGCTGGCAGGTGCAGCGGCCCCCTTGCCCATGGTCAGCCCCGCTGCGGCGGCTGTGCCCGTGCCCGCTGCGGCGCCCAATGGGGCCCCGGTCGCAGGGGTTGCTGCCGCCACGGCCTTGGCGGCGCAGCCACCAGCCCAAACCCCGATTCGCCTGAGCACACCAGCGGCCAGGCCCGCCAACTTGGAGCGCTTGCGCAGCAAAGCGCCCCCTCGGGTCGTCCCGGTGCCTGCGGCGACCGCCCCTGCAGCCACTCCCCGCCCCCCGGCCCCCCCGGCCCCGGCACCCGTGGCTGGTGGGGCCCGCTTGCAGCTCGATCCGATTGCTTTGCCGGGCCAAGCCCCGCCGGTGGCGGCTGCGGTTGCACCCGAATCGGTTGACGCCGCAGCCACTGCAGCGCCCGAGGGGCCCTTGGCCGAGGTCGGCACGGCCCCCGGTGCGCCGACCGCCACCGAGCAAGAGCTGCTGCAGTTGCGTGCCGAGCAGGAGCGGCTGCGCCTGGAGCTGCAAAGCACCCAGGCCCAGTTGCTGCAGATGCAAGCCCAAGCCCAAGCCGGTGTGCCCGCGATTTGGCTTTTTGGGGCGGGTGCTTTGCTGTTGTTGTTGCTGGGTGGGGGCTGGTTTGCCTACCGATCGGGGCGGTGGTTGCCCTCGCGCCCGGCTGCAGTGGCGCCAACGCCGTGGTGGGTGTCGACCATGCCCGGGGATGCGGCGGCCCAGTCCCAAGGCGCCATTGTGCCCGCGCAGACCGTGCCCGCACCTGCCCTTGATGCCCGCCGTGCCGACGCCGCACCTGCCGCACCTGCCGTGCCCGCTGCAGCCCTTGTGGTCTCATCCGATCCCGCCACCGCAGCCCCTGCCCCCACCGCAGCCGCGGTGCCGCCTTCATGGCTGGATGTCGATGGGGTCATGGGGCTGGAGGTGGCCGAAGGCCGGGCCTCGACATTCGGCGAAGTGGACATCTCGGCGCTTGATCTGGCTGCCTTGATCGAGACGTGGCAGCAGGCCGAGTTTTTCGAGTCGATCGCCCAGCGCACCCAGGCCATGGAGGTGCTCAAGCGGTACGTGACCGAGCATGCACGCGCCAGCGAGGCACCCTATTTGCGCTGGCTGGCCTTGGCTGCGCAAGACGACAACCCGGCTTGGCTGGGTGAGGCCACCCAGTTTTACGAGCACCACTTTCAGCGCATCGCGCCGCGCACGGAGTCCATCGAGGCGGGGCTCAACCTTGAGCACGACGCGCGGCTCTTGCAAACCCTGCAGGCGCAGTGGCCTCAGCCGACGGCGGCCGTGGTGATCGAGCGTGCCCTGGCCTCTCAGCCCGGCGACCCCGACAGCGAGCTGACGGTGCGGACTTTGGCGGCTTTCGATGATTTGCTGACCCTGAGCGGCGTGCTGGAGGTGTTGCAGAATTCGCCCCTGCCCATGCTCGACCTGAGCTTCGGCCCCGCGCCGGCGCCGACGGCATCCAGCGAAACGGTGGCCGGCTTGCCCACCTTGCCGGGTGCGATTGCGTTGCAGTCTTGGCCCAGCGCCGATTCGGTTCCGGTTGCGGCGGCCAACCCGCCCAAGCCCGACCCCCTGTCGATTGACTTCGACCTCGGGAGTTTGGACTGGGAGCCGGGTTCACGCCCTCCCTCCGGCAAGCCCTAACGGCCCAAAAGCGCGGCTTGATCAGGCCCCGGGCACCCAAAGGGGTGGCGGTCGTCCAGCTCAGCGCTGGTAATGCAGCGCGCCGGGGTTGACGATGTGGGTGGGGGTGCCTTTGATGAAGTTGAGGATGTTGTCGAAGGCGGCCGAGAAATACTTTTCGTAGCTTTCTTGCTCCACAAAGCCGATGTGCGGCGTGCAGATGCAGTTTTCCAGCCGCAGCAGGGCGTGCCCCTGCAATATCGGTTCCGACTCGAACACATCCACCGCCGCCATGCCGGGGCGGCCACGGTTGAGAGCCGCCACCAGCGCGTCGGGCTGAATGAGTTCGGCGCGCGAGGTGTTGACCAGCACGGCGCTGGGTTTCATTAGGCTCAAGTCCTCAAAGCTCAGGCAGCCCAAGGTGCTGGGCCCCAGGCGCAGGTGCAGGCTGAGCACATCGGACTGCGCCAGCAACTCGGCCTTGGAGGCCGCTACTTCAAAGCCGTCGGCCACGGCCTGCAAGCGCGCCGCCTCGCTGCCCCAGACCAGCACGCGCATGCCAAAAGCGCGCCCGTAACCCGCCACCAGTTTGCCGATGCGGCCATAGCTCCACAGGCCCAGCGTTTTGCCGTGCAGCACCATGCCAAGTCCGAAATTGGGCGGCAAGGCGGCGGTTTTGAGTCCTGACTGCTGCCAGACCCCGTGCTTGAGGTGCGCCACATAGTGCGGCAGGCGGCGCATGGCGGCCAGTATCAGCGCCCAAGTGAGCTCGGCCGGGGCCACCGGCGAGCCCTTGCCTTCGGCCACCGCCACCCCGTGTTCGGTGCAGGCATCGAGGTCGATGTGCGGCCCCACCGACCCGGTCTGGGCGATCAGGCGCAGCTTGGGCAGTTTGTCGAGCAACTGGCGCGTGATGTGGGTGCGCTCGCGAATCAGCACCAGCGCCTGGGCGTCGCGCAGGCGCACCGACAACTGCCCCACGCCCTTGATGTTGTTGGTAAACACCTTGGCCGGAAAGGCTTCGAGCTTGGCGGCGCAGGCGAGCTTGCGCACCGCATCCTGGTAGTCGTCGAGGATCACGATATTCATGGCGGCTATTGTGCCCGGATGCGCTGGCCCTAAGCAAGGCCGCGCAGCAGGAGGCGGCGTTTGGGCTTAACATGCCTGCCTATGCCCAGCCTTGGTTTAGTCACCGCCCACCCGACTGCCGCCGCCACCGTGCCTTGGCGCACCGACGCACGCGTGATGGGTTTGGTGGGGCTGGCGCACGGCAGCTCGCATTTCGGGCACCTGCTGTTGCCGCCGTTGTTTCCGCTGCTCATGCTTGAGTTTGGCCTGTCCTTCACCGAAGTGGGCCTGCTGATGACGCTGTTTTTTACGGTCTCGGGGTTGGGGCAGGCGGCCTCGGGCTTTGTGGTGGACCGCTTTGGGGCGCGGCCGGTGCTGTTTGCCTCGCTGCTGTTGTTCATGGGCGCGGCCTTGCTGGCTTCCCAAGCGCAGGGCTACAGCACCTTGCTGTGGGTGGCGGCATTGGCCGGCTTGGGCAATGCCTCTTTTCATCCGGTCGATTTTTCTATCCTCAACCAACGCGTTTCGTCCTCTAGGCTGGGCCACGCCTACAGCGTGCATGGCATCAGCGGCAACCTGGGCTGGGCGCTGGCGCCGGTGTTTCTGGTCGGCTGGTCGATGTGGCTGGACTGGCGCAGCGCCTACCTCGCCGCCGCCGGGCTGTACCTGCTGGTGTTTTTGCTTTTGCTGTGGCAGCGCCAGCACCTGAAGTCGGAGGTGCTGCGCCGTCCGGCGGGTGCGCCAGCCGGGGGCGACTTGGCTTTTTTGCGCCATTCGGTGATCTGGTGGTGCTTTGCCTTCTTCTTGCTCACCACGCTCACACTGGGCGTGGTGCAAAACTACTCGGCCTCCATTCTGAAGGCGCTGCACGGCGTGAGCTTGGAGGCCGCCACGCTGACGCTGAGCGCCTACATGGTGTGCGGGGCGCTGGGCATGCTGGTGGGCGGTTTCGTGGCCACGCAGGCGCGCCGCACCGATCAGGTGGTGGGGGCCTCGATGGGCGCGGGCGCGCTGCTGCTGCTGCTGGCCGCCAGCGGCTGGCTGGGCGGATGGGGCACCATGCTGCTGCTGGCGGCCACGGGCTTTGCCGTGGGCATTGCCGCGCCCAGCCGCGACTTGCTGATCAAGCAGGCCACGCCCAAGGGGGCCACCGGGCGCGTCTATGGCACGGTGTATTCGGGCCTGGACGTGGGTTTTGCCATTGCACCGCTGATTTTTGGCGTGCTCATGGACCGCGGCTGGTACGCCGCCACGCTGGCCGGGGCCGCTCTGGTGCTGCTGCTCTCGATCGGGGTGGCGCTGGGGGTGGGGCGGCGGAGTTTGGTGCGGGCACCGGCCTCAGCCGGATAGCACCGGGCTGGCTCAGCAACCGCTCGTCTCAGTCGCGCTCAGCTTGTTCAGGCTCAGCGCGGCAAGCCCGCCCGCTCCAGCAGCGCGCAGGCCGCTGGCAGCAAGTCGGGCTGCTCGCAGGCCAGCAGCTGGCGCTGCGGCAGGCTGCGCAGCCAGGTGAGCTGGCGCTTGGCCAGTTGGCGCGTGGCGCTGGTGCCGCGCTCTGCCAGGGCGGCGCGCTCGGGCGCGGTGAAGCTGCTGCGCCCGCTGGCGGCCAGCGCATCCAGCGCTTCCCACACCTGGCGGTAGCCCACGCTGCGCAGGGCGGGCAGGCCGGAGTGCAGCTCGGGCCGCTGGCGCAGGGCGCGCACCTCGTCGATAAAGCCTTGCTCCAGCATGGCGGCAAAGCGCTGCGCGATGCGCTGGTGCAGCCAGGCGCGGTCCAGCGGCTCCAGCGCCAGCAGCAGGCCAGCCTGGCCGTTGATTTGCAGCGGTGGCGGGGCTTGCAGCGCGGTTTTGGTTTGGGTGCGGGTGTGAAACGCCGACAGCGGCCGCCCGCTGGCGCGCCAGACTTCGAGTGCGCGCCCGATGCGCTGCGCATCGTTGGGGCTCAAGCGCGCCGCCGTGGGCGCATCCACCGCCGCCAGTTGCGCGTGCAGCGCGGGCCAGCCTTGTTGCGCGGCTTCGGCCTCGATGGCTGCGCGCAGCGCCGGGTGCGCAGCGGGCATGTCGTCGAGCCCCTCGAACAGGGCCTTGAAGTAGAGCAGGGTGCCGCCGACCAGCAGCGGCAGGCGGCCACGGGCGGCGATCTGGGGCAGCAGGCGCTGCGCGTCGGCCACGAAGGCGGCGGCGCTGTAGCTCTGCTGCGGCTCCAGGATGTCGATCAGGTGGTGCGGCACGGCGGCGCGTTCGGCCAGGCTGGGCTTGGCGCTGCCGATGTCGAGCCCGCGATAGACCAGCGCCGAATCGACGCTGACGATCTCGACCGGCCATCGCTGCGCCAGCGCCAGCGCCAGCGCGCTTTTGCCGCTGGCGGTGGGGCCAGCCAAGGCGATCCAGGCGGGTGGGGCGGGGCTCATGGTTAGGGGCGGCCTGCCGCGTTGGGCGGCTTGCTGGGGCTGGGTGCGGCGGTGGGAGCCAGCGTGCCATGCACTTCGCCGTAGCGCTGCACCAGCGTCCAGGCCACGGCGCAAATGAGCAGGCTCCAGAACCACAGCCCCTGGGTGAGCGGCAGCACGCTGGCCCCTTCCAGGCCAACCGGCAGTTGTGCGGCCAGCCACCAGCCCACGGCAAAGGCCACGCTCATCATCAAAAAGCCGCTCAGGGCCGAGGCGCTGCCCGCCGCCTGCGGAAACGGGGCCACCGCGCCGCTCTGGCCGCAGGGCTGGTGGATGCCGTGCGCCAAAATGAACAGGTAGTAGGGCAGCATGATGGCCCAGACGCTGTGCCAACCCAGCCAGCCCAGCAGCCCGACCAGGTTGCCGCCGAGCAGCGTCAGGGCCCCGGCGATGGCCACCGTGCGCCGCACCCCAAAGCGCAGCAGCAAGCGCCGGCACAGCAGGGTGCCCAAGATATACACCGCCGACATGGAAAACATCAGCAGCCCGTACTGGGTTTTGCTCAGTCTCAGGGCGTTGATGAACACGAAAGAGGAACTGGCCAAAAAGGTGAACAGCCCGGCGTAGGAGGTGGTCACCAGCAGCGCGTAGGCCCAGAAGGTGGGGTGGCGCAAAATCAAGGCCCAGGTGCGCGCCAGCTCGTGTGGGCGCAGGGCGTGCGGGTTGGGGCGCGCCAGGCTTTCTTGGAAACGCAGCAGCACCAGCGCCAGCGCAGCGCTGCCAAACAAAGCCAGCACGCCCAGGGCGGCGCGCCAGCCCATCCAGTCCGACAGCAAAGCGCCCAGCGGTGCGCTCAGGCAGGCCAGCACCCCTAGGCCGGTGAGGCCCTTGGACATCATGCGCGCGCCTTCGGCCGGGTGGTAGAGGTCGCGCACGATGGCGCGCGCGCACATCACCGCCGCCCCCATGGCCGCGCCCTGCAGCACGCGCCAGAGCAGCAGCTGCTCCATGCTGGCGGCAAACACGCTGCCCAGCGAGGCCAGCGCGTACAGCGCCAGCCCAGCGAGCAAAATCGGGCGGCGCCCAAAGCGGTCCGACAGCGGCCCCCAAAACAGCTGCGAGACCCCAAACGCCAGCAGCAGCGCCGACAGCGTGAGCTGCGCCTGGTGCATGGGCGCATCGAAATAGCTGGTGAGCGCGGGCAGCGCCGGCAGGTACAGGTCGGTGGTGAGCGGCTGCAGCCCCAGCAGCAGCGACAGCAGCAACACCACGAGGGTGGCCGGCATGGGCGGGCGCGTGCGGGGGGGCTTCATCGCGCCCTAGGGTAACAGATGCCAGGGCGTGCCACAGGGGCTAGACTGGGCCGCACCAGCCAGCCCAAACGGCAGGGGAAGGGCGCAGCCTCAGGCTGGGGCCGCGCGAGCCGCCTCAGATCACGCCCTGGGCCAGCATGGCGTCGGCCACCTTGACGAAGCCGGCCACGTTGGCCCCATCGACGTAGCTGACCGAGCCGTCGGCGCGCTGGCCGTGGCGCACGCAGGCCTCGTGGATGCCGACCATGATGCCGTGCAGGCGCGCATCCACTTCCTCGCGCGCCCAGCTCAGGCGCATGGCGTTTTGGCTCATCTCCAGCCCCGAGGTGGCCACGCCGCCGGCGTTGCTGGCCTTGCCCGGCGCGTACAGCACGCCTTGCTGCTCAAACAGCTTGATGGCCTCCATGGTGGTGGGCATGTTGGCGCCTTCGGCCACGCACTTAACACCGTTTTTCAGCAGCAGCCGGGCGTCGTCGGCGTCGAGTTCGTTTTGGGTGGCGCAGGGCAGGGCGATGTCAACCGGCACCGACCAAGGGTTGCGTCCGGCCTCGAAGCGGGTGCCGGTGCGTTGGGCGTAGTCGCTCACGCGGCCGTAGAGGTGGTTTTTGACTTCCATCAGCTCGGCCAGCTTGGCGCTGGTGAAGCCGTCTTCGTCGATCACGGTGCCGCTGGAGTCGGACACGGTCACGACCTTGGCCCCGAGCGCCAGCGCTTTTTCGACCGCGTACTGCGCCACATTGCCCGAGCCCGAGACGCTCACGCGCAGGCCGTCGAAGCTCAGGCCGCGGCGCTTGAGCATTTCTTGCGCGAAATACACCGTGCCGTAGCCGGTGGCCTCGGGCCGGATGAGCGAGCCGCCAAAGGCCAGCCCCTTGCCGGTGAAGACGCAGTCGGCGCGGTTCGAGAGCTTTTTCATCATCCCGGCCATGAACCCGACTTCGCGTCCGCCCACGCCGATGTCACCGGCGGGCACGTCGGTGTCGGAGCCGATGTGGCGGAACAGCTCGCTCATCAGGGCCTGGCAGAAACGCATCACCTCGCCTGGGCTCTTGCCTTTGGGGTCGAAGTCGGAGCCGCCTTTGCCGCCGCCCATGGGCAGGGTGGTGAGGGCATTTTTGAAGGTTTGCTCGAAGGCCAGAAATTTGAGGATCGACAGGTTGACCGAGGGGTGAAAGCGCATGCCGCCCTTGTAGGGGCCGATGGCCGAGCTGTGCTGGATGCGGTAGCCGCGGTTGACCTGCACGTCGCCGTGGTCGTTGACCCAGCAGACACGAAACATCAGCACGCGCTCGGGCTCGACCAGCCGATCGAGCAAGCCCTGCTCGGCGTACTTGGGGTGCTGCTGGATGAAGGGCCACAGGCTCTCGACCACCTCGGTCACGGCTTGCAAAAATTCGGGCTGGCCGGGGTTGCGCTGGCTGACTTGGGCCAGAAAATCGTGCGGGGAAGCGTATTTCATGACAGGATCGAGGGGTGGAGGGTGGCGGAAAAAGTGGCTGGCAAAGGGCACTCATTTTGCACCAAACCAGGGAGCGCATTGCACCCATTTGGCCCAGGCCGGGAGCCAAAAGGCCAGATGGGCTTTGATTTGGCGCAAACTTGCCCCAAAAAGTGGCGCAATACCTCGGCAGCTTCAGCGCCCGCGCAAAAACAGGGCGTCGAGTTCTTTGAGGCTCAATTGGCGCCAAGTCGGGCGGCCGTGGTTGCACTGGTCGCTGCGCTCGGTGGCTTCCATTTGGCGCAGCAGGGCGTTCATCTCGGGCGCGCTCAGGCGCCGGTTGGCGCGCACGGCGCCGTGGCAGGCCAGGGTGGCGAGCAGCTCGTCGCGGGCGCGCTGCAGCAGGGGCGCGCCGCCATGTTGCTCCAGCTCGGCCAGCACGCCGCGCGCCAGCGCCACCGCATCGCCTTGGGCCAGCGCCGCGGGCACGGCGCGCACCGCCAGCGTCTGGCGCGAAAAGGGCGTCAGCTCCAGCCCGAGTCGCAGCAGCGCCTCTTGCTGCGCTTCGGCCGTGGCCAGCTCCAGCGCAGTGGCGGCAAAGGTGGCCGGAATCAGCAAGGGCTGGCTGGGCAGGGTGGCGGCGGCGGCGTCCCACTGGCGCTTCAGGCGCTCATAGACGATGCGCTCGTGCGCCGCGTGCATGTCCACCAGCACCAGACCGTGGCGGTTTTGCGCCAGGATGTAAACCCCGTGCAACTGCGCCAGCGCCTGGCCGAGTGGAGCGTCGGTGTCGGCATCGGCGGATGCCTCGGGCGGCAGGTGCGCGGGCTGCTGCGCGGGCTCGGCTGGGCTGGGCCACAGCGCGGCCACATCGCTGGCGTGCCGGCCCTCGCGGGGCGGCCACCCAGTGTGGCCCAAGTGGCTGGCGTAGGGGCGCGGCTGTGCATGGTCCGCAGCGCCTGCCCCACCAGGGCCGCGCTCAGGTGGTCGTGCCTGGTGCGCTGGGTGTGGGTCGGCGCTGGTGGTGGCTGGCCAAGCGCTGGGCGTGGGTGCAGGCGTTGTGCCGTGCTCCCAAGGCGTGGCCTGGGCGGCCAGCCCGAGGCGCATTTGCGTGACATGGGGGGTGGGGTCGGAGGCGGACGGGAGCGCAGGCGCTGCGTGCAACTGCCCCGCGCGCGGAGCCGCCAGCACCTGCTCCAGCGCCCGGCGCACCGCCTGGTGCACTGCGCGTCCGTCGCGAAAGCGCACCTCGATCTTGCTCGGGTGTACGTTCACATCGACGCGCGCCGGGTCCAGCTCCAGCAGCAGCACATAGACCGGCTGGCGCTGGCCGTGCAGCACGTCTTCGTAGGCGCTGCGCACGGCGTGGGCGATCACCTTGTCGCGCACGAAGCGGCCGTTGACGTAGCTGTATTGCTGGTCGGCACGCGCCCGCGCCAGGTGCGCCAGCCCAGCCCGGCCCCAGACACGCAAGCCCTCGCCCTGCCAATCAAAGGCCAGGCTGTGCGCCAGAAAGTCCTCGCCCAATACATCGGCCATGCGCTGCGCCAAGGCGGCGCTGATGGAGGCGTTCGTGGCGGCGCCGTGGGCCGCAGCCGACGAAACAGACGCATCGAGCGCATCGAGCGCATCGACAGCCGCATCCCTGGCCGCAGGGTTCAGCGGGGCCGCCGCCGCCAAGGGCGCCGCGCGCCACTGCTCGATCAGCTTGCCCTCGTGCCAGATGGCAAAGCCCACATCCGGCCGCGCCAGCGCGTGGCGCCGCACCGCCTCGATGCAGTGCGCCAGCTCGGTGGCGTCGGTCTTGAGAAACTTGCGCCGCGCCGGGGTGGCGTAGAACAGCTCGCGCACCTCGACCGTGGTGCCGACGCTGCGCGCCGCCGGTTGCAGCTCGCCGGTGCGCCCGTGCAGCAGCCAGCCGTGCGCCTCGCTGGCCTCGTTGCTGCGCGAGAGCAGGCTGAGTTCGGCAATCGAGTCGATCGCGGCCAGCGCCTCGCCACGAAAGCCCATGGTGGCCACGGTTTCGAGCTCGGCCAGATCCCGCACCTTGCTGGTGGCGTGGCGCCTGAGCGCCAGCGCGAGTTCTTCGCGCGCGATGCCGCAGCCGTCGTCTTCGAGCGCAATCAGGCGCACGCCACCGGCGCTCAGGCGCAGCGTGAGCTGGCGCGCGCCGGCGTCGAGTGCGTTGTCGACCAGTTCGCGCACCACCGAGGCCGGGCGCTCGACCACTTCGCCCGCAGCAATCTGGCTGATGAGCGCATCGGGCAACTCGCGGATCGGTCGCCGCGGCTGCGTGGGGTGCGGGCCGGGCGTGGGGGTGGAGGCTGGAGCGGGTGGGGTCACGGCGGCATTGTAGGGCGCGCAACCCAGTGTGGCGACCCGTGTGCCACACCCGTGCTTAGAGCCAGCGTCTGACTTGGGCCTGGTAGGCCGCGTAGCGCGCGCCAAACAGCGCCGCCAGGGCGCGCTCCTCGGGCGCTATCTGAAAGCGGTTCAAATAGAGCACGAACAGCGGCGTCAAAGCCAAGGCGAGCGGGCTGGACAAATACGCCGCCCACGCCAGCAGACACAGCAACTGACACAGATACATCGGGTTGCGCGAGTAGCGAAACGCGCCGTCGGTCAGCAGTGCCGTGGTGCGCATGGGGTGGGTGGGGTGGATGGTGGTGCCGGCGCGCCAGCAGGCGTGCACCGCAACCAAGCCGATGGCCAGACCCAAGCCGAGCAGGGCCACAGCCCCTCCGATGCGCCACGCCCAAGGCGGCGGCGCCACCCACACCGGCGCCAGCCACATCAGCAAGGCCAGCAGCAGCAGCAGCGCCGGCGGCGGGAGTTTCAGTTCGAGCCAGCGCATCGGGTCAAGGGCCGTGCAGCGCACCGAGGGCGGCGCCAGCCGGGGTTAGAAAGCGGCCGCTCCCTCATGCGGCCGCGGCCACCACCACCGCGGTGCCGCTGGCTGAAACCATCAGCATGCCGTTGTTCTGACCCATGACCTCGTAGTCCAGATCGACCCCGACGACGGCGTTGGCACCCAGTTCTTGGGCGCGTTGCTGCAGTTCGGTCAAGGCGATGTCGCGCGCTTTCTGCAGCTCCCGCTCATAGGTGGCGGAGCGGCCACCCACCAGATCGCGGATGCCTGCAAACAGGTCTTTGAACACATTGGCGCCCAAAATTGCTTCCCCGGTGACCACGCCGCAGTAGCGGGTGATGCGTTGGCCTTCGATGTTGGGGGTGGTGGTGACGATCATGCAGAGACTCCTGTGGATGCGCCCGGATAAGGCAGGCGCGGGCGGGGGGTGGAATGCAGTCAGCGGCATTATGGCCCGGCATGGGCAGGCAGGCAAGGCATTGGCGGGCAGGCAAGGGCAGTGCCACAAGCGGTGTGTCAATGGGGGGCTCCCGTGCAATCGGATTTCGGTCGCTCGTTATCGGTCCCCCGCTGGCCTTGCCGGTAAAATCCCCCTTTTGACTGTCCAAGCCCCCACCCATGTCTGCCTGGCTGCTGCCGGATCACATCGCCGACGTTTTGCCCTCTGAGGCCCGGCACATCGAAGAACTGCGCCGTGCGCTGCTCGACGCGGCGCGCGTGCATGGCTACGAGCTGGTCATGCCGCCGCTGCTGGAGCACCTCGATTCCTTGCTCACCGGCACCGGCGAGGCGCTGGACTTGCAAACCTTCAAGCTGGTCGATCAGCTTTCGGGGCGCACGCTGGGCCTGCGCGCCGACACCACGGCGCAAGTGGCGCGCATCGACGCGCACCTGCTCAACCGCAGCGGTTTAACGCGCCTGTGCTACTGCGGCCCGGTGCTGCACACGCGCCCGCAGCGGCCACTGGCCAGCCGCGAGCCTTTGCAGTTTGGGGCCGAGCTCTACGGCCATGCCGGCCCCGAGGCCGACCTCGAGGTGCTGGAGCTGGCGCTGGCCTGCCTGCGCGCCGCGGGCATGGGCCGCATCGTGCTCGACTGCGGCGACGTGCGCATCGTCGATGCCCTGCTCGAAGGCCTGCACCTGCCTGAAGCGCGGGTGCAGCAGCTGCACGCCGCCTTGGCGGCCAAAGACGTGGCCACGCTGGGCCAGGTGGCGGCCGATCTGCCCACGGACACGCAGCGCGCCTTGCTCGCCCTGACCGAGCTGCACGGCGACGCGGCGGTGCTGGAGCAGGCCGAGCGCGTGCTACCCCCCTCCGCAGCGCTGCAGCGCGCCTTGGCCGATTTGCGTGGCCTGGCGCAGGCTTTGCAGCAATCCTTGGCCGTCACCCAAGCTGGGGCCCAAGAGGCCAACCATTCGGCTGTGGCTCCTGGCCCTGCGCCGGCCGCCATCGAAATCGGCTTTGATCTGGCCGATTTGCGCGGCTACGCCTACTACACCGGCCTGCGCTTTTCGATTTTTGCCGCCGCCCTGCCTGGGCAGGTGCCGCAGGAGCTGGTGCGCGGCGGCCGCTACGACGAAGTGGGGGCGGTGTTTGGCCGCTGCCGCCCGGCGGCCGGCTTTAGCCTGGACCTGAAAGAACTGGTCGCGCTGCTGCCGCGCCCGGCGGCGCAAAAAGCCATCCGCGCCCCTTGGGGCCAAGATGCCGCGCTGCGCCGTACCATTGCCGCCTTGCGTGCCCAAGGCGAGGTGGTGCTGCGCGTGCTGCCTGGCCACGAACACGAAGTTGAAGAATTCGATTGCGACCGCGCCCTGGTGCCCCACGCCGGGGCCTGGGTGCTGCAAGCCCTGACTCCCTCCCCATGAACCCGACCGCCTGCCCGGCTTGGAACGAAAGCAAATGAGCGCATCCCCCTTTCAGGCCCGTCCCGGGCGCAACGTGGTCGTCGTCGGCACCCAGTGGGGTGACGAGGGCAAGGGCAAACTGGTCGATTGGCTGACCGAAACCGCGCGCGGCGTGGTGCGCTTCCAGGGCGGCCACAACGCCGGCCACACGCTGGTCATCAACGGCGTGAAAACGGCGCTGCACCTGATCCCCAGCGGCATCATGCGCGCCGGCGTGGTGTGCTACGTGGGCAACGGCGTGGTGCTGTCGGCGGGCAAGCTGCTAGAAGAAATCTGCGGCCTGGAGCGTGCCGGGGTCGAGGTGCGTTCGCGCTTGCGCGTGAGCGAAATCTGCCCCTTGATTTTGCCCTTTCACGCCGCGCTCGATGTGGCGCGTGAGCAGGCCAAAGAGCGCGCTGGCACCGCCAAGATCGGCACCACCGGGCGCGGCATCGGCCCGGCTTACGAAGACAAAGTCGGGCGGCGCGCACTGCGCGTGCAAGACCTGCGCCACCCCGAGCGCTTTGCCGCCAAGCTGCGCGAGCTGCTGGGCTACTACAACCAGCAATTGGCGGTGCTGGGCAGCGCCGAGGTCAATTGGGCCGCCTGCGGCTGGTTGCAAGATCAGCCCTTGGCCGCCTTCATGCAGGGCGGGCAGGTGCAGTTCGAGCCGGTGCTGGCGCAGGCGCTGCAACACGCCACGCTGCTGGCGCCGATGGTGGCCGACGTCTCGCGCGAGATCAACGAGGCGCACCGGCGCGGCGTGAATCTGCTGTTCGAGGGCGCCCAAGGCACCTTGCTCGACGTGGACCACGGCACCTACCCCTTCGTCACTTCCAGCAACTGCGTCGCGGGCAACGCGGCCGCGGGCGCGGGCGTTGGGCCGGGGCTGCTGCACTATGTGCTGGGCATTACCAAGGCCTATTGCACCCGTGTCGGCGGTGGCCCGTTCCCGACCGAGCTCGACTGGCAGACCGAAGGCACGCCGGGCTGGCACATGGCCACCGTGGGGGCCGAAAAAGGCACCACCACCGGGCGCTCGCGCCGCTGTGGCTGGTTCGACGCCGCCTTGCTCAAGCGCTCGGCGCAGGTCAATGGCCTGAGCGGCCTGTGCATCACCAAGCTCGACGTGCTCGACGGCCTGCCCGAGCTGCAACTGTGCGTGGGCTACCGGCTCGACGGCGAGCTGATCGACCTGCTGCCGCTGGGGGCCGACGAAATCGCGCGCTGCGAACCGATCTACGAAACCCTGCCCGGCTGGAGCCAGCCCTCAGCGGGCGTGACGCGCTACGAAGACCTGCCACCCAACGCGCAGCACTACCTGAACCGCATCGAGGCCGTGACTGGGGTGCCGATCCACGTCGTCTCCACCAGCCCGGACCGCGACCACACCATCTTGCTGCACCACCCCTACCACGGCGCGGCGGTGTGAGCAGCGAGCAGCTTCGGCCTAGGGGGCCGGATCCGTCGTCTGGCGCTGCGGCGGGCGCACAAGCTGGCACGGTTCTGGTGAGCGCCCCCGCCCTGCAAGCGGCCAGCGCGCTCATCCACCACCCCTACCGGGCACCGGATGGCTTCGAGGCCCTGCCGCCGGGGGTGTTCAAGGGCTCGACGGTGTTCTTTCCCGATGTGGCCACGCTGCGCGCGCGCCAGTGGAAAGACAAATCCGGCTACACCTACGGCCTGCACGGCACCCCCACCACCTTCACGCTGGAGGAGCGCCTAGCCAGCCTGGAGGGCGGCGCGCACTGCCTGCTGTGCCCGAGCGGGCTGGCGGCGCTGGCGCTGGTGAACCTGGCGTGCCTGCAAGCCGGCGACGAGGTGCTGCTGCCCGACAACGCCTACGGCCCCAGCAAAGATCTGGCGCGCGCCGAGCTGCAGGCCTGGGGCATCGCGCACCGCATTTACGACCCCATGCAGCCAGACGATCTGGCAGCAAAGATCAGCCCCGCCACGCGCCTGGTCTGGCTCGAAGTGCCGGGCTCCGTCACGCTCGAATACCCCGACCTGCCGGCCCTGATGCAGGTGCTGCAAGCCGCCAACGCGGGCCGCTCGCGCCCGATTTTGAGCGCGCTCGACAACACCTGGGGCGCAGGCATCGCCTTTTGCGGCTTCGATTTTGGCGTGGATGTGGTGCTGCAGGCGCTCACCAAATACCCCAGCGGCGGCGCCGACGTGCTCATGGGGTCGGTGGTCACGCGCGACGCCACCTTGCACCAGCGCCTGCTGCACACCCACATGCGCCTGGGGCTTGGGGTAGGGGCCAACGACGCCGAACTGGTGCTGCGCGGCCTGCCCACCTTGCACCTGCGCTACCACGCCCAAGATACCAGCACGCGCGCGCTGGCGCACTGGATGCAGCAGCAGCGCGGCGTGGCCCAGGTCTGGCACCCGGCGCTGCCCGGCTCGCCCGGCCACGCGCACTGGCAGCGCGATGCAAGCGCAGCCGCCTGCCTGTTCACGGTGCTGTGGCAGCCGCACATCCGGCCCGAGCAGATCGACGCCTTTTGCGAGCGCTTGCGCCTGTTCAAGATCGGCTACAGCTGGGGCGGCCCCATCAGCCTGTGCATGCCCTACGACATGCCCACCCTGCGCAGCCGCCCGTGGCCACAAGCCCCGCAAGCCGCCTACGGCCCGCGCCTGGTGCGGCTGGCGGTGGGCCTTGAAGCGCAGCCCGACTTGCAAGCCGATCTGGCGCAGGCGTTGGCGGCGCTGGATTGAAGGCCAAGGGCTGGCCGCTCAAGCCTCACAGTGCCCGGAAATTGGGGTCAGAAATTCGAGTCGGGCTGCGGTTTCCGTGGTTTCCGGGAAGCGTCCCTGCTGTGCCAAATAGGCGTCAAATAGTTGCAAAAGTGACCAAAATCGCTCAACGGCGATTAACCGCGCGGCAACAGCGGGCGCAGGTAGGGCCAGACCTGCTCCAGGATGATCGGTTGCGCCGCCTCGTTGGGGTGGATGCCGTCGCTCTGAAACAGCTCGGTCGGGTCGGCCCGGTCGGCCACGCCCTCGAGCATGAACAGCATCAGCGCGGCCTGTTCGGCTTGCGCGATGTCGGTGAACAGCCGGCGAAAATCCTGCCGGAAGCGCTCGCCGAAGTTGGGCGGCACGTCGATGCCCAGCAGCAGTACGCGGGCCCCGGCGGCGCGGCTTTCGCGCGCGATGGCGCGCAGGTTGTCGCTGCTTTGCGTCAGCGGCAGGCCGCGCAGCGCGTCGTTGGCACCTAGGGCAACCACCACCACCGCCGGCTGGTGCGTGCGCAGCAGCGCCGGCAGGCGCGCACGCCCGCCGGCCGTGGTCTCGCCGCCGATGCTGGCGTTGAACACCTGAATGGAGCGGCCCTCGCTGGCCAGCCGCCGCTGCAACAGCGCAACCCAGCCACTGCCCCGGCGCAGCCCGAATTCGGCGCTGAGCGAGTCGCCCAGCACCAGCAGCTTGGGCCCCGTGGCATTGCCAGCCGCTGCGGGGGTGCCACTGGAGGCGGCCGCAGCCGGGTTGGCGAGCGCCAGCAGCGGTGCCAGCGATAGCCCCAAGGCCGCGACCGAAGCGGCGCAGGCGTTAAAGTGGCGGCGGTTCCAAACAAAAGGCGGTTTCATGGCAGATGCTGATGCAGTGGTAGCGGTACAGGGTTTGAGCAAGTCGGTGACAGACTCCGGTGGCGTGCTCGACATTTTGTGCGACATTGATTTTGAGTTGCAGCGCGGCCAGACGGTGGCCATCGTTGGGGCGTCGGGTTCGGGCAAAAGCACCTTGCTCACACTCATGGCTGGGTTGGATACGCCCACCCGGGGCACGGTTCGCATCGACGGCACCGATATTTTCGCACTCGACGAAGACCAGCGTGCGGCGCTGCGCGCGCGCAAGGTGGGTTTCGTGTTCCAGAGCTTTCAGTTGCTGGGCAACCTGACGGCGCTGGAAAACGTGATGCTGCCGCTGGAGCTGGCCGGACGGCGCGACGCCCGCGCGGCCGCCACGCAATTGCTGCAGCGCGTGGGCCTGGGGCAGCGCCTGGGGCACTATCCCAAGCTGCTCTCGGGCGGCGAGCAGCAGCGGGTGGCGCTGGCACGCGCCTTTGTGGTGCAGCCGGCGCTGCTGCTGGCCGACGAGCCCACCGGCAGCCTCGACTTTGCCACCGGCGCGCGCGTGATGGAGCTGATGTTCGAGCTCAACCGCGAGCAGGGCACCACGCTGGTGCTGGTCACGCACGACCGCGCCATTGCGCAGCGCTGCCAGCGCCTGATCACGGTCGAGGCCGGCCGGGCGCTCGAGGTGGCCGAGGCGCCGGCCTAGGCGTGCAGGATGGGTGGCGGATAATCGGCCCCCATGTCTGCAAACAAAGTGCTGTTCGGCTTCCATGCCGTCGGGGTGCGCCTCAAAGTCGCACCCGCCTCGGTGATCGAGGTCTTGTTCGATCCCACCCGCCGCGATGCGCGCATGAAGGGCTTTCTGGAGCGCGCCCGCGAGGCCCAGGTGCGCCTAGTCGAGGCCGACGCCCTGCGCATCGCCAAACTGGCGGGCAGCCACGGCCACCAGGGCGTGGCGGCGCGCGTGCTTGCCGTGCCCAGCGCGCGCTCGCTCGACGAGTTGCTGGAGCGCCTGGAAGCGGCGGCCAGCCCCGCTGCCGCGCCCCTTGCGTCTGACCCCGCTGCGCTGGCCGACAGCAGCCCCCCCGACCAGCCGCTGCTGCTGGTGCTCGATGGCGTGACCGATCCGCACAACCTCGGGGCCTGCCTGCGCGTGGCCGACGGGGCCGGGGTGCACGCCGTGATCGCGCCCAAAGACCACGCCGCCGGCATCAACGCCACCGTGGCCAAGGTGGCCAGTGGAGCGGCCGACACCGTGCCCTACTTCATGGTCACCAACCTGGCGCGCACCTTGGGCGAGCTCAAGGAGCGCAACATCTGGGTCGTGGGCACCAGCGATCAGGCCCCCAAAACGATCTACCAGGCCGATCTGCGCGGCCCGCTGGCCCTGGTGCTAGGGGCCGAAGGGCAGGGCTTGCGCCAGCTCACCAGCAAAAGCTGCGACGAACTGGTGCGCATCCCGATGCACGGCGCGGTGGAAAGCCTTAATGTGTCGGTCGCCAGTGCGGTCTGTCTGTACGAGGCGCGGCGCCAACGCGGTTAAGGCAGGCGGTCAGCGCGCCGGCGCCGGGTGTGGCAGGCTGGCCAAGGCGCGCGCCACTTCGGGCACCAGCGCCGGGCCGCGGTAGATCAGGCCGGTGTAGAGCTGCACCAGGTCGGCCCCGGCTTCGAGCTTGCTCTGCGCGTCGGCCCCGCTTTGCACCCCGCCCACGCCGATGATCGGGAAATTTGGCCCCAGGCGCTGGCGCAGCGCGCGCACCACGGCGTTGCTGGCTTGCAGCAGCGGCGCGCCCGATAGCCCGCCGGCCTCGTCGGCGTGTGGCTGGCCTTGCACGGCGCTGCGGCCGAGGGTGGTGTTGGTGGCGATCACGCCGTCCATGCCGTGGCGCAGCAGGGCGGCGGCAATGGCCTCGATTTGCTCGGCGTCTAGGTCGGGCGCGATCTTGATGAGCAGCGGTCGGCGCACGCCGCTGGCGGCGCTGAGCTCGGCGCGGCGCTCGGCCAGCGTGGCCAGCAACTGCTCCAGCGCGGCGTCGCTTTGCAGGGCGCGCAGGTTTTGCGTGTTGGGGCTGGAGATATTCACCGCCACGTAGTCGGCGTAGGGATAGACGGCCTCCAGCGCGGTGAGGTAGTCGTCGCTGGCGCGCTCGATCGGGGTGGCGGCGTTTTTGCCGATGTTCAGGCCCAGCACCAGCGCGGGCGCGGTGCCTTGCGCGCTGGCCGTGGCGCAGGAGGATGCGGTGGATGCGGCGCTGGAGCCCTGGGCGCGCAGGCGGCTGCGCCGCACATTGGCCACGAAGGCCGCCAGCCCCTCGTTGTTGAAGCCGAGCCGGTTGATCAGGGCCCGGCTCTGGGGCAGGCGAAAGATGCGCGGCTTGGGGTTGCCGGCTTGGGCCAGCGGCGTGACGGTGCCGACTTCGACGAAGCCAAAGCCGAGCGCGCCCCAGGCGTCGATGCAGCGCGCGTTTTTGTCCAGCCCGGCCGCCAGCCCGACGCGGTTGGGAAAGCGCAGGCCGGCCAGCGTGAGCGGGTCGTCGATGCGCGGCTGCGCCGCCAGCGCCAGCAGCGGCGTGTGCTGGATGCGTTCCAACTGCGCCAGCGTGAGCTCGTGCGCAGCTTCGGCATCAAGGCGGAACAAAAAGGGGCGCAGCAGCGGGTAGGGCAACAAAGACATGGGGATAATGCGGTTTTGAAATGCGGTGCAGGGCGCAGCCGTACAGGCCCGATTGTCCCAAATCGGCGGCGGCACGTGCCACGCACACCCTGCACCAATCCCCCCACGCACATTCCACCGACAGCGCATGAACCAGGACCAACTCAAAACCCTCGTCGCCCAGGCGGCCTTGCAATACATCGAGCCGGGGCAGATCGTCGGCGTGGGCACCGGCTCGACGGTGAACAAGTTTATCGACGCGCTGGCCACGGTCAAAGAGCGCCTGCGAGGGGCCGTCTCCAGCTCCGAGGCCTCGTCGGAGCGCCTGCGCGCGCACGGCATCGAGGTGCTGGACGCGAACGCGGTCGAGTCGCTGGCGCTTTATGTGGATGGTGCCGACGAGATCGATCCGCACGGCTGCATGATCAAGGGCGGCGGCGCGGCGCTGACGCGCGAAAAGATCGTGGCCGCGCTGGCCGAGCGCTTTGTCTGCATCGCCGATGAGAGCAAGTACGTGCCGGTGCTGGGCCGCTTTGCGCTGCCGGTGGAGGTGATTCCGATGGCGGCGCAGCAGATCGCGCGCCGCTTTGCCGCACACGGCGGCGTGGCCACGTTGCGGCTGCAAGGCGGCCAGCCGCTGCGCACCGACAACGGCCAGCACATCCTGGACGTGACTGGGCTGTGCATCGACGAGCCGCTGGCCTTCGAGAGCGAGGTCAACAACTGGCCGGGCGTGGTCTGCGTGGGCGTGTTTGCGCACCAAAAGGCCAGCGTGTGCCTGCTGGGCACGCCCGAGGGGGTGCGCACGCTGCGGTTTTGATGGGGCGGCCTTGGGCCGCGTCAGCGGGTGATGCCGTACACCCACAAGCCCAGCCACTCGTGCAAGGCGGTCTGCCAGCGCAGCAGGCTGTGGGCCAGCGAGTATTCGGTGAGCGGGGTGGATGTGCCGGTGCGAAAGTCCACCGGGTAGGGCGTGACCTTGCAAGCCACGGCTTCAAACTCGGCGACGGCGCGCGGCATGTGCCAAGCCGATGTCACCAGCAGCCACGGTTCTTGGCAGCGTGCGCCCAGCAGCCGGGCCACTTGCTGGGCGTTTTCGCGGGTGTTGCGCGAGCCATTTTCTAGCCGCACTTTGCTCATGTCCAGCCCTTGCTGCTGGTAGAAGGCCCGTGCCAGTTCGGCTTCGGTCACGCCGGTTCTTAGCAGCCTGCCCTCGCCGCCAGAGAACACCAACTCCAGCCCAGGGTGCTGGCGCATGAGGCCCACCGGCACGGTCATGCGCTCGGCGGCCTCGCCCAGCGGAACCTGGCCGTGGGCAACAAAACTGGCCGGGTGCCCCAAGGCACCGCCCAGCACGATGATGCCGACGTGCCGGTCGATGGCCTGGGCCGCCGGAACCGGGTAGCGGTTTTCCAGAGGGCGCAGCAGGGCGTCTGGGATGGCACGAAACCCCAGCAGGCCGAGCACAAGCAGGCCACTCCAGAGCATGAACAGCGCCGCTTTGCGCCAGCGCAGCAAGACCAGCAGCGAAAGCGCCCACCACAGCGCCAGCCAAAACATGGGCTGGGTGATGGCAGTCAGCAGTTTCGAAGCCAGAAACATGCGCTCGGTGCTGCGTGGCGGTGCCGCGCAGCGTGATCAGGCGGCCGCTGGGGTGGCGCTGTCGGCCAGGGCATCCGACATGGCAGCCTCATCCGCATCCGCCATGCCTTGGTGGCGCAGCAGGGCGTCGAGGCGCGGCTCGCGGCCCCGAAAGGCCTTGAAGGATTCCAGCGCCGGGCGGCTGCCGCCCACTTCGAGGATGGTCTGGCGCAGGCGGCGGCCGGTGGCGCGGTCGAGCACGCTGCCGTGTTGGCTGGCGGCGGCTTCTTCGAAGGCAGCGTAGGCGTCGGCGCTGAGCACCTCGGCCCATTTGTAGCTGTAGTAGCCGGCCGCGTAGCCGCCTGAAAACACGTGGCTGAAGCTGTGTGGCATGCGGTGGTAGGGTGGTGGTTCGAGCACGGCCACTTCGGCGCGCACCTGGGCCAGCAAGGCCATGTAATCGTCGCTGCCGTCCGGGTTTTTGGGCGCGCCGCCGCTGTGCAGCAGCAGGTCAAACAGGGCGAACTCGACTTGGCGCAGCGTTTGCAGGCCGCTCTGGAAGTTTTTGGCGGCCAGCATCTTGTCGAACAAGTCGCGCGGCAGCGCGGCACCGGTATCGACATGCGCGCTCATCTGGCGCAGCACCTCCCACTCCCAGCAGAAGTTTTCCATGAACTGGCTCGGCAGCTCGACCGCGTCCCATTCAACGCCGCTGATGCCGGCCACGTCGCGCTCTTGGACTTGCGTCAGCAGGTGGTGCAGGCCGTGGCCGAATTCGTGGAACAGGGTGATCACGTCGTCGTGCGTGAGCAGGGGCGGCTGGCCCTTGACGCCTTCGGCGAAGTTGCACACCAGGTGCGCCAGCGGGGTTTGCAGACCGGTGCCGTCGGGGCGGCGCCAGCGCGCGCGGGCATCGTCCATCCAAGCGCCGCCGCGCTTGCCGCTGCGCGCGCCAGGGTCGAGGTAGAACTGGCCGATCAGGGTGGGGGCGGCGCTGGCTTCGGCGTGGCGCTCGATGCGAAAAAACTGCACCCCGGGGTGCCAGGTGGGGGCTTGGTCGGGCAGTATGCGCACCTCGAACAGGGTTTCGATGAGGCCAAACAGCCCGTCGAGCACCTTGGGCGCGGTGAAGTAGGGTTTGACTTCTTGCTCGCTGTAGGCGTAGCGCGCCTGGCGCAGTTGCTCGCCGATGTAGGTCCAGTCCCAGGCTTGGGGGTCGGGCAAATTGAGTTGTTCGGCGGCAAAGGCGCGCAGGTCGGCCAGGTCGCGCTCGGCCCAAGGCCGGGCACGCGCCGCCAGTTGGCGCAAAAAGGCGCTCACTTGCTCGGCGCTGTCGGCCATTTTGGGCGCCAGCGAGACGGCGGCGTAGTGCGGGTAGCCCAGCAGTTGCGCTTCCTCGTGGCGCAAGGCCAGAATCTGCGTGATCAGGGCGCTGTTGTCGAAGCGCGCCGCTTGGGCGGTGGCGTCGGGGGCGGCATCGCCCTCGCCCAGCTCGCTGGCGCGGGAGGCGTAGGCGCGGTAGAGGCGCTGGCGCAAGTCGCGCTGGCGCGCAAACTGCATCAGCGGCAGATAGCAGGGCAGTTTGAGGCTGAGCAGGTGGCCGCTGGCGTGGCCGGCGGCCTCGGCGGCGGCGCGGGTGGCGGCCAGCACATCGGGCGGCACGCCATCAAGTTCTTCGGCGCTGGCCAAGTATTGCCAGGCCTCGGTGGCGTCGAGCAGGTTTTCGCTGAATTTTTGCTGCAACTCGGCCAGTTGCTCTTGAATGGCGGCAAAGCGCGCCTTGTCCGGGCCTTGCAGTTCGGCCCCGCCAAGCACGAAGTCGCGCAGGGCGTGCTGGCGCGCTTGGGCCTGCTCGGGCGTCAGGCGCGCCGGGTCTAGGGCTTTGTAGAGCGCGTACAGGCGCTCGTCGCAGCCCATGCCGGTCCAGAAAGCGGTCACGGGGGCCAGCATGGCGTTGTAGGCGGCGCGCAGCGCGGGCGTGTCGGCCACGGCGTTGAGGTGGCTCACGGCGCTCCAGGCGCGGCCCAGGCGCTCGGTGGCCACGTCGAGCACGGCGCCGATGCGCTGCCAGTCGGCCACAAAACCGGGCGCAGTGACTTGCTCCAGCGCGGCCTGGGCCTGCTGCAGCAAGTGCTCAATGGCCGGCTGCACGTGCTCGGGCCGGATGGCATCGAAGCGCAGCAGCGCACCGCACTCGAGCAGCGGGTTGCTGGCCAAGCTGGCCGCCGTTGCGGGGCTGGGTTCGGGCTGGGTGTCGGCACCCAAGGCGGCGCTGAGCTTGGCGGCGGCGGGAGACAGGCTGGCAGTCATGGGCATTTCAACGCGATTGGCTGGCTTTTTTCACGCTCACGGGCCCGCTTGGGCGCGAGCGCTTGACCAAGCCGCCCTGTGTAAGGCGCTGGTTGCCCAGCACGCGCACGGTTTTAACCTCGGGGCGTTGGCCGCCTTTTTTGCTGTACTTGAGCACCTTGTAGTCGCGCGGGCCGGGTTTGCGCTCTTCGTCCGGCGCGGCGGCTTTTTCTTTGGGCGGCAGTGGGCGCCACAGCACCAGCAGCTTGCCGATGTGCTGGATTGGGGCGGCGCTGAGCTCGGCCGCCAGCGTCTGCAGGTAGGCGTCGCGCTGGAGCCGGTCGTCGTTGAAGACGCGCACCTTGATCAGGCCGTGCGCCTTCAGGGCGGCCTCGACCTCTTGCGTGACGGCCGCAGTGAGGCCGTCGCTGCCGATTTGCACCACCGGTTCGAGGTGGTGCGCGTTGGAGCGGTGGATTTTTCGGGCGGCGGGGGTAAGTTCGATTTGCATGGGACAATTATCCCCGCATGAAGGTCAAAACACAAAGCAAGAAGGTCAATAAGGCGTGGCTGAACCAGCACGCCAACGATCCGTGGGTCAAACTGGCCCAAAAGGAAGGCTACCGCGCGCGCGCCGCCTTCAAACTACAGGAAATTGATCAGACCCTGCACCTGGTTCGCGCCGGGCAGTGCATCGTCGATCTGGGCTGCGCGCCGGGGGCTTGGTGCCAATACCTGCGCCGCCGGCTGGCCCCAAGCGGGGCGGCAGCGGGGGCGCTCAAGGGCCGCATCATCGGCATCGACCTGCTCCCCATGGAGCCTATCGAGGGGGTGCAGTTCATCCAGGGCGATTTTGGCGACGAGCAGGTGCTGGCGCAGTTGCAGCAGGCGCTGAGCCTACCGATGCCCGCCTTGGGCAGCGCACAGGCGGCTGCGGCCGATGCAAGCCAGGCGCTGGATGCGGCTGGCCCTGCGCCTGCCCGCGCCAGCCAAGTCGCGCTGCGCCCGGTCGATCTGGTGCTGTCCGACATGGCGCCCAACCTATCGGGCATCGAAGGGGTGGACGCGGCGCGCATCACGCACCTGGTCGAGCTGGCGCTCGATTTTGCGCGGCACAACTTGCAGCCCGAGGGCGCTTTGGTGGCCAAGGTCTTTCATGGCAGCGGCTACCAGGAGCTGGTGCAGGCGTTTCGGGCCATGTTCAGGCAGGTCAAAGCCATCAAGCCCAAGTCCTCGCGCGACAAATCCTCTGAAACCTTTTTGATTGGCATCGGTCTTAAACCCGAGGTTTGAAATTTTTCTATCCTCTACATGCAGATGGATTTGTGCACCGGATGCGGAGCGCGCCCTTGAAAGCCCTAAAATGGCCCTGCATGTGGGGCGCACGTATTTCTAGCAGGAGTTTGCCTTGAACAACCAGTGGTTTGCCAAAGTGGCGGTGTGGATGGTGGTGGCCATGGTGCTGTTCACCGTCTTCAACCAATTTCAGGGTGCGCCCACGGCCGGGGCCACTGCGGTCGCCTACTCCGAGTTCCTAGACAAGGTGCGCTCCAGCCGCATCCAGAGCGCGACCATCCAAGAAGGCCCCAACGGCACCGAGATCACCGCCGTCACCTCCGACGGGCAGCGCGTGCGCACCCAAGCCACTTTCTTGGACCGTGGCCTGATCGGCGATCTGATCGCCCACAACGTGCGCTTCGACGTGCAGCCGCGCCAAGAGGCCTCGCTGCTCATGACCATTCTGGTGAGCTGGGGCCCGATGCTGCTGCTGATCGGGGTCTGGATTTACTTCATGCGCCAAATGCAGGGCGGCGGCAAGGGCGGTGCCTTCAGCTTTGGCAAGAGCAAGGCGCGCATGCTCGACGAGAGCGCCAACACCGTTTCCTTTGCCGATGTGGCCGGTTGCGACGAGGCCAAAGAGGAAGTCAAGGAGGTGGTCGATTTCCTCAAAGACCCGTCCCGCTTCCAAAAGCTGGGTGGGCGCATTCCGCGCGGGCTGCTGCTGGTGGGGCCGCCGGGCACCGGCAAAACGCTGCTGGCCAAGGCCATTGCAGGCGAAGCCAAGGTGCCGTTTTTCAGCATCTCGGGTTCCGACTTTGTGGAAATGTTCGTCGGCGTGGGGGCCTCCCGCGTGCGCGACATGTTCGAGCAGGCCAAGAAAAACTCGCCTTGCATCATCTTCATCGACGAGATTGACGCCGTGGGGCGCCAGCGCGGCGCTGGCCTGGGCGGCGGCAACGACGAGCGCGAGCAGACCCTCAACCAGATGCTGGTCGAGATGGACGGCTTCGAAACCAACCTGGGCGTGATCGTGATCGCCGCCACCAACCGGCCCGACATCCTCGATGCCGCGCTGCTGCGCCCAGGGCGCTTCGACCGCCAAGTCTATGTCACGCTGCCCGACATTCGCGGCCGCGAGCAAATCCTCAATGTGCACATGCGCAAAGTGCCGCTGGGCACCGATGTGAGCGCCAGCGTGATCGCGCGCGGCACCCCCGGCATGAGTGGGGCCGATCTGGCCAACCTGTGCAACGAAGCCGCGCTCATGGCGGCGCGGCGCAACGCGCGCTTGGTTGACATGCAAGACTTCGAAAAAGCCAAAGACAAAATCCTCATGGGCCCGGAGCGCAAGAGCATGGTCATGCCCGAGGATGAGCGGCGCAACACCGCCTACCACGAGTCCGGCCACGCCCTGATCGGCAAGCTGCTGCCCAAGTGCGACCCGGTACACAAGGTGACCATCATCCCGCGTGGCCGCGCCTTGGGCGTGACCATGAGCCTGCCCGAAAAAGACCGCTACAGCTACGACAAACACTATATGCTGAACCAGATCAGCATGCTGTTTGGCGGTCGCATCGCTGAAGAGGTGTTCATGGACCAGATGACCACCGGCGCCAGCAACGACTTTGAGCGCGCCACCCACATCGCCCGTGATATGGTGATGCGCTACGGCATGAGCGACGCGCTCGGCCCCATGGTCTATGCCGAAAACGAGGGCGAGGTGTTCCTGGGCCGCTCGATCACCAAGACCACCAACATCAGCGAAGAGACCATGCGCCGCGTCGATGCCGAGGTGCGCCGCATCATCGACGAGCAGTACGCGCTGGCGCGCAAGCTGATCGAGGACAACTCCGACAAAATGCACGCCATGGCCAAGGCGCTGCTGGAATGGGAAACCATCGACAGCGAGCAGATCGACGACATCATGGCTGGCAAGCCGCCGCGCGCGCCCAAAGACTGGACGCCGCGCAACCCCAGCGTGGGTGGCGGTGGTGGTGGCTCGGCCGCAGCCAAGCCCGAGCCGGCCCCGACGGCGGCCTAATCCACAGCGCGTATCGCACAGGGCGCGGGGTGTAGGAGTACACCTCGCCTTTGCAGCTTTTGCAGCCTTTGGTGTTCGAGTTGCCCAGCGCCCCCTTAAGCCAGCCAGCCACCTGGCAAACCAGCCGCTTTGCGCTCTCTCTAGAGCGCCCGCTGGTGATGGGCATCCTCAACCTCACGCCCGATTCCTTCTCCGACGGCGGTCAGTACCTGCGGCCCGAGGCTGCGCTGCGCCAAGCCGAGCGCCTGCTGGCCGAAGGCGCCGATGTGCTCGATCTGGGGGCCGAGTCCACCCGGCCCGGTGCCACCCCGCTGCCCTTGGACGAAGAATTGCAGCGCCTGCTGCCGCTGCTGCGCGAGCTGCTGCGCTGGCAGGTGCCAATTTCGATCGACACCTACAAGCCCGAGGTGATGCAAGCCTGCCTCGAATTGGGGGCCGACATCATCAACGACGTCTGGGCGCTGCGCCACCCGGCACAGGGCGCTCTGGCACAGGGCGGCCCCAGCGCCGAGGCGGTGGTGGCGCAGCACCCCAATTGCGGTGTCTGCCTCATGCACATGCACCGCGAGCCCCAGACCATGCAGAGCGCCCCCATGAGCGGCGATGTGCTGCCCCAGGTGCATGATTTTCTGGCCCAGCGCGCGCAGGCGCTGCAAGCGCTGGGGGTGGCGCGTGCGCGCATCGTGCTCGACCCCGGCATAGGCTTTGGCAAAACGGTAGAGCAAAACTTTGCCCTGCTGGCGCGCCAGCGCGAGCTGCTGGCGCTGGGCTACCCGCTGCTGCTGGGGTGGTCGCGCAAATCGTCGCTGGGCGCGGTCACGGGCGGTGCGCCAGCCGCCGAGCGCCTGCACGCCAGCGTGGCCGCTGCGCTGCTGGCGCTGGAGCGCGGCGCCAGCGTGCTGCGGGTGCACGATGTGGCGCCCACGGTGCAGGCGCTCAAGGTCTGGCAGGCGATGCGCGAGCAGGCCGGATAATTCGTGCTTTTGCAAGCTTGGGAGCAGCGTTTTTTTATGAGCAGACAATACTTTGGCACCGACGGCATCCGCGGCACGGTCGGCCAGCCCCCCATCACCCCCGATTTTGTGTTGCGCCTGGCCCATGCGGTTGGGCGCGTGCTCAAGCGCAGCCAGTCGCACCCCAAGGTGCTGATCGGCAAAGACACGCGCATCTCGGGCTATATGCTGGAGTCGGCGCTGGAGTCGGGCTTTAATTCGGCTGGGGTCGATGTGGTGTTGCTCGGGCCGCTGCCCACACCGGCGGTGGCCTACCTCACGCGGGCCCAGCGCGCCAGCCTCGGGGTGGTGATCTCGGCCAGCCACAACCCCTTTGCCGACAACGGCATCAAGTTTTTCAGCGCCCAGGGCAGCAAGTTGAGCGACGAATGGGAGCTGGACGTGGAAGCTGCGCTGCACGAGCCGCCGCATTGGGTGCCTTCGGCACAACTGGGCAAAACGCGGCGCCTAGACGACGCCGCCGGGCGCTACATCGAGTTTTGCAAGAGCACCTTTGGCACCGAGCTGAGCTTGCGCGGGCTCAAAATCGTCGTCGATGCGGCGCATGGGGCCGCCTACCACATCGCGCCCAAGGTGTTTCACGAGCTTGGGGCCGAGGTGATCGAGATCGGCTGCCAGCCCGACGGCTACAACATCAACCTCGAAGTGGGGGCCACGCACCCGCAGGCGCTGGTGGCGGCAGTGGCCCAACACCGCGCCGACCTTGGCATTGCGCTCGATGGCGACGCCGACCGCCTGCTGCTGGTCGACGCCAAGGGCCGGCTCTACAACGGCGACGAGCTGCTGTATCTGCTGGCCGACGACCGGCTCGGGCGCGACGAAGTGGTGCCCGGTGTGGTGGGTACGCTCATGACCAATATGGCGGTCGAGCTGGCCCTGCAGGCCAAAGGGGTGCCGCTGCGGCGCGCCCCAGTGGGCGACCGCTACGTGCTCGAAGAGCTGCAGCGCCAGCGCTGGACGCTCGGCGGCGAGGGCTCGGGCCATTTGCTGATTCTGGACAAGCAAACCACGGGCGACGGCATCGTGGCCGCCTTGCAGGTGTTGCAGGTGTGTGTGCGCAGCGGCCAATCGCTGGCGCAACTGCTGCAAGGGCTGACGCTGTTTCCGCAAACCCTGCTCAATGTGCGGCTGCAGCCGGGGCAGGACTGGAAAACCCACGCCGCGCTGGCGCGCACCCTGGAGCAGGCCGAAGCCGCGCTGCGGGGCCAGGGTCGGGTGCTGATTCGTGCCAGCGGCACCGAGCCGCTGCTGCGCGTGATGGTGGAGGCGCGCGAGGCCGCGCTGGCGCAAAGCTGGGCCGAGCGATTGGTCGCCAGCCTAAACGGGTAACGCGCGGGGGGCATTCGGGTTTACGCGTAGTTGTCACATTTTTGTGTGCGTGCCGTTCCATAATCGAACGATATGATTTTCAGGGAATCGAAACGCATACGCATGAGTACCACCACCCCGACACCCAAACACGGATTCCTAGACCGCGATCAAAGCATTTTGGCCTTCAATGAGCGCGTACTCGACTGGGCCCGTCGCCCTGCCGTGCCCTTGCTGGAGCGGCTGCGCTACCTGACCATCGTGTCGTCCAATCTGGATGAGTTTTTCGAGGTGCGTTTTGCGCCCCAGCTGGCGGCATTTGTCAGCAACGAGCAGCGCGGAGCCATCAATGCGCAGACCTTCCACGAGGTGGCGGCCAAGGTGCACGAGCTGGTGGCGCAGCAGTATGCGCTCTACAACGAGGAGCTGCTGCCAGCGCTGGAAAAGCGCGGCATCAAAATCGTGGCGCACAGCGAGCGCACCCCGGCGCAGCGGCGTTGGGTCAAGGAATACTTCGCCACCGAGGTGCAGCCGCTGTTGCTGCCGATCGGGCTCGACCCCTCGCATCCTTTTCCGCAGGTGGCCAACAAATCGCTCAATTTCATCGTGCGCCTGGCTGGGCGCGATGCCTTTGGGCGCGAAAACGAAGTGGCCATCGTCAAGGTGCCGCGTTCGCTGCCGCGTTATTTGCGCATGCCGGGTGCGCGCAACAGCAAAACGGCGTGTTTCGTCTCCATTTCCAGTCTGATCCGCTCGCATCTGGGCGATTTGTTCCCGGGCCGCAGCGTGACCGAGTTTGCGCAGTTTCGCGTCACGCGCCACTCCGATCTGGCGGTCGACGAAGAAGAGGTAAAAAACCTGCGCACAGCCATGCGCCTGGGCCTGACGCGCCGCCACTACGGGCAGGCGCTGCGGCTCGAGGTCTCGGCCGGGTGCACCGAATTTTTGTCTGATTTTCTGCTGCAGCAATTCAACCTGCCGCCCGAGTGCCTGTTTCGCGTATCCGGGCCGGTGAACTTGGTGCGCATGACGCAGTTGATCGATCTGCTGGAGCTGCCTGCTTTGCGCTTCGAGCCCTATCTGCCGGGCTGGCCATCGCAGTTGGTGCCGGGGCAGTCCTTTTTCGAGCGCCTCAAAAAAGGCGATGTGCTGATCCACCAGCCCTACGAGAGCTTCGACGCCGTGCTGGCGTTTTTGCGCGAGGCGGTCGAAGACCCGCAGGTGCTGGCCATCAAGCAAACCATCTACCGCACCGGCAGCAAGGGCGAAATGGCCGACTTGTTGCGCGAGGCGGTGCGCCGGGGCAAGGAAGTCACGGCGGTGGTCGAGCTCAAGGCGCGCTTCGACGAAGAGGCCAACATCAACCAAGCCGAGCGGCTGGAGTCGATCGGGGCGCAGGTGGTGTATGGCATCGTCGGGCTCAAAACCCACGCCAAAATGCTGCTCATCACGCGGCGCGAAGAAGGGCGGCTGGTGCGCTACGCCCACCTCTCGACCGGCAACTACAACCCCGGCACGGCGCGGCTTTACACCGATTTCAGCTACCTCACGGCCGACGAAGCCCTCACCAGCGACCTCGACCAGGTGTTTTTGCACTTGGCCAGCCAGAGCCGCCTGCCCCGGCTGCACAAAGTGCTGGCGGCCCCGTTTTACCTGCACAAAGGCATGCTCGAGCGCATCGACGCCTGCGTGAACGCGGCCAAGCAGGGGCAAGAGGCGCGCATCATCCTCAAGACCAACGCCCTCACCGACGAGCCGCTGGCGCGTGCGCTGGCGCACGCTTCGCAGGCCGGGGTGCAGATCGACGCCATCGTGCGCGGGGCCTGCATCCTGCCGGCCGGGGTGCCGGGCTACACCGAGAACGTGCGCATCCGCTCCGTTATCGGGCGCTTGCTGGAGCACTCGCGCGTGTTTTACTTTCGCTACGGCGAGCAAGAGGAGCTGTGGCTGTCCAGCGCCGACTGGATGAACCGCAACATGCTGCGCCGCATCGAGCTGGCCTGGCCGGTGACCGACCAGGCGCTGCGCCAGCGCGTGATGGAAGAGGGCATCCACCAGTACCTGCACGACAGCCGCGATGCCTGGCTGCTGGAACCCGACGGGAGCTATTCGCGGGCCGGGGTGCATCAGGGACGCGGCCGCAACCCCCTGCACTCGGCCCAATCCACCCTCATGACCCGCCACGGGAGCAAAGGATGAGCATGGACCTGATACTCTGGCGCCACGCCGAAGCCGAAGACCTTGAAGAAACCGACGAAGGGTGCGGGGCCGACCTGTCGCGCCGCCTCACGCCCAAGGGTGAGCGCCAGGCGCTGCGCATGGCGGCCTGGCTGGACAGGCAACTGCCCGAAGGGGTGCGGGTTTTTTGCAGTCCGGCGGTGCGCACCGAACAGACCGTGATCGCGCTCGGGCGCAAATACAAGGCGCGCGAGGAACTGCGCCCCGACGGCAGCGTCGATGAGCTGCTGCAACTGGTGCAATGGCCCGAAGCGCGCCAGCCGGCCTTGATCGTTGGGCACCAGCCCACCTTGGGCCGCACCGTGGCCCGCCTGCTCGATTGGCGCGAGCAAGACTGCTCGATCCGCAAGGGCGCGGTGTGGTGGTTGCGCCAGCGCGAGCGCGATGGCCAACTGCAAACCCTCATCGTGACGGTTCAGACGCCCGAGCTGCTTTAAGGGGGTCCGCGCCCGCGCGCGTTGCCTGGCGCCTGCGGCGGCGCTCAGCGCAGGTCCAGCTCCAGCGCCCAGTGCGTTTTTTGCCACATCTGCGCCTCTTCTTCCAGCAGCCAAGCCGATTGCGGGTGCAGCTTTGCCCAGCCCGGCACCGCACTGAACTTGAAGCGGCCCGCCTTGTATCCCAGTCGCAAGGCGGCGGTGTCGGGGTCGGTGCGGGCGTGGCACAGCAGCACCGCCAAGCGCAGGCACATCAGTTGCTTGGCAAACAGCTCTTCTTGCAGCTCGGCCTCGACCTTGCGCAGCTTGCCGCGCTGGCCCAGCACCAGGCGGCTCATGCGGTGCAACTCGGGCAGCGAAAAGCCCGGCGCATCCACATGATCCAAAATATAGGCTCCGTGGCGGTAGGCGGCGCTGTGCGAAATGTGGGTGCCGATCTCGTGCAGGCGCGCTGCCCAATCGAGCTTGCGCGAGTAGCGGCCGTTGAGCGGGTCTTCTTCGGCCACTTGCGCAAACAGCCCCACCGCCAGCGCCGCCACGCGTTTGGCCTGTGCCTGGTCGGTGGCGTAGCGCTCACCCAGCCAGCGCACGGTGCGCTCGCGGATGTCGGTCTGGTCGCTCTCGCGGTCGATCAGGTCGAACAGCGCACCCTGGCGCAGCGCGCCGTAGGAGCGGTGCAGCGCCTGCAGGTCGAACAACTCGAACAGCGCGTGCAGCACGCTCAAGCCGCCACACAGCACCGGGCGGCGGTCGTCGCGCAAGCCCTCTAGGCGCAGCTCGTTGACTTGGCCGACGCGCAGCAGGCGCTCGCTGAGCCAGTCCAGCCCGGCGCGGCTGATGACATCGGGCTCGAAGCCGTTGAGGGCCAAAATCTCGCACACCGCCCCGGCGCTGCCCGAGGAGCCGTAAGCCACTTGCCATTCGGGTTTGGGAAAGGTCTCCAGCGCCTCGTCCAGCACCGCCTTGGCGGCGATGACGGCGGTGCGCAACATGGGCGCGGTGAATTGGCCACGCGCAAAATAGCGCTGCGTCCACGACACCGAGCCCAGCCGGTACGATTCCATGCGCAAGGGCTCTTGGCCTTGGCCGAGGATGATTTCGGTCGAGCGCCCGCCAATGTCGATCACCAGCCGCCGTTCGTCCGACTGCGGCAGCAGGTGCGAGGCCCCTTGGTAAATCAGGCGCGCCTCTTCGTGGCCCGAGATCACATCGATCGGAAAACCCAGCACCAACTGCGCCTTGCGCAAAAAATCGTCGCGGTTGCGCGCTTCGCGCAGGGTCTGGGTGGCGACCGCGCGCACCTGGGTCTTTTTGAAGCCCTGCAGGCGTTCACCAAAACGCGCCAAACACTCCCAGCCGCGTTCCATCGCTGTGGGACTCAGGTTTTTGTACTCATCGAGCCCGGCCCCCAACCGCACCGGGTCTTTGAGGTATTCGACCCGTTCCACGTGCCCCGAGTGGTAGCGGCCGATCTCCAGCCTAAAGCTGTTCGAGCCCATGTCCACCGACGCCAAAAGAGTTCCGTTGTCCATAATGGTATGTACCTATTCGGGTCAAGCATACCACCGGGCGGGCCTTTGCACCTTGGGTGCTGCGCCTTCTGCTTGGGCATGCTGTAATCGGGATCGATACATTTTTCACGCTACGCTGCTATGTCTGGTCCTGTCCACCCGTCTGCCACCGCTTTGCCGCGCGCACCCGACTGGCGCGTCTGCGTGGCCCCGATGCTCGACTGGACCGACCGGCACTGCCGCACCCTGCACCGCCTGCTCACGCGCCGCGCCCGCCTTTACACCGAGATGGTGACCACCGGCGCCTTGCTGCATGGCGATGTGCGCCGCCACCTGGTCTTCGATGCCGCCGAGCACCCGCTGGCCTTGCAACTGGGCGGCAGCGAGCCGGCCGATCTGGCCCAGTGTGCGCGCTTGGGGCAGCAGTGGGGCTACGACGAAATCAACCTCAACTGCGGCTGCCCGAGCCCGCGCGTGCAGCGCGGCGCCTTTGGGGCCTGCCTGATGGCCGAGCCGCAGCGCGTGGCCGATTGCGTGCGCGCCATGCGGGCGGCGGTGGACATCCCGGTCACGGTCAAGCACCGCATCGGCTTGGACCAAGAACAAAGCTATGGCTTTGTGCGCGACTTTGTGGGCACCGTAGCCGAAGCGGGCTGCACGGTGTTCATCGTGCATGCGCGCAGCGCATGGTTGCAGGGCCTGAGCCCCAAAGAAAACCGCGAAGTGCCGCCGCTGCGCTACGAGGTGGTGCAGCAACTCAAGCGCGATTTTCCGGCCCTCACGCTGGTGCTCAACGGCGGCTTGCAGACCGCGCAGCAGATGGCCGAGCAGTTGCAGCACCTCGATGGCGTGATGGTGGGGCGGGCGGCCTACCACCAGCCCTGGGATTTGAGCCACTGGGATGAAATCTTTTATGCCGCCGCGCCCTTCGATTCAAACCCCGACGCGGTGGAGGCGGCCATGGTGGACTACATGGAACGCCAAGCCGCGCAAGAAGGCACACACTGGTACGCGGTGGCGCGGCATCTGCTGGGCCTGCGCCACGGCCAGAGCGGGGCCCGGCGCTGGCGCCAGGTCTGGAGCGACCACCGCCTTAAAGGCCTGCCCGCGCGCGAGGTCTGGCGGCGGGCGCAGCACGCCTTGCAGCCCACCCACGCCCCCACAGCCTCGCAGCCTTGTCTTGCGACCTAAGCCATGAGCAGCGCCACCTACCCCGACGTTTCCTTTTTTCCGCGCCCGGCCAAGCCGCTGCCCAGTTTCAAACCCTACTGGGCCAAGCGCTTGGGCGTGGCGCCCTTTTTGCCCACCAGCCGCGCCGAAATGGAGCGGCTGGGCTGGGACAGTTGCGACGTGGTGCTGGTCACCGGCGACGCCTACGTCGATCACCCCAGCTTTGGTATGGCCGTGATCGGGCGCGTGCTGGAAGCGCAGGGCTTTCGCGTGGGCATCATCGCCCAGCCCGACTGGCACAGCGCCGAGCCCTTCAAGGTGCTGGGGCGGCCCAATTTGTTTTGGGGCGTGACCTCGGGCAATATGGATTCGATGATCAACCGCTACACGGCCGATCGCAAAATCCGCTCCGACGACGCCTACACCCCCGGCAACCAGGGCGGCAAGCGCCCAGACCGCGCCGCCATCGTCTATAGCCAGCGCTGCCGCGAAGCCTTTAAGGAGGTACCGATCGTGCTCGGCGGCATCGAAGGCTCGCTGCGCCGCATCGCCCACTACGACTACTGGAGCGACCAGGTGCGGCGTTCGATCGTGGTCGACGCCAAGTGCGACCTGCTGCTCTACGGCAACGCCGAGCGCGCCATCGTCGAGATCGCGCACCGGCTGGCGCGGCGCGAGCCGGTGCAGCAGATCACCGATGTGCGCGGCACCGCCTTCGTGCGCCGCAGCAGCGCACCGGGCTGGGTCGAGCTCGATTCGACCGAAGTCGATCGCCCCGGCCGCGTGCAAGCGCACCTGAGTCCCTACCTAAGCACCAGCGAGCAGGCGCAGGCGCAGGGTGCGAGCTGTTCCAAAGAAGAAGCATCCGTTTCTAAAGAAGAAGCATCCGTTCGGGCTGAGCCAGTCGAAACCCTTGCCCCCGTTCGGGCTGAGCCAGTCGAAACTCCTGCCCCCGTTCGGGCTGAGCCAGTCGAAGCCCTTGCGAGCCCTTCGATCCTTCGACAAGCTCAGGACGGGCCAAGCTCAGGGCGAACGGTGCAGGTGCAGGTCAAACCCATCGCCTTTCACCCCCCGCTGGCCCAGCGCGCCAAGGCCGCCGCACCGGAGCGCGAGCGCACCGTGATCCGCCTGCCCAGCTACGAGCAGGTGCGCGCCGACCCGGTGCTCTACGCCCATGCTAGCCGCGTGCTGCACCTGGAAACCAACCCCGGCAACGCGCGTGCGCTGGTGCAGGCGCACGGCAGCGGGGCCACGGCGCGCGAGGTCTGGATCAACCCGCCGCCCATCCCCTTGAGCAGCGCCGAAATGGACTGGGTGTTCGACCTGCCCTATGCGCGCAGCCCGCACCCGCGCTACGCCGACGAACACGGCCGCCACGACGGGCCCACCAAAATCCCGGCTTGGGAGATGATCCGCTTCAGCGTCAACATCATGCGCGGCTGTTTTGGCGGGTGCAGCTTTTGCTCCATCACCGAGCACGAAGGCCGCATCATCCAGAGCCGCTCCGAAGACTCGATCGTGCGCGAAGTCGAGCAGATCCGCGACCAGGTCACGGGCTTTACCGGCGTCATCAGCGACCTCGGCGGCCCCACCGCCAATATGTACCGGCTCGGCTGCAAGAGCCCCGAGATCGAGGCCGCCTGC
>NZ_BAWN01000020.1 GCF_000696225.1 Serpentinimonas barnesii | reverse complement strand
TTGGGCCAGTTCGGACAGTTGGGGCAAGGTGTGGCCGCTGCGGTGGCGCAGCCATTCGATCAGCGCCTGGTCGATAAGTGCCTTGCGCGGTGATCGGGCCACCGTCTGGCCAAAGTGGCGTATGGCTAGCTTGACATCTTCTAGGCTCCCGGCTGCGCGCTCGACCAGAAAGAGCGCGGCCATGACGCGCTGCAAGCCGAGCAGGTATGCGGGGCTAAATTGCCCTTCGTCGAGCAGCCAGAATTTGAGCCTAGGCTGAAAGGCGCTCAGCACGGCCGGGTGTGGCTGGATAAGGTCGAACACTTCGGGGCTGTGAAGCCAACGCTTGTCACCATTGTAGAGGACGATCGGCAGCACCGGGGGCAGGCCGTCTTTGAGCTTGATGGCTTTGCTGCGCAGCAAGTGGTCGTAAAGGGCGGCCACGTACTGCAGCATGCGCACCGGCATGGCGCGGTCGATGCGGGACTGGAATTCAAGCAGCAAATACAAGTAGATGCGCTGACCGCTGAGCTTGACGGACCAGACCACGTCGTCTTCGCGCTGCTTCATGGCGGGGGTGACGAAGCTGGCGTTTTCGCGCTTCAGGGTGTCGTATTCGAGCAGTTCGCTCACCCCCGGCGGGGCAAAGACTTCGAGCAGCTCGCGCACCAGCTCGGCGTGCGAGAACAGGAATTTGTAGCCCGTGTCGTGGGGGTGCGCCATGGATTGGATTGTAGGGCGCTCCAGTGCACGAAGCACTTTTTGCTGCCCAGCTAAGGCGTGGCCGCGGCACTATGGGTTATGCTGGTGGGGCCATGCCGCACCCTGCCCCACTGCACCTGCTCGCCCCATTTGCCTTGGCTCTGGCCTTGGCCGCTTGCGAGCGGGCGCCGCCCGCGCAGGCGCCCGCAACACCGCCTGCACCGGCCAGCCCCGCACCCGATCCCCCCGCCGCCCACACCCCCACCGAGGCCGCCCCCATCCCCCCCACCCCCATGCAACGCGCCCACTATGCCTGCGCCGACGGCCAGCGCGTCGAGTGGCGCTATTTCCCCCAGCAAGGCGTGGCGGTGCTGGTGCGCGACGGACGCAATCACGAGCTGCACCCGGCGCCGGGCAGCGCCGCCACTTTTACCCAGCCCGGCCTGGAGGTGCGGCTGGGTGCCAGCAGCCTACAGATTCGCCTTAACCAACGCCCGCCCATCGACTGCCAGCGCCTGTCCGCCACGCCATGAAGCCCCTTTTGCACCCCGCCGCCTTGGCGCAGCCCCCCGTTTGGCACCCCTCCCGCAGGCAGGTGCTGCGCAGCTCCGTCGCCGCTCTGGGTGGCCTAGGCGGCCTGCTGGCCTTGAGCGGCTGCGCCGAGCCCCCCGCTGAAACCGTGGCGCTGGGCTACGGCGGGGTGTTGTCGCTGCGCCTGAGCCCCAACGGCGAGCAGGCGCTGGTGGGTTCGGTGCAGCAAGGCGCCGGGCTGTGGAACTGGCGCACCCAACAACGCCTGGCCACCTTAAGCCACGCCGAGCAAGAGCGGGCGCAGGTCTTTGCCAGCGCTTTTTCGCCCGATGGCGCGCGCGGCGTCACAGCCGAACGCCACAACTTGGTGCATTGGGATTTGAGCAACGGCCGCGTGCTGGGGCACTGGAGTGCGCAGGCGGGGGTGCGCAGCGTGGCGGTTTCCAAGCAAGGGCGGCGCATACTGGCCGGCCTGACTTCGCGCGAAGCCTGGCTGCTCGACGGGCACAACGTGCGGCTGCCGGTGATCATCCCGCACGCCGAGGCGGTGCGCGCCGTGGACATCAGCGCCGATGCGGCCATGGGCGTGACCGGGGCCGACGACGGCCTGTTGCGCGCTTGGAACTTGGAGCAGGGAGCGGCCTTCATCACCTGGAAGTTTGAGGCCCCGGTGACCACCGCCGTGTTCTCGCCCGACCAGCGGCTGCTGTTTGCCGGCCCGGCGCACGGCCCGGGGCGAATCTGGGACCTGAGCCAGAACACCGTGCTGCACCCGGCCGTGGGGGCGGTGCGCGGCGGCTTCAGCAAAGCCCGTTTTTCGGCCGATGGCGCGCTGCTGCTCACTGCAGCCGCCAACGGCCAGATCAGCCTGTGGACGGTGGCCAGCGGGCAGGCCCGGCAAACGTGGCAACTGCCGCGCTCGCTGACCGACCGCACCGAGCGCTTGGGTGTGCTCGACATCGGCTTTGATGCCGCGACGCGCCACGTGCTGGTGGCCGTGACCAGCGGCCAGATACTGACCTGGCCGCTGGGCTGAACCTCAATCCAAACCTCAATCGGCCGTAGCCTCTTCCGGCTCGGCCGGTTCGGCGCGGGCATGCCGGTCTTTCTTGGAGAGCGGCTGGATGTCGAGCTTGACCTCGGGCTTGTCTGGGTTGCTGGTGTCGATGTCCACCTCCAGCCGCCCGCCGTCGGTCAGGCGGCCAAACAGCAGCTCATCGGCGAGCGAGCGCCGGATGGTGTCTTGGATCAGGCGCTGCATCGGGCGTGCGCCCATGAGCGGATCAAAGCCTTTGACGGCCAAGTGCTTGCGCAAGGCGTCGCTGAAGCTGACGTCGACCTTTTTCTCGGCCAGTTGCTGCTCCAGTTGCAGCAGGAACTTGTCGACCACGCGCATGATGACCAACTCGTCGAGCGCCTTGAAGCCCACGATGGCGTCGAGCCGGTTGCGAAACTCGGGCGTGAACAGGCGCTTGATGTCGGCCATTTCGTCGCCAGCCTGGCGCACGTTGGTGAAACCAATCGCCGCCTTGTTCATGGTCTCGGCGCCGGCGTTGGTGGTCATGATCACGATCACGTTGCGGAAATCCGCCTTGCGCCCGTTGTTGTCGGTCAGGGCGCCGTGGTCCATCACCTGCAGCAGCACGTTGAAAATATCGGGGTGCGCTTTTTCGATCTCGTCGAGCAGCAGCACGCAGTGCGGCTTTTTGGTGATGGCCTCGGTGAGCAGGCCGCCCTGGTCAAAGCCCACATAGCCCGGTGGTGCGCCGATCAGGCGGCTGACCGCGTGGCGCTCCATGTACTCGGACATGTCAAAGCGGATCAGCTCGATGCCCAATATGTAGGCCAGTTGCTTGGCGGCCTCGGTCTTGCCGACCCCGGTCGGGCCGCTGAACAAAAAGGCCCCGATGGGTTTGTCGGGCTTGCCCAGGCCCGAGCGCGCCATTTTCACGCTGGCCGCCAGCAGCTCGAGCGCCTTGTCTTGGCCAAACACCACCGCCTTGAGGTCGCGCTCGAGGGTTTGCAGCTTGCCGCGGTCGTCGCTGCTGACGCTGGCCGGCGGGATGCGGGCGATTTTGGCGACGATCTCTTCGACCTCGGCCTTGCCGATGGTTTTCTTGCGCTTGGAGGGGGTGAGGATGCGCTGCGCCGCACCGGCCTCGTCGATCACGTCGATGGCCTTGTCGGGCAGGTGCCGGTCGTTGATGTACTTGGCCGACAGCTCGGCCGCCGCCTGCAGCGCCGCCGCTGCGTACTTGACGCTGTGGTGCTCTTCGAAGCGGCTCTTGAGGCCCTTGAGGATGTCGATGGTTTGCGCCACCGTGGGCTCGACCACGTCAACCTTCTGGAAGCGGCGGCTAAGGGCGGCATCTTTCTCGAAAATGCCACGGTACTCGGTGAAGGTGGTGGCCCCAATGCACTTGAGCACGCCGCTGGAGAGCGCGGGCTTGAGCAGGTTGGAGGCATCGAGCGTGCCGCCCGAGGCCGCACCGGCCCCGATCAGGGTGTGGATTTCGTCGATGAACAAAATCGCATTCGGCTTGTCTTTGAGCGACTTGAGCACGCCCTTCAAGCGCTGCTCGAAATCGCCCCGGTACTTGGTACCCGCCAGCAGCGCACCCATGTCGAGCGAGTACACGGTGGCTTCGGCCAGCACCTCGGGCACTTCTTTTTGCACGATGCGCCAAGCCAAACCCTCGGCAATCGCGGTTTTGCCCACCCCGGCCTCGCCCACCAGCAGCGGGTTGTTTTTGCGCCGGCGGCACAAAATCTGGATCACGCGCTCGACTTCGTAGTCGCGCCCGATCAGGGGGTCGATCTTGCCATCGCGCGCCAGCACGTTGAGGTTTTGCGTGAACTGCTCCAGCGGCGAGGCTTTCTCGGGGGCCTTGCTCTCGCTGCTGGCCTCCTCGTTGTCGGCCGCGCCACCGCCCTCAGCCGGCTTGGTCGGCTCAGGCGGGTCGGACTTTTTGATACCGTGCGCGATGTAATTGACCACGTCGAGCCGGCTTACGCCCTGTTGGTGCAGGTAGTACACGGCGTGCGAGTCTTTCTCGCCAAAAATCGCCACCAGCACATTGGCCCCGGTGACTTCCTTCTTGCCGTTGCCGGTGCTCTGCACGTGCATGATGGCGCGCTGGATCACGCGCTGAAAACCCAGCGTGGGCTGGGTGTCCACCTCGTCCGCTCCGGCCACTTGGGGCGTGTTGTCTTTGATGAAGTGCGTGAGCGACTTGCGCAATTCGTCGATTTTGGCCGAACAGGCGCGCAGCACATCGGCAGCGCTGGGGTTGTCGAGCACGGCCAGCAGCAGGTGCTCGACGGTGATGAATTCGTGGCGTTGCTGGCGCGCTTCCACGAAGGCCATGTGCAAGCTGACTTCAAGTTCTTGGGCGATCATGGTGCGTTTCCTTCAAGCGAGCCTCTAATTTACCGCGATTTGCGGATCGGTGTGCAGCAATTGGGGCAAATGCGCCCTTATTCAATGGGCTCACTCACACATTGCAGCGGGTGCCCGTGGTGCGCGGCGGCTTGCAGCACCTGATCGACCTTGGTTTGGGCGATGTCGCGGCTGTAGACCCCGCACAGCCCCCGGCCTTCGAGGTGGATTTTGAGCATGATCTGGGTCGCGCTCTCGCGGTCTTTGTTGAAAAACTCCTGCAGCACCTGCACCACGAACTCCATCGGGGTGAAGTCGTCATTGAGCAGCAGCACTTGGTAGCGCTTGGGCGGGCGCACGCGCTGGCGGCGCCGCTCCAGCACCGCAGCGGCGTCGCCCGAGGGCAACTGGGGGCTCAGATCGGGTTGTTTGGGCATGGGGCCATTTTAGCGAGAGTGGACCGGCCAAAGAAAAACCCCGCACCCTCGCGGGCCGGGGTTGGGTCAGGCAGGGCTCAAGCGCGAGCCCGCTGCCGTGTGATCACATCTGCTCGATCATCACCTGGCCAAAGCCGGAGCAGCTGACCTGCTCGGCGCCCTGCATCAGGCGCGCAAAGTCGTAGGTCACGCGCTTGGACTGGATGGCTTTTTCCATCGAACTGATGATCAGGTCGGCGGCTTCGGTCCAGCCCATGTGGCGCAGCATCATCTCGGCCGAAAGGATTTCGGAGCCCGGGTTGACGTAGTCTTTGCCGGCGTACTTGGGCGCGGTGCCGTGCGTGGCCTCGAAGCAGGCGATCGAGTCGCTCAGGTTGGCGCCGGGCGCGATGCCGATGCCGCCCACCTGCGCCGCCAGCGCGTCGGAGATGTAGTCGCCGTTGAGGTTGAGCGTGGCGATGACCGAGTATTCGGCCGGGCGCAGCAGGATTTGCTGCAAGAAGGCGTCGGCGATCGAGTCTTTGATGACGATGTCGCGCCCGGTTTTGGGGTTCTTGAACTTGCACCACGGGCCGCCGTCGATCAGCTCGGCACCGAACTCGCGCTGCGCCAGGGCGTAGGACCAGTCGCGGAAACCGCCCTCGGTGTACTTCATGATGTTGCCCTTGTGTACGATGGTCACGCTGGGCTTGTCGTTGTCGATGGCGTACTGAATGGCCTTGCGCATCAGGCGCTCGGTGCCCTCGCTCGAGACCGGCTTGATGCCGATGCCGGAGGTGGCGGGGAAGCGGATTTTGGTGGCGCCGAGTTCCTCTTGCAGGAACTTGATCAGCTTTTGCGCCTTGGGCGACTGCGCCTCGTACTCGATGCCGGCGTAGATGTCTTCGGAGTTTTCACGGAAGATCACCATATTGATTTTTTCCGGCTCTTTCACCGGCGAGGGCACGCCCTTGAAGTACTGCACCGGGCGCAGGCAGACGTAGAGGTCGAGCTCTTGGCGCAGCGCCACGTTGAGGCTGCGGATGCCGCCGCCGACGGGCGTGGTGAGCGGGCCCTTGATCGAGACCACGTAATCTTTGAGCACCGCCAGGGTTTCTTCGGGCAGCCAGACGTCGGGGCCATAGACCTGGGTCGATTTCTCGCCGGCATAGACCTCCATCCAGTGGATCTGGCGCTTGCCACCGTAGGCCTTGGCCACTGCGGCATCCACCACCTTGAGCATCACCGGGGTGATGTCGAAACCGGTGCCGTCGCCTTCGATGTAGGGGATGATGGGCTGGTCGGGGACGTTGAGCGAAAAATCGGCGTTAACCGTGATTTTCTGGCCTTGGGCAGGCACTTTGATATGCTGGTACATGAAGGATGGGTCTCCGAATGGAAAAACTGAGCGACTGGGCTAGTGGGCTGTTGAGCGCAAGATCGGGCACACATAGAGCCCCTGCTGGCATTTGCGACAACGGCTTAACTTAAGCTGTGTGAAAATTTTAACCTTCATTCCTGCACAGACCTGACAAACCGCATGTTTAAACCCTTGGCTTGGCTTTTCTCTGCCGCTGCGTTGCGGTTTGTGCCGCTGTGTGGGCTGGCCATCGGGCTGGGGCTGACCAGCGCTGCGCAAGCCCGGCAGCCGCCGCCCGAAGCCCCGCAGCAGCAGACGCAGCCGCGGGAGGGCGTGCCGCAACTGGATTTGCCGCGCCTGCAACTGCAAGCCGGCTTGCACCTGATCACGGTGCAAGTGGCCAGCACCCCGGCGCAACGCAACACCGGCCTGATGTGGCGCCGCACCATGCCCGCCAACGAGGGCATGTGGTTTGTGTTCGAAACCCCGGCGATCCAGTGCTTCTGGATGAAAAACACCTTTTTGCCCCTGACCGCCGCCTTTGTGGCCGACGACGGCCGCATCGTCAACCTGGTGGATATGCAGCCGCTCTCGGAGCGCTCGCATTGCTCGGCCGAGCCGGTGCGATTTGTGCTGGAAATGCACCAAAGCTGGTTTTCCCAGCGCGGCATTGAGGCCGGGCAGCGCTTGCGCGGCTCACCCTTTGCCGCCGCCCCCGTGCGCTGAGCGGCGGCTAGGCCCCTGTCACTCGTGGCGCAGTGCCTCGATCGGGTTTAGCCGCGCCGCACGCTGCGCCGGAAAATAACCAAACAGCACCCCGATGCCGGCCGAGAAGGCAAAGGCGAGCGCGTTGATGCCGGGGTCGAACACAAAGGGCACGCTCATCAGCGCCGACAGCCCGATGCTGGCCCCCAGCGCCAGCGTCATGCCAATCAGGCCGCCTATGGCCGCCAGCACCACCGCCTCGATCAAAAATTGCAACAGCACCTCGCGCTCACGCGCCCCGATGGCCAGCCGCAGCCCGATTTCGCGCGTGCGCTCGGTCACGCTCACCAGCATGATGTTCATGATGCCGATGCCGCCCACAATCAGGCTCACCGCCGCCACCGCACCCAGCAGCAGCGTCATGATGCGGGTGGTGCCCGAGAGGGTCTGGGCCAGTTGCCGGGTGTCGAGCACGTTGAAGTTGTCTTCGTCGGTCTCGCTTAGGTTGCGCCGCTCGCGCAGCAGTTGCACGATACCAGCGCGCACCGTGGCGGTTTCGACGCCGTCTTGCATCGACACCTGCAAAACGCCGATGCGGGTGTGGCCCACGATGCGGCGCTGAAAGGTGTTGAGCGGCATGTGCACCAGGTCGTCCTGGTCGTTGCCAAACGCGCCCTGCCCCTTGGCCGCCAGCACCCCGACCACTTCGCACGGCATCTGGCGCACGCGCAGCATGGCACCAAGGGCCGGATTCGGTCCAAAGAGCTCGCGCCGCACCGTCTCGCCGATCAGGCACACGGCTGCGCCGGCGCGTTGCTCCTCCTCGCTAAAAGGGCGGCCTTCGGTCAGGCGCCAGTTGCCGGTGAAGAGCCAGTCTTGGCTGCTGCCGATCACTTGGGTGGACCAGTTGCGGCCATTGGCCACCACCGTGGCGCCGCTGCGCGCTTCTGGGGCAGTGGCGAGCACGCCCGGCACCTGCTCGAATATGGCTTGGGCGTCGGCCGCTGTAAAGGCCGGTGCCGCCTGACCCGCCCCGGCCGGCCCCATGCGCTGGCCCGGACGCACCTGCAGCAAATTGGTGCCCAGACCCTGAATTTGCGTCTGGATGGCCAGCGTGGCCCCGTTGCCCACCGTGACCATGGTAATCACCGCCGCCACCCCAATCACGACCCCCAAAATGGTGAGAAAGGAGCGCAGCAGGTTGCGCCGAATCGAGCGCAGGGCAAGGATGAGGGCGTTGAGCAGCATGTCAAACGGCAGCGGCGGGGGTGGCAGCGGGTGTGGGTGCTGGCACCACCGGGCTGGAGTTGGGTTGGTCGCTGGCCACCCGCCCATCGACAAAGCGCACCAAGCGGCTGGCGTAGGCGGCGATGTCGGCCTCGTGCGTGACCATCAGCACGGTCAGGCCGCGCTCGCGGCTCAGGGACTGGATCAGGGCCATGATCTCGTGGCTGCGCTGGCTGTCGAGGTTGCCGGTGGGCTCGTCGGCCAGCAGCACCTGCGGTTCGGTGACGATGGCGCGCGCGATCGCCACCCGCTGCTGCTGCCCGCCCGAAAGCTCGGCCGGGGTGTGATGCGCCCAGGGGCTCAGGCCCACGGCATCGAGCGCGGCGCGGGCGGCAGCATGGCGCTGCTTGGCTGGCAGGCCGCGGTAGACCAGCGGCAGCTCCACGTTTTCCAGCGCGGTGGTGCGCGCCAGCAGGTAAAACCCCTGAAACACAAAGCCAAAATACTGGCGCCGCAGCAGCGCCAGCTCGTCGCGCTGCAAGCCCTGCAAGGGCACGCCGCGAAAGCGGTACTCGCCCGCGCTGGCGGTATCGAGGCAACCGAGCAAATTCATGGCGGTCGATTTGCCGCTGCCGCTGGGGCCCATGATGGCCACGAACTCACCGGCGGCAATCTGCAAATCCACCCCTTTGAGGGCCAAAAAGGCGGTCTGGCCCTGACCATAGACCTTGCTCACGCCGCGCAGCTCGATTAGGGGCGACGGGGCGGGGGCGGGGGCGGGTGCTGCGGCTGCGGCTGCGGCTGCTGCGCCGGTTTGCACCGGCTGGGGTGGCGCGGCCGGGTTCATGGCCTTGCTGCGCCGGCGCGGCCTTGGCTGACGATCACGGCCAGGCCCTCGACCACGCCCTCGCCCGAGACCTCGGTCTGGCGGCCGTCGGTGATGCCGGTGCTCACTTGCAGCGGCACCGGTTGGCCGTCTTGCAGCACCCATATCTGGCGCTGGCCGGGGCGCGAATCGACGCGCGCTGCGCGTGGCGGCGCTGCGGGCAGGCGCGGCAAGAAACTGGCCAGCACCCCGCCACTAGGCGCTGCCCCGGCCGTGGCGGCGGGCAGAAAGCGCAAGGCCGCATTGGGCACCAACAACACGTTGTCGCGCTGCACCGCCACGATGCTGGCCGTGGCCGTCATGCCGGGGCGCAGGCTCAGGTCTTGGTTTTCCACCCGAATGGTGGTGGTGTAGGTGACCACGTTGTCGGCTCGCGTGGCCCCGAAAGCCACGCGGCTGACTTGGCCGGCAAAGCGCCGCGCCGGTTGGCTGCTGACCGTGAAGGTGGCGGGCTGGCCCGCGCTCACGACGCCGATATCGGCCTCATCGACGCTGACTTGCAGCTCCAACTGGCGCAAGTCCTGGGCCAGTTGCAGCAAGGTGACGGCTTGCAAGGAGGCGGCCACGGCATTGCCCGGATCGACCGAGCGCGCCAGCACCACGCCGTCGATGGGCGAGCGGATCGAGGCCTTGGCCAGATTGGTTTCGTGGCTGGACAGATTAGCCCGCGCCTGCTCCACCCCCGCTTGCGCGTTGAGCACGTTGGCGCGGTTGCGCTCCTGTGCCGCTTGAGCGCGTTCGGCGGCGGCGCGCGCGGTGTCGAGCTCGGCCGCCGAGGGCACCTTGCCGCCCGAGAGGCGCTGCACCTCTTGCAGCCGCGCCAGTTGCGCCTGCGCTTCGCGCAGCGTGGCTTCGGCTTCGAGTTGGCTGGCTTGCGCCAGCGCCACCTGGGCCTGCGCCCCCGCCAGCGCGGCGCGGCCGTGGCGCACCTGGTCTTGCAGCCGTTCGGTGTCCAGCTCGATCAGCACCTGGCCGCGGCGCACCGGGTCGTTGATGTCCACGTGCACCGCGCGCACCGTGCCCGAGAGCTCGCTGCCGATGTTGACCGCGCGCACCGGCTGCAAAGTGCCGTTGGCGGTCACGCTGCGGGTTAAGGTGCCGCGCAGCAGCGGCTCGGTTTGGTACACCGGGGCGGCCTGGCGTTGCTGGGCTGCGCTCCAAAACCACCACGCCAGCAGCGCCAGCCCCAAAACGGCCAGCGCCACCCACAGGCGCGGGCGGCGCCACCAGCGGCGCGCTGGGGTGGCGGCGCTCAGCAAGGCCGCAGCCGATGGGGAAGATGAAGGGTCTGCAGGGCTCATGGCGTGTTGTCGTTCTGGGGTCGTGCGGCTTGCACATCGGCAGCGTTCCAGCCACCGCCGAGCGCCTTGACCAGGCGCACGTGGTCGGCGCTCCAGGCGGCGCGGGCGTTGGCCAATTCGATCTGGGCGGTGAGCAGGTTGTGGCGGGCATCGAGCCAGATGCGGTAGTCGATCAGGCCGCTGGTCAGGCGCAGCAGCGCCAGCGCCTCCACCTCGGCTGCTGCCTCGGCGGCCTGGGTCAGGTTTTGCAAGCGCTGCTCGCTGGCTTGCAGCGCCAGCAGGGCGTGCTCGACTTCGCGCAGCGCCGTCAGCACCGCGGCTTCGAGTTCGATGCGGACCTGCTCGGCCGCCGCCTGCTGCACCTGCACCTGGGCGCGCGCGGCCCCGCCATCGTAGAGGCTGGCAACTAGGCGCAGCAGCAGCGTGCGCGTGAGCGCGCCCGCGTCGAACAAATCGCTCACCCGCGGGCTGCGCCAGTCCAGCGTACCGCCCAAGGCCAGGGTGGGCCAGCGCTGTGCATCGGCCTGCGCCGAGCGCGCCAGCGCTGCCGCCAACCGTGCCTGGGCACGTTGCACGTCGGGGCGCTGCAACAAGGTGTCGGCGGGAATGGCGCGCGCCAGTGCGGCCCCGGCCACGGGTATGCCGCTGGCGGGCAAATTCAGGGCGGTTTGGGGCGGGCGGCCGCTCAGCACCGCCAGCGCCGCTTCGGCTTGGCCGAGCCCGGCTTGCAACTCGGGCAAGGTGGCGCGCAGTTGCGCCAGATTCAGGCGCGCCTGCTCCAAATCCTGCCCCGACATCAGCCCGGCCTGCACGCGCCAGCCCACGATCTGCACGAATTCCTCTTGCAAGGCCAGGCGCCGCTGCACCACGCCCAGGCGCTGCTGCAGGGCGCGCCATTCGAGGTAGTTGAGCGCCACTTCGGCCGCTAGGCTCACCCGCACATGGCCGAATTGTGCGCTGGCTGCTTGCACCTCGGCCGCCGTGGCCGCTTCGGCCATGCGGCGCTGACCAAACCAGTCCAGCTCCCAACTGGCATCAAGCCCGGCGCGCCAGGCGCTGGCCGCACTGCCCTGCCCCGCCTGCGCGCGCTGGGCGCTGGCGCTGGCTTGCAGTTGCGGCCCCTGCCCCGCTAGGCTGATGGCGTTGAGCGCGCGCGCCTGCTGCAGCGCGGCCTCGGCCGCACGCACACTGGTGTGCGCTTGCAGCGACTGCTCGATGAGGGCGCTCAGGGCCGGGTCGTCGAAGGCGCGCCACCAATGCGCGAGCTCGGCTGGGGCAGGATAGGCTTGCGCGGGGGCGGGCAAGGCTGGGGCGGTTTGCTCTGGTGCCTGGGCTGGCACCGCCCCCTCAGGCCAAGGGTTGCGCCAGTCGGCGGCCAGCGGGGTGCCCAGCGCCTGCGTCACCGACACGCCGGCCGCTGGAGCGCTTGCAGCCGGCGCCCAGGCACAGCCCGACAAGGCCAAGCCCAGCAACGCCGCGACAACAGCCGCACCCAAGCCACGTCCACCGCCAACAACAAAGAAAAAATGGTTAATTTGCATCAAGACCTGCAGCCACCGGCTCCAACCCGTGAAAACCCTGATTGTGAACCCAATGGACACGTCGGGGGGTGGGCCGCTGCCCAATGGGCTTGAAGTGTGCGCCATCCCCCTTCAGTCTGCGCCCGTGCAGGCCCCAAGCCCGATGGCCATGCAGGGAATTGGGCGCCAGCGCGGGGCGCCCTGCGCCCGCCTTCGCGCCACAAAAAGGTGCGCGGCCCAGCCGAGCGCACCATGGCAGTGCCAGTGCCGCTCCACGCCACCCCCTATTCGGCTTGCTGGATGGGCGCAGGCAGCAAAAAATTTTGGCTGATGCGCGTGCCCAACTGGTTCACCCGATCCAGAAAGTGCACCAAAAAAACGTGCAGACCACCGCTGAAAATTTCGTCGATGCGCGCAAACTGCAAGCTGGTACACAGTTTGCCGGCCAAGCGCTCGGTTTCGCCCGAACCGGCATTGCGCACCGCGCGCAGATTGCTCAGCACCTCATTCATGCAGGCCAGCAAGCTGCGCGGCATGTCTGGGCGCAGGATCATCAGCTCGGCCACCCGCTCCGGTGTGATTTCGTCGCGATACACCTTGCGGTACACCTCGAAGGCGCTGACGCTGCGCAAAATCGCACTCCAATGGTAAAAATCCAGATTGTCGTCGTCTTCTTTGCCGGCTTCGGCGGGTCCTTGACTTTGAGCCGCTCGCACCAACCCCTCTGGCAACAAAGGAAATGGGTTTTCAATGGCATGGAATTTCACATCGAGCAGGCGTGCCGTATTGTCGGCCCGCTCCAAAAAGGTGCCTATGCGAAAAAAGTGGAAGGCCTCGTCTTGCAGCATGGTTCCAATGGCCACTCCACGCGAAAGGTGCGAGCGAAATTTGACCCATTCAAAAAACTCCCACGGTTCTTGCTCGATGGTCTGGCTTTGCAACATGCGCTTGAGTTCGATCCAGGTCTGGTTTTGCGTCTCCCAGACCTCAGTCGTGAGCACCCCCCGGACCGCACGCGCATTTTCGCGCGCCGAGCGCAGGCACGAAACAATGCTCGATGGGTTGTTGGGGTCGCGCACCATGAATTGCAGCACCGCTTTGGGCTGCACTTCGCCATATTGTTCCTGATAGGCCGGAAGCAGCTCGCAAATGCGCAACATGCCCTCCCAGCCCTGCTGCGCGGCGGCGGCTGATTGCGGCAGCAGCGCCGATTGAAAATTGACATCGAGCAGGCGTGCCATGTTTTCGGCGCGCTCAGTGTAGCGCGACATCCAGAACAAATGATCGGCGGTTCGTGACAGCATGATTGTACCCCTTTGCTTCAGTTTTCCATCACCCAGGTGTCTTTGGTGCCCCCGCCTTGCGAGGAATTGACCACCAACGAGCCCTCTTTGAGTGCCACCCGGGTCAGGCCGCCGGGCACCATCTGCACCACCTTGCCACTGAGCACAAAGGGGCGCAAATCCACATGGCGCGGCGCAATGCCTTGTTCTACAAAGGTCGGGCAACTCGACAAGCTCAAAGTGGGCTGAGCGATGTAGTTGTCGGGCCGTTTGAGCAGCGCCTGGCGGAAGTTCTCGATTTCGGCGCGCGTGGCCGCCGGGCCAATCAACATGCCGTAGCCGCCCGCTCCGTGCACCTCTTTGACCACCAATTCCTCCAGATGGGCCAAAATGTAGGCCAGATCCTCGGGCTTGCGCCCCTGAAAGGTGGGCACATTGCTCAAAATCGGGCGCTGCCCAAGATAAAACTCGATCATGGCCGGCACGTAGGGGTAAATCGATTTGTCGTCGGCCACTCCCGTGCCTATGGCATTGCACAGCGCCACATGGCCTTTTTGGCAGGCCCGCAGCAGGCCCGGGCAGCCCAGCGTGGAATCGGGCCGAAAAGCGCTGGGGTCGAGGAAATCGTCATCGACGCGGCGATAAATCACATCGACGCGCTTGGGGCCCTGGGTGGTGCGCATATAAACGAAGTCGTTGCGCACAAACAAATCTTGGCCCTCAACCAGCTCCATGCCCATTTGCTGCGCCAGAAAGGCATGCTCGAAATAGGCGCTGTTGTACATGCCGGGAGTGAGCAGCACCACGGTGGGCTCGGTGGTGTGCGCAGGGCAGACGCCGCGCAGCGTTTCGAGCAGCAAATCGGGGTAATGCGCCACCGGGGCCACCCGGTTCAGGCTGAATAGCTCAGGGAACAAGCGCATCATCATTTTGCGGTCTTCGAGCATATAGCTCACGCCGCTGGGTACGCGCAAATTGTCTTCGAGCACAAAATACTCGGCTTCGCCCGCGCCGCCCGGCACCGGCGCGCGCACGATGTCGATGCCGGCAATGTGGGCATAGACGCCACCGGGCACCGCCACGCCTTTCATTTCTGGGCGAAACTGTGCATTGCCCTCAATTTGCTCGCGCGGCACCAGCCCGGCCCGGATGATTTCCTGCTCGTGGTAAATGTCGTGGATGAAGCGGTTGAGCGCCTGCACCCGCTGCACCAGCCCGGCCTGCAGCCGCTGCCATTCCTGCGCCGGAACGATGCGCGGAATGAGGTCGAAGGGGATCAGGCGCTCGGTGCCGCTGCCGTCTTTGTCCTGGTCGCCATAAACCGCGAAGGTGATGCCCAGGCGGCGAAAGTTGAGCTCGGCCTGCTCGCGCCGGCTGGCCATGGCGGCATGGGGCTGCTCTTGCAACCAGCGGTCGAAACTGCGGCAATGCGCGCGCGCCTGCCCTAGGCTGGCGTACATCTCGTCGTAGGTGTGGGTGCGGTTCATTGGGTCCCCTTGGTGGCGCCGCCGCCGTTGGCGCGCCTGCTGTGCTTAAAGCAAAGGCCGTGCCACCAACCCCAAAACCCATGCTACCCGGCCGCTGCCGCAAGCTTGGCACGCCGTGGGCACAAGCTGGCGCAATCTTTGCATGGCTCTAGGGCGCCGCACTCCGCGATGCCCCTTGCGCAGCACCTCTCAAGCGAAAGCACGCCATGTCGATCCAAGTTGCCCTCAGCCACACCACGCACTACCGCTACGACCGCCTGATCAACTTGGGCCCGCAGGTGGTGCGCTTGCGTCCGGCCCCACACTGTCGCACCCAGGTGCTGGCCTACACGCAGCGCATCGAGCCCGCCGCGCACTTCATCAACTGGCAGCAAGACCCGTTTGCCAACTACCAAGCCCGGCTGGTGTTTCAAGAGCCCACGCGCGAGTTCAAGGTCACGGTTGAACTGCTGCTGGAAATGGCGGTGCACAACCCGTTCGATTTTTTCCTCGAACCCTATGCCGAGCAGGTGCCCTTTGCCTACCCCAGCGGCTTGCGCGCCGAACTGGCACCCTACCTGGCGCATGCGGCGGCCACACCCCGGCTGCAAGCCTACCTGGCCACAATCGAGCGCCAGCCGCTGCGCACACTGGATTTTCTGGTCGCCCTCAACCAAAAAGTGCAAGGCGACATACGCTACACCATCCGGCTCGAACCCGGCGTGCAGAGCCCCGAGCAAACGCTGAGCCTGGGCAGCGGCTCCTGCCGCGACAGCAGTTGGCTGCTGGTGCAGGTGCTGCGCCACCTGGGGCTGGCGGCGCGCTTCGTTTCGGGCTACCTGATCCAGCTCAGCCCCGACGTCAAGGCCGTGGATGGCCCGGCCGGCCCCGTGGCCGATTTCACCGATCTGCACGCTTGGTGCGAGGTCTATCTGCCGGGGGCGGGCTGGATCGGGCTCGACCCGACCTCGGGCTTGCTGGCGGGCGAGGGCCACATCCCACTGGCCTGCACGCCCAAGCCCTCCAGCGCGGCCCCCATTTCAGGTGCGCTCGATGAATGCGAGGTCGAGTTTCAGCACCACATGCAGGTGCAGCGCAGCCTGGAAACGGCGCGCGTCACCAAACCCTACACCGAGGCGCAGTGGAGCGCCATCAACGCCCTGGGCGAGCAGGTCGAGCAAGACTTGCACACCCACGATGTGCGCCTGACCATGGGCGGCGAGCCCACCTTCGTGGCCACCCGCGACCGCGATGCGCCCGAGTGGAACACCGATGCGCTGGGCCCGACCAAACGCATTTATGCCACCGACCTGCTGCACCGCCTGCGCCAGCAATACGGGGCCGGCGGCTGCCTGCACCTGGGCCAGGGCAAGTGGTACCCCGGTGAGCAACTGCCACGCTGGGCGCTGTCGCTGTTTTGGCGCGCCGACGGCGAGGCGATCTGGCAGCAACCCGCCCTGCTGGCCGACGAACGCGAGCCGGCGCAGTACGGCGCCGCCGAGGCACAGCGCTTCATCGAGGCGCTGGCGCAGCAACTGGGCTTGCCGACCGAGCACATCCGGCCCGGCTTTGAGGACACCTGGTACTACCTGTGGCGCGAACGCCAGTTGCCACTCAACGTGGACCCCTTTGACTCCAAGCTCGACGACGAGCACGAGCGCGCGCGCCTGCGCCGCGTTTTCGGGCAAGGCTTGCAGTCGCCGGTGGGCTATGTGTTGCCGCTGCAAGCCGATGACGGCAAGCCTGGCGCGGCACCGGGGGCTGCGAGCGATGCGTCTGCGCAGAGCCGCTGGCGCTGGCGCAGCGGGCCGTGGTTGTTGCGCGAGCAGCGCCTCTACCTCATACCCGGCGACTCGCCCATGGGCTACCGGCTGCCGCTCGATGCGCTGCCTTGGGCCTCGGCGGCCGACAGCCCGGCGCGCACCGAAGCCGACCCCCAAGCCCCCAGCCCGGCCCTGCCCAGCGCCCAGATATTGCGCCAGCCGCACCCGACGCAGCAAGCGGGCGGCCCGGTGCGGATTCCGCAGCGCGGCGAATCGGCCGCCTGGCTGATGCGCACCGCCCTGTGCGTTGAAGCCCGCGACCCGCAGCGCGCCAACGGGCCAGCCAGCGAAGCCAGCCACGGCAGCCAGAGCCAGCATTTGTATGTGTTCATGCCGCCGCTGGAGCAGCTCGAACCCTACCTGGAGCTGCTGGCCGCAGTGGAAGCCACGGCCGCCAAGCTGGGCCTGCGGGTGGTGCTCGAAGGCTACCCGCCGCCGCGCGATGCCCGCCTCAAGCTACTCCAAGTCACCCCCGACCCGGGCGTGATCGAGGTCAACATCCACCCGGCGCACAACTGGGGCGAGCTGGTCGAGCACACCGAGTTCCTCTACGAAGCGGCGCACCAGACCCACCTGTGTGCCGAAAAATTCATGACCGACGGCAGCCACACCGGCACCGGCGGCGGCAACCACTTCGTGCTCGGCGGGGCCACAGCGGCCGATTCGCCTTTTTTGCGCCGCCCCGACCTGCTGGCCAGCCTGCTCGCCTATTGGCACAACCACCCCAGCCTGAGCTATTTGTTCAGCGGCTTGTTCATCGGCCCGACCAGCCAGTCGCCGCGCGTGGACGAAGCGCGCAACGACCAGCTCTACGAGCTCGAAATCGCGCTGGCGCAAATCCGGGCGCTTGGCGCAGCAAAGCCAGGCCCAAGCCCCAAGGGCGGCAGCCACACCGACTACCTGTCCCCCTGGACGGTGGACCGCATTCTGCGCAACCTGCTCATCGACGTCACCGGCAACACGCACCGCAGCGAGTTTTGCATCGACAAGCTCTTTAGCCCCGACAGCGCCAGCGGCCGCCTCGGGCTGCTGGAACTGCGCGCTTTCGAGATGCCGCCGCACGCGCGCATGAGCGTGGCCCAGCAACTGCTGCTGCGGGCTTTGGTGGCGCGCTTTTGGCAACAGCCTTGGAGCGGCCCGCTCAGCCGCTGGGGTACCGAACTGCACGACCGCTTCATGCTGCCCACCTTCGTGCGCCTGGATTTTGAAGACGTGCTCGACGAACTGGCTGCATTTGGCTACCGCTTCGAGCGCGAGTGGTTCGAGCCGCACTTCGAGTTTCGCTTCCCCTCCATAGGCCAGGTGCAGCACCGCGGCCTGGAGCTGACTTTGCGCCACGCACTGGAACCCTGGCACGTAATGGGCGAAGAAGGCGGCGCGGGCAGCACCGTGCGCTACGTGGATTCGTCGCTGGAGCGCATCGAGGTGCGCCTGCGCGGCCACAACGACAGCCGCTACCAGATCGCCTGCAACGGCCACACCCTGCCGCTGCACCCCACCGGCACGGTGGGCGACTACGTGGCCGGGGTGCGCTTCAAGGCCTGGAACCCCCCCTCGGCGCTGCACCCGACCATTGGCGTGCAGGCACCGCTGAGCTTCGACATCGTGGACACCTGGATGCAGCGCTCCATCGGCGGCTGCCAGTACCATGTGACACACCCCGGAGGGCGCAGCTACGACACCTTGCCGGTCAACGCCTTCGAAGCCGAAAGCCGTCGGCTGGCGCGTTTTGTGCCCTTTAACCACACACCGGGGCCGCTGCTGTTGCAGCCCGCGCGCATCAGCCGCGAGTTTCCGTTTACGCTCGACCTGCGAAAATAAGCCCCATACTAGGTCCCCAAGCCCGCTGCGGGCACCTGTCGAACCGCCTGCTCCACCCCGTGACCCACCCCCTCGATCGAAACCCGCCCGCCCAAGCCACCCACGCCCCAGCCGGCGCCATGGCGGCGGCCTTGGCGCAAGCGGTGCCCGCTGGCCACTTCGACGAGCTGCGCGGCCTGCAGCCCGGCCCGGATGGCCTGGATCCGCTCTGGGCGCAATTTTTCGAACACATGGGCAGCGAGGGCTTTGCCGACCTGAACCGGCGCCAGCACAGCCTGGCGCAGCAGTTGCGCGACAACGGCGTGAGCTACAACGTCCATGCCGACGAGCACAACCCGCAGCGGCCGTGGGCACTCGACCTGTTTCCGCTGCTGGTGAGCCCACAAGACTGGAGCCAGATCGAAACCGGGGTGCTGCAGCGCACGCGCTTGCTCAACCTCGTCATGGCCGACCTTTACGGCGCACGCGAACTGCTGCGCCGTGGCTTGCTGCCGCCGGCGCTGGCGCTGGGCCACCCCGACTACCTGCGCGCCATGCAAGGGGTAGAAGCGCTGGGGCAGACCTGGCTGCACATCACCGCATTCGATTTGGCGCGCGGCCCCGACGGGCGCTGGTGGGTGTTGTCGCAGCGCACCCAGGCCCCGCCCGGTTTGGGCTATCTGCTGGAAAACCGCATCGCCATTGCGCGCCAGTTCCCGCAAGCCTTTGCCTCCATGCGCGTGCAGCGCCTAGCGGCCAGCTACAAGGCGCTGATGCAGGGCTTGCAAACGCTCTCGCCGCGCGGGACCGAGGCGCGCATGGCCTTGCTCACCGGCGGCCCCCACACCCGCAGCTACTTTGAGCACACCTACCTGGCGCGCTACCTAGGGCTGAACCTGGTTGAGGGCAACGACCTGACGGTGCGCGAGCAGCGCCTGTATCTCAAAACCATCGAGGGGCTGGAGCCCATCGATGTGCTGATCAAAACCCTGGACGACCAATGGCTGGACCCGCTCGAGCTGCGCCCCGACTCCAACTTGGGCGTGCCGGGCCTGATGCAGGCGCTGCGTGCGGGCCATTTGCTGCTGGCCAACGCGCCCGGCTCGGCCCCGCTGGAATCGAGCGCGCTGCTGGGCTACCTGCCCGCCATCAGCGAGCACCTGCTGGGCCAGCCGCTGGCCCTGCCCTCCTTGCCCACTTGGTGGTGCGGTGAGGCCGAACACCGGCACAGCGCGCTGCAGGGGCTGCGCCAGGGCGTGCTCAAAAGCACCTTCAACCCCCACGGCGCAGGCCACGAGGCGGTGTTCGGCCCCACCCTGACCCCCTCCGGGCTGGACCAACTGGCCGGGCGCATCGTGCGCCGCCCCGATGAGCACACCCTGCAAAGCCACCTGCCGCTGTCGCAACACCCCATCTGGCACGGCAAGCAAATCATGCACCGCCCGGCGCTGCTGCGCGTGTTTGCGCTCGCCGACGGGGCCAGGTCCTGGCGCGTGCTGCCCGGCGGGCTGGTGCGCCTAGGGCCGCGCTGGCAAGCCATGGCCCCGATGCAGCGCGGCAGCAGCAGCGCCGACTGCTGGGTGCTGACCCAAGGCGAAGTGGACCAGACCAGCCTGCTGCAAAGCGCGCCCAGCACCCTGAGCCTGGCGCTGCAAAAACGCCTCATCACCAGCCGCTCGGCCGAAAACCTGTTCTGGCTCGGGCGCCACACCGAGCGCGCCGACAACGCCGTGCGGCTGGCCAGCCTGACCCTGCGCTGCCTGCAAAGCGAAGAGCAAATCCGGCCCCAATTGCTGGCCTGGTTGTCGGTTTGCGCCAAATTCAACGGCCTGGTGCTGCCTGCCGTGCCCAATGCGCAGCAGTCGGCGCGCGTATTTGCCCGCGCCGTGATTGCCATGCTGGGGGCCGATTCGGGCGCCCACAGCGTGGGCTACACCCTGCGCGCCCTGCGCAACACCGCCAGCCATGTGCGCGAGCGCCTGGCGCAAGAGCAGCGCAACCTGATCGAGCGCGTGGAAACCGGCTTCAGCCAGGCCCACCAGCGCCTGGCCTGCGAGGCCGACTCGGCCAGCCCCGCCGCACTCGAGGCGCTGCAACACGCCAGCGAACTGCTCTCGGCCATCACCGGAGCGCAGACCGACCGCATGGTGCGCGACGACGGCTGGCGCATGCTCAGCATCGGGCGCCACATCGAACGCCTGAGCACGCTGGCGCACGCGCTGGGCAGCGCGATCGACACCGACAGCATCGCCGACGACCAAGGCTTCGAAGCCGTGCTGGCCTTGTTTGACAGCACCATCACCTTCCATGCCCAATACCAGCAACGGCGCGATTGGGTGGCCTTGTTGCACATGCTGGTCACGCACGGCGACAACCCGCGTTCGCTGGCCTGGGTGCTCTCGACCTTGCGTTCGCGCCTGAGCAAGCTGCCCGAATCGAATGGCCAGCGCGCCAGCCAGCTGTTGCGCGAACTGCCCGACCCCAGCGGCTGGGACCTGATCGCGCTCAGCGCGGCCGCGCCCGGTGCCTGCAGCCAAAGCATGCCCGGCCTCAGGCCCGGCTTCGTGCCCCATGATGCAGCTACGGCCAGCAGCCAGCCTGCACTGCGCCAGTTGTTGCAGTCGTGTGAGAGCCAGGCGCTGGCCGTATCTGATCGGCTGGGCGACTGGTACTTCAGCCACACCGACAGCAGCAGCCAGAGCCTGATGCTCTAGTGCAGATCGAGCCCCCACCATGCTGCTGCGCATCATCCACAAGACCCGCTACCACTACCAATCGCCGGTGGTGCAAGCCTTGCACAAGGCGCATTTGCAGCCGCTCACCGACAGCGGCCAGCGCGTGCTGGCGCACCACCTGCTCATTTATCCGCAGCCCACGTGGCGGGAGCAGCAGTTCGATGCCTTTGGCAACGCCTGCACCCTGTTTGCCTTGCAGCAGTCGCACGAGCACCTGCAAGTGTGGGCCGATAGCCTGGTGCAGACCGATGAGCCCGCTCCCCTGGGCCCCAGCCCGGCTTGGGAAAGCGTGCGCGAGGCGCTGCGCTTTTGCAGCGGGGCCCCCTTCAGCGACGCCAACGAGTTTGTTTTTGCGTCCCCCTTTGTTCCGATCGATGATATTTTTGCCGATTTCGCGCGCCCGGCCTTTGCCCCCGAGCGCCCCTTTTTGCAGGCTTGCTACGACTTGATGCAAAAAATCCACACCCAGCTCAAGTACCAGACCGCCAGCACCGAGGTGCACACGCCGGCGCGGGTGGCGCTGCAACAAGGCACCGGGGTGTGCCAGGATTTCGCCCACATCATGCTGGGTTGCCTGCGCAGCCTGGGGCTGCCGGCTTGCTACCGCAGCGGCTATATGCTGACCCAGCCGCCTGCAGGCCAGCCGCGCCTGATCGGGGCCGACGCCTCGCACGCCTGGGTGGCGGTGCCGCTGGACGGGCAGTGGTTCGACTTCGACCCCACCAACCTGCGCTGCGGCATGCAGCGCCCAGGCGCCGATTACGTCAGGCTGGCGAGCGGGCGCGACTTTGGAGACGTCTCGCCCTTGCGCGGCGTCATCCGCGGGGGCGGCGAGCACAGCCTAGAGGTGCGGGTCACAGTGGCCCCGCCCGAGGAGCTCGATGCGCTCGGGGGCGCGGCGCCAGGGGCCTAGATCAGCCGGGCCTGGTCGGGCTTCAGACGGCAACCCAGCTTGGCACACAACACCCCCCCACACACTCAAGCTCCGACAATCGCCCGCGTCAGGGCCTGGGTGTTGTGGCGCAGCATGTCCACGTAGGTGGGCGCGGTGCCACCGGGGGCCGAGAGCGCATCGGAGTACAGGCGCCCGGCCGGGCGCAGGCCGGTCTCGCGCGCGATCTGCTCGATCAGGCGCGGGTCGGTCACGTTTTCCACGAACAAGGCGCGCACCTGCTCCTGGCGGATTTGCTGCACCAGCCGCACGATGCCGCGCGCCGTCGGTTCGCTGTCGGAGCTGACGCCGCGCGCGGCCAGAAAACGCACGCCGTAGGCTTGGCCGTAGTAGGCAAAGGCGTCGTGCGAGACGATCACCTTGCGCTGCGCCGGCGCGATCGGGGCCCAGGCGGCGCGGATGTCGGCGTCGAGCTGCGCCAGCACGGCGTCGTAGGCCTGGGCGCGCTGGCGGTAGAAATCGCAGCCGGGGGCGTCGGCGGCGCACAGCGCGTCGGCGATGTGGCGCACATAGCTGCGCGCATGGGCCACGTTTTGCCAGGCGTGCGGGTCGTGCTCGCCGTGGCTGTGCCCGTGACCGTGGCCGCCATGGCTGTGGCCGTGGTCCGCGCTGCGCAGCGCCGCTATGCCCCGGCTGACCACCACGTGCTGACCGCGGAAAGCAGCGCTTTGCAGCAGGCGCGGTATCCAGCCCTCGAAGCCCAAGCCGTTGGAAAAAAGCAGCCGCGCCTGGCGCACCTGGCGCGCGTGCGAGGGCCGGGGCTGGAACACGTGGGCGTCGCTGTCGGGGCCGATCAGCACATCGAGCTGCAAGCGCTCGCCGCCCACCTGGCGCACCAGGTCGCCCAAAATGCTGAAGGTGGCCACCACCGGCAGCGCGGTCGCTGGGGCCGCTGCGCCTGCTGCCCCCGTTGCAGGCCCTGCTGCCGGGGCCGCGCTGCTGGCCGCACCCGCCTGCGCGGGCACTGTGGCCACCCCTTGCGCCGCCGCCAAGCCCGTCGCACCCAAGCCCCAGGCTGCGCCCACACCCGCCAGCAGAGAAGTAGCAAAACGCCGTCGCTTCATCGCCTCATCCTTTCAAATGCACCGGAGAAATGGCCCTTTGCCGCCACAGACCAAAGCGGCCAAACACCATGGAAAACGCATACACCGCGCCCAGCGCGAGCACGATCGCCGGGCTGGTCGGCCAGTCGGCGTGGTAGGAAAGCAGCAAGCCGGCCACGCAGCAGACCAGCGCCAGCAGCGGGGCCAGGCCCAGCAGCGACTGGATGCGCCGCACCCAAAAACGCGCCGCCGCCGCCGGCAGCACCATGATCGCCACCGCCATCAGCGTGCCCAAGGCATGAAAGCCGGCCACCAAGTTGAACACCACCAGCACCAGAAAACCGTAGTGCGCCAGCGCGCTCCAGCGCCGGCTGTGGGCGCGCAAAAAATCCGGGTCCAGGCACTCCAGCACCAGCGCGCGGTACAGCAGCGCCAAGGCCAGCAGCGAAAGCAGCGCAATGCCCAGCAGCAGCCCCAGCGCCGCGTTGTCCAGCGCCAGCACCGAGCCAAACAGCACGTGCAGCAAATCCACCTGGCTGCCGTAGGTGGAGATGATCAGCACCCCCAGCGCCAGCGAGAGCAGGTAAAAGGCCGCCAGCGCCGTGTCTTCGCGCAAGATGGTGCTGCGCGCCACCAGCCCCGAACCCACCGCCACCACCAGCCCGGCGACGATGCCGCCCAGCGTCATGGCCCCAAGCGACAGGCCGGAGATCAAAAAACCCAGCGCCGCGCCCGGCAAAATGGCGTGCGCCATGGCGTCACCCGTGAGGCTCATGCGGCGCAGCATCAGAAACACCCCCACCGGGGCCGCGCTCAGCGACAGCAGCAGGCAGCCGAGCAAGGCCCGCTGCATAAAGGAAAACTCCCACAAGGGGGCGAACCACGCCAGGGCCGACATCAGTGCGGCCCTCCGGCAGGGTGCGCCGCCGCATCGGCCTCGCACCACGGGGCCAGGTCGTCGAAGGACTCGCGCATGCCCAAAGCGCGGCGCAGATTCGCGGGCGTGAGCACCGCCGCCGGGGCCCCGTGCGCCACGGGTTCGCGCGCCAGCAGCAGCGTGTGCGGAAAATGCGAGCGCACCAGCCCCAGATCGTGCAGCACCGTGAGCACGGTTTTGCCGCTGGCGCTCCAGTCTTTGAGCAGTTGCAGCAAGTCGGCGCTGGTGTTTTCGTCCACCGCGGCAAAGGGCTCGTCAAGCAGCAGCAGGTCGGCGTCTTGCAGCATCAGGCGCGCAAACAGGGCGCGCTGAAACTGCCCGCCCGACAAGGTGTCGATGGTGCGCGCCTCAAAGCCCTGCAAGCCCACCGCGGCCAAGGCCTCACGGCAGCGCTGGCGGTGCACAGCCTGCCAACGCCCGAGCGCCCCCACTTCGTGCCACAGGCCGAGCTGCACCAGGTCTTGCACCGTGACCGGAAAGCTGCGGTCGATCTGCGGCGACTGCGGCAGATAGGCCACGCGCCGCCCAGCCAGCCCCTCGATATGCCCCGAAAGCGGCCGCAATTGCGCCGCCAGCGCCTTGAGCAGGGTCGATTTGCCCGCGCCGTTGGGCCCGACGATGGCCACCAGGCTGCCCGCCGCCCAGCGCAGCGAGAGGTGGTGCACCGCCGGATGGCGCTCGTAGCCCACGGTGAGGTTGTGCAGCTCGATGGCGGGCCGAACGGCAGCCGTACCCGGCCCCGGCTCTGCGCATGCATGGTCTGACTGGGGCGGCGGCATGTGGACCAAGCCCGGCGCTGGAGCGGAGACTGACTCTGGCTTGGACTTGGGCAGCACCCGCAGCGGCACGGGCACAGCCGCAGACAGTGACGCCGGTGCCGCAGCAGCCTTGGCCATGAAAAATCGGGAGATCACGTTATTGCAACTCGATTGCGTTAATATCGGCATCATAACGCAACTCGGTTGCGCTAGCCCAGTCCAAAGCCATGCACATGCCCAGCCCTGCCGACACCCCCAGCCCGCTCACGCCCGAGGTGCTTGAGCGCTTGCATGCCGCCGGTTTGCGCCTCACCGTGGCCACCCGCGCCGTGCTGGGTGTGCTGGCGGCTGCCCCGAACAGCTCGCCCTGCCACTTCGAGGTGCTGGCGCAACTCAAGGCGCGCGGCGTGGCCATCAACCGCGTCACCCTGTACCGGCTGCTGGACCGACTGGCCGCCTGCGGGCTGCTGCTGCGCCACCCAGACCCCAACGAGCGGCGCTGGCGCTTCACTTGGGCCGGGGCCACCCCAACCTCGGCCAGCACGCCCCTGCCCTTGGCTGCGGCGGCCCCGACGGCCCAGACCGCCTTGCAGCCGCACTTTGAATGCGACTCCTGCCACCAACTGCTGCCGCTGGCCCTGGAGCACCCTGCAGCCCCACCCGGCGCCGCACCCCACACCCAAACCGCTGCCGAGCTCGAAGCCCAGCTGCACGCCCAAGCCCTCGCACAAAACTGGTCTGCTGCCCTGGCCGCCTTGGGGCACCGAGCGCAGCGGCTCGACCTCACCTTGCACGGCACCTGTGCCGGTTGCAGCCACCCCACACCCCAGCCCCCCGCAACCCAGCCCACATGATCCGCACACTAGCACTGCGCCACAGCTGGCGCGATGGACCCACGCTGGCTTACCCCGATCTGGAATGCCCCAGCGGCCAGACGCTGCTGCTGCGCGGCCCCTCGGGCAGCGGCAAATCGACCTGGCTGGCGCTGCTGGCCGGGCTGCTCACACCCAGCGCTGGCCTGCTCGAAGTTGCCGGGGTGCAACCGGCGCGCCTGTCGCAGCGCGAGCGCGACCACTGGCGCGCGCGCCAAATCGGCTTTTTGCCGCAACGCGGCCTGCTCAGCGCGGCCCTGAACGTGTACGACAACCTGCAACTGGTCGCCTACGCCAGCCGCCAGCCGCTCGACCCCGGCCACTTCCAGCACCTGATCGACACCCTGGGCTTGGGCGATTTGTTGCAACGCCGCATCCACCAGCTTTCCACCGGGCAGGCGCTGCGCGTGGCCTTGGCGCGCGCCCTGCTGCGCCGCCCGACCGTGCTGCTGGCCGATGAGCCCACCGCCAGCCTCGACGACGAGCACGCCGCCCAGGCCATGGCCCTGATCCGCCAGCAAGCCCAGGCCAGCGCCGCCACCCTGGTCGTCGCCACCCACGACCAGCGCGCCGTGCAGGCCCTGCCCGATGCGCGCACGCTCTGGCTGGCCGCGCCATGAACACGCTCGGCTTGTCTTGGCGCTACCTGTGGTCGCGGCCACTGGCCACGGTGCTCAACCTGCTGCTGCTCACCCTGGGCGTGGCCGCCATGGCCTTTGTCTTGAGCGCACGCGAGCAGATCACGCACTCCTTCGAGCGCGACTTGTCGGGCATCGACGCCGTCATCGGGGCCAAGGGCAGCCCGATCCAGCTCATCATGTCCGGGGTTTTTCACCTCGACGTGCCGCCGGGCAACATCCGCTTGGCCGAGTTGGAAACCCTGCGCCAGCACCCGCAAGTGGCGCGCATCATCCCGCTCAGCTTGGGCGACAACTTGGCGGGCTACCGCGTCGTCGGCACCACGCCCGACTACGTGACCCTGTACGGGGCCGAACTGGCGCAGGGCCAGCTCTGGCAGCAGACGATGCAGGCCGTGCTCGGCTCCCAAGTGGCGGCCAGCACCGGCCTGGGGCTAGGGCAGCGCTTTGTCGGCGTACACGGGCTCGACCCCAGCGGCAAGGCGCACGAGCTACACCCCTACACCATCACCGGCATTTTGGCCCCCTGCCGCTGCGTGCTGGACCGGCTGGTGCTCACGGCCACCGAATCGGTCTGGCTGGTGCACGACGACCTGCACGGCATGGCGCAGATGAGCCCCGAGGAGCGCGCCAGCATCGAGGCCGAGCGCGAAGTGACGATGGCCCTCATCAGCTACCACAGCCCGCTGGCGGCGGTGACCTTCCCGCGCTTCGTCAACACCCAAACCAATATGCAGGCCGCCGCCCCGGCGCTGGAACTCACGCGCCTGCTCACCCTGCTGGGTGCGGGCACCCAGGTGCTGCAAGGTTTTGGCCTGACGCTGCTGCTGATGGCCGGGCTGTCGATCTTCGTCGCGCTGTGGGCAGCGGTGCGCGAGCGCGAAACCGATCTGGCGATGCTGCGCATGCTCGGCACCCCGGCGCGGCGCCTGGTCGGGCTGCTGCTGGCCGAGGCGCTCACGTTGGCGCTGCTGGCGCTGCTGCTGGGCCTGCTGCTGGCGCAAGCGCTGCTGGCGGCCATCGCGGGCTGGCTGCCGCCGGGCAGCACGGCGCTGCTGCAAGCCTGGCACTGGAGCCCCGTGCTGCTGTGGGTGCCCTTCACGGCGCTGCTGCTGGCCACCTTGGCGGCGGCGCTGCCGGCTTGGCGGGCGCAGCGGCTCGATGTCATGACCTTGCTCAACCGGGGCTGAAAACATGCAAAGCGCGACGATGCAACCTTCCCTGCCACCTTCACTCCAAACCACCATGAAGAAAACGCTGAAACAATCCCTGTTGCCGCTGCTGGCCGCCGGCCTGATCGCCTTGCCTGCCTTAACCGCTTGGGCTACGCCCGGCCAGACGCCGCACACCCACGCGCACGGGCAGCAGCACACCCCGGCTCAAATCCAGGAAGACATCCGCCGCCACCAGGCCATGGCCGCCGCGCACCAAGCCGCTGCCGAGTGCCTGCAAGCCGGGCGCGGCGAACGCGTCTGCCACCAACAGTTGCGCGCCGCCTGCACCGGGCTGGCACTGGGCAACTACTGCGGCATGCGCCATGTCCATTGACGAGTCCGCACGGCTGCATCGGCGCGCCTGGCTGGGCCGCTCGGGTGCTTGGGCCGTGGGCGCAGCCGGTGCCTTCGGCGGCCTGGGCTGGCCGCTGCTGACGCAGGCTCAGACGTCACCCAGCGGCTCCCCCGCCCCAGCCAGTGGTGGCAGGCCTGCGGGTGCGGGCACAGCCGGTGCGGCTGGCACAGGTGCTGCTGGCGCTGCGGTGTCAGCCAACCCGCTGGCGGGCGGCCAAGGCGCGGGCGTCCACAGCCCCGAGAGCGCCTACGCCCCGCTGCCGGTGCGCACCGATGTGGTGGCTTGGTCCACCCTGGCCGACATCAGCACCCGCACCGAGCGCAACCGCGTGGTGCAGGTGTATTCACCCGCCATTTTGGCCCTCAACCAGCGCACCGTGCGCGTGCAAGGCTTCATGACGCCGCTAGACCCGGGCGAGCGCCAGGTGCATTTTTTGCTCACCTCGGTGCCCCTGACCTGCCCCTTTTGCACCCCCGGCGGCCCCGAGAGCATCGTGCAGGTGCGCAGCCGCCGCCCGGTGCGCTACACCATGGGCGCGCTGGTGGTCGAAGGGCGCTTTCATGTGCTGCACAACGACAGCCTCGGGTTTTTCTACCGCATCACCGACGCGGTGCCCGTGGACTGAAGCCCAGCCCGGTGTTGGGCGTGGGCGCCCCCCCGTTCAACCCAGCCCGGTTTCCAGCGGCCAGTAAGGCACCCGATCCCCGTGGGCGATGGTCTGCCCCGGGGCTTTATCAACCAGCCCGTCGGCCCAAGCGATGGAGCTGAGCACCCCCGAGCCTTGGTTCGGGTAGAGGTCGAGCCCGCCGGCGGCGTTGCGGCGCACACGCAGGAACTCGCGCCGGCGCTCTGCGGCAGGCCAGTCGAAATGCGCGGGCAGTTCGATGGGTTGGGGCAGGCCCGGGATGGCGCAACCGTTCACACCTTGCACACCCTGCAAGCGGCGCACGAAGGGCTGCACCAACAGCAAAAAGGTGACATAACTGGCCACCGGATTGCCGGGCAGGCCGATGTAGTGACAGCGCCCGCCTGCGCTGGCCGCAGCCCGCTCCAGCCAGCCGTGCGCAAAAGGTTTGCCGGGTTTGATGGCGATCTGCCACTGGTGCAGGCCGCCCAAGGTTTGCACGGCGGCCTTGAGGTGATCCGCTTCGCCCACCGACACGCCGCCGCTGCTCAGCACCAGGTCGTGACCCTGCGCCGCCTCGCGCAGCGCCGCCACGGTCGCGTCGAGCCGATCCGGCACCGGGGTGCAGACGCTCACCAGGCAGCCCAAGCGCTGCAACAGGGCGCGCAAAAAATAGCGGTTGCTGTTGTAGATTGCGCCCGGCGGCAACTGCCCGGGGGGAACGCTGCCGGGCTCGATCAGCTCGTCGCCGCTGCTCAGCAGCGCCACGCGCAGGCGCCGGCGCAGCGGCAGTTGCGCCGAACCCAGGCTGGCGGCCAAGCCGATTTCGGCTGGGCCGAGCAAGGTGCCCGCGGGCAATACGATATGCCCACAGGCGATGTCTTCGCCCCGGCGGCGGATGTGCTGGCCTGCCTGCGCCGGTTTGAGAAAACGCACCAGTGGCTGGCCGCTGGCGTCGGCGCTGGCCGCGGCGTCTTCTTGCATCAGCACCGCGTCGGCCCCGGCGGGGATGGGGGCGCCGGTGAAGATGCGCGCGACCGTGCCCACCGGCAGGGCAGCCCCGACCGCCCCGGCGGCAATGCGCAGGCTCACCGGCAAAGCCGCCCCGGCGGCGTGGGCGGCCGCGACGTCGGCGGCGCGCACCGCGTAGCCGTCCATGGCGCTGTTGTCAAAACCGGGCACGTCGAGCGCGGCACGCAGATCCTGCGCCAGCACGCGGCCGTAGGCCTCATCGAGCGGCAGCGTCTCAATCTCATTCAGGGGCTGGGCCGTCGCCAGCAGGGCCGCCAGCGCGTCGTCTAGCGCCAGCAGGCCGGGGCGGGCGGGGGCCGATGCGGCAGGGGCGGCGGCGGGGTTCATGAATCGCTGCAGTGCGCCTGGATGTAGGCCTTCACCCGCCCCACCTCGGGCGGCAGCACCTGCACCCGCTTGGGCAGGTGTTCGATGCCTTCGAGCGCCGCGGGGCGCTCGGGTTCGCGCCCCAGCGCCTCCACCAGCGTGGCGGCAAACTTCACCGGCAGGGCGGTTTCCAGCGCCACCATGGGCGTGCCCGCTTGCAGGTGCTGGCGCGCCACCTGCACCGCGTCGGCGGTGTGCGGGTCCAGCATCTGGCCGCTGTGCTGCCAAGCGGCGCGGATGGTGGCAAGCCGGTCGGCGTGGCTGCTGCGCCCGCTCACGAAGCCGTAGCGGCTGCGGATCTGGGCAAAGGCCGGGTCGGCGCTGAGGTCGAAGTGGCCCTTGCGTGCCAGCTCGGCACCAAACAGGGCCTGGGTGCGCGCTGCGTCGCGTCCGAGCAGGTCGAACACGAAGCGCTCGAAGTTGCTGGCCTTGGAGATGTCCATCGAGGGGCTGGAGGTCTCGAAGGTCTGGGCGCTCGGGCGCACGCGGTAGCAGCCGGTGCGAAAGAACTCGTCGAGCACGTCGTTTTCGTTCGTCGCCACCACCAGTTGCTCGATTGGCAGGCCCATCATGCGCGCCACATGGCCGGCGCAGACGTTGCCAAAATTGCCGCTGGGCACGGCGAAGCTGATGCGCTCGGCGTCGGATCGTGTCAGACTGAAATAGCCGGCAAAGTAGTACACCACCTGCGCCAGCAAGCGCGCCCAGTTGATCGAATTGACGGTGCCGATCTGGTAGCGGCGCTTGAATTCGAGGTCGGCGCTGACCGCCTTCACGATGTCCTGGCAGTCGTCGAACACGCCCTCGATCGCCAGGTTGTGGATGTTGGGGTCTTGCAGGCTGAACATCTGCGCCTGCTGGAAGGCGCTCATGCGCCCGTGCGGCGAGAGCATGAACACGCGCACGCCCCGCTTGCCGCGCATGGCGTATTCGGCGGCGCTGCCGGTGTCGCCGCTGGTCGCGCCCAAGATGTTGAGTTGCGCCCCGCGCCGGCCCAGTTCGTACTCGAACAGGTTGCCCAGCAACTGCATCGCCATGTCCTTAAAGGCCAGCGTGGGGCCGTTGGACAGCTCCGCTATCCACAGCCCTTCATCGAGCCGGCGCAGCGGAACAATGGCGGGGCTGCCAAACACTGCGGCGGTGTAGGTTTTCTGGCACAGGGCGCGCAAGTCGGCGGGCGGGATGTCGTCGATGTAGAGCGACAAAATCTCGAAGGCCAGCGCCGCATAACCCTGCCCGGCCCAAACGCCGCGCCAGCGCGCCAGCGTGGCGGCATCGACTTGGGGGTACTGCTCGGGCAGGTACAGGCCGCCGTCGGGGGCCAGCCCTTCGAGCAGGATGTCGCAAAAACGCAGCCGCTCGGGGTGCCCGCGGGTCGAGAGGTAGCGCATCAGGCCAGCTCCTCTTTGCGGATGCGCACGATCGGCGCCAACACCGTGGGCAGGGCCTGCATCTGCGCCAGCGCGGCGTCCATCGCGCCCTCGCGGGTCTGGTGCGTGAGGATGATGAGCTCGGTCTGCGCCGCGCCCTGCTCGGCCTCGCGCTGCAGCACGGCATCGATGCTGATGTCGGCAGCCGCCAAAATCCCGGTCACTTGCGCCAACACCCCGGCCTGGTCGGCCACGCACAGGCGCAGGTAGTAGCTGGTCTGCACCGCGCTCATGGGCAGGATCGGCAGCGCGCTCAGGGCGTCGGGCTGGAAGGCCAGATGCGGCACCCGGTTGAGCGGGTCGGCGGTGTGCAGCCGCGTCACGTCCACCAAATCGGCGATCACCGCGCTGGCGGTCGGCTCGCTGCCCGCGCCCTTGCCGTAGTAGAGCGTGGTGCCCACCGCGTCGCCCTGCACCATGACGGCGTTCATCGCCCCTTCCACATTGGCCAGCAGGCGCTTGGCCGGCACCAGGCATGGGTGCACGCGCAGCTCGATGCCGCTGGCCTGGCGCTTGGCAATGCCCAGCAGCTTGATGCGGTAGCCCAGTTGCTCGGCGTACTTGAAGTCGCTCGCCGCCAGCCGGGTGATGCCCTCGATGTGGGCGCGCTCGAACTGCACCGGGATGCCAAAGGCGATGGCGCTCAGGATGGTCGCCTTGTGCGCCGCGTCTATGCCTTCGATGTCGTTGCGCGGGTCGGCCTCGGCGTAGCCCAGTTGCTGCGCCTGCGCCAGCGCGGTGCCAAAATCCAGCCCCTTGTCGCGCATCTCGCTCAAAATGAAGTTCGTGGTGCCGTTGATGATGCCCGCCACCCACTGGATGCGGTTGGCCGTCAGGCCCTCGCGCAGCGCCTTGATGATCGGGATGCCGCCGGCCACCGCCGCCTCGAAGGCCACCATCACGCCGCGCTCTTGGGCGGCCTGGAAAATCTCGCTGCCGTGCACCGCCAGCAGCGCCTTGTTGGCCGTCACCACGTGCTTGCCCGCGGCTATGGCTTCGAGCACCAGCGCCCGCGCCACGCCCACTCCGCCAATCAGCTCAACCACGATGTCGATTTCCGGATTGGCCAGCACGGCGCGTGCGTCGCCAAACACCGGCACGGCCTCGCCCACCAGGCGGCGCGCGCGCTCTTGGTCGAGATCGGCCACGGCGGCAATTGCTATGCCACGCCCGGCGCGGCGCTGGATTTCGGTCTGGTTGCGGCGCAGCACCTCAAACACACCGCTGCCCACGGTGCCGATGCCGAGCAGGCCTACTTGTATCGCTTTCATCTCTGTGGGGTCTTTCATCAAATCAAAAAAATTTTAGGTGCCGTGGCGCTTGCGCAGGTGCGCCAAAAAGCGCGCGATGCGCCCGATGGCCTCGGCCAAGTCGTCGGCATGCGGCAGGAAAACCAGACGGAAATGGTCGGGTTGCGGCCAGTTAAAGCCCGTACCCTGCACGATCAGCACTTTTTCTTCAGCCAGCAGCTCGTAGGCAAACTGCTGGTCGTCGGCAATCGGGTACATCTTGGGGTCCAGGCGCGGGAACATATACAGCGCCGCCTTGGGCTTGACCACGCTCACGCCCGGAATCTGGTTCATCAGCTCGTAGGCCAGATCGCGCTGGCGGCAAAGGCGCCCGCTGGGGGCGACCAGGTCCTTTATGCTCTGGTAGCCGCCGAGCGCGGTCTGGATCGCCAACTGCCCCGGCGTGTTGGCACACAAACGCATCGAGGCCAGCATATTGAGGCCCTCGATGTAGTCGCGCGCGCGCCGCTTGTCGCCCGAGACCACCATCCAGCCGGCGCGGTAGCCGCAGGAGCGGTAGTTCTTGCTCAGGCCGTTGAAGGTGAGCACCAGCACCTCGTCGGCCAGCGCCGCCACGCTGGTGTGGGTGGCGCCGTCGTAGAGCGTTTTGTCGTAGATTTCGTCGGCAAAAATCACCAGGTTGTGCTGGCGCGCGATCTCGACGATGGCGCGCAGCAGATCGTCCGGGTAGAGCGCGCCGGTGGGGTTGTTGGGGTTGATGACCACAATCCCCTTGGTCTGCGGCGTGATCTTGCGCCGGATGTCGTCTAGGTCGGGCAGCCAGCCGCTGCCTTCGTCGCACAGATAATGCACCGGCGTGCCACCGGCCAGCGCCACGCTGGCGGTGTAGAGCGGGTAGTCGGGGGCCGGAATCAGCACCTCGTCGCCGCTGTTGAGCAGCGCGTTGAGGCTCATGCCAATCAGCTCGCTGGCGCCGTTGCCCAGATAGATGTCATCGACCGTCACCCCGGCGATGCCCTTTTCCTGCGTATAGTGCACCACCGCCTTGCGCGGCGCAAACAGGCCCTTGCTGTCGGTGTAGCCGGCTGCCGTGGGGGTTGGCAGGTTGCGGATCATGTCTTGCACAATCTCGTCGGGCGGCTGCAAGCCAAAAGCGGCGATGTTGCCGATGTTGAGCTTGATGATCTTGTGGCCTTCTTCCTCCATCGCGCGCGCCTTGTCCAGCACGGGTCCGCGAATGTCGTAGCAGACGTTGGCCAGTTTGGCCGATTTGAGCAGCGGCGGTGTGGGCATGGCTGATGTGGTGTGAACGGGCTGTAAGAGCGAAACCTATAATTTCACCACACTTTACCCTACCCGCACCCATGAAACTGCAAGCCGATCGCATTGAGAGCACCAGCGTGCGCGCCCACGGGCCCGGCTGGTTGCAGATTGGCGCCACCACCTACCGCCACAGCCTGCTGCTGTGCGCCGATGGCCGCCTGCAAGCGTGGGACTGCGCCCGCCACGCCGACCTCAGCGTGCAGCACTTCGCCCTGCTGGCCGATTGGCGGCCCGAGCTGCTGCTGCTGGGCAGCGGCCTGCGGCTGCGCTTCGTCGCCCCGGCGCTGTTGCGCCCCTTGATCGAGGCCGGCATCGGCGTCGAGACCATGGACACGCTGGCCGCCGCGCGCACCTACAACATCTTGGCCGCCGAGGGCCGCCGCGTGGCGGCCGCGCTGCTGATCGAGTCCGACCCGGCCGGCCTTACGCCCGGCCCCGAATCGCGCTAAAATAGACCCTTGTTTTGGGCGATTGGCGCTGTGTGCAGATGGCCCTGTCAAGGGCGCAAGGTTTTTGCGCAGCCCAACGCCTCCTATCGAGCAAGGGACTTTTTAAATGGCTGTCGTCGTCAACAAATCCATACCCGAATTCGAAGCCAGTGCCACGGGCGGAGTCAAGGTCACGCAGCTGTCGCACCTCGGGCAGGCCGTGGTGCTGTTTTTTTACCCCAAAGACAACACCCCCGGTTGCACCACCGAAGCGATGCAGTTTCGCGACCACTACGCCGATTTCGTCAAGGCCGGCGCGCAGGTGTTTGGCGTCTCGCGCGACAACATGAAGTCGCACGATGAATTCAAAGCCAAACTCGAGCTGCCCTTTGAGCTGATCGCCGACACCGAAGAAAAAATGTGCCACATGTTCGGCGTGGTCAAAAACAAGATCATGTACGGCAAGAAGGTCAAGGGCATCGAGCGCAGCACCTTCCTGATCAGCCCCACCGGGGTGCTGCTGCAAGAGTGGCGTGGCCTCAAAGTGCCGGGTCACGTAGAAGAAGTGCTCAAAGCCGTCAAGCTGCTCAAGAAAGCCGCCTGATCCTTTACCGCCCGGGGCTGCGCGCCCGCAGTCGTGCATAATGTTTGCATGCCCCTGCCCCCCGCCCCTACCAAAAAGGCCGGCCGTGTGCCAGCCAAAGCCGCCGAGCTGGCTGCCTCCCCCGCCACCAGCTTGGCTCCCTCGCCCGACCCAAGCCCCCCGCCGGTGCTGGCCCAAGCCGCCACCGGCGCTGCGCGTCGTGCACGCCCGGGCGCCGAGGCGCCGGCCCGCTCCCCTGCCGCGGCGGCCCGCGCCTCGGGCAGCACCCCTGCGCTAGCCAGCCTGCTGGCCGCGCCCACCGTGGCGCCGCCAGCGGCCGCCGAGGCCCCGCCCAGCCTAGCGCCAGCCGGCTCGCCCAGCGCCGCGCAGATCGCCCCGCCCAGCACGGCCCCCGCAGCGGCCAGCCCAAGCCGCAGCAAACGCAGCACCAGGCCGGGCAACAAAAACGGCAACGGCAGCCCAAACAGCAAAGGCCCGACCCGCCTGTTTGTGCTCGACACCAACGTGCTGATGCACGACCCGAGCAGCCTGTTTCGCTTCGAGGAACACGACATCTTCCTGCCCATGATCGTGCTCGAAGAGCTTGACGGGCACAAAAAGGGCATGAGCGACGTGGCGCGCAACGCCCGCCAAGCCAGCCGCACCCTCGACGCGCTGGTGGCGCAAAAAGGGGCCGATATCCACCATGGCGTGCCGCTGGCCGCCAGCAGCAACCGCGAAGCCACCGGCTTGCTGCTGTTCCAGACCGAGCCACTGTCCCACGAGCTGCCCGCCAGCCTGCCGCAAGGCAAGGCCGACAACCAAATTCTGGGCGTGGTGCAAGCCCTCACGCTCAAGCACCCGCTGCGCCAGGTGGTGCTGGTGTCCAAAGACATCAACATGCGCATCAAGGCGCGCGCCTTGGGGCTGGCCGCCGAAGACTACCAAAACGACAAAACCCTCGATGACGGCGAACTGCTCTACCCTGGCTCGCTGGCGCTGCCGCACGATTTCTGGACCCGCCAGAGCAAAACCCTGGAAAGCTGGCAGCAAGGCGGCCACACCTACTACCGCATCAGCGGCCCGGTGGTCGACAAACTGGCGATCAACCAGTTTGTGTATTTCGAGTCGGCAGGCGAGCCCGCCCTGTATGCCCGCGTCACCGAGCTGCGCACCAAGCAGGCCGTGCTGCGCACGCTCAAAGACTACACGCACCTAAAAAGCTCGGTCTGGGGCATCACCAGCCGCAACCGCGAGCAAAATTTCGCCCTCAACCTGCTGATGGACCCCGAGATCGACTTCGTCACCCTGGCCGGCACCGCCGGCACCGGCAAAACCCTGATGGCCCTTGCCGCTGGCCTGACGCAGGTGCTCGATGAGCGCCGCTACACCGAGATCATCATGACCCGTGCCACCGTCAGCGTGGGCGAGGACATCGGCTTTTTGCCTGGCACCGAAGAAGAAAAAATGGGCCCCTGGATGGGCGCGCTCGACGACAACCTCGAATTTTTGGCCAAGGGCGACGGCGGCAACGCCGGTGAATGGGGGCGCGCCGCCACCAACGACCTGATCCGCAGCCGGGTCAAGATCAAAAGCATGAACTTCATGCGCGGGCGCACCTTCATGAACAAATACGTGATCATCGACGAGGCGCAAAACCTCACGCCCAAGCAGATGAAAACGCTCATCACCCGCGCCGGGCCGGGCACCAAGATCATCTGCATGGGCAACCTGGCGCAGATCGACACCCCCTACCTCACCGAAGGCTCCTCGGGCTTGACCTACGCCGTGGACCGCTTCAAAGGCTGGCCACATGGCGGCCACATCACCTTGGCACGCGGCGAGCGCTCGCGCCTGGCCGACTTTGCCAGCGAGGTGTTGTAACACCCACCCACCTACGCCCCTCACCGCAGCCCACCGCCCATGAACAGCCCCAGCGCCCCCACCGCCGCCCCGGGGCCCAGCCCCTTGAGCGGTCACGCCCTGCCCTCCTACCTCGACCCGGCCCACCTCGGCCCCTGGGGCGACTATTTGCAGCAGATCGACCGGGTGGCCCCCTACTTGGGGCCTCTGAGCCGTTGGATCGAAACCCTCAAGCGCCCCAAGCGCAGCCTGATCGTCGACGTACCCATCCGCCTCGACGATGGCCGCATCGCCCACTTTGAGGGCTACCGGGTGCAGCACAACACCTCGCGCGGCCCCGGCAAAGGCGGCGTGCGCTTTCACCAGGATGTGACGCTGGCCGAAGTGATGGCGCTGGCGGCTTGGATGTCGATCAAGAATGCCGCCGTCAACGTGCCCTACGGCGGCGCCAAGGGCGGCATCCGGGTCGATCCCAAAACCCTCTCGCTGGCCGAACTCGAGCGCGTCACGCGCCGCTACACGAGCGAGATCGGGCTCATCATCGGCCCGACCAAAGACATCCCCGCCCCCGACGTCAACACCAACGAGCGCGTCATGGCCTGGATGATGGACACCTACTCCATGAACGTGGGCGAGACCGCCACCGGCGTTGTCACCGGCAAGCCGATCGACCTCGGCGGCTCGCTCGGGCGCCGCGAAGCCACCGGGCGCGGCGTGGCGATCATCTGCACCGAGGCGGCGCGGCACATCGGGCTCGAACTGCAAGGCGCTCGGGTGGCGCTGCAAGGCTTTGGCAACGTGGGCAGCGTCTCGGCCAAGCTGCTGGCGCAAGCCGGCGTGCGCACGGTGGCGGTGCAGGACCACGGCGGCACCGTGTACCACGGCGGCGGGCTCGATGTGGCGGCACTCACCGCACACGTGGCGGCGCATGGCAGCGTGGCCGGCTTTGAGGGAGCCCAAGCCCTGCCCAGCGACAGCTTTTGGGACGTGGAGTGCGAGATCATGGTGCCCGCCGCGCTGGAGCGCCAGATCACCGAAGCCAACGCACAGCGCATCCGCGCCCGCATGGTGATCGAAGGGGCCAATGGCCCCACCACCCCAGCCGCCGACGACATCCTCAACGAGCGCGGCATACTGGTTGTGCCCGACGTGATTGCCAACGCCGGCGGCGTGACGGTGAGCTACTTTGAGTGGGTGCAGGATTTTTCCAGCTTCTTTTGGAACGAGGAAGAAATCAATCAGCGGCTGGCGCAGATTTTGCGCGGTGCCTTCGAAGCCATCTGGGCGGTGGCCAACGAGCACCGCGTCAGCCTGCGCACCGCCACCTTCATCGTGGCGTGTCGGCGCATATTGCACGCACGTGAACTGCGCGGGCTCTACCCCTGAGCGCAGTGGCCTACTGCAAGGTTTGCTTGAGCAGCGGCAGATTGGGCAAGGGCACGATCGGCACACCCGCCTCTATCAGTTCCACGGCCTGATCTGCGGTGGTTTGGCCGCGTATGGGGCGCGGCTCGAGTTCACCTTGGTGCATCTGCAGCGCCTGTTGGGAAAATTGCTCCCCCACGTCTTCGGTTTGGGCCAGCACCTGGCGCAACAAGCGCAGCGCCTTGGCCTGCTGCTCGGCCGGCGTCGCAGCCAAGCCGGGTGTGGACGGCGCAGGGCCGGTCGGCAAGCTGGCGGCGGCGCCAGACTTGCCCAGATTGAGGCGGGGTGCGCTCAGGCGCTTTTGGATCTGCTGGCTGCCACACATGGGGCAGTCGATCAGCGCGCGCGACAGCTGCGACTGGAAATCGGCATCCGAGCCGAACCAGCCCTCAAACAGGTGCCCCTGCTCACAGGACAGATCGAGCACCTTCATGCCAACCAAGGCACTAGGTGCGGCGCGCCAGCATGTAACGAATGACAAAGCCGGGAAAGGCAAAGGTGAGGAACAAGGAAATGGTGACAACGTAAAACTGCCAGCCTTGCGGGTAGATTTGCCCCTGGCTGTGTTCGATCGCCTTGGCAATCGCACCCACCACGAAGTAAAAAATCACCAGCTCGGTCAAACGCAGCCACAAGGGCTTCTGGCCCTCGCCGCGCCAAGGCCAAACCAGCAACACGCGCTGACTCCAAAAAGGCAAATTGGCAAACAGCAGAGCCAAGCCCAGCACCAGAAAAACGTAGAAGTCCAAATTCATGGCGTGCAGCTTAACTCAAACCAGCAGCGATGCAATGGCTTGCGCGCAAAGGGCCAGCAGCGCACCGGGGAATAGCCCCAACACCAGCAACATCGCCCCGTTGAGCGAGAGCACGGCGCGCAGTTCCAGCGGGGCCGCAATTACTGCCGTCTGCTTGGGCGCATCGAAGTACATCACCTTGACCACGCGCAGGTAGTAGAACGCACCCACCAGCGACATCAGCACCGCAAACACCGCCAGCCACAGATAAACCCCATCGCCCGCGGCCAGCAGCGCCTGCAGCACCGTGAGCTTGGCGTAAAAGCCCACCAGCGGCGGCACCCCAGCGAGCGAGAACATGCCCGCCGCCATCACGCCCGCGTACAGCGGGCTGCGCTGGTTCAGGCCAGCCAGGTCGTCGATTTCCTCGGACTCGAAGCCCTCGCGGCTGAGCAGCAAGATTACGCCAAACACCGCCAGCGTGGTGATCACGTAGGTGATGATGTAGAACATGGCGGCGCTGTAAGCGGTGCTCATGTTGGCGGTGTTGCCGTCGGCGCCCACCCCGGCCACAAAGGCCAGCAGCAAAAAGCCCACTTGCGCGATGGCCGAAAAACCCAGCATGCGCTTGAGGTTGGTCTGCGCCACCGCCGCCAAGTTGCCCACCAGCAGCGAGAGCACCGCCAGCACCGCCAGCATCTGCTGCCAGTCGAAGGCCAGCGCGGGCATGCCTTCTACCAGCAGCCGCATCACGATGGCAAAGGCGGCCAGCTTGGGGGCCGAGCCGATGAACAGCGTGATGGCTGTGGGCGCGCCGTGGTACACGTCGGGCACCCACATATGGAAAGGCACCGCCCCGAGCTTGAATGCCAAGCCCGCCACCAAGAACACCAGGCCCAGCACCAGCACCTGCGGCTGCGCCACCCCGGCTTCGATGGCCACAGCCAGGGCTTGAATGTCGAGCGTGCCCGTGGCCCCATAAACCAGCGACATGCCGTAAAGCAAGAAGCCGCTGGCCAGCGCGCCCAGCACGAAGTACTTCATGGCCGCCTCAGTCGCGCGCAGGTCGTCGCGGCGCAAGGCCACCAGCGCAAAGCTCGACAGCGCCAGCAGCTCCAGCCCGAGGTAGATGATGAGCAGGTTGTGGCCCGAGATCATCACGTACATGCCCAGCAAGGCAAACAGCCCCAAGGTGTAGAGCTCGCCACCGCGTAGCATGCCGCGCGCCCCGGCGTAGGGGCGGGCATAGACCAGCAGCACCATCATGGTGAGGGCGGCAAAGCACTTGAGCCAGTTGCCCATGGGGTCGCTCACCACCATGCCGCCAAAGCCGCTGAAGGTCTGGCCGCTGAGCGCCGCCGAGCCGGTGAGGAAGGCGGCCGCGGCCAGCGTGAGCAGCGTCAGGTAATGGGTGGCCAAGCGCTGCGGCGACTTAAGGAACAAATCGTAAATGGCGATCACGCAGACCATCACCAGCAGCAGCAGCTCGGGGGTGATCGCGGCCCAACTCAATCGGTCAATCATGGGGGTGCTCTTTCAAATCCAGATGGGGCGGGCGAATCAGGGCAGCTTGCTGACCGAGATGTGCAGCAGCAACTCGGTCACGGCGGGCATCATCACGTCGGTGAAGGGCTTGGGATACACACCCATGAACAACACCGCCAGCGCCAGCACGGCCAAGATGAAGTATTCGCGGGCATTGATGTCGAACAGCGCCTTTACGTTGTCGTTGGCCACGGCGCCCAGATAGACGCGCTTGAACATCAGCAGCGAATAGGCCGCGCCCAGTATGAGCGCCGTGGCAGCCCCGAGGCCGATCCAGAAATTGGCTTGCACCGCACCCAAGATCACCATCCACTCGCCCACAAAGCCTGCCGTGCCCGGCATGCCGGCGTTGGCCATGGTGAACAGCAGCGCGAAGGCGGCAAACTTGGGCATGGGGTTGATGACGCCGCCGTAGTCGGCGATTTCACGCGAGTGCATGCGGTCGTAGAGCACGCCGATGCACAGGAACATGGCGGCCGAGACGAAGCCGTGCGCGATCATCTGCACGATGGCACCGGCCAGCGCCAGCTCGTTGAACAGGAAAAAGCCCAGCGTGACAAAGCCCATGTGCGCCACCGAGGAGTAGGCCACCAGCTTTTTCATGTCCTGCTGCACCAGCGCCACCAGCCCGACGTAGATCACGGCGATGAGCGAGAGCGCAATCATCAGCCAGGCCCACTCTTGCGAGGCGTCTGGGGTGATGGGCAGCGAAAAGCGCAAAAAGCCGTAGGCACCCAGCTTGAGCATGATCGCCGCCAGCACCGCCGAACCGGCGGTCGGGGCTTCCACGTGTACGTCGGGCAACCAGGTGTGGACGGGCCACATCGGCACCTTGACGGCGAAGGCGGCCAGGAAGGCAAAGAACAGCAGCGTCTGCTCGGTGCTGGTGAGCGGCAGTTTGTACCAATCTTGCAGGTCGAAGCTGCCGCCCGAGGCGTTGTAGAGGTAGATCAGCGCCAGCAGCATCAGCAGCGAGCCGAGCAGCGTGTAGAGGAAGAACTTGTAGGCGGCGTAGATGCGGTTCGGGCCGCCCCAGATGCCGATGATGAGGTACATCGGAATGAGGGTGGCTTCGAAGAACAGGAAGAACAGCAGCGCATCCTGGGCCGCAAACACGCCGATCATGGCCCCGGACAAGACCAAGAAAGCGCCCATGTACTGGTGCACGCGCTCGGTGATCGACTCCCAACTGGCAATCACGGCAATCACCGTGGTGAAGGCGGTGAGCAAAATCAGCCACAGCGAAATGCCATCGACGCCGAGGTGGTAGTGCACATTGAAGCGCTCAATCCAGAGCATTTTTTCAACAAACTGAAACCCGGTCGTGCCGATTTCAAAGCCGGTGTAGAGCGGCAGCGTGACGGCCAGCCCGAGCAGGGCAGCGGCCAGCGCCGCCCAGCGCACCTGCTGCGCACTCAGGCAGCGCCCAAAGGCCAGCAGCGCGGCACCGAGAAGGATCGGCGTCCAGATCGCAAGGCTAAGCAAACCCATGTTCTTATTCTCCTTAGCGCCAGACGAAGTAGGTCATGAGCGCGAGCACACCCACGATCATCACAAAGGCATAGTGGTAAAGGTAGCCGGTCTGCGCCTGGCGCACCACCGCCGCCACGCGGCCCACCAGCTTCCAGCTCATATTCACCACCCCGGCTTCGATCAGGCCGCGGTCGCCGCCCTTCCAGAGCCCGCTGCCGAGCGCCATGGTGGCGCGGGCGATCACGTTTTCATTGAACCAGTCGAGGTAGTACTTGTTTTCCAGCAGCACCACCAGCGGGCGCAGCTTGTGCGCAATCACGGGCGCGAGCTTCGGGTTGTGCAGGTACAAATACCAGGCCAGCAAGGCCCCGGCAATCGCCAGATAGAGCCCGATGGAGCTAAAGGCTTTGAGGGCAAAGGCGATGGGGCCGTGGTAGAGCGCCGCCAGCTCGGTCATGGCCGGGTGCAGGGCGTGGTTGACGTGCACGGCGTCGGCCAAAAAGTCGCCAAACAGCATCGGGCCGATGGTCAGGTAGCCGATCACCACCGAGGGCACGGCCAGCAGCAGCAGCGGCACCGTCACCACCCAGGGCGATTCGTGCGGTTTGGCGTCGTGGCCGTGGTGATCGTCGTGGCCGTCGTGGTGCGCATCCGGGTTCAGGTGGTAGCGCTCGGGGCCGTGAAAGACCATGAAGTAGAGCCGGAACGAGTAGAACGAGGTCACGAACACGCCCGCCAGCAAGGCGTAGTAGGCAAAGGTGGCCGCAGGCAGGGTGCTGAACTCGGCCGAGAGCTTGATCGCCTCTTTGGAGTAGTAGCCGGAAAACAGCGGCATCCCGACCAGCGCCAGCGTACCCAGCAGCGCCGTGATCCAAGTGATGGGCATGTACTTGCGCAAGCCGCCCATCCAGCGCATGTCCTGGTTGTGGTGCAGGCCCATGATCACCGAACCCGCCGCCAGGAACAGCAGCGCCTTGAAAAAGGCGTGCGTCATGAGGTGAAACAGCGCCACCGAGTAGGCCGAGGCGCCCAGCGCCACCGTCATATAGCCCAGTTGCGACAAGGTGGAGTAGGCCACCACGCGCTTGATGTCGTTTTGCACCATGCCCAAGAAGCCCATGAACAGTGCCGTGATGGCCCCGATGATGAGGATGAAGTTGAGTGCCGCATCCGACAACTCAAACACCGGCGACATGCGTGCGACCATGAAGATGCCGGCCGTCACCATGGTGGCGGCGTGGATCAGGGCCGAGATCGGGGTCGGGCCTTCCATCGAGTCCGGCAGCCAGACGTGCAAGGGAAACTGGGCCGACTTGCCCATGGCGCCGATGAACAGGCAGATGGCGATCACGGTGACCAGCAGCGACTCCTGGCCCAGGATGTACCAGGGGAACTCGATCGTCGCCAGTTCGGGCAGTTTGGCAAAGATCTCGGTGTAGTTCAGGCTGCCGGTGTAGGCGGCGATGAGCGCAATGCCGAGGATGAAGCCCAAGTCGCCCACGCGGTTGACCAAAAAGGCCTTCATGTTGGCGAAAATTGCCGTCGGGCGCTTGTACCAGAAGCCAATCAGCAGGTACGACACCAGCCCCACCGCCTCCCAGGCGAAAAACAGTTGCAGCAGGTTGTTGCTCATGACCAGCATGAGCATCGAGAAGGTAAAGAGCGAGATGTAGGCGAAGAAGCGGTTGTAGCCTTCGTCTTCCTCCATGTAGCCGATGGTGTAGAGGTGCACCATGAGCGAGACGAAGGTGACGACGACCATCATCATCGCCGTCAGGCCATCGACCATGAAGCCGATCTCCATCGTCAGGCCACCGATCACCATCCACTCGTAGATCGAGTCGTTGAAGCGCGCGCCGTCGATCACGTCGAGCAGCACCGAGAGCGACAAAATGAAGGAAACCAGCACGCCCAAAATGGCGATGGTGTGGCACAGGCGGCGCCCGAACCAGTTGTCGCCCAAACGGGTGCCAAAGATGCCGACCAGCACCGCGCCGATCAAGGGCGCCAGCGGCACCGCCAGCAGCGTGCTTGCAGAAAGGGTAGTACTCATGCTTGTGACTGTCCTTGTGGCCTGTCAGCCCTTGAGCGCGTTGAGCTCATCGACGCGGATCGATTGGCGGTTGCGGAACAACAGCACCAAAATCGCCAACCCGATGGCCGATTCGGCCGCCGCCACGGTGAGGATGAAGAACACGAAGACCTGCCCGTGCAGATCGCCGTGGAAGTAGGCAAAGGCGACGAAGTTGATGTTGACCGCCAGCAGCATCAGCTCGATGCACATCAGCAGCACGATCAGGTTGCGCCGGTTTAGGAATATCCCCACCACCGAGAGCGCAAACAGCAGCGCCCCGAGCGAGAGGAAATGCCCTAGGGTGAGCGTGGTCATCATGGCTGGCCCTCCTCGGCCTTGGCTGGCGGCGGCGCCGCACCGGGCTTGGGCGTGGGCGCTATGTTTAGCACCTGCAAGCGGTCGGCGGCCTTGACGCGCACCTGCACGCCGGCATCGATGGCCTTGCTGTCTTTGCGCTCGCGCAGCACCAGCGCGATGGCGGCAATCATGCCGACAAGCAAAATCACGCCGGCAATCTGCACCGGGTACAGGTAGGCGGAATAGAGCAACAGGCCGAGCTCGAGCGTGTTCTCATGCCCTGGCGCGTGCATGCCGCGCGTGAGCACCTGCGGGTCCACCATCATCTCGGGGAAACCAAACCACAGCACCACAATCAACTGTGCACTAACCACAAGCCCCAGCAGCGCCGTGATGGGGAAGTGGCGCCAAAAGCCCTTGCGCATGGCCTCGATGTCGATGTCCATCATCATGACGACGAACAAAAACAGCACCATCACCGCGCCCAGATAGACCAGCACCAGCGTGATGGCCAGAAACTCGGCCTTGAGCAGCAAAAAGATCGCTGCCGCCTGCGCGAAGGCCAGCATCAGGTACAGCACCGCGTGCACCGCGTTGCGCGCCGTAATCACCTTGAAGGCGGCAAACAGCAGCACCGCCGCAAAGGCGTAGAAAAATCCCGCTTGAAAATCCATATCGTGTTCTGCCTGGTTGAGCGGTCTGGGTCAGCGGTAGGGCGCATCGGCCGCACGGGCGGCGGCGATCTCTTTTTCGTAGCGGTCGCCTACGGCCAGCAGCATCTCTTTGGTGAAGTACAGGTCGCCGCGCTTTTCGCCGTGGTATTCGAGGATGTGGGTTTCCACAATGGCATCGACCGGGCAGGCCTCTTCGCAAAAGCCGCAGAAGATGCACTTGGTGAGGTCGATGTCGTAGCGCGTGGTGCGCCGCGTGCCATCGTCGCGCTCGGCCGCCTCGATGGTGATGGCCATGGCCGGACACACCGCTTCGCACAGCTTGCAGGCAATGCAGCGCTCCTCGCCATCTTCGTAGCGGCGTTGCGCGTGCAGGCCGCGAAAACGCGGCGAGAGCGGGGTTTTTTCTTCCGGATATTGCAGCGTGACCTTGGGCCTAAAGGCGTAGCGGCCGGTCAGGGCCATGCCCTTGAACAGCTCGACGAGCAGGAAGCTCTTGAGAAAGTCTTTCAGCGAGAAAGGTGCAACGGCGGTGGCAGACATGCAAGTGCTCCTCTTAATCCCAGATGTTCCACGGCGTCTGCATCCAGACGGCGACCACCACCAGCCAAATCAGCGTGACGGGGATGAAAATCTTCCAGCCCAGACGCATGATCTGGTCGTAGCGGAAACGGGGGAAGGTGGCGCGTATCCAGATGAACAGCGAGACCACGAAGAAGGTCTTGAGCGCCAGCCAGATCCAGCCGGGGATGAAGTCCAGCGCCGCGATCGGGGCCGACCAGCCGCCCAAGAACATCAGCACCGCCAGGATCGAGATCAGCCACATGCTGGCGTATTCGGCCAAGAAGAAGATGGCAAAGCGCATGCCCGAGTATTCGACCATGTGCCCGGCCACGATCTCGGCCTCGCCCTCGACCACGTCAAAGGGGTGGCGGTTGGTTTCGGCCACGCCCGAAATGAGGAAGACGAGGAAGATCGGCAGCAGTGGCAACCAGTTCCAGGACAGGAAGTTGAGCCCCATGTCGGCAAACATGCCCTGCTGCTGCGAAGCGACGATTTCGCCCAGTTGCAGACTGCCGGCGGTCATGACCACCACCAGGAAGCAAAAACCGATGGCGATTTCGTAGCTCACCATCTGCGCCGAGGCGCGCAGCGCGCCCAAGAAGGCGTATTTGGAGTTGGCGGCCCAGCCGGCGATGATCACGCCGTAAACCTCGATCGAGGTGATGGCCAGCAGCAGCAACAAGCCGGCGTTGACGTTGGCCAGCACCGCTTCGGGGCCGAAGGGAATCACGGCCCAAGCCGCCAGCGCCGGCATGATGGCCAGCATGGGGGCGATCCAGAACAGGCCCGGGCTGGCCGCCGTGGGGGTGATGAGCTCTTTGGTGAGCAGCTTGAAGGCGTCGGCGATGGGTTGCAGCAAACCTTGCGGCCCGACGCGGTTTGGCCCCAGCCGCACCTGCATGAAGCCGATCAGGCGCCGCTCCCACAGCGTGAGGTAGGCGACCGCGCCCATGAGGGGTGCCACGATGACCATGATCTTGATCAGGGCCCACAGCACCGGCCAGGCGGCTTCTTGCCACCAGGCGGCTGCGACCAGGTTCAGGCCGCCGTAGTAGAGGGCGTCGATCATGCGCAGTCTCCGGTCTGGTGGGCGTTGGCGGCGGTGCAGGCCGCACGGGCGTCGGCGGTTTGCTGCAGCGAAGGGGCGCGGCGCACCAGGCTATCAAGCTGGTAGATCGAGGCCACGCAGGGCGTGGCGCTGCCCACCGTGAGCTCGATGGCGGCCTGGCTGCGGTTGTCGAGCCGCTCGGCGGGTACGAACTGGCCGCTGGCCACACCGGGCAGGGCTTGCGCCAGCACGGCTTGCGAGCTCTCGGCATCGAAACCGGGCAGGCCCAGCAGTTGGCCCAGCACGCGCAGCACCTTCCAGGCCGGGCGCGCTTCGCCCAGCGGCCGCACCACGGCATGAAAGCTCTGCAAGCGCCCTTCGGCGTTGACGAAGCTGCCCGAGGTCTCGGTGAAGGGGGCGATGGGCAGCAGCACGTCGCAGTGTTCGAGGTTGGCCTTGAAGGGGCTCAGGCTCACGACCATCTGCGCCTGCGCCAGCCCTTTGCCACACACCGCCGTGTCGAGCCCGACTTCGGCGTTGAGCAACAGCACCGCTTTGGCGGCACCGCTCAAAATTTGGGTGGCGTTGAGGCCACCGGCACCAGGCAGCGCCTGCACCAGTTGCGCGCCCACGGTGTTGGCGGCTTCGCTCAAGAAGCCCCAGCGCGCGCCCGTGCGTTGGGCGATCCACTGCGCCAGCGCCAACAGGCTGGAGGCCTGCTCGTGGTGCGCAGCAGCGTTGCCCAGCAACAGCGCCTTGCGCTCGCCGCCCAACAACGAGGCAGCGATGGCGCGAGCGCGTTCGTTCACCGCAACGGCATCGGGCACCGGCGAAGCAATGCCCTGCGCTTGCGCCACGGCCGCGGCAATACCGGCCAACTCCAGCGGCCAGCGGCCTGGATCGGCCACCAGCGTGTGCGCCAGCGGCAGCGCCCAGTCCGGGGTCTCGGCCACCAAGGCGCTCACCTGGGCCCCGCGGCGCTGCGCTTGGCGGATGCGCTGCGCCAGCAGCGGGTGGTCTTTGCGCAGATTGGAGCCGATCACCAGCACGCGCTCGAGCGTAGAGAGTTCGGCGATCGGCAGCCCGAGCCAGCGCGCCGCGCCCACAGGGGCGGCGTTGGTGTAGTCGGCGGCGCGCAAGCGCGTGTCGATGCTCTGGCTGCCCAAGCCGCGCAGCAGCGCGCCAGCCAGGTGCAGCTCTTCCACGGTGCAGTGCGGGCTGGCCACGGCAGCAATCGCTGCGGCACCGTGATCGGTCTTGATCTGTTGCAGGCCATTGGCCACGTATTCGAGCGCGGTTTGCCAATCGACGCTGCGCCACTGCCCGCCTTGCTTGAGCATGGGCTGCGTCAGGCGCTCGTCGGAGTTGAGGGCTTCGTAGCTGAAGCGGTCGCGGTCGGCAATCCAGCACTCGTTGACGGCCTCGTTTTCCAGCGGCACCACGCGCAGCACGCGGTGGTTTTTAACCTGCACGATCAGGTTGGCGCCGGTGGAGTCGTGCGGGCTGATGCTCTTGCGCCGCGACAGCTCCCAGGTGCGGGCCTGGTAGCGAAAGGGCTTGCTGGTGAGCGCGCCCACCGGGCAGATGTCGATCATATTGCCCGAGAGTTCGGAGTCCACCGTCTGGCCGACGAAGGTTTCGATCTCGGCGTGCTCGCCGCGGTGGCTCATGCCCAGCTCCATCTGGCCGGCGATCTCTTGCCCAAAGCGCACGCAGCGGGTGCAGTGGATGCAGCGGCTCATTTCCTCCATGGAAATCAGCGGGCCCACCTCTTTGTGCGCCACCACGCGCTTTTCCTCTTGGTAGCGCGACTGGCCGGCGCCGTAGCCCACGGCCAAGTCCTGCAACTGGCACTCGCCGCCTTGGTCGCAGATCGGGCAATCGAGCGGGTGGTTGATGAGCAAAAACTCCATCACCGACTGCTGCGCCTTGATGGCTTTTTCGCTGCGCGTGCGCACGATCATGCCCTGCGTCACCGGGGTGGCGCAAGCCGGCATGGGCTTGGGCGCTTTTTCCACTTCCACCAGGCACATGCGGCAGTTGGCGGCGATGGAGAGCTTTTTGTGGTAGCAGAAATGCGGGATGGTCTGGCCCGCCTTCTCGGCCGCATGCATGATCATGCTGCCCGGTGGCACCTCCACCTTTTTGCCGTCGAGTTCTATTTCAAGCATGATGAGCCTTTCGCCGGGCCGCCCCAAGGAAGGCGAGCGCCCCCTCGGGGGGCAGCGAACGATTAGTGAGCGTGGGGGTGAACATGCGAGCCTTTCGCCGGGCCGCCCCAAGGAAGGCGAGCGCCCCCTCGGGGGGCAGCGAACGATTAGTGAGCGTGGGGGTGAACATAGTCTCAAACGGAGGCCGCAACCATGCCGGTCTTGTGTTCGATGTAGTGCTCGAACTCGTGCCGGAAGTGCTTGATCATGCCGCGCACCGGCATCGCTGCCGCGTCGCCCAAGGCACAAATGGTGCGGCCCATGATGTTTTCAGCCACGTTGTCGAGCAGCGCGAGGTCTTCGGGCCGGCCTTCGCCGCGCTCGATGCGGTCCACAATGCGCCACAGCCAGCCGGTGCCCTCGCGGCAGGGCGTGCACTGGCCGCAGGACTCGTGCATATAAAAATAGCTCAGGCGTTTGAGCGCCTTGACCATGCAGCGGGTTTCGTCCATCACGATTACCGCACCCGAGCCCAGCATGGAGCCGGCCTTGCTGATCGAGTCGTAGTCCATGGTGCAACTCAAGATCAGATCGGCAGGCAGCACCGGCGACGACGATCCACCCGGAATCACCGCTTTGAGCTTGCGCCCACCGCGCACGCCGCCGGCCAGTTCGAGCAGGGTGCAAAACGTGGTGCACATGGGCACTTCGTAGTTGCCGGGGCGCTCCACGTCGCCGCTGACCGAGAAAATCTTGGTGCCGCCGTTGTTGGGGCGGCCGCAATCGAGGTAGGCCTTGCCACCATGGCGGATCAGCCACGGCACAGCGGCAAAGGTCTCGGTGTTGTTGATGGTGGTCGGCTTGCCATACAGGCCAAAGCTGGCCGGAAACGGCGGCTTGAAGCGCGGCTGCCCTTTTTTGCCTTCCAGCGATTCGAGCAGCGCGGTTTCCTCGCCGCAGATGTAGGCGCCAAAACCGTGGTGCGCGTGCAACTGGAAGCTGAAATCGGTGCCCAGGATGCGCTCGCCCAAGTAGCCGGCGGCGCGCGCCTGCTCGAGTGCGGCCTCGAAGCGCTCATAAACTTGGAAAATTTCACCGTGGATGTAGTTGTAGCCCACGCTGGTGCCCATGGCGTAGGCGGCAATGGCCATGCCCTCGATCACCAGATGCGGGTTGTGCATCAGGAGCTCGCGGTCTTTGCAGGTGCCCGGCTCGCCCTCGTCGGAGTTGCAGACCAGGTATTTTTGGCCGGGGAACTGGCGCGGCATGAAGCTCCACTTGAGGCCGGTGGGAAAGCCGGCCCCGCCGCGCCCGCGCAGGGCCGATTCTTTGACGTGGGCAATGACGGCCTCGGGCGTCATGCCCTCACCGCCGTCGCGCCCCAAGATCTGGCGCAGCGCCGCATAGCCGCCGCGCGCCTCGTAGTCAGACAAGCCCCAGTTGTTGCCGTTCAAGCCCGAGACCATCTGCGGGCTGATGTGGCGATCGTGAAAGCAGGTCTCGATGCCGCGCGACTGGAATTGCTCCAGCACCTGGTTGACGTTCATGCTTCCTCCTTTGCCGCGGCGCGCAGGCCGTCGATGAGCTGGTCGAGCTTGTCGCTGCTCATGAAGCTGCACATGTGGCGGTCGTTGACCAGCAGCACCGGCGAGTCGGCGCAGGCGCCTAGGCACTCGGACTGTTGCAGCGTGAACAGGCCATCGGCGCTGGTCTGCCCCATCTGGATGCCCAAGCGACGCTCCAGGTGTTGCAGCGCTTGTTCGCCGTCGCGCAGGGCGCAGGGCAAATTGGTGCAGACGTTGAGCTTGAAGCGGCCCACCGGCTGCTGGTTGTACATGTTGTAGAAAGTGGTGACCTCGTGCACCGCCATCACCGGCATGCCAAGATAGTCCGCCACGCCCTGCTCGGCCGCTGGGCTGACCCAGCCCTGCTCTTGCTGCACGATGGACAGACAGGCCATGACCGCCGATTGCTTTTGATCGGACGGATACTTGGCCACTTCGCGTGCAAAACGCGCCAAGGTGGCAGCGCCAAACGCCACGGGCTGCATGGAAGGGGATTCAATGCTCATCGGTCAATCTCTCCAAACACGATGTCCATGGTGCCGATGATGGCCACCGCGTCCGCCAGCATGTGACCGCGAGCCATTTCATCGAGGGCCGCCAAATGCGGGAAGCCCGGCGCCCGAATTTTGAGGCGGTAGGGCTTGTTGGCGCCGTCGCTCACCAAGTAAATGCCAAACTCGCCCTTGGGGTGCTCGACCGCCGCATAAGCCTGGCCTTCGGGCACGTGAAAGCCCTCGGTAAAGAGCTTGAAGTGGTGGATCAGCTCCTCCATGCTCGATTTCATGGCTTCGCGTGCGGGCGGGGCCACCTTGTGGTTGTCGGTGATCACTGGCCCGGGGTTCTGGCGCAGCCAGTCCACGCACTGCTTAATGATGCGATTGGACTGCTTCATCTCCTCCATGCGCACCAGGTAGCGGTCGTAGGTGTCGCCGGTCTTGCCCACGGGCACGTCGAAATCAACCAGCGAGTAAGCGTCGTAGGGCTGCTTTTTGCGCAAGTCCCAGGCGATGCCGGAGCCGCGCAGCATGGGGCCGGTCAGGCCCATATTGAGCGCGCGCTCGGGGCTGATGACGCCTATGCCTACGGTGCGCTGCTTCCAGATGCGGTTGTCGGTTAAGAGGGTGTGGTATTCGTCTAGGTAGACCGGAAAGCGCTGCGTGAAGTCGTCGATGAAGTCGAGCAGCGAGCCTTGGCGGTTGCGGTTCAGGTCGGCGGTGGCGCGGGCGTTGCGGATCTTGTTTTCGGCGTGCCGGGGCATGGCGTCGGGCAAGTCGCGGTACACGCCGCCGGGGCGGAAGTAGGCTGCGTGCATGCGCGCGCCCGAGGCCGCCTCGTACATGTCGAACAGGTCTTCGCGCTCGCGAAAGGCGTAGATTAGGATGGTGGAGCTGCCGCAGTCGTTGCCGTGCGAGCCCAACCACATCAGGTGATTCAGCAGGCGCGTGATCTCGCTGAACATCACGCGGATGTACTGGGCGCGAATGGGCACCGAGATGTTGAGCAGCTTTTCGATCGCCAGGCAGTAGGCGTGCTCGTTGCACATCATGGAGACGTAATCGAGCCGGTCCATATAGGGCAGCGACTGGATGTAGGTCTTGTGCTCGGCCAGCTTCTCGGTGGCGCGGTGCAGCAGCCCGATGTGCGGGTCGGCGCGTTGCACGACTTCGCCGTCGAGCTCCAGCACCAGGCGCAGCACGCCGTGCGCGGCCGGGTGCTGGGGCCCGAAGTTGAGGGTGTAGTTCTTGATTTCAGCCATGTTCTGTTCCGCTCCGACGGCTTTTAGCGCAAGCCACTGCCGTAATGGTCTTCGCGCACGATGCGCGGCGTGTTCTCGCGCGGCTCGATGGTGATCGGCTCATAGATCACACGGCGGCGTTCCGGGTCGTAACGCATTTCGACGTGACCCGAGAGCGGAAAGTCTTTGCGAAACGGGTGCCCGATGAAGCCGTAGTCGGTCAGGATGCGGCGCAAATCCGGGTGCCCTTCAAAGACGATGCCGTACAGATCAAAGGCTTCGCGCTCGTACCAATTGGCGGCCGACCACAAGCTGCTGACGGAATCGATTTGCGGCCAGTCGTCGTCGGGGCAAAACACGCGTACGCGCACGCGCTGATTCAGCGAGACCGAGAGCAAATGCACCACCACGGCAAAGCGCGCCCCGCTCCAAGGCTGGTCGCGGTATTCGGAGTAATCGAGGCCACACAGGTCGACCAACTGCTCGAAGCGGCAACCGGCGGCGTCGCGCAGGGTCTGCATCACGCCCAAATAGTGCGCAGCATCCACCTCAATGTCGATTTCTCCGCTGGCGCTCAAACGCACTGTGGCGCTCTCCTGCAAGGCCTGCTCCAGCGTGTGCTGCACCGTGGCCAGCGGCAGTTGCGTCCATGCGCCCAGATGGTCGGCCCCGGAACTTGCTTGTGTCATGGCTGTGCCTTTCGCTGCTCAGACGCGGGCGATGGTTTGTGTGCGGCGGATTTTTTGCTGCAACTGGATGATGCCGTAGATCAGCGCCTCGGCCGTGGGCGGACAGCCCGGCACATAGACATCGACCGGCACCACGCGGTCGCAGCCGCGCACCACCGAGTAGCTGTAGTGGTAGTAGCCGCCGCCGTTGGCACAGGAGCCCATGCTGATGACCCAGCGCGGCTCGGCCATTTGGTCGTAGACCTTGCGCAGCGCCGGCGCCATTTTGTTGCACAGGGTGCCGGCGACGATCATCAGGTCGGACTGGCGCGGGCTGGCGCGAAACACCTCGGCGCCAAAGCGCCCAAGGTCGTAGCGCGCTGCGGCCGAGTGCATCATTTCGACCGCGCAGCAGGCCAAACCAAAGGTCATGGGCCAGATGGAGCCGGTTTTGGCCCAGTTCACCACCGAGTCGTAACTGGTGGTGACAAAGCCTTGCTTGAGTACGCCTTCGATCATTGCATCCGTCCTTGTGTAAATGACCTGCTGCCGCCGCCGTTAAGGCTGACGGGCGGCACGCCGCTCACTCCCAATCCAATGCGCCTTTTTTCCACTCGTAGACAAAGCCCACGGTGAGAATGGCGAGAAACATCATGCCAGCCAAGAAGCCGGCAAAGCCGATTTCGCTGAAAGCCACCGCCCACGGAAACAAGAAGGCGATCTCGAGATCGAACAAGATAAACAGGATGGCGACGAGGTAGTAGCGCACGTCGAATTTCATGCGCGCGTCTTCGAAAGCCTCGAAGCCGCATTCGTAGGGGGAATTTTTTTCGGGATCGGGCCGATTGGGACCCAAGACGTAGCCGATCAGTTGCGGCAGCACGCCCACTGCGAGACCGACCAGAATAAACAAGAGTACGGGCAGGTAAAGCTCTAGATTCATCTTGAAGTCTCACAAAAACACGGCCAAGCCGCGCGCTGGGCGCAAGGCTTGGTCTTTGCTTGATTGGTGCCGACGGCGAGACTCGAACTCGCACAGCTTTCGCCACTACCCCCTCAAGATAGCGTGTCTACCAATTTCACCACGTCGGCCAAGTACTGTTGAAAGCCAGTGGGTTTGGCTGCACCGCGCCCACTGCTCAACAGACCCGAATTTTACCCCGAAAAACGGGGTAAAACTTTACAAAACCTTACTGTGCGGGAATTTGACCAGCGCCAGCAGGCGGAGCAACCGGTGCAGCGGGAATCTGGTCGGCGGGTGTCGGTGGGGCGGCTGGCAGGGTTTCGAGCACGGTGCCGGCCTCGGCTTGGGGCGCCTGACCAAAATAGGCCAAGGCCAAGGTGCAGCTCAGGAACACGGTGGCCAAAATGGCGGTGCTGCGCGACATAAAGTTGGAGCCCCCGCTGGCGCCAAACAGGGTGGCGGCCCCGGAACTGCCACCCCCAAGTGAAGCGCCGGCATCGGCGCCTTTGCCGTGCTGCACCAGAATCAGGCCGATCATCACCAGCGCCGACAGCAGTTGCACCGCCAGCAGAAGGGTTAACAAAATATTCATAAAGAAAAACTCCAACGATCAGTTCGAAGATGGCGCAGCCGGGCTGGCTGCGGCAATGGACAAAAACGAGGCCGCTTTGAGCGAGGCGCCGCCGATCAGCCCGCCATCGACGTCGGGCTGGCGCAGCAGCTCGGCGGCGTTGGCCGCGTTCATGCTGCCTCCGTAGAGGATGCGGTTGCGCTCGGCCTGCGCCGTGGCGGCGCGCAACTGGGCGCGCAGCACCGCGTGCACCGCCTGCGCTTGCTCGGCGCTCGCGCTCAAGCCCGTGCCGATGGCCCACACCGGTTCGTAGGCGACCACGATCTCGCTGCAGCAGTGGCCCACGGCATGGATGACGGCCGACAACTGGCGCTTGACCACGAACTCGGTGCGGCCGGCCTCGCGGTCGGGCAGCGTCTCGCCCACGCAGACGATGGGGGTCAGGCCCGCGGCCAGTGCGCGCTGCGCCTTGAGCGCGACCAGGTCGTCGCTCTCGTGGTGGTATTGGCGCCGCTCGGAGTGGCCGACGATCACATAGCGGCAGCCGCAGTCGCGCAGCATGGCCGCACTCACCTCACCGGTGTAGGCCCCGCCCTCGTGCGGCGACAGGTCTTGCGCCCCCCAGTCCAGGCCGCTGCCCTGCAAGGCCGCTTGCAGTTGCAGCAGGTAGGGGGCTGGGGCGCACAGGGCCAGCTCGGCCTGCGCCGGGTCGAAGCCGGCCTTGAGCGCGGCCAGCAGCTCGGCGTTGGCCGCCTGGCTGCCGTTCATCTTCCAGTTGCCGACGATCAGTTTCTTGCGCATGGTGGGCTCTCAGATGCCTTGCTGCGGCCAGGGTTCAATCCGCTTGTTGCTGCGACGGGGCCGACTGCACCTCGTCGCGGTCCAGCAGCGCCTTCATGGACAGCTTGATGCGGCCTTTTTCGTCGGTTTCCAGCACCTTGACCTTGACCACCTGGCCCTCTTTGAGGAAGTCGGTGACTTTTTCGACGCGCTGGTGCGCGATCTGGCTGATGTGCAGCAGACCATCCTTGCCGGGCAGCAAGTTGACCAAGGCACCGAAATCGAGGATTTTGGTGATCGCGCCTTCATAGACCTTGCCGATTTCGACCTCGGCCGTGATGGCTTCGATGCGCCGTTTGGCTTCTTCGGCCTTGGCCGCTTCGTTGCTGGCGATGGTGATGGTGCCGTCTTCGGCGATGTCGATCTGGGTGCCGGTCTCTTCGGTGAGGGCGCGGATGGTGGCGCCGCCCTTGCCGATCACGTCGCGGATTTTCTCCGGGTTGATCTTCATGGTGTAGAGGCGCGGGGCAAAGTCGCTGATTTCGGTGTTGGCCGAACCCATCGCCGCCTGCATCACGCCCAAGATGTGCAGCCGCGCCTCTTTGGCCTGCGCCAGCGCCACTTGCATGATCTCTTTGGTGATGCCCTGGATTTTGATGTCCATCTGCAAGGCGGTGATGCCGGTCGGGGTGCCCGCAACCTTGAAATCCATATCGCCCAGGTGGTCTTCGTCACCCAGGATGTCGGTCAACACCGCAAAGCGGTTGCCCTCTTTGATCAGGCCCATGGCGATGCCGGCCACGTGCGCCTTCATCGGCACGCCGGCGTCCATCAGCGCCAGGCAGCCGCCGCAGACCGAGGCCATGGACGAAGAACCGTTGGATTCGGTGATTTCGCTCACCACGCGCAGGGTGTAGGGGAACTCGTCTTTGGGTGGCAGGGCGGCCACCAAGGCGCGCTTGGCCAGCCGGCCGTGGCCGATTTCGCGCCGTTTGGGGCTGCCGACGCGGCCGGTTTCGCCGGTGGCAAAGGGCGGCATGTTGTAGTGCAACATGAAGCGGTCTTCGAAATCGCCCGACAGCGCATCGACGCGCTGCGCATCGCGCTCGGTGCCCAGGGTGGCGATCACCAGCGCCTGCGTTTCGCCGCGCGTGAACAGCGCCGAGCCGTGGGTGCGCGGCAGCACGCCGTTGCGAATTTCGATCGGGCGCACGGTGCGCGTGTCGCGCCCGTCGATGCGCGGCTCACCGGCCAGAATCTGGCCACGCACGATACCGGCTTCGATGTTGAACAGCAGCTCTTCGACCTTGACCGAGTCGAACTCGACGCCCTCGGCCTTGAGCCCGGCCAGGGTGGCGGCGTAGGCTTGGCGGCAGGCTTGGGTGCGCGCCTGCTTGTTGCGGATCTGGTAGGCGGCCACCAGCGCTTCACGGGCCAGCGCCTCGACGCGCGCGATCAGCGGCTCGTCGCGCGCCGGAGCCTGCCAGCTCCATTCGGGCTTGCCGGCTTCGCGCACCAGCTCGTTGATGGCGGCAATGGCGATGTTGCCTTGCTCGTGGCCAAAGACCACGGCGCCAAGCAGCACCTCTTCGGACAGTTGCTGGGCTTCGCTCTCGACCATCAGCACCGCGGCTTCGGTGCCCGCCACCACCAGATCGAGCTGGCTGTTGGCGCGCTCGGTTTGGCCGGGGTTGAGCAGGTACTGGCCATTGACATAGCCCACGCGCGCCGCACCGATGGGGCCGTTGAAGGGGATGCCGCTGATCGACAAGGCGGCGCTGGTGGCGATCAGGGCGGCGATGTCGGCATCGACCTCGGGGTTGAGCGAGAGCGTGTGCACCACCACCTGCACTTCGTTGAAGAAGCCTTCGGGAAAGAGCGGGCGGATCGGGCGGTCGATCAGGCGGCTGGTGAGGGTCTCGAACTCGCTCGGGCGGCCTTCGCGCTTGAAAAAGCTGCCCGGGATTTTGCCGGCGGCGTAGGATTTTTCCAGGTAATCGACCGTGAGCGGGAAAAAGTCTTGTCCGGCCTTGGCCTCGGTTCTGGCGACCACGGTGGCCAGCACCACGGTGCCGTCCATGTCGAGCAGCACGGCGCCGCTGGCTTGGCGCGCGATCTCGCCGGTTTCGAGGCGCACCGTGTGGCGGCCCCATTGGAAGCTTTTGCTGACTTTGTTAAACAGACCCATGAGTGTTCCTAAGGTAGAAGGTTGAAAGCCCATGCCGAGCCTTCAGAACACGATGCCATTCCAGCGCCGCCGCGGTATGCGGCGGCGCTGGAATGACACAGCTTCGCTCTGAATAAGCGCGCCAGGCCAAGGTGAGAAAGAAACGCGAAAAACGCCTGCGGCGGCAGGGCTACCGAGGCGTTTTGCACGTTCAAAAGCAAAAAAGGGGGCAAGCAGGGCAGGCAGAGCCGCCGATTATTTGCGCAGACCCAGTTTCTGAATCAGACCCACGTAGCGGTCGGAGTCTTTGCCCTTGAGGTAGTCGAGCAGCTTGCGCCGACGGCTCACCATTTTGAGCAAACCGCGGCGACCGTGGTGGTCTTTGGCGTGGGTTTTGAAGTGCGGCGTGAGCTCGTTGATGCGAGCGGTGAGGATGGCGACCTGCACTTCGGGGCTGCCGGTGTCGTGGGCAGAGCGGGCGTTGGCCGAAATGACTTCGGCTTTGACGGATTGAGCGATCATGTGAAGCTTTCAAGAGGACTTGCGACCTGCCGCAGGGTGCTTGCCACCCCAGCACCAAGGCGTTGGGGGATGCAGCTTGCCGCAACAGGCGTGCGTTGACCTGCCCAAAACGGGCAGACCTTCGCATTCTAACCCAAGATCACCCACCCAAGACGGCTCAAACCGCCGCCAGGCCGACCCCGGCCTTGAGCGCCGCGTGCAGCTCCTGCACCGAAACCACGCCCAGCGAGTCTTGGCACTTGATGCCCTCTACGGCCGCCTCGGCCCCCGAGATGGTGGTGAAGGTGGTGACGCGATTCGCCAGCGCCGAGGTGCGGATGTAGCGCGAATCGGCAATGGCGTTGCGCCGCTCCTCGACCGTGTTGATGACCATGGCGATGTCGCCGTTCTTGATCAGATCGACGATGTTGGGCCGCCCTTCGGCCACCTTGTTGACCACGGCGCAGGGCACCCCGGCGGCATTGAGGGCGGCGGCGCTGCCGCGCGTGGCCACCAGCTCAAAGCCCAGGGCGTGCAGCTCGCGCGCCAGCGCCACGGCGCGCGGCTTGTCGTCGGCCTTGACCGACAAAAACACCTTGCGCACCGCATCGGTGGGGCGCGGCAGTTGCGTGCCCGCCCCGAGTTGCGACTTGACGAAGGCCTCGCCAAAACTGCGCCCCACGCCCATCACCTCGCCGGTGGACTTCATTTCCGGGCCCAGGATGGTGTCGACGCCGGGGAACTTGACGAAGGGGAACACCGCCTCTTTGACGCTGAAGTACGGCGGCGTGACTTCCTGCGTCATGCCCTGCTGCGCCAGCGTCTGGCCGGCCATGCAGCGCGCCGCCACCTTGGCCAACTGGATGCCGGTGGCCTTGGAGACGAAGGGCACGGTGCGCGAGGCGCGCGGGTTGACTTCGAGCACAAAGATCACATCGGCGCCGTCGATCTGCTGGATGGCGAACTGCACGTTCATCAGCCCCACCACTTGCAGCGCGCCGGCCATGGCGGCCGTCTGGCGCTTGATTTCATCCACCGTGGCCGCGCTCAGGTAGTAGGGCGGCAGCGAGCAGGCCGAATCGCCCGAGTGCACCCCGGCCTGCTCGATGTGCTCCATCACGCCGCCGATCAGCACCGCGCCGCTGGCGTCGCGGATGCAATCGACGTCGCACTCGATGGCGTCGCTCAGGAAGCGGTCCAGCAGCACCGGCGAGTCGTGGCTGACCTTGACCGCCTCGCGCATATAGCGCTCGAGGTCGCGCGGCTCGTGCACGATCTCCATCGCCCGCCCGCCCAGCACGTAGCTCGGGCGCACCACCAGCGGGTAGCCCAGCGCAGCGGCCTTGTCCAGCGCGTCGGCTTCGGTGCGCGCGGTGGCGTTGGGCGGCTGGCGCAGCCCCAGGGTGTGCAGCAGTTGCTGGAAGCGCTCGCGGTCTTCGGCGGCGTCGATCATGTCTGGGCTGGTGCCGATGATGGGCACCCCGGCCGCCTCCAGCCCAAGCGCGAGCTTGAGCGGGGTCTGGCCGCCAAACTGCACGATCACGCCCAGCGGCTTCTCTTTGTCCACGATTTCGAGCACGTCTTCGAGCGTGAGCGGCTCGAAGTAGAGCCGGTCCGAGGTGTCGTAGTCGGTCGAGACGGTCTCGGGGTTGCAGTTGACCATCAGGGTCTCGTAGCCGTCTTCGCGCAGCGCCAGCGCGGCGTGTACGCAGCAGTAGTCGAACTCGATGCCCTGGCCAATGCGGTTCGGCCCGCCGCCCAGCACCATGATCTTTTTGCGGCTGCTGGGCTCGGCCTCGCATTCCTGCTCGTAGCTGGAATACAGGTAGGCGGTGGCGGTGGCGAACTCGGCGGCGCAGGTGTCCACCCGCTTATAGACCGGGCGCACGCCCAGGGCGTGGCGCTGGGCGCGCACGGCTTGCTCGTTGGTGTGCAGCAGCTTGGCCAGGCGGCGGTCGGAAAAGCCCTTTTGCTTGAGCGTGCGCAGGGTGTATTCACCCAGGGCCGCCAGCGCCTTGCTGCCGTGCTCGGCGGTGTGCCGGTCCAGCTTGAGCTCGATGCGCACGATGTCTTCGATCTGCACCAGAAACCAGGGGTCGATTTTCGTGAAATGCTGCACCTCGGCCAGCGTCCAGCCGGCGGCGAAGGCGTCGCCCACGTACCAGATGCGCTCCGGCCCCGGCGCGCCAAGCTCGCGCTCCAGCGTCTCGCGGTCCTGGGTTTTTTCGTTCATGCCATCGACGCCGACTTCGAGCCCGCGCAGCGCCTTCTGGAAGCTCTCCTGGAAGGTGCGCCCGATCGCCATCACTTCGCCCACGGACTTCATCTGCGTCGTCAGGCGGCTGTCGGCCGCGGGGAATTTTTCGAAAGCAAAACGCGGGATCTTGGTCACCACGTAGTCGATCGAGGGCTCGAACGAGGCCGGCGTGGCGCCGCCGGTGATGTCGTTTTTCAGCTCATCCAGGGTGTAGCCCACCGCCAGCTTGGCCGCCACCTTGGCGATCGGGAAACCGGTCGCCTTCGAGGCCAGCGCCGAGGAGCGCGAAACGCGCGGGTTCATCTCGATCACCACCATGCGCCCGTCACGCGGGTTGAGCGCGAACTGCACGTTGGAGCCGCCGGTGTCCACCCCGATCTCGCGCAGCACCGCCAGGCTGGCGTTGCGCATGATCTGGTACTCTTTGTCAGTCAGGGTTTGCGCCGGGGCCACGGTGATCGAGTCGCCGGTGTGCACGCCCATCGGGTCCAGGTTTTCGATCGAGCAGACGATGATGCAGTTGTCGGCGCGGTCGCGCACCACTTCCATCTCAAACTCTTTCCAGCCCAGCAGCGATTCTTCGATCAAGAGCTCGTGTGTCGGCGAGGCTTCCAGGCCGCGCTTGCAGATGATCTCGAACTCTTCCGGGTTGTAGGCGATGCCGCCGCCGCTGCCGCCCAAGGTGAAGCTGGGCCGGATCACGGTCGGGAAACCCACCTGCTTTTGCACCTCCCAGGCCTCGGCCAGGCTGTGTGCAATGCCCGAGCGCGCCGAACCCAGGCCGATGCGCGTCATGGCGTCTTTGAACTTGAGCCGGTCTTCGGCCTTGTCGATGGCCTCGGGCGTGGCCCCGATCAGCTCGACCCCGTGCTGCGCCAGCACGCCCTGGCGCCACAGGTCGAGCGCGCAGTTGAGCGCGGTCTGGCCACCCATGGTCGGCAAAATGGCGAAACCACCGGGGTGCTGGTGGCGCTCTTTGGCGATGATCTTGGCCACCGTCTGCCAGGTGATGGGCTCGATGTAGGTGACGTCGGCCGTGGCCGGGTCGGTCATGATGGTGGCCGGGTTGCTGTTGATCAGCACCACGCGGTAGCCCTCCTCGCGCAGCGCCTTGCAGGCTTGCACGCCGGAGTAGTCGAACTCGCAGGCTTGGCCGATGACGATCGGGCCGGCGCCAATGATGAGGATGGTGTGCAGATCGGTGCGCTTGGGCATTATGTGTTCTCCTGGGCCATCAGCGCCGTGAAGCGGTCAAACAGGCTGGCGATGTCGTGCGGGCCGGGCGAGGCCTCGGGGTGGCCTTGAAAGCAAAAGGCGGGTCGGTCGGTGCGCTCCAACCCCTGCACCGTGCCGTCGAACAGGCTGATGTGGGTCACGCGCAGATGCGCCGGCAGCGATTCGCGCTGCACCGCAAAGCCGTGGTTCTGGCTGGTGATGCCCACGCGCCCGCTGGCCAGCTCCTGCACCGGATGGTTGGCCCCGTGGTGGCCGTGCGGCATCTTGTAGGTTTGCGCGCCGCTGGCCAGCGCCATGATCTGGTGCCCAAGGCAGATGCCAAAAATGGGCAGGCCCGAGTCGATCAGTTCGCGCGCGGCGGCAATGGCGTAGTCGCAGGGCTGCGGGTCGCCGGGGCCGTTGGACAAAAACACGCCGTCGGGACGCAGCGCCCGCACCTGGGCGGCCGGGGTCTGGGCTGGCACCACGGTCACGCGGCAGCCGCGTTGCGCCAGCATGCGCAGAATGTTTTTCTTTACGCCAAAATCGTAGGCCACCACGTGAAAACGCGGCGCGCCCAGCTCGCCATAGCCGGGGCTGCCGTCGGCGCGCGCGAGCTGCCATTCGGTCTGCGTCCACTCGTAGGGCTGCGCCGTGCTCACCACCCGCGCCAGATCCTGCCCGGCCATGCTGGGCGCGCTGCGGGCGGCGGCCAGGGCCTGGGCCGCGTGCGCGTCCGAAAGGGTCTGGCCCTCGGCCAGCGCGAGGATGGCGCCGTTTTGCGCTCCGTGCTGGCGCAGGCGGCGCGTCAGGGCGCGGGTGTCGATGCCCGCAATCGCCACCGTGCCGGCCGCTTGCAGGTACTGCGTGAGCGAGGCGCTGGCGCGAAAGTTCGAGTGCAGCAGCGGCAGGTCTTTGATGATCAGGCCGGCGGCGTGGATGGCATCGGACTCCACGTCTTCGGCGTTGACGCCGGTGTTGCCGATGTGCGGATAGGTGAGCGTGACGAGCTGCTGGCGGTAGCTCGGGTCGGTGAGGATTTCCTGGTAGCCGGTGAGGGCGGTGTTGAACACCACCTCGCCAACGGTTAGTCCAGTGGCACCGATGGCGGTGCCGCGAAAGACCGTGCCGTCGGCGAGCGCGAGCAGGGCTGGGGCGGGGACGGGAAACACAGGACTCTCCAGTTCAATCCGCACCCTTTAGCCGCCGCGCCAGCACGCGCTTGAGGCGCCGAGGGCGGAGGATGGAGCAGCCTTGAGCCGCCGGGTGCGTGGGGTTCGGGTAAACCTTGGAATTATAGCGTGGGGCTCAAGCCCCCCGCTGCACCGCACTGGCATGCAAGCAGATGGCGGCGGCGGCGGCGACGTTGAGCGACTCTTCGCCGCCGGGCTGGGCGATGCGCAGGTGCTGGCTGGCAGCGGCCAGCAGCTCGGGGCTCAGGCCCTGCCCTTCGTGGCCCAGCAGCCAGGCGCAAGGCCAGGGCAGCGCGGCCTGGTGCAGCCACTGCCCTTGGTGCGAGCTGGTGGCCAGCAGCGGCAGTTGCAAGGCCGGCAGATCGGCCAAGGTGGCCGCTTCAACGAGGCGCAGCGCAAAGTGCGCCCCCATGCCGGCGCGCAGCACCTTGGGCGCCCACAGCGCCGCCGTGCCCTTGAGCGCCAGCACCTGCTCAAACCCGAAGGCGGCGGCGCTGCGCAGGATGGAGCCGACGTTGCCCGGGTCTTGTAAGCGGTCCAGCAGCACAGTGGGTCGCCCCGGCTCGGGTGCCACGGCGGCGGGCAAGGGCCACAAAAAGCCCACCGGCGCGCTGGAGCCCAGGCTGCTCACACTGGCCAGCAGGCTGTCGGCCAGTGCCACCCGGCGCACGCTGGGTGGCAAGGCCCAGGCATGGTCCCAGTGCGGGGCCGATTCGGCGCGCAGGAGCAGCGCGGGCAGGTGGCCGCGTGCCAGCAAGGCGCGGCACAGGTGCTCGCCTTCGAGCCAGACCAGACCCAGTTCGCGGCCGGCAGCCCCGTCTTGGCCTAGGCGGCGCAGTTGCTTGACCAGCGCGTTGTCGCGCGAGCGGATGGTTTCGGTGCTCATGGCGGACTGGCTGGCGCCAGCAAGGCCGCCACCGGGGCAAAGCCGCGCCGGTGCAGGGGCGTGGGGCCGCAGCGTTGCAGCGCCTCGAGGTGTGCGGCGGTGCCGTAGCCCTTGTGCCGATCGAAGCCGTAATCGGGGTACTGGGCGTGCCAAGCGTCGCACAGGCGGTCGCGTTGCACCTTGGCCACGATGGAGGCGGCGGCGATGGCGGCCACCCGGTCGTCGCCCTGCACCACGGCTTGCGCGGGCAGGTCGAGCGCGGGCAGCCGGTTGCCATCGACCAGCACCTGCGTCGGGCGCAGCCGCAAACCCGCCACGGCGCGCTGCATCGCCAGCAAGGTGGCCTGCAAGATGTTGAGGCGCTCGATTTCTTCCACGCTGGCCAGCGCGACCGAGCAGCACAGGGCGTGCTCCAGAATCTGCTCGTGCAAGTGCTCGCGCCGCTTCGGGCTAAGCTTTTTCGAGTCGCGCAAGCCCGCGATGGGTTTGCGCGGGTCCAGCATCACGGCGGCGGCCAGCACCGGCCCGGCCAGCGGGCCGCGCCCGGCTTCATCGACACCGGCCACCAGACCGGGCGGATTCCAGCCCAGCGTGTAGGCCTCACGCGGCAAGGATTTGCGCAATCGCATGGCTGGCTCGGGCGGGCATGTCTTGCCGCAGTTGCAGGTGCATCTCGGTAAAGCGCTGGCGCAGCTGCGCCACCGCTGCCGGGTCGTCGAGCCAGGCCAGCGTGGCGCGCGCCAGCGCCTCGGGCTGCACCTGGTCTTGCAGCAGCTCGGGCACCAGGCTTTGCTGGCACAAAATATTGGGCAGCCCGATCCAGGGCGTGCGCCGCTGCTGGTTGGCGACCCAATACGAAAGCCACTGCATGCGGTAGGCGATCACCATGGGGCGCTTGTGCAGCGCGGTTTCGAGCGTGGCGGTGCCGCTGGCCACCAGCGCCACGTCGCAAGCCGCCTGCACCGTGTGCGCTTGCCCCAGCACCAGTTGCACCCGTTCCTCCATGCCAGTCTGAAGCAGCGCCTGCTGCAAGGCCGGGCGCAGGCCCTCGTGCGTGGGCAGCACGAAGCGCAACTGCGGGCGCTGCTGCGCCATCAGGCGCGCGGCGTGCAAGAACGGCAGCGCCAGCGCGGCGATCTCGGCCACCCGGCTGCCCGGCAGCAGCGCCACCACGGTGTCGTCTGGCGCCAGCCCGAGGCGCTGGCGGGCGGCGGCTTGGTCGGGTTCGAGCGCGATCAGGTCGGCCACTGGGTGCCCCACGAAGGTGCCCTCGATGCCGTGGCGCTCCAGCAAAACGGGCTCAAAAGGGAACAGGCACAGCACGTGGCGCACGCTGCGCCGGATGGCGTGCACGCGCCCGGGCCGCCAGGCCCAGATCGAGGGGCAGACCAGTTGGATCGCCGGGATGCCGGCGCGATTGAGCTGGCGCTCCAGCGGCAGGTTGAAATCCGAGGCATCGACGCCGAGGTACACGTCGGGGCGCTGGTGCAGCAGATCGGCCAGCAACTGGCGCCGGATGGCGCTGATGCGCCGATACGCCCACACGCCCTCGACCAGCCCGCGCACGGTGAGTTCGTCGCAGCTCCAGCGCGCCGCAAAGCCCTGCGCCTGCATCAGCGGCCCGCCGATGCCGCTGGCTTGCAAGCCGCTCCAGCGCTGGCGCATGCCGTGCAGCAGCAAGGCGGCAAGCTGGTCGCCGGAGCGCTCCGCCGCCACCATGGCCACGCGCAAGCCCGGGCCCGGCTGCGGCGCAGGCGCAAGACTGGCTGGGTGGGTGGGCGCGGGCGCGGTCGGCACGGCAGCCAAGGGCCGGCTCAGGCCAGCGCCTGCCGAATCACGGCGCAGACTTCGTCGATCGCCGCATCGCTCAGCTCGGGGTAGATTGGCAGCGAGAGGCAGCAACGCGCCACCGATTCGGTGACCGGGAACGACTGCCCCGCCGCCTCGGCCGCAAACACCTTTTGCTGGTGCAGCGGCACCGGGTAGTAGATCGCGCTGGCGATTTGCGCCGCGCTCAGGGCCTGCTGCAGCGCGTCGCGGCGCTCGCACAGCAGGGTGTATTGGTGATAGACGTGCTGCCCGATGCCGTCCTCGAACGGGGTTTGCAGCGGCAAACCGGCCAAGCCGGCCTGGTAGCGCTGCGCCACCCGGCGCCGCTGCTGGTTGTAGTGGTCGATGCGCGGCAGCTTGGCGCGCAGCACCACCGCCTGCAGCTCATCGAGACGGCTGTTGTAGCCGATGATGTCGTGGTAGTAGCGCACCTTGCTGCCGTGGTTGCGCAGCATGCGCAGCGTCTCGGCCAGCGCGTCGGACTGCGTGGTGACCATGCCGCCGTCGCCGTAGCAGCCCAGGTTTTTGCTCGGGAAAAAGCTGAACGCCGACACATCGCCGATGGAGCCGGTCATGCGCCCGGCCACCCGGGCGCCGAAGGACTGGGCGCAGTCTTCGATCAGGTGCAGGCCGTGCTGCTGCGCCAGCGCCTGCAGCGGCGCCATATTGGCCGGTTGGCCGAACAGGTGCACCGGCAGCAGCGCCTTGGTGCGCGGCCCGATGGCGCGCGCCACCTGCTCCACATCGAGGTTGAAGCTGCGCGGGTCGATATCGACGAACACCGTTTTGGCGCCCACGTAGGCTATGGCCTCGGCGGTGGCGATGAAAGTAAACGGCGTGGTGATGACCTCGTCGCCCGGCCCCAGCCCGAGCGCGCGCAGCGCCAGGTGCAGCGCGTCGGTGCCGTTGGCGCAACTGATGGCGTGCTTGACGCCCAAGTAAGCCGCCGCTTCGGCCTCAAAGGCCTGCACGTTGGGGCCAAGGATGAACTGGGTCGCCTCCAGCGCGGCCAGCAGCGCCGGTTCGAGCTGGGGTTTGAGTTCGCGGTACTGGGTGGCCAGATCGACCATCGGGATGCGCATGGCAAGTCTTTCGGGAAGCAAAAATTCAGGAAATGAGCTCGGTCGCGGCGCTGATGCGCTGCACCGCCGCCAGCGCACGCCGCCCGGCGCGACCGCTGACCTTGGGCGCACGCCCTTCGCGCACGCTGGCCACGAAATCGGTGATTTCGCTCAGCAGTGCGTCGGCTTCGCCAAACATCTGCATCTGGCGCTCGATTGCGTCTTCGGGGGCGGCCAGCGGGTCGGCATCGGTGGCGCGGTAGCTGATCAGGTGCCGGGTGCCAAAATCGAGCGAATGGCAGGCGCGGTGCTGGAACACGCGCATCTTGCGCTCGCTCTTGTTGCTGACGCGGCTGGCCGTCACATTGGCCACGCAGCCGTTGGCAAAGCGGATGCGCGCATTGGCAATGTCGATGTCGTTGGTGAGCACGCGCGCGCCGCTGCTGTCCACGCTGACGATCTCGCTATCCACCAGGGACAAAATCAGATCGACGTCGTGGATCATCAAATCCAGCAGCACGCTCACATCGGTGGCGCGCGGCTTGAACGGGGCCAGCCGGGTGCTCTCGATGAAGCGCGGTTGGTCCAGCAAGGGCTCCAGCGCCAGCGCCACCGGGTTGAAGCGCTCCAGGTGCCCGACCGCCAGCACCAGGCCGCTGCGCTCGGCTTGCTCGATCATCTCGTCGGCCTGCTCCAGCGTGACGGCGATGGGTTTTTCCACCAACACGTGGGCCCCGGCGCGCAGAAAGTCCAGCGTCACGGCGTGGTGCGCCTGCGTCGGCACCACCACGCTCACGGCATCGACCTGGCCCAGCAGCTCGCGGTAGTCGGCCACGGCGCGGCAGCCCAGCGGCTTGGCCACGGCTTGCGCCACCTCCAGCCGGCTGTCGACCACGGCCACCAATTCACAGCCGGGCAGCTTGGCGTACTTCTGGGCGTGGAACTTGCCCAGGTAGCCGACGCCGATCACGGCACAGCGCAGGGGCTTCATGACTCGCTCCTTGGTGTGGCGGCGAGCCAGGCGGGCGTAGAGATTGTTTTCATGCAGTCGCTCCTTCGCCATCGGCGGCATCGCTGCGCGCGCGCCGGCGCACGATGCCGGGCTTGCCGGCCCCGGCCAAGAATTCGAGCATCAGCGCCACATCGGGCGCGGCCTCCGAGCCTGCGCTGGCCAAGGCGGCAATGCGCGGCTGCGCCGCTTGCAGCGTGAGGTTGTCGCGGTACAACGCTTTGTACATGGCGCGCACGGCGGCGATGCGCGCCGGGCCAAAGCCGCGCCGGCGCAGCCCTTCGGCGTTGACGTTGCGCGCCACCGCCGGCTGCCCCTGGCAGACCACGAACGGCGGCAAATCGGCAAACAGCAGCGCGCACATGGCGGTGAAGCTGTGCGCACCCAGGCGCAAAAACTGGCGCACCACGGTAAATCCGCCCAAAATCACCCAATCCCCCACCTGCACGTGGCCGGCCAGTTGGGCGTTGTTGGCAAACACGGTGTGGCTGCCAACTTGGCAGTCGTGCGCAAGGTGCACATAGGCCATCAGCATGTTGTCGTGCCCGACGCGGGTCACACCGCGGCCGTTGGCGGTGCCCCGGTGCAAGGTGCAAAACTCGCGGATCACGTTGCGGTCACCGATTTCGAGCCGGGTTGGCTCGCCGGCGTATTTTTTGTCCTGCGGCGCCCCGCCCAGCGCGGCGTAGCTGTGGATGGCGTTGTGCGCGCCGATGCGGGTGTGGCCCTCGATCACGCAGTGGCTGCCAACCGTGCTGCCCTCGGCGATCTGCACATGCGGGCCGATCAGGCTGTAGGCCCCGACCGCCACCGAGGGATGCAGTTGCGCCGCCGGGTCCACCAGCGCGGTGGGGTGGATCAAACTCATGCGGTGCTGCCTTCGCTTTGCTGAATGCGGCGCATGGTGCACATCAGTTCGGCCTCGCAGGCCACCTCGTCGCCGACCCGGGCCACGCCCTTGAATTTGAAAATGCCGGCCTTGGAGCGCTCCAGCGTCACGTGCATGAGCAACTGGTCGCCCGGCTCTACCGGGCGCTTGAAGCGCGCCCCATCGACACCGGCAAAGTAATAGACCGAGTTTTCGTCCAGCTCCAGCCCCAGGGTTTCAAAGGTGAGCAAGGCTGCCGTCTGCGCCAGCGCTTCGAGCATCAGCACCCCCGGAAACACCGGCCGGTGCGGAAAATGGCCGGTGAACTGCGGCTCGTTCATGCTCACGTTTTTGAGTGCGCGAATGAACTGGCCTTTTTCGATTTCCAGCACCCGGTCCACCAGCAAAAAAGGGTAGCGGTGCGGCAGTTTCTTCAGAATTTGGTGGATGTCCATCAGGATTTTGTTTCGAGGGCTTTCAGGCGTTGGCGCAGCGCGTACAACTGGCGCAGCGTGGCGGCATTTTTTTCCCAGCTCGCATTGTCGTCGATCGGGAACGAGCCGCTGTACAGGCCCGGCTTGAGTATCGAGCGCGTGACCAGCGTGGCGGCCGTGATGTGGACGTGATCGGCCAGGCGCAAATGCCCCAGCACCCCAGCCCCGCCGCCCAGCGTGCAGTGGGCCCCGATGTGGGCGCTGCCGGCCACCCCGACGCAGCCGGCCAGGGCGCTGTGCGCGCCGATGCGCACGTTGTGAGCAATCTGGATCAGGTTGTCGAGCTTGACCCCATCTTCGAGCACGGTGTCGTCCAAGGTGCCGCGGTCGATGCAGGTGTTGGCCCCGATTTCCACGTCGTCGCCGATGCGCACTGCGCCCAACTGCTCGATTTTGAGCCACTGCCCCTGCTGCGGCGCAAAGCCAAAGCCGTCGGCCCCAATCACCGCCCCGCTGTGGATGATGCAGCGCGCCCCGAGCGTGCAGTCGTGCCCGATCACCACCTGCGCCGCCAGCCGCGCCTGCACGCCCAGGCGCACCCGCGCCCCGATCACGCAATGGGCCCCGATCTCGCTATTGGCGCCGATCTGCGCCCCGGCCTCGACCACGGCAAAGGCCCCCAAGCGCACCCCGGCCCCGAGTTCGGCACTCGGGTGCACCCAAGCGCTGGGGTGTATCGCCGGTTCGGCTGGATCCGCGGCCTCGCGCTGCGCCGCGAGCAGGCGCTCGCGCCACCACTGCGTCAGGCGGGCAAAGTAGGCATGGGGTTCTAGGGCCTCGATGCAAGGCCCACGGGCGCTGGCGCGCGCCACCAGCTCGGGCGGCACGATCAGCGCCGCCGCCCGCGTGGTTTCAATGGCGGCGGCGTGGCGCGCCTGCGCCACAAAGGCGAGCCGATCCGGTCCGGCGCTCTCGAGTGAGGCCAAGCCGGCGATCGGGCACGCGCCGTCGCCATGCAAAACGCCGCCCAAGGCGGCGTGGATGTCGCTGAGCCGGAGCATCAGGAAGCGTGCGGGTGGGGCGCTCGCCCCTCAGCGGGCCGGGGCGCTGTTCAAACCCGCGATCACCTTGTCGGTGATGTCGTGCCGGGGGTGGATGTAGACCGCCTCTTGGATGATGAGGTCGAAGCGCTCGGCCTCGGCAATCTGGCGGATAACGCGGTTGGCGCGCTCGATCACCTGCTGCAACTCCTCGTTGCGGCGCAGGTTCAGGTCTTCTTGGAAGGCGGTGCGGCGGCGCTGGAAGTCGCGCTCGAGCTCGACCAACTGGCGCTGGCGCGTGGCGCGCTGGGTTTCAGATAGCGTGGGCGCTTCGCGCTGAAAAGCCTCGGAAGCGGTGCGCAACTGCGTGCCCAGCGTGTCGATCTCGCCCTCGCGGCGCGAAAACTCTTGGCGCAGCTTGGTTTGCGCGGCTTGGGCAGCGGCCGAGTCGCGCAGCACGCGGTCGGTGTTGACGAAGCCGACTTTGAAGTCTTGCGCCGTGGCGGTGAGGGCCGCAGTGGCCAGCAGCAGAGCTGCCAAGGTGGAACGCAACAGGTGGCGAGAGAGAGATTTCATCAGAACGTGGTACCAATCTGGAATTGAACGCTTTGCGGTTTGTCGTTGGCGAACTGGCGCAACGGCCGCGCATAGGCGATTCTAAGCGGCCCGACGGGTGAGAGCCAACTGATGCCGACACCGGCCGAGGCGCGAAAGTCGCTGAAGCGGCTTTGCTGGTTGAAATCGTCCGATACGTTGCCGATGTCGACAAAACCAAACAGGCGCAGCGTGCGGTCGTTGCCGGCGCCGGGGAAGGGGGCCAGGATTTCGGTGTTGAGCACCGCCATGCGCGAGCCGCCGATGTAGGACAAGGCGCCCGGTTGCCCCACGATGCCGCTGGTGCCGCCCAAGGTGCCTTGCTCGAAACCGCGCACCGAGCCCAAGCCGCCGCCAAAGAAGTTTTTGAACACCGGGAAGGGCTTGTCGCCCAAGCCGCGGCCCCAACCGGCCTCGGCGTTGAAGGCCAGAGTGAGCTGGTGCGTGAGCGGGAAGTACTGCTGGAACTGGCCGCTCAGGCGCCAGTAGCGCGTGTCGCCAAACAGGCCCAACTCGCCATTGAGGCGCATCAGGCGCCCGCTGGTGGGCACCAGCGCGCTGTCGCGGCCGTCGCGCGCCCAACCGACGGTGATGGGCACCGAGATCGAGGATGGACCAAATGCGTTCATGTGCTGCTGAAACGCCAGCGGCAAGCCGGCTCCGGGCTCGATGCGCGTCTGCTCCACACCAAGGCCAAAGAACACCGTATCGGTCTCGGTGAAAGGCACCCCAAAGCGGATGCTGGCCCCGGGTGTAACGAGCCGGTAGTCGCCCGCCTGCTCCGACAAGGGGCGGCTGGTGCGGTAAAACACGTCGATGGTGCGCGAGACCCCGTCGACGGTGAAATACGGGTTGGTGGTGCTGAGCACGAACTGCTCGTTGAAGCGGCTGGTGTTGACGTTCAGGCTGAGCGAGTGGCCGCTGCCAAAAATGTTGTCCTGCGTGATGCCGGCGACAAACGAGAGCCCGTCGGCCTGGCCGTAGCCGGCCCCGATGGACAGGCTGCCGGTGGCACGCTCCTCGACCGCCACCACCAGATCGACCTGATCGGGGGCGCCGGGCACCTCGCGCGTATCGACCGTGACCTGGGTGAAGAAGCCGAGCCGATCGACGCGGTCGCGCGACAGGCGGATGCGGTCGCCGTCGTACCAAGCCGACTCGAGCTGGCGGAACTCGCGCCGGATGACTTCGTCGCGGGTGCGCTCGTTGCCCTCGATCTCGATGCGGCGCACAAAGGCGCGGCGCGAGGGTTCGGCGCGCAACACGAACGCCACCTGGGCGTTTTCGCGGTTGATTTCGGGCACCGCCTCGACGCGTGCAAAAGCAAAGCCAAAGCGCCCAAAATGCTCGCCAAAGGCGCGCACGGTCTCGCTCACTTCTTCGGCGTTGTAGGCCTGACCGACGCGGATGCGCACAAAGGATTTGAACTCCTCCTCGCGGCCCAGGTAATTGCCTTCCAGCCGCACCCCGGAGACCACGAAGCGCTGGCCCTCGGTGATGTTGATGGTGATCGCCATTTCGCCTTTGTCGGGCGTGATGGCGACTTGGGTCGAGTCGATCGTGAACTCGAGGAAGCCGCGCGTGAGGTAATACGAACGCAGGGTTTCGAGGTCGGCGTTGAGGCGCTCGCGCGAATAGCGGTCGGAGCGGGTGTACCAGCTCAGCCAGTTGCCGGTGTCGAGCGCAAACAGGCTCAGCAGCGTGGACTCGCTAAACGCCTGGTTGCCCACGATGCGCAGCTCAGCAATGCGCGTGATGCCGCCTTCGACCACATTGAAATTGAGGTTGACGCGGTTGCGGTCCAGGGGCGTGACGGTGGCGGTGACGGTGGCGGCGTACATGCTGCGCGTCAGGTACTGGCGCTTGAGCTCTTGTTCGGCGCGGTCGGCCAAGGCGCGGTCGAACGGGCGACCCTCGGCCAAGCCGACGTCGCGCAAGGCGCGGCGCAGCACCTCGTTGTCGAACTCGCGCACGCCCGTGAAGGAAATCTCGGAGACGGTTGGGCGCTCCTCGACGATCACCACCAGCACCTCGCCCTCGACTTGCAGCCGCACGTCGGAGAACAAGCCAAGCCCGAACAGGGCGCGAATGGCGGCGCTGCCTTGGTCTTCGGTGAAGGCGTCGCCGACCCGGAACGGCAGCGAGGCAAACACCGTGCCGGGCTCGACCCGCTGCAGGCCCTCGACCCGGATGTCGCGCAAGGTGAAAGGGTTGGTCGCCCAAGCCGGCAGCGCAACCGCCAAAGAAACCAAGGCGCCCAAAGCGAGGCGGCGCAAGCGCGGATGCTTGTTGATCATGAAAGGGTTTCTCAGCCCAGCAAACGGGCAATATCGTTAAAAATGGCCAGCGACATGATGCCCAGCAGCAGCACGATTCCGAGGCGCTGCAAGCCATCCATCCAAGCGTCGGGCACCGGTCGTCCGGTCACGGCTTCCCACAGATAATACATCAGGTGCCCGCCGTCGAGCACCGGCAGCGGCAGCAGGTTGAGCACGCCGAGGCTGACGCTGATCAGCGCCAGAAACAGCAGGTAGCTCGTAAACCCCAGCGCCGCCGACTGGCCGGCGTAGTCGGCGATGGTGATGGGGCCGCTGAGGTTTTGCAGCGAGGCTTGGCCAGTCACCATCTTGCCGATCATTTGCAGCGACAGGTGCGAGACCTCCCAGGTGCGCACCACCCCTTGCCACAGCCCCTCCAGCGGCCCGAGCGAGCGCTCGGCCATTTCGGGGGTGGCACCCACGAAAGCCCCGATGCGGCCCACCCACAGCCCCTCGATCTGCTCGGGGCGCGGTGTGACCTCGAGCTCGAGCTGGCGACCGTCGCGCTCGACCAACCAGCGCTGCGTGCGCGGCTGGCCGTCGGCGGCCGAGAGGCGGATGAGTTGGCGCAGTTGCGCCGCGTCGCGCACCGGCTGGCCATCGACGCGCAACACCCGGTCCGCCGCCAGCAGGCCGGCAGCGGCAGCAGCCCCCTCGGGCGTGAGCTGGCCCAGCAGCGGCGCCGACCACGGGGCCTCGATGCCAATCTGGCGCAGCAAGCCGGCGTCGGCGTGGCGCACATCGACTTGCGACAGCTCCAGCCGCACCTCGCGCCCGGGTTCGCCCGGGCCGTTGGCCAGCCACAGACGCAAATCCTGCTGCCCCAAGGCGGCGCGGGTCAGCTCCCAACGCAGTTGGCTGAACGATTCAATCGCTTGCGGCGCTTGATCGACCCGCGCCAGCGCCACCACCCACTCACCGCCGCGCACCCCGGCGCGCTCGGCCAGCGAAGCGGGCGTGGGCGTGGACAGCACCGGTTGCGGCTGCGGCACCCCGATCCACGACACCAGCGCATACAGCAGCACCGCCAGCAGCAGATTGGCCGCCGGCCCGGCAGCGACGATGGCGGCGCGCACCCGCAGACGCTGGGTGTTGAAAGCCAGATGGCGCTCGGCGGCCGCCACGCTGCCCTCGCGCTCATCGAGCATGCGCACGTAGCCACCCAGCGGCAGCACACCCAGCACGTATTCGGTGCCGCTGCGCGGTGAACGCCAGCTCCACAAAGGCTTGCCAAACCCGACCGAAAAACGCAGCACCTTGACGCCACAGGCCACCGCCACGCGGTAGTGCCCGTACTCGTGCACCGCGATCAGCAGCCCGAGGGCCACCAGAAAAGCCAAAATGGTCAACATGGGCTTGCCACAAAAAAATGCACCGGGGCCCGGTCAGGTTCTAGATGCAGGGCTGGGGGCGGTGGGGGCAGCGCCACAGATGCGCTGGGCCTCAATCTTGCCAGCGCCGCAACTGCGCCTGCGCCACCGAGCGCGCCTGGGCATCCAGCGCCAGCAAATCGTCGAGCCCGTCGGGTTTGGAGGGCGCCAAGGCTTGCAGCGTTCCCGCGTTCACGGCGTGGATGCGGTCAAAGCGCAACTGGCGCTGCAAAAAAGCCTGCACCGCCACTTCGTTGGCGGCATTGAGCACGGCCGTGCTGCCACTCGGCCCGGCCAAGGCCTCCCAGGCCAAAAACAGGGCCGGAAAGCGCTCGCGCGTGGGCGGCTCAAAGCTCAGCGCCCCCATGCGCGCAAAATCCAGCGCCTCGGCCCCGGATTCGATGCGCTCGGGCCAGCTCAGGCCGTAGGCGATCGGCACCCGCATATCGGGGGTGCCCAGTTGCGCCAGCACCGAGCGGTCGCGCATCTGCACCATGGAGTGGATCACGCTCTGCGGGTGGATCACCACCTCGATTTGCTCGGGCGCCAGGCCAAACAGGTAGTGCGCCTCGATCACTTCGAGCGCCTTGTTCATCATGGTGGCCGAATCGACCGAGATTTTTTGCCCCATGACCCAGTTTGGGTGGGCGCAGGCCTGCTCGGGCGTGACGCTGGCCAAGCTGGCCGGGTCGCGCTGGCGAAACGGCCCGCCAGAAGCGGTGAGGATGATTTTTTCGACCCGCTGCGCCCACACCAGGGGCGACTCGGGCAGGCACTGAAACAGTGCCGAATGCTCGCTGTCTATGGGCAGCAAGGTGGCGCCACCGGCGCGCACCGCCTGCATGAACCACTCGCCGCCCAGCACCAGCGCCTCTTTGTTGGCCAGCAGCAGCTTTTTGCCGCTGCGCGCCGCCGCCACACAGGGCGCCAAACCGGCAGCGCCGACGATGGCGGCCATCACGGCATCGACCTCGGGCGCTGCCGCCACCTCGCACAAGGCCTCGGGTCCGCCCAGCACCTCGGTGCCACGGACGCCGAGCCGCTGCAAGGCATGGCGCAAGGCATCCGCCTTGGCCTTTGTGATGACGGCGTAGCGCGGCCTAAAGCGCTGGCACTGCTGCGCCAACTCCTCAACCCGCTCTTGGGCCGTGAGCGCAAAGACGCGGTAGCGCTGCGGGTGGCGCGCCACCACATCCAAGGTCTGGGTTCCGATCGATCCGGTCGATCCGAGCACGGTCAGCGTTTGCATGGTTAAAGTGTGGCCTGCGCTTTTAAGCGGTCACGATCCAGAGCGACAAGGGCAGCACCGGCAACAGCGCATCGAAACGGTCCAGCAGCCCGCCATGACCGGGCAATATGCGGCTGGAGTCTTTTTTGCCCGCGCTGCGCTTGACCAGGGATTCGAGCAAATCGCCCATCACACTCAAGGCCAGCAACAGCAGCAAACCGGCCAGCGCCAGCCATGGCCCCAGTTGCCACAGCTCGGTGTAGAGGGTGGGGCCCCAGTGCGGTGGCCACGCGGTGATCCACAGCGCGCTCAGCAGCAGCACCGCCAGTGCCGCGCTCCACACCCCTTCCCAGGTTTTGCCGGGGCTGATGGTGGGCGCCAGTTTGCGCCGCCCAAAGCGTTTGCCGCCAAAGTAGGCCGCAATGTCGGCCGCCCAGACCAACAACAAAATGCTCAGCAGCATGCCCAAGCCGATCGCCTTGGCATGCAGCAAGGCCCACCACGCCTGCCCCAGCAGCAGCAGCCCCAGCCCCGCTCGTGGCCCAGTGGCGAGTTGGCACCAACCCGCTACGCCCCTTTGCAGCAACCACGGCAGCAGCGCGGCACAGGCCAGGGCGGACAGCAGCCAAAACCAGCGGCTGGTTTGGCCTACGCCCACCAGCCCCCACAAGGCCAACAAAATTCCTGCCAGTCCAATGGCCAAGCCAATGGCTGGCCCGCGCGACAGTCCGCTCAGACGCGCCCACTCCCACGCCGCGATGCACACCAGCAGCAGCGTGAGCAGGCCAAACGGCCATTCAGACGAGTGCCAGAGCGAAGCCAGCAACAGCCCCAACAGCCCCAGCGCCGTGAGCACACGCTGCCACAACATGGGTGCCGATCAGGCCACAGCCCGCAAGGGCTGCACCGATTCTGAACGCTGCTCCGCCATCTGCTCTGAAATCAGGCCGAAGCGCCGCTCGCGCCGCGCATAAGCGGCCAGCGCCCGGTCAAACTCTTCGCGCTCGAAAGCCGGCCACAGCGCCGCAGAAAAATACAACTCGCTGTAGGCGCTCTGCCAGAGCAGGAAGTTGCTCAGGCGCTGCTCGCCACCGGTGCGGATGAGCAAGTCGGGGTCGCCCACATGGGCCAGCGCCATGGCCCCGGTCAACGCCGCTTCGGTGATCGGCTCGCCGCGCGCCGCCAGCTGCTGTGCCGCCTGCACCACGTCCCAACGGCCGCCGTAGTTGAAGCACACATTGAGCACCAGGCGCTGGTTGGCCGCCGTTTGCCGCTCGGCTTGCGCCAGCCGCTGCTGCAATTCGGGGCTCAGCGCCTGCCGATCGCCAGGGAAATGCAGCCGCACCCCAGCGCGCTCGAGTTCGGCCACTTCGCGCTCCAGCGCCCGGCCCAGCAGCCCCATCAGGCCGCTCACCTCGTCGGCGGGTCGGCTCCAGTTCTCGGACGAAAAAGCAAACACCGTCAGCACCTGCACCCCGGCTTCGCCACACCAGCGCACCAGTTCGCGCAATTTTTCCAGCCCCTGGCGGTGCCCGGCCAAGCGCGGCAAATAGCGCTGCTTGGCCCAACGGCCGTTGCCGTCCATCACGACGGCCAGATGCTGCGGTACGCCCGCGCTGCGCTCAAGAGGGGTCATGGGCGGTTCTGAACAGGCTCAAAAAGCCATCAGCTCTTGTTCTTTGGCGGCCACAATCTTGTCCACCTCGGCGATCATTTTGTCGGTGAGCTTTTGCACCTCTTCTTGGGCGCGGCGCTCGTCGTCTTCGGAGGCGAGCTTGTCTTTAACCAGTTTTTTGAGTTGCTCGTTGGCGTCGCGGCGCAGGTTGCGAATCGCGATCTTGCTCTGCTCGCCCTCGCCCTTGACGACCTTGGTGAGCTCCTTGCGCCGCTCCTCGTTCATGGCCGGGATCGGCACCCGAATCAGGTCGCCCTGCGAAGCCGGATTGAGCCCAAGGTCGGACTCGCGGATGGCTTTCTCGATCTTGGCTCCCATGCCCTTTTCCCACGGCGCCACGCCGATGGTGCGCGCATCGAGCAGGCTCAGGTTGGCCACTTGCGACAGCGGCAGCATGGCCCCGTAATAATCTACGTGGACGGTGTCGAGCAAGGCCGGGTTGGCGCGCCCGGTGCGCACCTTGCCCAGGCTGCCTTTGAGCGCCTCGAGCGAGGCGTGCATTTTGAGGTCGGCGTTTTTCTTGATGTCGGAAATCTGCATGGTCGTCACTCGCTATTGATCTGGCCGCAACCGAGCAGGCCATTATTAGGCTAACCGCGTAGCATACACCGACTCAGACGTGCACCAGCGTGCCTTCGTCCTCGCCTTGCACCACCCGGCGCAGCGCCCCCGGCTTGAAGATCGAAAACACCCGCACCGGCAGTTCTTGGTCGCGGCACAGGGCAAAGGCGGTGGCGTCCATTACCTGCAACTGGCGCGCCATGGCTTCGTCAAAGCTGATGCTTTGGTAGCGCACGGCATTGGGGTCTTTTTTCGGGTCGGCGCTGTACACCCCATCGACCTTGGTTGCCTTGAGCACGATCTCGGCCCCAATCTCGGCCCCGCGCAGCGCGGCGGCGGTGTCGGTGGTGAAGAATGGGTTGCCGGTGCCGGCGGCAAACACCACCACCTTGCCCTCTTCGAGGTACTGCAGCGCCTTGGGCCGCACATAGGGCTCGACCACCTGGTCGATGTTGATGGCCGACATCACGCGCGCTTTCAGCCCCTGGCGGTTTATGGCGTCGCCCAGCGCCAGCGCGTTCATCACGGTGGCCAGCATGCCCATGTAGTCGGCGGTGGCGCGCTCCATGCCCGCCGCACCGCCCGCCACACCGCGAAAGATGTTGCCGCCGCCGATCACCACCGCCACCTGCACCCCGAGCTGCACCACCTCGGCCACCTCGGCCACGATGCGGTCGATGGTGGCGCGGTTGATGCCAAAGGCGTCATCGCCCATCAGGGCTTCACCAGAGAGCTTGAGCAAGATGCGCTGATGGGCGGGCATAGGGGCTTTCAGGAGGATGAGATCGAGCGATTTTAGAGGCTGCGGCACGACAACGGCCACCCCTTTGCAGGGCTGGCCGTTGCAATGCGTGACACGGTTGGCCACGCGGCAAGGCGGCTGGCGCACCAGCCAGCCCGGCAAACCGGGCTTAGCCGGCTTTGGCTGCCGCCACCTGGGCGGCCACCTCGGCGGCGAAGTCGTCTTGCTTCTTCTCGATGCCTTCGCCCACCACGTACAGCGTAAAGCCCTTGATCGTGGTGCCCGCAGCCTTGAGCATTTGCTCGACCGTTTGCTTATCGTTCTTGACGAAAGCCTGGTTGAACAGCGAGACCTCTTTGAGGTATTTTTGCACCCCGCCCTCGATGCGCTTGGCCACGATTTCGGGCGGCTGCGCGGGCTTGCCAGCGGCCTCGGCCAGCTTGCGGTCTTCTTCGGCCTTGCCAGCGGCCACGGCGCGCTCTTTCTCGATCAGCTCGGCCGGCACCTCGGCGGCGGTGAGCGACACCGGCTTCATGGCGGCGATGTGCATGGCGGCGTCTTTGGCAGCCGTGGCGTCGCCCTCATACTCCACCAGCACCCCGATGCGCACCCCGTGCAAATAGGCTGCCAACTGGCCGCCACCGCTGCAGCGCTTGAAGCGGCGCAGCGTCATGTTCTCGCCGATCTTGCCAATCAGGCCCTTGCGCACGTCTTCGACCGTGGGGCCAAAGCCCTCCAGGCTCAGCGGCAGCGCGCCCACGGCGGCCACGTCGGCCGGGTTGTTTTGCGCGATCAGGTTGGCGACCTGGTTGCAAAAACTCAGGAACAGCTCGTTTTTGGAGACGAAATCGGTTTCGCAGTTGACTTCCAGCAGCGCCCCGGTGTGGCCACCCAGGCTGGCCACCACCACGCCTTCGGCGGTGACGCGGCTGGCGGCCTTGCCGGCCTTGTTGCCGAGCTTGACGCGCAGCAGCTCTTCGGCCTTGTCCATATTGCCATCGGCCTCGGTGAGGGCCTTTTTGCACTCCATCATCGGCGCGTCGGTCTTGGCGCGCAGTTGGGCGACCATGCTTGCGGTGATTGCAGCCATTGTGTGTACTCCGTTGCGGGCTCAAAGGCCCGAGCTTGCATTAACTATGTGAAAAATTGCTTACAAAAAAGGGGCGCAAACGCCCCTTGTGTAGCTGGCGCAGCGAAGGCTCAGGCTTCTTCTTTGACCTCGACGAACTCGTCGCCGCTGCTCGCCTGCACCGCTTGCACCACGTTGCTGACGGCGTTGGCACGGCCTTCGATGATGGCGTCGGCGATGCCGCGCGCATACAGGGCCACCGCCTTGGCCGAGTCGTCGTTGCCAGGGATGACGTAGTCGATCCCGATTGGCGAGTGGTTGGTGTCCACCACGGCGATCAGTGGGATGCCGAGCTTTTGCGCTTCGGCCACGGCGATTTTGTGGTAGCCCACGTCGATAACAAAAATCGCGTCCGGCAGCGCGTTCATGTCTTGAATGCCGCCGATGTCGTTTTGCAGCTTCTCGATCTGACGACCAAAGGTGAGCTGCTCTTTTTTCGACATGTGATCAAGGCCGGCTTCTTTTTGCGCCAGCATCTCTTTGAGGCGCTTGATCGAGGTCTTGACCGTTTTGAAGTTGGTCAACATGCCACCGAGCCAGCGCTGCTCGACGAAGGGCACGCCGGCGCGCTGCGCCTCGAGGGCCACGATGTCGCGCGCTTGGCGCTTGGTGCCCACCATCAGCACGTTGCCGCCGCGGGCAGTGGTTTGGCGCACAAACTTGGCCGCTTCCTCGAACAGAGGCAGCGTCTTGTCCAAGTTGATGATGTGGATTTTGTTGCGATGCCCAAAGATGTAGGGGGCCATCTTGGGGTTCCAGAAGCGGGTTTGGTGGCCAAAATGCACACCGGCTTCTAGCATTTCGCGCATGGAAATGGTCATGGTTGTGTTACCTTTCAGGTTGGGTCTTAAATCAGGCCCGCATCGCGACCACGCTGCACCGGCCCTGTGCCGATGAAAAATGGACGCAACACCCGATTGGGCCTGTTTGCGATTGCTTTACCGCCACCACAACCCCGGCAGCCCCAAAGGGCAACCAAAGCGCGACATCGGCAAAACTCCAGCATTCTAGCACGCCCGCCGTGGCGGCATCGAGCCCATGAACCCGACCCCCCACCCGCAACGCCTGCCACTGCCCGATTTGCCCCGCGCATTGCCGCTCTATGGCGGCCACAGCAGCCGCGCCATCGAGCAAATGGCGCAGCACGCATTGGGGCGCCAGCAGCTGCCTACCCACACCCTGATGCAGCGCGCCGGTGCCGCCGTGTTTCGCCTGAGCGCCGCGCTGGCCCCGCACGCGCGCCGGGTCTGGGTGGTGTGCGGCGGCGGCAACAACGGCGGCGATGGCCTGCTGGCGGCCGTGGCGTGGCAGCAGCGTTTGCAGCCGCTGGGCGGCCGGGTCTGCGTGACCTGGCTGGGCGATGCGCAGCGCCTGCCCGAGGACGCACGCCACGCATGGGCGCTGGCGCAGCAGGCTGGCCTGCACTGGGCCGAAACGCCAGCCGAAGGGCCCGATGCGCCCGACTTGGCCATCGACGCGCTGTTTGGCCTGGGGCTGGCGCAGGCCGTGCGCGGCCCGGCGTTGGATTGGATCGAGCGCCTGCAAAACCTGCCCTGCCCGCTGCTGTGCGTCGACCTGCCCAGCGGCTTGTGCGCCGACCATGGCAACTGGCACGCCCGCAGCGCCCCCACGGCCAGCCCCTTGCGCCACACCCTGAGCCTGCTCACGCTCAAGCCGGGTCTGTTCACGCACCACGGCCGCCAAGCCAGCGGCCAGATTTGGTTCGATGACTTGGGCTGGAGCCAATTGGGCCTGGACGCTCCCGCGCCCAGCGCGTGGCTGCATGGGCCCGAGGCACCCCTTGGCATGAGCCCCAGCCCCACCGCCCTGCCGGCCACCGAGGTCGAGGCCGCATGGGCCTGCCGCCCCAGCCCCAGCTTGGTGCGCCAGCGCCAGCACGGCGCCCACAAGGGCACGCACGGCAGCGTGATCGTGATCGGCGGCCAGCAACCGGGCCCGCATGGCACCGGCATGACCGGCGCCGCCGTGCTGGCCGCTCGGGCGGCGCTGCGCGGCGGGGCTGGGCGGGTCTATTTGGGCCTGCTGGAACCGGCAGCGGGCACGGCAGCAGCCCCGGCCTATGATCCGCTGCAACCCGAGCTGATGCTGCGCCCGGCGGCCGCGCTGTTACACGACCCGATCGCGGCGCAGAGCGTGACGGTGTGCGGCTGCGGCGGCGGAACGGCGGTGGCGGCGCTGCTGGCCGAGGTGCTGGCCACCTGCCCGCGCCTGGTGCTCGACGCCGACGCCCTCAACGCCCTCGCCGCCGACGCCGCGCTGCAGGCCCAGCTCGCGGCCCGGTTCGATCGGGGCTGGCAAACGGTGCTCACGCCGCACCCACTGGAAGCGGCGCGCCTGCTCGCTTGCAGCGTGGCACAGGTGCAGGCCGACCGGCTGGGTGCCGCGCAGCAATTGGCCGAGAGCAGCCGCTGCGTGGTGGTGCTCAAGGGCTCTGGAACCGTGGTCGCTGCGCCCGGCTGGGTGCCGCGCATCAACCCCAGCGGCAACGCGCTGCTGGCCAGTGCGGGCACCGGCGACGTGCTGGCCGGACTGATCGGGGCGCTGCTGGCCACCGCCGAAGCCAGCTTGGCGGGCACGGTGCAGGCCGCAGCCGTGGCGGTGCACCGCCACGGCCGCTGCGCCGACCGCTGGCCGCCTGATCAAGCGCTGCTGTGCGCCAGCGACCTGCTCCACCGCCTCTAAGCCTGGTTGGAGGGCAGCGAAGCGCTCAACCGATCAAGATCAAGGCGACTTGCAGCAGCACGATCAGCAGCAGCACCGACAAATCCACCCCGCCGATGGTGGGCAGCACGCGCCGAATGGGGCCCAGCAAGGGCTGCAGCAACTGCCCCAACGTGTACTGGATCGGCGCCTGGGGCTGCACCCAGGACAGCACCACGTACACCAGCGCCAGCACCATCAGGCCCTGCAACACGGTGCGCAGCATAAAGTTGAGGGCCACAAAGGGCACGCTGAACAAGGGGCTGGCCCCGGTCGGGCCGATCAGACCGGCCCCGAGCAGGGTGTGCCAAGCCGCCGAGTAGGCCAGCGCCAACAAACTGGCCGCGATGAAGCTGGCCACGTCCAATTTCGACTGCACCCAAGCCCGTGGCAGCGATTTGCGCAGCGGCTGCACGATCCAGTTGGTGACCGCCATCACAAACGGGCCCGGCTGCTGCACCATGCGCATGCGCCGGGTGTTCATCCAAGTGCGCAGCAGGGCTGCTCCGACCAGGAAAAAAAACAGCGTGTCGAGCAAAAAAAGGAGGGCAGACATGTTGCTCAGTGGGGCACGAGCGCCCCTGGACACTTAAAGCAAAGCAGGCCACGCGGGGGCCGCGAGCCCAGCGCGTGCAGGGGTCGGATGGTCATCGTTTGCCCTTTTTCGTCTTGCCTGCACCCCGTGTGGCCGAGGCCGCAGGTGTGCCAGCCGCCCGGGGCACCTCGCGCACCGCCTTGCGGGTGCGCTTAGGCGCGTATTGTGCCTCAGGCGTGGCCGCTGCGCGCGTCCGCTTGGCTTTGCGCGGGGCGGGGTCCGCAGCAACGGCGGCGGCCGCATCCCCCGGCTCCTGACCCGGGTTGGCCGCTTTACCAACACCCCGTTCGCGGGGCTCACGCGTCTCACGCGGCGGGCGCCGCGCCGACTCGTCGCCGGTGACGAGCCGGAAGTCGATCCGGCGCCCGTCCAGATCGACCCGGCTCACCTGCACGTTCAAGCGCGAACCCAGGGCATGGCGGATTCCGGTGCGCTCGCCGCGCAGCTCCTGGCGCGCCTCGTCGTAGCGGAAGTACTCGCCGCCCAGCTCGGTGATGTGCACCAGCCCTTCGACATACAGGTTGTCGAGCGTCACGAACAAGCCAAAGCTGGTGACGGCGCTGATGACGCCGACGAACTCCTCGCCCAGGTGCTCGCGCATGTACTTGCACTTGAGCCAGGCCTCGACGTCGCGGCTGGCCTCGTCGGCACGGCGCTCGTTGGCGCTGCAATGCAGGCCCGCCGCCTGCCAGCCCAGGGCCTCGGCGCTGCGCGCTTGGGGGGCGGCCCCAGCGTCTGCGGCCGCGCCCTTGCCCGCCAGCCGCTTGGACAACTTGGCCTGCGCCTCGCCCGGCGTGGGCAGCGTGGGCAAGTGGTAGCGGCGCTCGGCCAAAATGGCTTTGATAAGGCGGTGCACCAGCAGATCGGGGTAGCGCCGGATCGGGCTGGTGAAGTGGGTGTAGGCCTCGAATGCCAGCCCGAAGTGGCCGCTGTTGTGCGGGGTGTAGATGGCTTGCTGCATCGAGCGCAGCAGCATCTGGTGAATTTGCGCCGCGTCCGGGCGCTCTTGGGTGGCGGCGGCAAGCTGCTGAAAATCTTTGGGCTGCGGCTGCTCCGGGAGGCTTTGCGTCACGCCCAGCGCTTTCAGGTACTGGCGCAGGGTTTCGATCTTCTCGGGTGTCGGGCCCTCGTGCACCCGGTACAGCCCCCACTGCTTGCCCTGGGCGATGAACTCGGCCGCGCAGACATTGGCCGCCAGCATGGTTTCTTCGATCAGCTTGTGCGCCTCGGTGCGCACACGGGGCACAATTTTCTCAATGCGCCCGACTTCGTCGCAAACGATCTGCGTCTCGACGGTCTCGAAATCCACCGCACCACGGCGCTGGCGTGCGCTCAGCAAGCCCCGATAGACCTCGTGCAGGTGCAGCAGGTGCGGCACCAAGGCGGCGCGCTGCTGCGCCTGCGGGCCCCGGGTGTTTTGCAAAATCGCCGCCACCTCGGTGTAGGTCAGGCGGGCGTGGCTGAACATCACGGCCGGATAGAACTGGTAGGCGTGCACCTCGCCCTGGGCGTTGATGAGCATGTCGCACACCAGGCACAGGCGCTCGACCTGCGGGTTGAGCGAGCACAGGCCGTTAGAGAGCTTTTCCGGCAGCATCGGGATCACGCGGCGCGGAAAATAGACCGAGGTGGCGCGATCGTAGGCGTCGGCGTCGAGCGCGTTGCCGTTTTCCACGTAGTGGCTGACATCGGCAATCGCCACCAGCAGCCGCCAGCCCTTGCTGCGCCCGACGCGCGCCGGCTCGCAATAGACCGCGTCGTCGAAGTCGCGCGCGTCCTCGCCGTCGATCGTCACCAGCGGGATGTCGGTGAGGTCGATGCGGCCTTTGCGGTCAGTGGCGCGCACGTGCTCGGGCAAGCCGCGCGCCTGCGCCAGCGCGGCATCGCTGAACAGGTGTGGCACGCCGTATTTGCGCACCGCGATCTCGATTTCCATGCCGGGGTCGTCGATCTCGCCCAGCACCTCTTTGACGCGCCCCACCGGCTGCCCAAACAAGGCCGGCGGCTCGGTCAGCTCGACCACCACCACCTGCCCCGCTTGCGCCGCCCCGGTGGCCCCCTTGGGGATGAGCACGTCTTGGCCGTAGCGCTTGTCTTCGGGCGCCAGCAGCCAGATCCCGCCTTCGTGCAGCAGGCGCCCGATCAAGGGTGCGCTGGAGCGCTCGATGATTTCGGTCACGCGCCCCTCGGGCCGCCCGCGCCGGTCGTGCCCGATGATGCGCGCCTTGACGCGGTCGCGGTGCAGCACGGCGCGCATCTCGTTGGGCGAGAGGTAGAGGTCGGGCTGGCCGTCGTCGCGCTGCACGAAGCCGTGGCCGTCGCGGTGGCCGTTCACCACGCCGTCAAACTCGGTCAGCAGTGGGTTTTGGATTTTTTCTTTCACTCGTTTTTTCACTCGTTTTGGATCATGCTATACTAGCGGCTTATCTGAAAGCCCAGGTGGCGGAATTGGTAGACGCACTAGTTTCAGGTACTAGCGCTGAGAGGCGTGGAGGTTCGAGTCCTCTCCTGGGCACCACACACGGCAAAGAGCCTGCACATTGAACCACATTCAAGTGCAGGCTTTTTTCTTGCCTGCCTGTCAGCGCTGGCAAGCAAGCGCGCCGCCCAGCCGCCTTCAGGCCGTTGGCGCGCCGCTGCCAGCCCCTCAAAGCGGCAATCCCACCAAGTCGTGTCCCTCGGCGGCCACGATGCGCGCGCGCACCAACTCGCCCACCCGGTAGCTCTGGCTGGCTTTTTGCGTCGGCAACAGGCGCACCTGGCCGTCGATCTCGGGCGCGTCGGCGTAGCTGCGCCCCACCCCGCCCTTTTTGCCCAAGCTGTGCGCCTGGTCCACCAGCACCTGCATGGTGGCCCCGACGCGGCGCTGCAGGCGCGCGGTTGATACGCTTTCGGCGGCCGCCATGAAGCGCGCCCGGCGCTCGTGGCGCACGGCATCGGGCAGGGCACCGGGCAGCGCGTTGGCGGCCGCCCCTTGCACTGGCGAGTAGGCAAAGCAGCCAGCGCGGTCGATCTGAGCTTGCGCCACAAAATCGAGCAGGTGCTCAAACTCGGCCTCGCTCTCGCCCGGGAAACCAGCGATGAAGGTGCTGCGCAGCACCAGTTCGGGGCAGAGCTCGCGCCAGCGCTGGATGCGCTCCAGATTGCGCTCGCCGCTGGCTGGGCGCTTCATGCGCCGCAGCACATCCGGGTGGCTGTGTTGCAGCGGCACGTCGAGGTAGGGCAGCACCAGCCCATCGGCCATGAGCGGCAAAATCTCGTCCACATGCGGATACGGGTAAACGTAGTGCAGCCGCACCCAAGCCCCGTGCGGTCGCGCCAGCTCGCCCAGCGTGCGCACCAGGTCAAACAGCTTGCTCTTGATCGGCCGCCCATCCCAAAAACCGGTGCGGTACTGCACATCGACGCCGTAGGCCGAGGTGTCCTGGCTCACCACCAGCAGCTCTTTGACCCCGGCCTCGAACAGCTTGCGCGCCTCGGTCAGCACCTCGCCCACCGGACGGCTCACCAAGTCGCCGCGCAGCGAGGGGATGATGCAAAAGGTGCAGCGGTGGTTGCAGCCTTCGCTGATTTTCAGGTAGGCGTAGTGGCGCGGCGTGAGCTTGACGCCCACGCCCTCGATCGCCGCCGACGGGCGTGCCGGCAGCAAATCCAGAAATGGGTCGTGCGGCGGCGGTGGCAGGTGCTGGTGCACGGCCTGCATCACTTCCTCGGTGGCGTGCGGTCCGGTGACGGCCAGCACCGATGGGTGCATCTGGCGCACCAGGTTGGCCCCGTCCTCGCCTTGGCGCGCCCCCAAGCAGCCGGTGACCAGCACCCGGCCGTTGGCGGCCAAGGCCTCGCCAATGGCGTCTAGGCTTTCTTGCACCGCTTCGTCGATGAAGCCGCAGGTGTTGACGATCACCAGATCGGCCCCTTGGTAGCTCTTGCTGGTCTGGTAGCCTTCGGCGTGCAGGCGGGTGAGGATGAGCTCGGAATCGGTCAGGGCTTTGGGGCAGCCTAGGCTGACGAAGCCCACTTTGGGCGCAGGCCGGTGGGCTGGTGTGGCCGGGGGGGCCAAAGGATCAAGGGTTGCACTCATGCTCCGATTGTCTCAGCTTCGCCTCAACCCGGGCGGCACCGTTGTTGCAGGAGCCTGGGCACTCAGCGCTTGAGGCCAAAAGCCGCCAGCATCTGCTCTTGCATCTGCGCCAGCGCGTGCTGCGACTGGCTGTAGTAGTTGCCCAGCATCAGCGGGGCCTGCGCTTTCACGAACTGCTGCCACAGCTCGGGCGTGAGGTCTTTGGCCTGGTCGGCCATTTTTTGCTGCACATCCATGAAGATTTGCAGGTTTTTTTCTAGGTAGTGACCCATATTGGCCTGCATCGAGTGGCCGTAGAAGCGGATCAGGTTGGCCAGCAACTTCTCGGAAAACAGCGGCACACCGGCGCTTTCTTCTTCCAGAATGATTTGCAGCAGGATGCTGCGCGTGAGGTCTTCGCCGCTCTTGGCGTCGCGCACCACAAAGGGCTGCACCCGCATCACCAGATCCTTGACTTCGGCCAGCGTGATGTAGGCCGAGGTTTCGGTGTCGTAGAGGCGGCGATTGGGGTACTTTTTGATCACGCGCAGCGACGGACCGGACGGGGGCGCTTCTAAAGCCTGGGGGTCTTGCACGGTGCGGGCTTTCTGGGCAGTGTGAATGGCGATTGGAAGGCAGCTGAAAGGCGGTATCGGCCTGCGGCGCAGAGGCAAATGGGTGCGCGACCCACACCCCGCCACCAGGGCCTGTGTGAACTGTGCCCCATTGTAGAGGCAGAGCCTCCCTGGGTTGCAGACCAAGGGTGCTGAGCAGCCCGCACCCATCACCCCAAACACTGGTCAGGCTTGAGGTTAATCAACAAAACCTAGAATTTCACAAATTTCTGAAATCACAGCAATCCATGAACACACCTCTGGTCCAACGCTTCGTGCTGCACTTTGGCGAGATGGGCAGCCGCTGGGGCATCAACCGCACCGTGGGGCAGATTTATGCCCTGTTGTTCGTCTCGCCGCAACCCCTGAACGCCGAAGACATTGCCGACGCACTGGGCTTTTCGCGCTCCAACGTGAGCATGGGCCTCAAAGAGCTGCAAAGCTGGGGCTTGGTGCGCTTGCAGCACCTGCCGGGCGACCGGCGCGAGTATTTTTCTTCGCCAGAAGACGTGTGGGCGATCTTTCAGACCCTGGCCGAGCAGCGGCGCAAGCGCGAAGTGGACCCGACCCTGACGATGCTGCGCGACGCGCTGCTGGAACCGGTAACCGACCCGGTGGACAAGCACGCCCAGGGCCGCATGCGTGAAATGCATGAACTCATCGAATTGGCCACCGGCTGGTTCGAGGAGGTGCGCGAAATGGACCGCGAGCGCGTGGTTGAGCTGATGAAGCTGGGCCGCAAGGTGGGCAAGTTGCTCGATGCCCGGGATCGATTCATTGGAGGCAAAAATGCTTGATTTCCTCGACCCGCTGCTGCTGGCGCGCATCCAATTTGCCGCCAACATCAGTTTTCACATCCTGTTTCCCACCATCACCATCGGCTTGGCGTGGGTGCTGCTGTTCTTTAAGTGGCGCTACCACCGCACCGCAGACATGAAGTGGATGGACGCCTACGCCCTGTGGGTGAAGGTGTTTGCGCTCAGCTTTTCGCTCGGGGTGGTGAGCGGCATCATCATGAGCTTTCAGTTCGGCACCAACTGGCCGGGCTTTATGAACACCTTTGGCAACATCGCCGGTCCGCTGCTGGCCTACGAGGTGCTGACGGCCTTTTTCATCGAGGCCATTTTTGTGGGCATCATGCTGTTTGGCTTCAAGCGCGTCAGCAACCGGGTGCACACCCTCTCAACCCTGATGGTGGCGCTGGCCACCACCCTGTCGGCATTCTGGATTTTGGTGCTCAGCTCGTGGATGCACACCCCAGCCGGCTTTGAGATGCGCGACGGCGTGGCGCACGCCACCGACTGGTGGGCCATCATCTTCAACCCCTCCTTCCCCTACCGCTTCTCGCACATGATGGTGGCCTCGTTCCTGACCGTGGCGTTCCTGATCGCCGGCCTGTCGGCGTGGCGCTGGCTGCGCGGCGACCGCTCGGCGGCGGTGCTGGCCACTTTGCGCACCGGGGTTTTCATGGGCGCGCTGCTGATTCCCTTGCAAATTTTTATCGGCGACCTGCACGGCCTGAACACCGTCAAATACCAACCGGCCAAGATTGCCGCCATCGAAGCCATCTGGGAAACCGAGCGCGGGGTGCCGCTGGTGCTGTTTGGCTTGCCCGACGAGGAGGCGCGCACCACCCACTTTGCCATCGAAATCCCCAAGCTGGCCTCCCTCATCCTCACCCATGAGCTGGATGGCGAGCTCAAGGGTTTGAACGAATTCGAGGGCCAGCACCCGCCCGTGGCGGTGGTGTTTTGGTCGTTTAGGGTGATGGTGGGCATCGGCGTGGCCATGCTGGTGGTGGGCTTTTGGGCTGCATGGCGCTTGCGTCGCCAAGGCAGCGAGCCCACGGTGCTGTTGGCGCGCGTGCTGCTTTTGATGACTTTTTCGGGCTGGGTGGCGGTGCTGGCCGGCTGGTACACCACCGAAATCGGGCGCCAGCCTTGGATGGTGCAAGGGCTGCAACTGGTGGCCGACGCGGCCGGCCCTGTGCCAGGCCCCCAGATCGCCCTGACGCTGATGGGCTACCTGCTGCTCTACGCCGTGCTGCTGACGGCATATGTCGCAGTGTTGTTCCGCTTGGCCAAAAAGGCGGGCGCCGCCGAGTTGCCGCCGCCAACTGCGGATGCAGACCCTCGCCCGGCCCCCCAAGCCCCACCCCTTGCCATGCTGGAGCCCAAAGGTGTTTGATATGCCCGACCTGATGACGCCGGCCGGCTGGTTGCCGCTGGCCTTCTACCTGCTGCTCGGCCTGAGCATGCTGGCTTACGTGATACTGGACGGATACGACTTGGGCGTGGGCATCTTGCTGCGCCGCGCCACCGACCCACACAAAGACCTGATGATTGCCTCGATCGGCCCCTTTTGGGACGCCAACGAAACCTGGCTGGTGCTTGGGGTGGGCCTGCTGATGGTGGCGTTCCCACTGGCGCATGGAGTGATTCTGACCGCCTTGTACCTGCCGGTGGCGCTGATGCTGCTTGGGCTGTGCCTGCGCGGCGTGGCGTTTAAGTTTCGCTCCAAGGCCGCACCCGAACACAAGGCGGGCTGGAACCAGGCTTTCTGGGCCGGTTCGCTCATTGCCACGCTGGCCCAAGGCTATATGCTGGGATCGATGGTGCTGGGTTTTGCCAGTGGCTGGGCTGCTTTTGCCTTTGCCAGCCTGATTGCAGTCTGCCTGGTGGCGGGCTACTGCCTGCTCGGGGCCGGCTGGCTGATCTTTAAGACCACGGGCGCGCTGCAACAACAGGCGCTGCGCTGGGCCAAGGCCAGCCTGGGCTGGACCGCGCTGGGCATTGCGGCGGTGTCGCTGGCCACACCCTTTGCGTCGGAACGCATTTTCGACAAGTGGTTCAGCCTGCCGTGGCTGGTGCTGCTGGCCCCGATTCCGCTCATGACGCTGCTGCTGTTTTACCTAATCTGGCGCAGCCTGGCCCGGTTGCCGACCCGGCTGCAGCAAGGCAACGAGTACGGCACGGCAGTGCCCTTTGCGGCCACGGTGGGCATTTTCCTGCTGGCTTTTTACGGCCTAGCCTACAGCCTGTTCCCCTACCTGGTGATGGACCGCATGACGCTGTGGCAAGCCGCCGCCTCGCCCGAGGCCCTGTGGCTGATCTTTCTGGGCGCCTGCGTGATGCTGCCGATCATCATCGCTTCGTCGCTGTTTGTGTACCGGGTGTTTGGGGGCAAGGCACAGGTGGCGGATTACACCTGAGGGGCAGCCTAGCATGGCCGGCAATCAGCTTGGCGCAAGGCTGTTGTGCTAGCTTCCTGTGCTTGGCCTCAACCACCCCTGCCCCTACAGCCTATGAAACGCTTGCAAGATAAAGTCTGCCTCATCACCGGTGCCGCCCAAGGCATCGGGGCCGCCACCGCCCTCAAGTTTGCCGCCGAAGGCGCGCGCGTGGTGGTCTGTGACCTGCGCCAGAGCGCCATCGACGAGGTGGTGGCGCAGTGCCAGGCCTTGGGTGCACAGGCGCTCGGGCGCGTGCTCGACGTGACGCAGCGCGCCCAGGTCGATGCGCTGGTGGCCGAGGTGTTGCAGCATTTTGGCCGCATCGACGTGCTGGTCAACAACGCCGGCATCACCCAAGACGCCCGGCTGCAAAAAATGAGCCTGGAGCAGTTCGACCGCGTGCTCGATGTGAACTTGCGCGGCGTTTTCCATTGCAGCCAGGCGGTGGCCGACGCCATGGTGGCGCAAGGCGCGGGCGTGATCCTCAACGCCTCCAGCGTGGTCGGTATTTACGGCAACTTTGGCCAGACCAACTACGCCGCCAGCAAGTTTGGCGTGATCGGTTTCACCAAGACCTGGAGCCGCGAGCTCGGCCCCAAGGGCGTGCGCGTCAACGCGGTTGCGCCGGGCTTTGTCGACACCCCGATCCTGCGCACCATCCCCGACAAAGTGCTCAAAGAGATGGAAAGCCGGGTGCCGCTCAAGCGGCTGGCGCAACCACAGGAAGTCGCCAACGTCTATGCCTTTTTGGCCAGCGACGAGGCCAGCTACGTCAATGGCGCAGTGCTTGAGGTTTGTGGCGGCATGACGGTTTAAGCCCGCTGGAAAATGGGCAGCTAAACCCTTGGCCCACGTCTGGGGGTCTGGCCCCTGACGAGGCGGCGCTGCCACCGTTTTGTCGCAATGCTGCCAGCGTGCTGGCGTATCATGGGGCGTCCACGGCCTGCGTTTGCGCGCCGCTTGTCCATTGAGGTGGATGGAGCGGCCCGTTTTGCTCCGTCTGGTACCGAAACGCGAAAGCCCCACAACATGACTGCACCGCCCAGCTTGGCCCCCCATCCGACCCCGGCCGCCACTCCCTCCAGCCCCTCCATTCCCTCCAGCCCGCCTTGGCACACCCTGAGCGCGCCAGCCTGCGCGCAACAGCTCGGCGTGCAGGCCGCGCCGGGCTTAAGCCCCCAAGAGGCCGCACTGCGCCTGCAGCGCCACGGGGCCAACAAGCTCGCCGAAGCGCCGCCGCGCCCGGTCTGGCGCGGTTTGCTCGATCAGTTCAAGAGCATGCTGATCATCATCTTGTTGGTGGCGGCAGTGATTGCCGGCTTCATCGGCGACATCAAGAGCGTGACCGTGATCCTGGTGGTGGTGTGCTTCAACGCCGTGCTGGGCTTTTGGCAGGAGTACCGGGCCGAACAAACGCTGGCGGCACTGAAAAAAATGCTGGCCCCGCTGGCGCGCGTGCGCCGTGGCGGGCGGGTGGAGGAAATTGAAGCCAGCACCCTCGTGCCCGGCGACGTGGTGCTGCTCGAAGCCGGGGATCGGGTGCCGGCCGATGGCCGCTTGCTGGCGGCGCACAATGTGGAAATCGACGAATCGGCCCTCACCGGCGAGTCGCACACCGTGGGCAAGGATGCGGCCTTTGTGGCGCCGCTGGCAGCCCCGCTGGGCGACCGCCTGAACATGGCCTATATGAACACCGGCGTGACGCGCGGGCGCGCCGAGCTGCTCGTCACCGGCACCGGCATGGGCACCGAAATGGGGCGCTTGGCCACCATGCTGGCGCAAGCCGAAACCAGCGCCACGCCGCTGCAAAAGCAGATCGACGGGCTGGCGCGCAAGCTGGTGCTGATCGCCGCTATCGTGGTGACGGTGATCTTTGCGCTCGGCCTGTGGCGCGGCGACCCCTGGGCCCAGATGCTGCTCACCTCGCTGGCGCTGGCCGTGGCCGCCACCCCCGACGGCCTGCCCGCCGTGCTCACCGTCACGCTGGCGCTGGGCATGTTCAGCATGGCGCAGCACCGCGCCATTGTCAAGCGCATGACGGCGGTCGAGACCCTGGGCTGCACCACCGTGATCTGCTCCGACAAGACCGGCACCCTGACCCTAAACCAGATGAGCGCGCGCAGCCTGGTTTTTCGGCTGCAACGTTACACCGTCTCGGGCGAAGGCTACACCGCAGCGGGCCAGATCGTGGCCGCTGAGGCCGCCGACGGCGCCCCCCTGCCCGACTTCCTGCCCCTGCTGCACCCGGCGGCGCTGGCCAACGACAGCCGCATCCGCGACGGCCGCCTGATCGGCGACCCAACCGAGGGCGCGCTGCTGGCCTTGGCGGCCAAGGGCGGAGTGGACGCCGAGGCGCTGGCCGAGCACAACCCGCGCATCGCCGAAATCCCCTTCGATTCGGCGCACAAATTCCAAGCCACCTTCCACCACGACGGCGATCAGGTGCGCATGTTTGTCAAGGGCGCACCCGATGTGCTGCTCACCCGCGCCAGCCGCCAGCTCGGTGCCGAGGGCGAAACCGCGCTCGATGCGGCCTTTTGGCAGACCGAGAACGAGCGCCTGGCCAGCCACGCCATGCGGGTGCTGGCGGTGGCCACCAAAACCCTGCCCGCGCGCGACTTCGACCCCGCGGGCGAGCTCATGCAGCACGCCCAGGATTTGACCTTGGTCGGCTTGGTGGGCCTGATCGACCCGCCGCGCCCCGAGGCGCGCGAGGCCATCGCGCTGTGCCAGCACGCCGGCATCCAGGTCAAGATGATCACCGGCGACCACCGCATCACGGCGGCGGCGATTGCGCGCGAGCTGGGTCTGCACGGCGAGGTGATCGAGGGGCGCGAGCTCGATGCGCTCAGTGTGGAGGCGCTGGCGGCGCGCATCGACGGCATCGCCGTGTTTGCCCGCGTGGCGCCCGAGCACAAGGTGCGCATCGTGCAGGCGCTCAAGGCCGACGGCCACGTGACCGCCATGACCGGCGACGGCGTCAACGACGCCCCGGCGCTGAAACACGCCGACATCGGGGTGGCGATGGGCATCACCGGCACCGAAGTCACCAAAGAAGCCGCCGTGATGGTGCTCACCGACGACAACTTTGCCACCATCGTGCGCGCGGTGCGCGAGGGCCGCGCCATCTACGACAACATCGTCAAGTTTGTGCGCTTTCAGGTTTCGACCAACATCGGGGCTATGCAGACCGTGCTCGGCGCCAGCCTGCTGGGCCTGCCCACGCCCTTCACCGCGGTGCAGATTTTGTGGGTCAACATCATCATGGACGGGCCACCCGCCCTGAGCCTAGGGGTGGAGCCGCCGCGCATTGGCGTGATGGACGAGCCACCGCGCCGCCCGGATGCGCGCATTTTGAGCGGCAGCCGCATTGCGCAGTTGTTTTTCTATGGTTTCTGCATGTCGATCGGCACGCTGGCGCTGTTTTGGTACGCCCAGCCCAAGGGCGAAAGCTATGCGCTCACGATGGCCTTCACCACCTTCGTGCTGTTCCAGTTTTTCAACCTGTTCAACGCCCGCAGCGAGCACGGCACGGCCTTCAACCGGCAACTGTTTCGCAACCGCTGGCTGTGGATGTCGCTGGTGGCGGTGATCGGCCTGCAGATTCTGGTGGTGCACTGGGGGCCGCTGCAGGCTTTCTTCAACACCACCGATTTGAGCTTGCAGGACTGGGGCTTGGCCACGGCCGTGGCCGCCAGCGTGCTGGTGCTGGAAGAGGCGCGCAAGCTGGGGCTGCGGCTGTGGCGCGGTGACAAAGGCCGAGGCGCTGCGGCGCACACGGCCCCAGTGCCACCCAAAACCCCGGCCTGATGCATTGGCCTGATGCGCTGAGCCTGCCACCGCGCGCGGGCCTTGCGGCCCACACTGGCCGCGCCCCACCGGACCCCGATCAGCGTTTTTTCTTGGCCACCGCCACCCCGGCCCGTGGCGGCAGGCCGGTGTGCTGCGCCAGCAGCGTGCCCGGGCCCGGCGTGCCGGGGCGCACCGTGCCCGGCGTGCTGTTGCTGCGCCGTGGGCTCTGGTAGCCGCTGGCGGCGCTGCTGGGCTGAAAGCTGGGGATCAGGTGCTGGCGCCCGTTGCCGATCAGGTCGGCGCGGCCCATGGCTTTGAGCGCCTCGCGCAGCAGCGGCCAGTTGGCCGGGTCGTGGTAGCGCAAAAACGCCTTGTGCAAACGCCGCCGCTTGTCGCCCTTGACGACATCGACGCGCTCGGCGCGGGCGTCGCGGTGTATGCCCTTGAGCGGGTTGAGCCCGCTGTGGTACATGGCGGTGGCGCTGGCCATGGGGCTGGGGTAGAAGGTTTGCACCTGGTCGGCGCGAAAGCCGTTGCGCTTGAGCCACAGGGCAAGCTGCATCATGTCGGCGTCGCTGGTGCCGGGGTGGGCGGCGATGAAGTACGGGATCAGGTACTGCTTCTTGCCGGCCTCGGCGCTGTACTGCTCAAACAGCTTTTTGAAGCGCTCGTAGCTGCCGATGCCAGGTTTCATCATCTTGGACAGCGGCCCGGACTCGGTGTGCTCGGGCGCGATCTTGAGGTAGCCGCCCACGTGGTGCTGCACCAGCTCCTGCACGTACTCGGGGCTTTGCACCGCCAGGTCGTAGCGCAGGCCGGAGCCGATCAGCACCTTTTTGATGCCCGGCAGCGCGCGCGTGCGCCGGTAGATCGAGATCAGCGGCCGGTGGTCGGTGTGCAAATTGCTGCAGATGCCGGGATAGACGCAGCTCGGTTTGCGGCAGGCGGCCTCGATCTCGGGGCTCTTGCAGCCGAGCCGG
>NZ_BAWN01000021.1 GCF_000696225.1 Serpentinimonas barnesii | reverse complement strand
CACCCACCCCAGCCCCGGCCGCGCCAGCTTCGGCTTCTGCGTCCAGCGGCTTGCACGCCAGCCGCGCAAAAAATTCGCGCAGGGGCTGCAAGGGCAGGCGCATCAGGTCGTGCAGGCACAGCCCTGGCAGGGCTTCGAGTTGCGCCCGGCTCCAGCCTGCGCCGGGGGGCAAAAAGCGCTGCTCGGGGGGCAGCACCGCGTCGGCGTCGGCTTTGCTGCCTAGGCGCCAGAGCAGGCTGTCGGGCTGCAGGCGCGCCCCTTGGCAGGCCGGGCATTCGGTGTAGCTGCGGTATTTGGACAGCAGCACCCGGATGTGCATTTTGTAGGCCTTGCCCTCCAGGTAGTCGAAGAAGCGCCGGATGCCGTACCACTGGCGCTTCCAGTCGCCGCGCCAGCCGGGATCGCCTTCGAGCACCCAGTGGCGTTGCTCGGCGCTCAGGTGCATCCAGGGTGTGTCGCGCGGGATGCCGGCCGCCTCGGCGTGCTGCAGCAGCTCGTCTTGGCACTCTTGGTAGGCCGGGGTCTGGATGGGTTTGATGGCCCCGGCGCGCAGGGTGCGTTTGGGGTCTGGGATCACCAGCCCCCAATCGATGCCGATCACCCGGCCAAAGCCGCGGCAGGTGGGGCAGGCGCCGAGCGCCGAATTGAAGGAAAAATGCGCCGGCACCGGCTCGGGGTAGCGCAAGTCGCTCTCGGGGCAGTGCAGGCCAGTGGAAAAACGCCAGACGCTGGCCTCGGCGGGCGGCTCGGCCGCAGGGGCTGAATGGACTGCTGAAGGGGCCGAACTTGCCGCAGTGGCGGTCTCCAGATAGACGTTCAGCCGCCCGGCGCCGTGCAGCAGGCAGCGCTCGATGGCCTCCAGCACGCGGGCGCGTTCGGCGCGGCTGAGCAGCAGCCGGTCGGCCACCACGTCGAGCACCTGCACCGGTTCGCTCTGGCCCGCCACGCCGGCCTGCAGGCGCTGCCCCAGCACCCGGGTGTAGCCGCTGGCGCTGAGCCACTGCTCGATTTCGAGCGCGCTGCTGCTGGCCGGCAACTGCACCGGGAAGGTGAGCAGCAGGCGCGGCTCCTGCCCGGTGCGGGCCTGTTCCTGCTGGCTGCGGCGCAGCAGTTCGGCGCAGATCGAATCGGCGTGGTCGGCGCGCACCGGCAGCGCGGTCTGGCGGTCAAACAGTTGCGCCGCGCGCGCATACAGCAGCTTGAGGTGGTCGTTGAGCTCGCTCATCGTGCCCACGGTGGAGCGCGAGTTGCGCACCGGGTTGCTCTGGTCGATGGCGATGGCGGGCGGCACGCCCTCGACCCGGTCCACCGCCGGGCGGTCCATGCGGTCCAGAAACTGGCGCGCGTAGGCGCTGAAGGTCTCGACGTAGCGCCGCTGGCCCTCGGCATACAGGGTGTCGAACACCAGGCTGGATTTGCCCGATCCGCTCGGCCCGGTGACCACCGTCAGCTCGCCGGTGCGCAGGTCGAGGTCGAGGTTTTTTAGGTTGTGCTGGCGCGCCCCGCGGATGCGGATCAGCCCTTCGGGCTCGGGAGGCTCAGGGGCTGGCGCAGGAGGCTCAGGGCTTGCAGCGGACTCGGGCGACACAGGCAAGGCGGGTGACACGGGGCGTGGCTTGGCTGCAGGGCTAGGCTTGGGCGCAGGCCGGGGCGCGGCTCAAGGCTTGACGATCAGCACCGGCACCTTGGCGTAGGTGAGCACTTTTTGCGCCACGCTGCCCAGAATCAAGGCCTTGACGCCGGTGCGGCCGTGCGAGCCCATCACGATCAGGTCGCAGCCTTCGTCTTGCGCCGTTTCCAAAATGCCCTCGTAGGTGCTGTTGCGCTCGATGGTGTCGGCGGCAAAAGCCACGCCGCGCGCTTCGCAGCAGGCCTGGATGTCGCCCAGCGAGCGGTCGGCTGCGGCCTGCGCCTCGCCCATATAGGCCTGCAGACCGGCGGCCGAGGCGTCGCCAATGCCGATGTAGGGGAATGGGTCGATCACGTACAGGCCGACCACGCTGGCCCCATGCACCTTGGCCAGATCGGCGGCAAATTCGGCCGCACCATGCGCCAGTTTGGAGCCGTCAGAGGGCACCAGGATTTTTTTGAACATCGCGACTCCATGCGTTGAGCCGTTTGCACGGCGGGGCCATCATCTTAACCAAGCTGGGAGCGGTTTTTGGCGCGGTGCTGCGCCGGGGCGGCCTTATGGCAACGGGCACGCCTGCGCACGGCCATCCATTCGCCCTTCGATGCGCCCTTCGATGCGCCCCCAGCAAGCCCATTGCTCGTCTGCACTGGCTGCACTCCAATGCGCGATCTCGTCCAGCGTGCGCCAGCAGCCCAGGCAGTAGCCGCTGGCCGCGTCCATGCGGCAGACACCGACGCAGGGCGAAGGCACGGCGCCGCCGCTGCGGGCTTGGCGCAGCGCGGCTTTGAGATTGGGGTGGCGGGGCGCGCTGGCCTGCAAATCGTTCATGCGCCACACTGTAGGGCACCTAGGCCAACCCCGGGGTGTGTGCGCCTATTGCGGCGCAGCGAGCCTCAGTGCGCCGCTTGCGCCCTCTTGGCCAGCAGCGCCCGCGCCACCCGCGAGCCGCTGGCGCGTCCGAGTGCGGCGCTGATGTAGGCACCGGCGTCGATCAGCGCCTCCAGATCGACCCCGGTGTCTATCCCCATGCCGTGCAGCAGATAGACCAGGTCTTCGGTGGCCACGTTGCCGCGGGCTCCGCGCGCGTAGGGGCAGCCGCCGAGGCCGGCGACGGAGGCATCGAACTGCGCCACCCCCAGTTGCAGCGCCGCCAGCGTGTTGGCTAGCGCTTGGCCGTAGGTGTCGTGAAAGTGGCCGCTCACCTGGTGCAGCTCGTAATGCTGCAAGGCGGCCTCGAAGGCGCGCTGCACCTTGAGCGGCGTGCCCACGCCGAGGGTGTCGGCCACGCCCACGTGCTGCACCCCGATGCCTTTCATCAGTGCCGCCAGCCGGCCCACCTGCTGCGGCGCCACCTCGCCCTCGTAGGGGCAGCCCACTGTGCAGCTCATGGCGCCGCGCACGAAAATGCCCGCCGCACGCGCCGCCGCCACCACCGGGGCAAAGCGCTCGATGCTCTCGGCCACGCTGCAATTGATGTTCTTCTGGCTAAAGGCCTCGCTGGCCGAGCCGAACACCACGATCTCATCGGGCCGGTCCGCCAGCGCGGCCTCGAAGCCTTTCAGGTTGGGTGTCAGCACGGCGTAGCACACCCCGGGCAGGCGCTGGAGGCCGCGCATCACCTCGTGGTTATCGGCCATCTGCGGCACCCACTTGGGGCTGACGTAGCTGGTGACCTCGATGTGGCGCAAGCCGGCCGCCTGCAAGCGCTGCACCAGCTCGATCTTGATCGCAGCGGGCAGCGGCTGCGCCTCGTTTTGCAGCCCGTCGCGCGGCCCGACTTCGACCAGATGCACGTGGGATGGGAGTTTCATGCAGGGCTCCAAAACTTTATCGATCAGGGCAAGCGCTGCGCCGCTGCAGACCTATTCAAGCCGGGGTGAAACGCAGCAGCTCCGCCCCTTCGGCCACCTGGTCGCCTGGGGCGTAGAGCAGTTCGACCACGGTGCCGTCGCTGGGGGCGGCGATGGTGTGCTCCATTTTCATGGCTTCCATGAGCGCCAGCGGCTGGCCTTTTTTCACCGCCTCACCGGCGCTGACGCAAAACGACAACACCTTGCCGGGCATGGGGGCGCTCAGGCGGCCGCCTTCGGGGGCGGTGTCGCCGGCGTGGGCCAGGCGGTCGATTTCGACGATCTGCGCCGCGCCGCGCGGGCTAAATATGTGCATCTGCTCACCCTGCACATAGACGCTGGCGCGGCTGCTCAGGCCGGCAAAGCTCAGCTCCAGCGCCCAGGCGCTGCCAGCGGGTAGGGCATGAAAACGCAAGGGGCCCGAATATGCGCCCGGCTCCACGCTCAGGTGCAAGCCGCCGTCGCGCTGGTAGGTGAGGCTGGCCGTGACCGGCTGGCCTTGGTATTCGAAGGCGATGCGGCGCACCGTCTCTGAACTGGGGTGGCTGCGCCAGCCGTCGCGGCGGCTGAAGGGGTCGGTGCCCTCTAGGGCGCGCTCGTCGAGCAGGGTTTGCGCGGTGGCCGCCGCCACGGCCAGCGGCAGGCCGAGCGGGTCTTGCCCAAACAAGTGCGCCGCCTCGCGCGCAATGAGTGCGGTGTCGAGCCTGGCCTGCTCAAAGGAGGGGCTGCGCAGCACCTGGCGCAAAAACTGCACGTTGGTGGTGAGCCCGACGATGTGGGTCTGCGCCAGCGCCGCGTCCAGCCGCGCCAGCGCCTGCTCGCGGGTGTCGGCGTGCACGATCAGCTTGGCGACCATCGAATCGTAAAAGGGGCTGATGGCGTCGCCCTCGCGCACGCCGTCGTCAAAGCGCAGCGGGCCGCGCTCGAAGGCGCAGTGGGGCGGCTTGCGGTAGCGCAGCAGCGTGCCGGTGGCGGGCAGGAACTGCTGCTCGGGGTTTTCGGCGCAGATGCGCGCTTCGATGGCGTGGCCCTGGATGCGCAGCTCGTGCTGCTGCAGCGGCAGCGCCTCGCCCGCAGCCACGCGCAACTGCCACTCCACCAAATCGACCCCGGTGATGGCCTCGGTCACCGGGTGCTCGACCTGCAGGCGGGTGTTCATCTCCATGAAAAAGTAGCTCATCGCTTCGGGCTGGTCGTAGGCGACCTGCTCCACAATGAGCTCCACCGTCCCGGCGCCCACATAGCCCACCGCCTGCGCCGCCGCCACTGCGGCCTGGCCCATTTGCTGGCGCATGGTGGGGGTGAGGCCCGGTGCCGGGGCTTCTTCGAGCACTTTTTGGTGCCGGCGCTGCACCGAGCAGTCGCGCTCGTGCAGGTAAACGCAGTGGCCGTGGCGGTCGGCAAACACCTGGATTTCGATGTGGCGCGGGCGCTGCACGTACTTTTCGATCAGCACCGCGTCGTCGCCAAAGCTGTTGCTGGCCTCGCGCTGGCAACTGGCGAGCGCGGCGGCAAAGTCGGCGCTGCGCTCGACCACGCGCATGCCCTTGCCGCCGCCGCCCGCGCTGGCCTTGATCAGCACCGGGTAGCCAATGCGGTCGGCCTCGCGCTGCAACAGCGCCGGGTCTTGGTCGGCCCCGTGGTAGCCCGGCACCAGCGGCACGCCGGCTTGCTCCATCAGGCGTTTGGACTCGGCTTTCAGCCCCATGGCCTCGATGGCGGCCGCAGGCGGCCCGATGAACACCAGCCCGGCGGCGGCGCAGGCGCGGGCGAACTCGGCGTTTTCGCTCAGGAAACCGTAGCCGGGGTGGATGGCTTGGGCGCCCGTGGCCTGCGCCGCTTCGATGATGCGCGCCCATTGCAGGTAGCTGTCTTTGGGTGCCGGGCCGCCGATGTGGATCGCCTCGTCGCAGGCGGCCACGTGTTTGGCCTGCGCGTCGGCGTCGGAATACACGGCCACGGTCTGCACCCCAAGGCGGCGCGCGGTGGCGGCCACGCGGCAGGCGATTTCTCCGCGGTTGGCAATGAGGATTTTCTTAAACATGCTGCTCTCCCGCGGAGAAACCGCCTGCGCACGCTGCGCGTGCCAAGCAATTTGGCTGCGCCGCTGCGCCGCTGCGCGGCTGGTCCCCTCGGTTGGTGATCAAAATTTTCTTGAACACGCTGCGCTCCTTCAATCCAGCCAGTTGGGTTTGCGTTTTTGCAAAAAGGACTGCACGCCTTCGCGCCCTTCGGCGCTGGCGCGGATGTCGGCGATGGCCTCGACCGTGCGCGCCACCAGCGCATCGTCGAGCGGGGCCTCGTCCATGTCGTGCAGCAACCGCTTGCAGGCGCCCACGGCGGCGGGGCCGTTGGCGCACAGGGCTTGCACGATTTCGTCGATGCGCGCATCCAGCGCCTCGGGCGGCACCACGGCGTGTACGAAGCCGATGCGCAGCGCCTCGGCGGCGTCGAAGCGCTCGGCGCTCAAAAAGTAGCGCTGCGCCGCCCGCGCCCCCATGGCGCGCAGCACGTAGGGGCCGATGGTGGCCGGAATCAGGCCCAGCTTGACTTCGCTCAGACAAAAATGGGCCCCTTCCACCGCGATAGCCATGTCGCAGGCCGCCACCAGCCCCATGCCGCCGGCCACCACATCGCCCTGCACCCGCGCCAGCGTGGGCTTGGGGCAGTCGTAAATGTGGCGCAGCATGGCCGCCAGCCGCGCGGCGTCGGCAAGGTTTTCGGCGCGCGAGTAGTCGGCCATGCGGCGCATCCAGTGCAGATCGGCCCCGGCGCAAAAGGCCGGCCCCTCGGCCGCCAGCACGATGGCGCGCACCTCGGGGCGGGCACCCAAATCGAGGAAGGCAGCGCTGAGTTCGGCGATCAGCTCCTCGTTGAAGGCGTTGCGCAGCGCGGGCCGCGCCAGCGTGACGGTGGCCCGCGCCCCGTGCAGCGCGATGTTCAGGTTGGCCATGGTGCGCGCCCCCTCACATGCGAAACACGCCAAAGCGCGTGTCTTCAATCGGCGCATTGAGCGCCGCCGACAAGCCCAGCGCCAGCACCCGGCGCGTGTCGGCCGGGTCGATCACGCCGTCGTCCCACAAGCGGGCGCTGGCGTAGTAGGGGTGGCCTTGGGTTTCGTACTGCTGGCGCAGCGGGGCTTTGAAGGCTTCTTCATCCTCGGCCGACCACTGGCCGCCCTTGGCCTCGATGGCGTCGCGCTTGAGCGTGGCCAGCACGCTGGCGGCCTGCTCGCCGCCCATGACGCTGATGCGCGCATTGGGCCACATCCACAAAAAGCGCGGGCCAAAGGCGCGCCCGCACATGCCGTAGTTGCCAGCCCCGAAGCTGCCGCCGATCACGACCGTGAACTTGGGCACCGCCGCCGTGGCCACCGCCGTCACCATCTTGGCGCCGTGGCGCGCAATGCCTTCGTTCTCGACCTTGCGCCCGACCATGAAGCCGGTGATGTTTTGCAAAAACACCAGCGGCACCTTGCGCTGGCAGCACAGCTCGATGAAGTGCGCACCCTTTTGCGCCGATTCGCTGAACAAAATGCCGTTGTTGGCCACAATCCCCACCGGCATGCCCTCGATGTGCGCAAAACCGCACACCAAGGTGCTGCCAAAGCGCGGCTTGAACTCGTGCAGCGCGCTGTCATCGACCACGCGGGCGATGATCTCGCGCACGTCAAAGGGTTTGCGGCTGTCGGCGGGGATGACGCCGTGCAGCTCCTCGGCCGGGTGGCGCGGCGGCAGCGGCGTGCGCAAGGCCATGTCGGGCTGTTTGCGCCGCCCCAGGTGCGCCACCGCCTGCCGCGCCAGCGCCAGCGCGTGCAGGTCGTTTTGCGCCAGATGGTCGGCCACGCCCGACAAGCGCGTGTGCACATCGCCCCCACCCAGGTCTTCGGCGCTCACCACCTCGCCGGTGGCGGCTTTCACCAGCGGCGGCCCGCCCAAAAAGATGGTGCCCTGGTTTTGCACGATGATGGCCTCGTCGCTCATCGCAGGCACGTAGGCCCCGCCCGCCGTACACGAGCCCATCACCACCGCGATCTGCGCGATGCCCTGCGCGCTCATCTGCGCCTGGTTGTAGAAGATGCGGCCAAAGTGGTCTCGGTCCGGGAACACCTCGTCTTGGTTGGGCAGGTTGGCCCCGCCCGAATCGACCAGGTAGATGCAGGGCAGGCGGTTTTGCTGCGCCACCTCTTGCGCGCGCAGGTGTTTTTTGACCGTCAGCGGGTAGTAGGTGCCGCCCTTGACGGTGGCGTCGTTGCACACCACCATGCACTCGATGCCCGCCACGCGGCCGATGCCGGTGATCAGGCCGGCGCAAGGGGCTTCGTTGTCATAGACATCGAGCGCTGCCAGCGGCGCCAGCTCCAGGAACGGGGTGCCGGGGTCGAGCAGGTTTTGCACGCGCTCGCGCGGCAGCAGCTTGCCGCGCGCCGTGTGCTTGGCGCGCGCTGCCGCACCGCCGCCTACTGCGATTTGCTCTAGGCGCTGGCGCAGATCGGCCACCAAGGCGCGCATGGCCTGCTGGTTGGCCAAAAATTCGGCGCTGCGCGGCTTGAGCCGGGTCTCTAGGATGGTCATGGGGGCGTCTCCTCTTTTACTCCCCCCTATTGTGCGCCAGCGCGCCGTGCCCTTCTTGGCCTCCCTGCTTGGGGCTTGCGCTTACTTGTCCAAAAAGCGCTGCGCATCCAGCGCCGCCATGCAGCCGGTGCCGGCGCTGGTGATGGCCTGGCGGTAGATGTGGTCTTGCACATCGCCAGCGGCGAACACGCCGGGCACGCTGGTCTGGGTGGCAAAGCCGTTTTGCCCGCCCTGCGTGACCAGGTAGCCATCCTTGAGTTCGAGCTGGCCTTTGAAAAGCTCGGTGTTGGGGCTGTGGCCGATGGCGATGAAGCAGCCTTGCAGGGCGATGTCTTCGGTCTGTCCGGTCTGCACCTGCTTGATGCGCACGCCGGTCACGCCGCTGTCGTCGCCCAGCACCTCGTCGAGCACATAAAAGAGCTTGAGTTCGATGCGGCCCTCGGCCACCTTGGCCATCAGCTTGTCGATCAAAATGGGCTCGGCGCGAAAGCCGTCGCGCCGGTGGATCAGCGTGACCTTGCTGGCGATGTTGGACAGGTACAGCGCCTCTTCTACCGCCGCGCTGCCGCCGCCGACCACGCACACCTCTTGGCCGCGGTAGAAAAAGCCGTCGCAGGTGGCGCAGCCGCTCACGCCACGGCCCATGAACGCTTGCTCCGAGGGCAGGCCGAGGTATTTGGCCGAGGCGCCGGTGGCGATGATCAGGCTGTCGCAACTGTACTGGCCGCTGTCGCCACTCAGGCGAAAGGGGCGCTGGCTCAGGTCCACGCTCTGGATGTGGTCGAACACGATTTCGGTCTGGAAGCGCTCGGCGTGGGCCTGAAAGCGCTGCATCAGCTCGGGGCCCTGCACGCCGTGCACGTCGGCGGGCCAGTTGTCCACGTCGGTGGTGGTCATGAGTTGGCCGCCTTGGGCCATGCCGGTGATCAGCATGGGTTTGAGGTTGGCACGCGCGGCATAGACGGCGGCGGTGTAGCCGGCCGGGCCGGAGCCGAGGATGAGGACTTGGGCGTGGCGGGTGTTCATGGTGGGTGGCTTTCCGTGCGCAAAAAATAACAAGGTGAGTGTATCGTAGCAGGATTTTAAAATGCGGGTGGGGGTATGCCATCCAAGCCGTTCGCCGCGCTCGGTTAAGCTAGAGGCTGCTTATGAGTTCTTCAGTCAACACCCTCAACAAAGACGCGGCGCGCGCGGCAGCCAACGGCATCGGGCGCTACACGCAGGAGTTTGCCTTGCTGCTGGGGGCAGCGGCGCTGTTGTTCGGCTGGATCGCGCTGCTGAGCTACAGCCCCAGCGACGCCGCTTGGTCCACCTCGGGCAGCGGGGCGGCGACGGCCAACTGGGGCGGGCGCGCCGGGGCCTGGCTGGCCGATCTGGCTTATTTTTTGCTCGGTGCCTCGGTCTGGTGGCTGTTGCTGGCGGCATCGCACACCTGGTTGGCGGGGCTGGCGCGCTGGTTGCGCGCACCGTCGGCCAGCGGCCACGCGGTCCTGCCCCCCACAACAGGGCCTGCTTGGCTTGCCCGCTGGCAGCAGCCGCCGTGGTCCAGGGTGGCGTTTGGGGTGGGGCTGGGGTTGTTGCTGGTCGCCAGCGCGGTGCTGGAGTGGAGCCGCTTGCACCGCTGGGATTCCTGGCTGCCGGGCGACTCGGGCGGCCTGTTGGGCAGTCTGCTGGGGCCTGCGGCGCAGCTTTGGCTGGGGCAAACCGGCTCGGCCCTGCTGGCCATCAGCTTGCTGGTGGTGGCCTTGGCTTGGGTGTTTCGCTTCTCTTGGGCCGCCACGGCCGAGGGCTTGGGGCGCTGGATCGACGAGGCGCTGCAACATTGGCGCCAGCGCCGCGAGGCCGACGAAGACCAACGCATCGGCCGCCAAGCCTTGCGCCAGCGCACCCTAGAAGAAACCGAATACGAGCAGGCGCACCCGGCGCACGCCTTGCACCTGCAGGGCGCTGACTGGGCCGGGTCCGATCCCGGCCCTGACCTCGAACCCAGCCTTGGCCCTGATCCTGACCCGCAAGACGATGCCCCTGCAGACGCGCCGCACGGTGTCGCACGCCACCAGCCGGCGGCCAGTGCGGGTGCCAAATCCCAGGCCAAATCCCAGGCCAAAACGCTGCAAATCGAGCCCGTGCTCACCGAAGTGCCGCCCAGCAGCCGCGTGATCAAAGAGCGCCAGCAGCCGCTGTTCCACGATTTGAGCGACACCAAGCTGCCGCAGATCGACCTGCTCGACGCCGCCACGCGCCAGTCCGCCAGCGTGGCCCCCGAAACGCTGGAGATGACCAGCCGCCTGATCGAGAAAAAACTGGGCGATTTTGGCGTGCAGGTGACGGTGGTGGCGGCGCTGCCCGGGCCGGTGATCACGCGCTACGAAATCGAGCCCGCCACCGGCGTCAAGGGGGCGCAGGTGGTGAATCTGGCGCGCGATCTGGCGCGCTCGCTCTCGCTGGTGAGCATCCGCGTGATCGAAACCATACCGGGCAAGAACCTGATGGCGCTGGAGCTGCCCAACGCCCGGCGCCAGACCATCCGCCTGAGCGAAATCCTAGGCTCGCAGGTCTATCACGATGCCAAAAGCCTGCTCACCATGGGGCTGGGCAAGGACATCGGCGGGCACCCGGTGGTGGTCGATCTGGCCAAAATGCCGCACTGCCTAGTGGCGGGCACCACCGGTTCGGGCAAGTCGGTGGGCATCAACGCCATGATTTTGTCGCTGCTCTACAAGGCCGACCCGCGCGACGTGCGGCTGCTGCTGATCGACCCCAAGATGCTGGAGCTCAGCGTCTATGAGGGCATCGCGCACCTGCTGGCCCCGGTGGTGACGGACATGAAGCAGGCCGCCAACGCGCTCAACTGGTGCGTGGCCGAAATGGACAAGCGCTACCGCCTGCTAAGCAAGCTCGGGGTGCGCAACCTGGCGGGCTACAACGCCAAGATCGCCGAGGCGGCGGCGCGTGGCGAGCCCATCGGCAACCCCTTCAGCCTCACGCCCGAGCAGCCCGAGCCCCTGCAGCGGCTGCCGCACATCGTGGTGGTGATCGACGAGCTGGCCGACCTGATGATGGTGGTGGGCAAAAAAATCGAGGAACTGATTGCCCGGCTGGCACAAAAGGCGCGCGCCGCCGGGGTGCACCTGATTTTGGCCACCCAGCGCCCGAGCGTGGACGTGATCACCGGCCTGATCAAGGCCAACATCCCGACCCGCATCAGCTTTCAGGTCAGCAGCAAGATCGACAGCCGCACCATTTTGGACCAGATGGGGGCCGAAGCGCTGCTGGGCATGGGCGACATGCTCTACATGCCCAGCGGCAGCGGCTACCCGAGCCGCATCCACGGCGCCTTTGTGAGCGACGACGAGGTGCACCGCGTGGTGGCCTGGCTCAAAGCCCAGTGCGGCGAGCCCGATTACATCGAGGGCGTGCTCGAAGGCCCGGCCGATGCCGAGGGTGCGGCCGAGGGGGACGAAGGTGGGGCGGCAGGCGGCGGCGAGAAAGACCCGCTCTACGACCAGGCGGTGGCGATCGTGCTGCAAGACCGCAAGGCCAGCATCAGCTACGTGCAGCGCAAGCTCAAGATCGGCTACAACCGCGCCGCCCGCCTGCTCGAAGACATGGAGCGCGCCGGCCTAGTGAGCGCCCTGACCAGCAGCGGCCAGCGCGACATTCTGGTGGGTGGGCGCGGCGCGGAGTAGGGGGCGAGTGGGGGAGGTGGGGTGAGGCGTGTGGGTGCGAGGCGGCGGCCACAACTCCTTACACCTGCGCCGCCAGCACCTGCAACCCGCGCACCAGCTTTGATTCACAATGCACATGATGCACCGACGAACCCTTTTGCTCCCCGCCTTGGCCAGTGCCTTGGCCGCTTTTTTGGCACTGGCCCATGCGACAGCCGCTTGGGCGACCCCGCTCGCTGTGGTGGCGGCTTTGGTTTCTGTCACCCCGGCTGTCGCCATTGCCGCCACACCCACTCCCGCCACGACTAGCCCAAGCACCGCCCCCGCCCCCGGCACCGCCTTGGCCGACCTGCAAGCCTTTTTGCAGCAAACCCAGCAGGGCCGCGCCGCCTTCACCCAGACCGTGACCGGCCCGCGCCCCAGTGCTGCCCCGCGTGCGGCCGCAGCCAACGCCGCCAACACGGCCGCCACGCCAACAGCCACCCCGGCTGCACCCCGGGTTCAAACCAGCCACGGCGTGTTCGAGTTCCAGCGCCCGAACCGCTTTCGCTTCCACTACCAGCGCCCCTTCGAGCAACTCATCGTTGCCGACGGCCAGACCCTGTGGCTCTACGACCCCGATCTGGCGCAGGTCACGGCGCGCCCGCAGCGCGAGGTGCTGGGCCAGACCCCGGCGGCGCTGCTGGCTTCCGGGGCCGATCTGCGCACCCTGCAACAGGCGTTTGCCTTGAGCAACGCCCCCGACGCCGACGGCCTGCGCTGGGTGCAGGCTGTCCCCAAGGCCGAGGACGCGCCGCTGCAAGCGGTGCGCATCGGCTTTCGCAGCGGGCAACTGGCCGTGCTCGAAATTTTGGACCGCTTCGGCCAGCGCTCGCACATTGCCTTTGAGCGGCTCGACACCCAGAGCGCCTTTCGGCCCGGCCACTTTGGCTTCAGCGTGCCGCCCGGCGCGGCCGTGATCCGGCCCGAATGAGCCCCAACACAGCCCGGAATGCCCCCCCTGATTGACCCCGCAACCGCCTTGAACCCCATGCAAGCCGCCACCCGCCCCCTGGCCGAACGGCTGCGCCCGCAAACGCTGGCCGAGGTGATCGGGCAGGCGCACCTGCTCGGGCCGGGCAAGCCGCTGCGCGTGGCCTTTGAGACCGGGCAGCCGCACAGTTGCATCCTGTGGGGGCCGCCCGGCGTGGGAAAAACCACACTGGCGCGGCTGATGGCGCACGCCTTCGAGGCCGATTTCATCGCCATCAGCGCCGTGCTCGGCGGCGTGCGCGACATCCGCGAGGCGGTCGAGCGCGCTCAGCAGGCGCGGGCCAGCCAGCCGCCACGCGCCACGCTGGTGTTCGTCGATGAGGTGCACCGCTTCAACAAAAGCCAGCAAGATGCCTTCTTGCCGCACGTGGAAAGCGGGCTTTTTACCTTCATCGGGGCCAGCACCGAAAACCCGAGTTTCGAGGTCAATTCGGCGCTGCTCTCACGCGCCACGGTGTACGTGTTGCAGCCCCTGAGCGAGGCCGATCTGGAGCAGTTGCTGCAGCGCGCGCAGGCGCAGGCGGGGCTGCCCGACATCGAGCCGGCGGCGCGCCAGCTCCTCATCGGCCACGCCGACGGCGACGCCCGGCGCCTGCTCAACAGCTTGGAGACGCTGGCCGTGGCCGCTCGGGCGCAAAACCTGGCCGCCATCGATGCCGACTGGCTGCTGCACCTGCTGGGCCAGCAACTGCGCCGCTACGACAAGGGCGGCGACGCCTTCTACGACAGCATCAGCGCCCTGCACAAGAGCGTGCGCGGCTCCGACCCCGACGCCGCCCTGTATTGGTTCGCGCGCATGCTCGACGGCGGGGCCGACCCGCGCTACCTGGCCCGGCGCATGATCCGCATGGCCAGCGAAGACATCGGCCTGGCCGACCCGCGCGCGCTGCGGCTGGCGCTGGATGCCGCCGAAGTCTATGAGCGCCTGGGCAGCCCGGAAGGCGAGCTGGCCTTGGCCGAGGCGCTGGTTTATCTGGCCGTGGCACCCAAGAGCAACGCCGTTTACAAGGCCTACAAAAGCGTGCGCGCCTTGGTGCAGCGCGACCCAAGCCGGCCGGTGCCGCTGCACCTGCGCAACGCCCCCACGGCGCTCATGCGCACGCTCGAACACGGCAAGGGCTACCGCTACGCGCACGACGAACCCGAGGCCTTCGCCGCGGGCGAGACCTACTTCCCCGACGGCCTGCGCCCACCGCCCTTTTACGAGCCGGTGCCGCGCGGGCTGGAAATCCGCATCGGCGACAAACTGCGCGAGCTGCGCCAGCGCAATGCGGCGGCTGCGCCGGCCCAATACACACCGCCCGAGCCGCCGAAGCCCTAAGCCTTGCCAGATTCTGCGTCCTACAGCAGCAGCCGCATGCTGCGCGCCGTTTCCTGCAGCACCGGCAGCACGCGCTTGACGGCGGTCTCTTGGCTTTCGTTGTTGATCGGCATGGTCACGCTCAAGGCGCCCAGCAGTTGGTCTTTGTGGTCGTACAGCGCCACCGATACGCCGCGAAAGTTTACTTCGAGCTGCTGATCCGAAATGAACCAACCCTGCAGGCGCGCCTGCTCAAAACAGGCGCGCAGCCGCTCCTTGTCGGTCAGGGTGTGTACGGTGTAGGGGCGCAGGGATTGCCGCTCCAGCCACGGATTCCAGTGCGTGGGCCCGAGCATGCCCAAGATGACGATGCCGGCCGCCGTTACGTGCGCCTGCACCCGTGAGCCCAAGGTGTAGCCCGAGTGGGTATGGCGCAGGGTGCCGCTGCGCGCCAGATAGACCACATCGTTTTCATCCAGCACCGCCACGTAGGACGACTCGCCGGTGCCCGCCGTGACGCGCTGCAAATAGGGCTGCACCGCGCGCGGCAGCCGGGCCGAATCGAGGTAGGCGTGCGACAGGCGCAGCACGCGCGGCGTGAGCCAAAACAGCTTGCCGTCGCTGGCCACATAGCCCAGGTGCGCCAGCGTGAGCAGGTGGCGGCGGGCGGCGGTGCGCGTCAGGCCGCAGCGCTGGCCCGCTTGGCTGGCCGTCAGGCGCGGGTGATCGGAGTCGAACACCTGCATGATCGACAGGCCTTTTTCCAGGCCCGCGATCCAATCCCGGCGTTCGAGCGCAGGCGCTTGGGGCGTGGTTTGCATGGCAGGCTAGGCGTGGGTATGCCTAGAATTGGTCGATGATCGCTCGATTATGCGCGATAGCCGCTAGTCGCGTGCGCCCCATTGTGTCACCATGCCCACAAAGTGGCGTACAGTGCCAAAAACACAGAGGAGCACTGCCCATGAATCCAATCAGCAGCTTGGCCTCGGCCATGCGCGAACCCTTGTTGGCCTCTTGCAGCGACGAAGCCAACCCGATCGGGCTCGATGGGGTCGAGTTCATCGAATACACCACCAGCAAACCCCAGGCCTTGGGGCAGGTGCTGGAGATGATGGGTTTCAAGCCCGTGGCACGCCACCGCTCGCGCGAGGTGCTGCTGTACCGCCAGGGCGGGCTCAATGTGGTGGTCAATGCGCACATGGCGCAGGGCCGAGACGGCCGCATGCCCGACCCCTCGGGTGCCGCCAGCCTGTCGGCCATCGCCCTGCGGGTGCGCGATGCGCGCGCCGCCTACCGCTACGTGCAAGACAAGGGGGCTTGGCCGGTGCCCACGCACGCCGAGGTGATGGAGCTCAACATCCCGGCCATCCACGGTGTGGGCGGCAGCCGCATCTACTTCGTCGATCGGTATCGGGAATTTTCTATCTACGACGTCGACTTCATCCCCGTTCCCGGGGTCGAGCAGCACCCGCCGGCGAGCGCCGGCCTGCATTTCTTTGGCATCGTCCAGTACATCGGGCCCGAGCGCAGCAACGACTGGATCGAGTTTTACTCGGTGCTGCTCGGGGCCAGCCTGATTCCCGACGAGCAGCGCTTTGGCATTTTGCCCAAAGGCAAGCTGATGCGCCTGCCCGCCATCCACGCCGGGGCCGAATTTTTGTTGCAACTGATCGAGCCCGAGCCCAATGTGATCGATTCCGACGAGCGCCTGCAACGCATCGGCTTGGGCGTTCCCGATGTGCTGCTGGCGGTGCAGCAGTTGCGCCGCAATGGGGTCGAATTCGTGGAAACCGAGGCCGCGCACAGCGAAGCGCGCGGGGCCATCAGCAAAACCTACTTGGGTGCGGTGGTGTTTGAGCTGGTCAAAAGCACGCCGGGGGCGCAGCCATGAGCGCGGCCCTTGCGGCGCGGCTGGTGCCAGCCGCCTTTGGCATGGACACCATCACCCTGCCGGGTACGCTGGAGGCCAAGCTTGAAGCCATGCAGCGCGCCGGTTTTGGCCAGGTGATGCTCAAGGCCAACGACTTGGTGGGGCATCCGGGTGGGGTCGAGGCGGCGGTGCGGGCGGTCAAGGCCAGTGGCCTGCGCGTGACCGGGTTTCAGGTGCTGCGCGACTTCGAGGGCCTGTCGGGCCATTTGCACGATTACAAGGTCGAGGTGGCCAAAAGCATGCTCGAACTGTGCGCCACGCTCGAGAGCGGCTTGCTGCTGGTGTGCTCCTCCACCTCGGTGCACGCCAGCAGCGACCTCGACCACTTGGCGGCCGATTTGCGCAAGCTCGCGATGCTGGCGCTGCCCTTGGGCATCAAGATTGCGTACGAAGCGCTGTCTTGGGGGCGGGTGGTGAACCAGTTCACCACCGCCTGGGACGTGGTGTGCCGCGCCGATGCGCCCAATTTGGGGCTGGGCATCGACTCCTTCCACATTTTCGCAGCCGGTACGCCGATCGAGGAAATCGACTACATCGACCCCGAAAAAATCCTGTTGGTGCAGTTGTCCGATTTCATGTGGCAAGAGACCAAAACCTTTGCCGAGCGCATTGCCACCGCGCGCACCTTCCGGGTCTTTCCGGGCGAGGGGGTGCACAGCCAGCAGCTGGTCGATCTGGTGCTGCGCCTGCATGCCTTGCGCTACACCGGCGACTACAGCTTCGAGGTCTTCAACGAAGACTATCTGCAAATGCCCTTGCCCAATGTGGTGCAACAGGCCAAACGCTCGGCGCTCTGGCTGGCCGACGATGTCTTGCGCAGCTCGGTGCCGTTTCCCAACAGCCTGCGCCTGCGCGCCTGATCAACCTTCAAGTTGCGCCAGTTGGCGCAGGGTTTGGGCGTCTGTCGTGGGATAGCCAAAATACGCCAGATAAACCGGAATTTGCTCAAACAGCATGTCGGTGCCGATCTGGATCGGGCAGCCGCGTTGCTGGGCGGCCGCCAGCAGCGGCGTCAGGGTTTGCGCCATCACCACGTCGCCCACCAGCGTCTGCGGCGCCAGGCGCTGCACGTCCAGCGGCAACGGGTCGTCTGGGTTCATGCCCAGCGGGCTGGCGTTGATGACGGTGTGCATGCCGCTCGGGTCCGGGTTGCTGATTTCAACCCGCGTGGCCGGGAAATAGGTTTGCAGGCGCTGCGCCAGCGCGTGCGCGCTCGCGCTCTGGCGGTCGTGCAAGTGCAGCACAGCGGGCCGGTGCGCCGCCAGCGCGGCTGCAATGGCGCTGCCGACACCGCCACAGCCCACGATCAGCACCTTGCTGCCCTCAATCGGGTGGCCTTTGCGCAGCAAGGCGCGGCTGAAGCCCTCGCCGTCGAACATATCGCCCAGCAGGCGCCCGTCGGGCCCTTTTTTGACCGCGTTGCAGGCCCCGGCCACCATGGCGGCCGGGCTGGCGACATCGACCAGATTGAGCGTGGTCATCTTGTGCGGCATGGTCACCAAGGCGCCGCGGATGTTGCGCAGCGCAAAAATGGCGCGCAGGAACTGGGGGTAGTCTTGCGCTTCGCAGGCCAAGGGCACCACCACCGAGTTCTCGCCGATCGAGCGGAAATAGGGGTTGTAGATCTGCGGCGACTTGAAGCTGTGCGTCGGGTAGCCGATGTGGGCAATGATTTCTGTGTGGCCGTTGATCATGACAGGGGTTCTCCTCGGGCATTTCATTCTATGCACGCCCACGCAGCCCCAGGGGTGTCATGGCAGGCTATCAATCGAATGCCGCTCGCGTTGGGTTGATAATCGAACAAAATCCGCGTTTACCCTGATTTTTGTGGCATTTTTAGTGCGCTGCCAGGTCCCTTGCGTGCGGGAAAATCCTAGGGTATTCCATTAATTTGATCGATGATCGTTCGTCGATGTTTGTTGGTCGATCGAGCGGTGCGGGGTGGATCTTCTTGGGCCATGCGGCTTCGCATAGAGTACCCTACAGGACTTGGGGCAAGCCATTGCGTGGGTGCCGGCAGGTCTCGCAAGCCGTGTCCGTTGTCGGTTTTTTTCGTACCAACTTCTCAGGAGACAGTCATCATGACCCTAGACAAACGCCAATTCATGGGCGCTTCGCTCGCCGCGCTGGCCAGCGCCTCGATGAGCAAGCTCGCTCTGGCTCAAGCGCCTTTCCCGACGCGCGACATCAACGGCGTCATCCAGTTTGGCGCCGGTGGCGGCACCGACATCAGCATGCGCGGCTATGCGCCGCACGCCGAACGCCTGCTCGGGCGCAACATCGTGCTGTCCAACCGCCCGGGCGCGGCGGGTGCACTGGCGGCCAATTTCGTGCGCCAGCAGCCCGCTGATGGCTACACCCTGCTCATGGGGGCCGAGCCGCAGTCGCTGTTTCGCGTCATGGGCGTGGCCGATTTTGACTACAACGAGTTTTTCCCGGTCAACATCGCCGCCATGGCCAACACCATCTTGCTGGTGACGCGCCCCGACGCGCCGTGGAACACCATGCAAGACATTCTGAGCTTCGTGCAGGCCAACCCGCGCCGGGTGCGCCAGTACCTGTCCGGGGTGGGCACGGTGCCCTTTACCGTCAACCTGATGATCTCGACGCTGACGCGCTTCGAAACCCTGATGGTGCCTTTCGACGGCGACGGCCCGGCCATTGCCGCGCTGCAAGGGGGGCATATTGACATCGGTTTCCTCACCTCGGCGGCCGCCATCGAGCACGTGCGCGCTGGCCGGCTCAAGGCCTTGGGGGTGCTGAGCGACCAGCCCTTCCAGGGCATTGCCCCCATGACCAATGCGCCTTCGCTGGCGCGCTTGCCGCGCTTTTTGCCTTGGGGCGCCTGGTTTGGCGTGTTTGTGCGGCGCGAGGTGCCCGATGCCGCCAAGGCGCGGCTGGTGGCGGCTTTCCGTGAAGCCGGCAACAACCCCGAGTACCGGCGCATGATGGAAGGGCGTGGCAACACCATGCTCAACCTAGGCGGCGACGAGGCGCAGCGCTTCATCAACCGCTGGGTCTCGACCACGGCTTGGCTCTACCAAGACGCCGGTCAGGCCCGTGTGAACCCAGAAACACTGGGCATTCCGCGGCCCCGCTAAAGCCTTATTTGAAGCGGGCGCGCAGCGGTTGCGCGCCCTTTTTATTTTCGTAGCAGGTGCTGCCATGTCGGAACCCAAACCCAGGCTCGTAGGCGAAGTCTTTTTTGTGCTGCTGCTGCTGGCCGTGAGTCTGTTTTTGTTGTGGTCGGCCTACACCATATCGGGCTTTGAGTCGTTTGCGTCGGCGGGGGCGGTGCCCATGGCCGCTGCGGGCCTGATGGCGGTTTGTGCCTTGGCGATTCTGGTGCAGACGCTGCGCCGCCCGCCCGACACGACCGAGGCCAGCACCTTGCGCCGGCTGATGGTGCAAGTCACCCCGCCGGCCTTGCTGGTGATGCTGGTGCTGATCGTGCTGTACGTGGTGCTGCTGGAGCAGATCGGGTTTTTGTTGGTCTCTTTTTTGTTTTTGCTGGCGTCGATGTTCGTGCTCGGCAGCTACCGCTGGGTTATGAACCTGGTGGTCAGTGTGGGTACGCTGGGTGTGATCTACATCGTGTTTGAAGAGTTGTTTTCGGTCGTGCTGCCGGCCGGTTTGCTGTGGCAAGGGGTGTTTCAGTGATGGAAATTTTGACCCCATTTTTTGCCTCCTGGATCGACCCATGGCTGCTGCTGCTGGCCGCCATCGGCACCTTTGCCGGCATTTACATCGGCGCCATTCCGGGCTTGTCGGTCACCATGGCGGTGTCGATCTTGGTCTCCTTTACCTTCAAGTGGCCGATTCAGGATGCGCTGGTGCTGATTTCCGGCATCTTTTTGGGCGGCGTCTATGGCGGCTCGCGCAGCGCCATTTTGCTCAATATCCCTGGCGCACCGGCGGCGGTGGCCACCACCCTCGACGGCTACCCGCTGGCCAAAATGGGTCTGGCTGGGCAGGTGATCGGCCTGTCCACCGTGATGTCGGTGATTGGCGGCTTTGTCGGCATTGCGGTGTTGGCCGTCGCGGCGCCGATGGTCTCTGAGCTGGCCCTGATGTTCAGCCCGCGCGACTACCTTCTGCTGGCCGTGATGGGCCTGCTGCTGGTGGGCGGGCTCACGGGCGACTCGATGGCCAAGGGGGTTTTTGCCGCTGCCCTCGGGGTCTTGATCTCGACCGTGGGGCTGGACCCGCTCACGGCCGAGGCGCGCCTGACCTTCGATTCGCTGCAACTGTCGGCCGGCATCAACTTCATTGCCGCCATGATCGGGCTCTTTGGCGTGGCCGAGGTGCTGGCGCAGATGCACTATCTGCACGTCAAGGCGGTCAAGCAAAACGTGAGCAAAATCGTTCCATCGTGGGCGCTGGTCAAGCAGCACCTGCCGCTTTCCATGCGTTCCTCCGCAATTGGGGTGGGCATTGGGGCGCTGCCGGGTGCAGGCGGTGACATTGCGGCCCTGATGGCCTACGACCACGCACGGCGCTCGACCAAGAACCCCTCGCGCCCCTTTGGCCAAGGCGCTTACGAAGGGGTGGTGGCGCCCGAGAGCGCCAACAACGCCTCGGTGGGTGGGGCCTACATTCCCATGATGACGCTGGGCATACCGGGCGACGCCGTGACGGCGGTGATCATCGGCGCCATGTTCATCCACGGCCTGCGCCCCGGCCCGCTGCTGATGACCGAAACCCCGGATTTGTTCTGGTTCATCGTCGGCTCGCTGGTGCTGGCCAACATCTTCCTGCTCATCTTTGGCCTGACCGGCATCCGCATTTTTGCCAAGGTGGTCGAAACCCCCAAAGCCTTTTTGCTGCCGGTGATCCTGATCCTGTCGGCCGTCGGGGCCTACGCCATCAACAACAACCCGGTCGATGTCTATTGGATGCTGGGCTTTGGCGTGCTCGGCTATCTGATGAAGATTTACGGCTTTCCGGTGGCGCCGATCATCTTGGGGATCGTGCTCGGGCCCTTGCTTGAGCGCAGTTACCGCCAGTCGATCCTGATGACGGGCGAAGACCCGGTGCTGTTCTTCACCGAGTTCTTCACCTCGCCGATTTCCGTCATCTTGCTGCTGGCCCTGGGCTTTAGCCTGCTGGTGAGCACGCCGTGGTGGAAGCGCTGGCGCAGCCGGGGCAAGTAGGCGGCGACTGTAGGGGTGTGGGTGGCTAGGGGCGGACCAAGGGTGCGCAACACGGCATGGCCAAGGGTAAAATGAAAGGTTTTAAGTTTTACCCCTGCTCACCATGGCCGACCACACGCCCCTGCCCGCCGACGAAAACCACCTGATCGCCGAGCGGCGCGCCAAGCTGCAGGCGCTGCGCCAAGCGCAGGCGGCGGGTGGGCCGGTGGCCTTCCCGAACGACATCAAGCCGCAGCAGCGCGCCGAAGGCTTGCACGCCGAGTACGGCGGCCTGAGCAAAGAGATGCTGGAGCCGCTGCAGGTGCGCGCCAGCGTGGCCGGGCGCATGATGCTCAAGCGCGTGATGGGCAAGGCCAGCTTTGCCACGCTGCAAGACGCCTCCTTTGGCCCCTCCGAGGGCCGCATCCAGATCTACCTCAACGACGCCAGCGTGGGGCCTGAGCTGCACGGCGCCTTCAAACACTGGGACCTGGGCGACATCGTGGCCGCCGAGGGGGTGCTGTTCAAGACCAAAACCGGCGAACTCACGGTGCTGGTCGATAGGCTGCGGCTGGTCACCAAAAGCCTGCGCCCGCTGCCCGACAAGTTTCACGGCGTGCACGACCAGGAGCTCAAGTACCGCCAGCGCTATGTGGACCTGATGACCGACGCCCAGGCGCGGCGCCGCTTTCTGGCGCGCAGCCTGGCCGTGACCAGCTTGCGCGAGTTCATGGTGGCGCACGAATTTTTGGAAGTCGAAACCCCGATGCTGCACCCGATACCGGGCGGGGCCAATGCGCGGCCGTTCGTCACGCACCACAACGCGCTGGAGCAGCAGATGTACCTGCGCATCGCGCCCGAGCTTTACCTCAAGCGGCTGCTGGTGGGCGGTTTCGAGCGCGTGTTCGAAATCAACCGCAACTTCCGCAACGAAGGCATCAGCGTGCGCCACAACCCCGAGTTCACCATGATGGAGTTCTACGCGGGCTACTGGAACCACCTCGACCTGATGGTGTTTACCGAGCAGATGATCCGCCACGTGGCGCAGCGCGTCTGCGGCGGCACCCGGCTCAGCTACCAGGGCCGCGATGTGGACTTGCAAGCGCCATTCGAGCGCCTGACCATCCGCGAAGCCATCCTCAAGCACACCGAAGCCGGGCCACGGGTCGATGAGCCCGAGTGGCTGATCGCGCAACTGCAAAAGCTCGGGCTTGACCCGGTGAAAGAGCGCTTGCCCACGCGCAGCTTGGCCGCCTTGCAGGTGCTGTATTTCGAGGAAACGGTGGAGCACCGGCTCTGGAACCCGACCTTCATTTGCAACCACCCGACCGAGATCTCGCCGCTGGCGCGTGCCTCCGACGCCGACCCGTCCATCACCGAGCGCTTCGAGCTCTACATCAGCGGGCGCGAAGTGGCCAACGGCTTTAGCGAGCTCAACGACGCCGAAGACCAGGCCGCGCGCTTTGCCGCCCAAGTGGACCACAAAGACAGCGGCGACGACGAAGCCATGTACTTCGATGCCGACTTTGTGCGCGCGCTCGAATACGGCATGCCGCCCGCGGGCGGCTGCGGCATCGGCATCGACCGGCTGCTGATGCTGCTCACCGACAGCCCCAGCATCCGCGATGTGATTTTGTTCCCGGCGCTGCGCCGCGAGGGCTGAACCGGGCCGGGCAAATCAGGCCGATGTTTGGCTAAGCGCCAAGCGCATTTTCTTGAGCGCCGCGCTTTCGATTTGCCGAATGCGCTCGGCGCTCACGCCGTATTCGGCCGCAAGCTGGTGCAGCGTCATGCCGCCGCTGCCGTCGTCGTTCACCGCCAGCCAGCGCTCGCTCACGATGCGGCGCGCGCGCTCGTCGAGCTGCTCCAGCGCCTGCTGCACGCCCACGCTGGCCATGTGCTCGCGCTGGCGCGCCTGCAGCAGCGCGGTGGGCTCTTGGCTGCTGTCGGCCAAGTAGGCGATCGGGCCATAGGCCTCCTCGCCGTCGTCGCCGGGGCTGGGGTCCAGCACCACATCGCCACCGGCGAGCCGGGTCTGCATCTCCAGCACGTCTTCGCGCCGCACATTGAGCTCGCGCGCCATGCGCTCCACCTCAAGTTCGCTCAACTGCTCGCGGTGCGTGTCGGAGTCGGGCGCGTCGGCCTTGAAGGCCTGCTTCATGCTGCGCAGATTGAAAAACAGCTTGCGCTGCGCCTTGGTGGTGGCCACGCGCACCATGCGCCAGTTTTTTAGGATGTAGTCGTGGATTTCGGCCTTGATCCAGTGCAGCGCGTAGCTCACCAAGCGCACCCCTTGCTGCGGGTCGAAGCGCTTGACGGCCTTCATCAGCCCGATGTTGCCCTCTTGGATCAGGTCGGCGTGCGGCAGGCCGTAGCCCAGGTATTGGCGCGAGACCGAGACCACCAGCCGCAGGTGCGACATCACCAGCCGGCCAGCGGCTTCGAGGTCGTTGTGCTGTTGCAGGCGCTCGGCGTAGTCGCGCTCCTCTTCGGGGGTGAGCAGCGGCAGCCGGTTGACGGCGCTGATGTAGGCGTCCAAGTTGCCCAGCGGCGGCAGCACCAAGGCGGACGCGCCGCTCCAGCCCACCGGGGCCGAGGGGGCAAACTGAAAAGAGGGCAAAGGGGCAAGCGCGGTGGTGCTCATGGGTACCTCCTCACAAAGCATGATTCATTGCCACTATATTAGCACTCTGTGGGCTTGAGTGCCAAGACGGTGGCCAAAGGCGCGGCGGCGAGGCAGGCGCTCACCGGGCAGGCACGGCCCGCACCAGCGCGAGCGGTTTTCAAGTCGGCGACGCGGTGGCGTGGCGCGCCGAGCGGCGTTGCGCCATTTCACGGCCCATGCCGGCCCGGTCGTAGGCTTGTAGGCGCTTATGGGCTTCTGGGTAGGCCAGCGATTCTTCGAGCAGCAGGTGATCGAGGTAGAGCGCCTCGAACACCTCCAGCGCGTGCTGCAATTCGGCGCTATCGAACCACTGGTTGCCCGCGCTCATGGCGGCCACGGCAGGCTCAATGTGCAGCCAGTTTTCTTCCAGCCAGCCGTGGTCTTGGCGCAGGCGACGCGCGGCAGCCACCAGCGCTTCGTCGCTGCTGGCCGCCAGCACCGGGAAGATGTGGTTTTCTTCGTCGAGGTGGTGCTGACGCGCTTCGCCGTTAAAAAAATCCAGCACTTGGCGCGCTTGCTTGCGACCCGACGCGTCGAGGTCGCCGACTTGGCTTGCCTCCACGACCGCGCGCAGCAGCACCAAGTGGCGTTGCAACTGGCGGTGCGTCTCATCCAGAAAATCAAACAGATCGATTTGGGTGCGAGGGGAAATCATGGTGCGCGTCCTCCGAAGGTCTGGCTTTGGATTATTCTACGCAAAGCGTTGGGCCATTTGATGCAGCGCAACCAAGCCCGGTTTAGGCTGCAGTGCCTATGGGCAGTCGAAATTTGAAACCGCAGGAGTGATGCACATGTTTGACGTTCAATGGGCGACCGTGCGCGCAGCCGTGGCGCCCAAGGCGGCTGCGGCAGGATGCATGCGTGGGCTAACCCGCTTGCGGTGGCCCGGGGCGGTGGTGGGGCTCTGCTTGGGTGTGTGGGCCCTGCTGCTGGGCAGTGCCACCGCCCAAGCCAGCCAAGTGCGCACCGAGGTGCTGGCGCAGGGGCTGGAGCACCCGTGGGCGCTGGCCTTTATCGACGGCGGCCAGATGCTGGTGACCGAACGCGCCGGGCGCTTGCGCGTGGTGCAGGCCGATGGCCGCGTGAGCGCGCCGCTGGCGGGCTTGCCCGAGATCGACGAAGGCGGGCAGGGCGGTTTGCTCGACCTCATCACCGACAGCGCCTTTGCCAGCAACCGCACCATTTATTTTTGCTTTTCTGAACCTGCACCCGCGGGCGGCGGCAACTCCACCGCGCTGGCCAGCGCGCGCCTGGCGGCCGACGCGCGCCGCATCGAGCAGGTGCGCGTGATTTTTCGCCAAAGCCCCAAGGTGGGCAGCCGGCACCATTTTGGCTGCCGCATCGTCGAGGCGCCCGATGGGCACCTGTTCCTGACGCTAGGCGACCGTTTCAGCCGCATGGACGACGCGCAAACGCTGGACAACCACCACGGCAAGGTGGTGCGCGTGGCCAAAGACGGCGCGGCGCCGCGCGACAACCCGCTGGTCGGCCGCGCCGGGGCCTTGCCCGAGATCTGGAGCTGGGGCCACCGCAACCCCCAAGGCGCGGCCTGGGGCCCGGACGGTCAGCTCTGGATCCACGACCATGGCCCGCGCGGCGGCGACGAGATCAACCGCGTGCTGCCCGGGCGCAACTACGGCTGGCCGGTGATCACGCACGGGGTCAACTACATCGGCACCCGCATCGGCGAGGGCATCACCGAACGCGCCGGCATGGAGCAGCCGCTGCTGCACTGGACGCCCTCCATCGCCCCGTCGGGCATGGCGTTTTTGCGCAGCCAGCGCTACGGGCCGCAGTGGCAGGGCAATTTGTTCGTGGGTGCGCTGCGCGGCCAGCACCTGCTGCGCCTGCAGCTCGAAGGCGCGCGCGTGGTGGGTCAGCAGCGCCTGCTCGAAGGCCTGCAGCAGCGCATTCGCGATGTGCGCGAAGGCCCCGACGGCCTGCTCTATGTGCTCACCGACGAGCGCAACGGCCAGTTGCTGCGCCTGCTGCCGCCTTAATGCCCGTGCCGCGCCTTTGCTGGGACAATCGGGCCTCCGAGCCCATTCAGCCCCGCACCCCATGAACCCCGATTCGTCTTCTGTCGAACACCTGCAGGCCCTGTTTGCCCTGCAGCGCGCCGCCTTCGAGCGCGCCCCCATGCCCACCTTGCAGCAGCGTCTGGCCGGCCTGCACGCGCTGCGCAGCGCCCTCGTGCGGCATCAAGAGGCGCTGATTGCGGCCGTGAACGCCGATTTTTCGGCCCGTTCGCGCCACGAAACCCTGCTGGCCGAAATCCTCACCACCTTGCAAGGCATTGCGCACACGGCGCGCCACTTGCGCGGCTGGATGAAGCCGCAGCGGCGCGGCGTAAACGTGCTGTTTGCGCCGGCCAGCAACCGGGTCTATTTTCAGCCGCTCGGCGTGGTGGGGGTGATGGTGCCGTGGAACTACCCCATCCAGCTCGCCTTGCTGCCGCTGGTGGGGGCGCTGGCGGCGGGCAATCGGGTCGTGCTCAAGCTCTCGGAGTTCACCCCGGCCACCAACCAGGCCCTGCGCACCTTGCTGGCCGAGGCCTTTGAGGACGACACGGTGGCGGTGGTGGAAGGCGCGCTGGACATTTCCAGCGCCTTTGCCCAGCAACCTTGGGACCACCTGCTGTTCACCGGCTCCACCGCTGTGGGCAAGATCGTGATGGCGGCGGCGGCGCGCCACCTGACGCCGGTCACGCTGGAGCTGGGTGGCAAGTCCCCCGCGCTCGTGGCCCCGGATGCCGATCTGGCCGTGGCCGCGCGCCGCATTGCCTTTGGCAAGCTGCTCAACGCCGGCCAAACCTGCATCGCGCCCGACTACGTGCTGCTGCCCGCCGGGCAGGAGCAAGCCTTTGCGCGAGCCATGCAAGCCGCGGTGGCGCAGCTCTACCCCACTTTGCGCGACAACCCCGATTACAGCGCCATCGTCAACGAGCGCCAGCACCAGCGCCTGCAAGCCTGGCTGGAGCAGGCGCGCGCCGGCGGGGCCGAGGTGATCGCCTGCAACCCGGCCGGTGAATCGTTCGAGGGCACGCGCAAAATGCCGCTGCACCTGCTGCTCGGGGTGCCCGAGGGGGCCACCGTGCTGGAAGAAGAAATCTTTGGCCCGCTGCTGCCGGTGCTGGGCTACACCAGCCTAGAGGAGGCCATGGCGCAGATCCGGCGCGGCCCGCGCCCGCTGGCGCTGTACCTGTTTAGCCACGACCGCCGGGTGCAGCAGCAGGTGCTGGAGCGCACCCACAGCGGCGGCGTGACCATCAACGACACCCTCATGCACGTGGCGCAAGACGAGCTGCCTTTTGGCGGCGTGGGCGCCTCCGGCATGGGGCAGTACCACGGCCACGAGGGCTTCCTCACCTTCTCCAAGGCCAAGGGCGTGCACGCCAAGGGGCGCTTCAACAGCGGCGAGCTGGTCTATCCGCCCTACGCGCCTGCGGGCGGCGGCTGGCTGCTGCGGCAGTTGCTGCGCAGGTTCATCCGCTGACGGCGTGGTTGGTGGCGCGGGCGTTGGCGTTGCTGCGCGCCTTCTCCGCCGTGCCAAGGGTTTTGTGCCCGCTGGGCCAGTGCACGATCTCCAGCCGCCCGTCGTGGTGCTCGACCAGCGCCGTCAGGCTCTCGACCCAGTCGCCGTCGTTGCAGTACAAGATGCCGTCGATGTCGCGGATTTCGGCGTGGTGGATGTGGCCGCAGATCACGCCGTCGAAGCCGCGTTTGCGCGCCTCGTGGGCCACGGCGCGCTCGAACTGCTGAATGTATTTGACCGCGCCCTTGACGCTGTACTTCAAATACTGCGACAACGACCAGTACGGCAGCCCCAGCCGCGCGCGCAGCGAGTTGAAGCGCGTATTCAGGCGCAGCGCCAGCTCGTACAGGTTGTCGGCCAGGTAGGCCAGCCACTTGGCGTACTGGATCACGCCGTCGAAGTGGTCGCCATGGATGACCCACAGCTTTTTGCCGTCGGCCGTCAGGTGCAGGGCGTCTTCCACCACCTCCACGCCGCCAAACTGGTGGCCGATGAAATGGCGCGCAAACTCGTCGTGGTTGCCCGGCACGTAAATCACCTTGCAGCCCTTGCGGGCGCGGCGCAGAATTTTTTGCACCACGTCGTTGTGGCTCTGCGGCCAGAACCACTTGCGGCGCAACTGCCAGCCGTCGATGATGTCGCCCACCAGATACAGCTTCTCGCTCGGGTGCGCCTTCAAAAAAGCCAGCAGCGCCTTGGCCTGGCAGCCCGCCGTGCCCAGATGGATATCAGAGATGAACACCGTGCGCAAGCGCCGCCCCGAGGCATGCAGCGCGTCGTCGCCGTCGCCGTCGTCGTCGGTGGAACGCGGGTCGTCCGGTGCAGCCGCAGCCGGAGCCGTGGCCACCCCGGCCGCCAACAGCCCTTGCAGGTGGGTGTCGGGGGCAAAGCCGCTGCGCATCAGGCCCCCAGCCAGTGCTTGCGGTAGCGCGGTGGTAGGTCGGCTAGGCGCATCATCATGGGCAGATCGGCGGAATTGAAGTCTGGGTCCCAAGCTGGCGGACCCAGCACCTTGGTGCCCAGGCGCAGGTAGCCTTTGATGAGCGCCGGCGGTTCGACTTGCAGCGAGGCATCAAGCTGCTCGATCGGCAGCGGCAGGCGCGGGCGCACATGAAATTCGACCGAAGCCAGGTGCTTGGCGCTCAACTGGCGCCAGATGCTGGCTGCGGCGTGGCCGCCGCCGGACTCGGGGTTCATGGGGATGCTGGCGCAGCCGATCATGGTGTGCAGGCGGTTGCGCGTCATGAACTCGGCCAGCGCGCCCCACAGCGCCAAAATCACGCCGCCGTGGCGGTGCTGCGGGTGCACGCAACTGCGGCCCAGCTCCACCATCTGCTCGCGCAGCAGGCGCAGCCGCGTCAGGTCGAATTCGGTCTCGCTGTAAAAACCGCCCACGCGCTGGGCTTGGGTGGGGGTGAGCACGCGGTAGGTGCCGATCACCTGCTCGCTGGCGGCGTCGCGCACCAGCAGGTGTTCGCAAAAATCGTCGAACAAATCGATGTCGTGGCCGGGTAGGGTCTGCGGCAGGCGGGCGCCCATTTCTTCGGCAAAAACCAGGTAGCGCAAGCGCTGCGCGGCGCGCACCTCGTCGGTGTGGCGGGCCCAGCCCACGCTGATGGGGGCAGGCAGGCAAGCCGCAGAGCGCGGCGCCACCGGCTGTAGGCCAAGCCCCTGGGGCTGACGCAGTTTTTCCAGCACAGACAAATCGGTCATGGGTGTAGCTCCTTCGTGGCTCGATTTTTCGCTCGCTGTGTGTCCCCCCAATGGCAGTCGCATGAATAAATCGTGACAAGCGCACAAAATCAGAATCCATCAATCTTTCATTGGCTTACAGCAGCGCCGGTGCGCTGCCTAAGCGGCATCGCACGGCGCAACCGACGGGATGTAGCGCTTAAAGTTTGGCGGCGCAGCGCGCTTAGGCGCTGCCCGGGCCCGTGCTGACCATTTGCAGCCACAAGGCCTCGGTTTGCTGCACGATCTGGCCCCAGTCGAGGGCCTTGGCCCGTTCGCGCGCCGCCAGCCGCAAGGCCTGCACGCGCTCGGGCTGCGCCGCCAGTTGCCGCGCCTGTTCGATGAAAACGGCCGTGTCGCCAAAGGGAACCAGCACGCCGTTGTGGCCCGAATCGATCAGCTCGGCCGGGGCGGCGTAGCGGTAGGCCAGCACCGCCAGTCCGCTGGCCATGGCCTCGGGGATGACGTTGCCATAGGTTTCGGTCTGGCTGGGGAACAAGAACACGTCGGCGCTGGCATAGTGGGTGGCCAGTTCCTCGCCGGTTTGCATGCCGCACAGCAGCGCCGCCGGGGCCAGCGCCTGCAACTGGCCGCGCGCCGGCCCGTCGCCCACCACCACCAATTTGCAAGCGGGCTGGGCCTGCTGCATGGCCGCATGGGCCTGCGCCAGCAAGACCAGGTTTTTTTCGGGGGCCAAGCGGCTCACGAACAGGGCCACGCAGTCGCGCTCGCCCACGCCCCACTGGGCGCGCAAGGCCGCGCTGCGTTTGGCCGGATGAAAGCGCTGCGTCTCGACGCCGCGCCCGATCACCAGCAGGCGCTCAAAACCCAGCGCTTGCAGTTGCGCTTGCAGTTCGGTGGTGGGCACCAGGGTGCAGTCGGCAGAGTTGTGGAACTTGCGCAAATAGGCCGCAATCGGCTTTTGCAGCCAGCCCACGCCGTAGTGGCGGCTGTAGGCGTGAAAGTTGGTGTGAAAGTCGGTGCTGACCGGCAGCTTGAGCTTGCGCGCCGCCTGCAGCGCCGACCAGCCCAGCGGCCCCTCGGTGGCAATGTGCACCAAGTCGGGCCGACGCAGCGACCACAGCCGCAGCAGGGCGCTCTTGGCGGGCAGCCCAAAGCGGATCTGGGGGTAGTTGGGAATTGGCAGGCTGCGCATCAGCACCTGCTCCAGGCCCGTTTGTGCAGCAGGTTGTTCAGATCGGGCTTGGCGTGGGCGCACCACTTGCAGGTCGTGCTGGCGCGCTTGCAAGCCCAGCACCAGCCGCTCCATGGTCAGCGCCACGCCGTTGATTTCGGGCGGGTAGGTTTCGCTCACCAGCGCCACCCGCAACGAGCGCGGGGTGCGCGGAAAGTCGTCGATCAGAAGCGGGAAGGGGTCCAGGGCGTTCATGCCTCCCATGATCGAACGCCTGCATAACATCGGCGTGACAAATTCATGAAGAAGCTGTGAAGGGTTGGCTACGGGTTTGCGACAAGTGCGGCAAAGCAAGTGTCATGCTAGAGTCATCAGATTGCCATATTGGGCTGGCAGAATTCGAAGAACAAGCCGGTCGTTGGGATCGGCTGCGTTCATACCGTCCTTGTTACAGGAGCACATCCGCATGGCCTTCAAAAAAAACCTGCTGGCGCTGACGCTGGCCTTTGCCGCGGCCTCCAGCGCCGTGGTTGCGCAAGCGCAGGCACCTGCAGCAGCACCGGCGCGCACCGAAATCCAGATGTGGATGGGCCTGACCGGCCCCAACGGCGAGTTGTTAAGCCGCTTTGGTGAAGACTTCAACCGCAGCCAGACCGAGTACCGCGTGGTGGTCTCGTTCCGTGGCCAGTACCCCGAGCAGCGCGCCGCTGCCATGGCCGCTTTCCGCGCCGGCAACCCGCCCCACATCATGCAGATGTTCGACGCCGGTTCGGGCGACATGGTCCAGTCGCGTGGCGCCATCATTCCGGTTTCCGAGGTGTTCCAGCGCGCTGGCATTGCCTTCAATCCGGCCGACTTCATCCCGCCGGCGCGTGGCTACTACGGCCTGCCCAACGGCAACCTGCTCTCGATGCCCTTCAACGTCTCGACTGCGGTGCTGTTCTACAACCAAGACGCCTTCCGCCGCGCCGGCCTTGACCCGAACCGGCCACCGCGCACCTGGCCCGAAATGATCGCTGCCGCCAACCAGATTCGCAGCAGCGGCGCCGCCGAATGCGGCTTCACCACCACCTGGCTGGCCTGGATCATGCTGGAGCAGTTCAACGCCCGCCACAACCAGCAGATCGGCACGCTTGACAACGGCCGCGCCGGTGCAGGCGCCAGCCTGACGGTCAACAACCCGCTCAACCAGCGCATGATCCAGACCCTGGTGGACTTGCAAGCCACACGCGCCTTCTCCTACGGCGGGCGCTCGAATGACGCAGCGGCCAAGTTCATCAGCGGCCAGTGCGCCATGCTGTTGCAGTCCTCCGGCGGTTTGGCCGCGATCCAGCGCGACGGCCGCTTCCAGCTCGCCACCGCCCAGTTGCCGCATTGGCCCGATGTGCAGGGCGCACCCTTTGCCACCACCATCGGCGGCGCCTCGCTGTGGGTGTTCAACGCCCCCAACCGCAGCGCCAACGAGCTGCGCGGCGTGGCCATGTTCCTCGACTTCCTGCGCTCCGACCGCGTGATGACCGAATGGGCGCGCACCACCGGCTTCCTGCCCGCCACCAACAGCTCCTTCCGCGCCATGCAGCAGGCGGGGTTCTTCACCCAGAACCCGGGCCGCGACGTGCCCATCCTCTCGCTCATCGAAGCGCGCCAAGGCCAGTTCACCCAAGGCTACCGCTTTGGCCGCTGGACCGAGATCCGCGACATCTACCACGAAGAAGTCGAGCGCGCGCTGCAAGGCCGCCAGACCGCCGCCCAGGCGCTGATGAACTTCGAGCGCCGTGGCAACGCCCAACTGCGCGCCTTTGAGCGCTCGGTCAACTAATAGCCCTTTCCGGGTTGCCACCTGATAACCCGCCTCCTTTACGGAGGCGGGTTTGCTTATGCAAAGAAAAGTCATATTTCCCAACCGCTGGTTGCCCTACGCCTTGCTGGCCCCGCAACTGGTCGTCACGCTGATCTTCTTTATCTGGCCCAGCCTGCAGGCGCTGTTGATGGCCTTTCAGGAGCAGGACCCCTTCGGCCTGTCGGTGCGTTTTGTCGGGTTCGACAACTTTCACACCGTGCTCACCGATCCGGCCTATTACGAGTCGCTCTGGCGCACGCTGCTGTTTGCCAGCGCCGTGACGCTGCTGGCCATGGTGCCCGCGCTGCTGCTGGCCTTGGCCGCCGACGCCCTGCTGCGCGCGCGCGCCACCTACACCACCGCGCTCATGATTCCCTACGCCATTGCGCCGGCCATCGCCGGGGTGCTGTGGTTGTTCATGTTCAACCCGGCCATCGGCGTGGTGGCCTACTGGGTGCAGGCGCTGGGGGTGGACTGGAACCCCACGCTCGACGGCAGCGACGCCATGCTGCTGGTCATCCTGGCCTCGGCTTGGAAGCAGGTGGCCTACAACTTCTTGTTCTTTTTGGCCGGTTTGCAGTCGATTCCAAAATCGCTGCTGGAGGCCGCCGCCATCGACGGCGCCGGGCCGTGGCGGCGCTTTCGCACCATCGTGTTCCCGCTGCTCTCGCCCACCACCTTCTTTTTGCTCGTGGTCGGCCTCGTGTATGCCTTTTTCGACACCTTTGGCGTGATCCACGCCGTCACGCAGGGCGGCCCGGCGGCGGCCACCGAAACACTGGTCTATAAGGTCTATACCGACGGCATGATCGCGCTCGACCTCGGCGGTTCGGCGGCGCAGTCGGTGCTGCTCATGCTCATGGTGATCGGCCTGACGCTGCTGCAGTTTCGCTTCCTTGAGCGCCGGGTGCACTACTCCTAAAAGCCGAGCATGAACCACAGCCCCTCGCACGCTATGCCGGGCCAGTTTCTGGCCCATGCCGTGATCTGGATCGGCTTGGCCATCACGGCCTTGCCGCTCTACATCGCTTTCGTGGCCTCCACCCTCAGCAACCCCGAAATCGCCCAAGCCCCCATGCCCATGCTGCCCGGCGACCAGGCTTGGGAGAACTACAGCCGCGTGCTGATCGAGGGCATGCAGGGCAATTTCCTCTCGCCGCCGGTGTGGGTGATGTTGCTCAACAGCCTGATCATGGCGCTGGTGATCGCGGTCGGCAAGATCGCGGTCTCGCTCATTTCTGCCTACGCCGTGGTGTTTTTCCGCTTCCCTGGGCGCACCTTTTGCTTCTGGCTGATTTTTATCACGCTCATGCTGCCGGTGGAGGTGCGCATTTTGCCCACCTACGAAGTTGTCACCAATCTGGGCCTGCTCAACACCTACGCCGGCCTGACGCTGCCTCTGATCGCCTCGGCTACCGCCACCTTGCTGCTGCGCCAGTTCTTCCTCACCCTGCCCGACGAGCTGGTAGAGGCGGCCAAGATGGACGGCGCCGGGCCGCTGCGCTTTTTCTGGGACGTGGTGCTGCCGCTCACGCGCACCCAGCTCGCGGCCCTGTTTGTGATCATGTTCGTTTATGGCTGGAACCAGTACCTGTGGCCGCTGCTCATCGTCACCGACCAAAACCTCGACACCATCGTGGTCGGCATCGCCAAGCAGATCGGCAGCGGCGACGCCGCCACCGACTGGAACGTGGTCATGGCCACCACCTTGATGGCGCTGCTGCCGCCCGCGCTGGTGGTGCTGCTGATGCAGAAGTGGTTCGTCAAAGGGCTGGTGGACAGCGAAAAATAACCTTAAAAATGCAATTCATATGGCTGCGCTGACCCTCAAACAAGTCAAAAAAACCTACGGCATCGGTCCCACGGCGGTGCCCGTGATCCATGGCGTCGATGCCCAGATTGCCGACGGCGAGTTTGTCGTCATCGTCGGCCCCTCGGGCTGCGGCAAGAGCACGCTGCTGCGCATGGTGGCCGGGCTGGAGTCGATCACCGCAGGCGAGATCGCCATTGGCCCGCGCGTGGTCAACCAGGTGGAGCCGGCCCAGCGCGACATCGCCATGGTGTTCCAGAACTACGCCCTCTATCCGCACATGAGCGTGTTCGACAACATGTCGTATGGCTTGCGCATCCGCGGCCTGCCCGCAGCCGAGATCCGCCAGCGTGTGGACCAGGCGGCGCGCATACTGGAGCTCTCGCACCTGCTGGAGCGCAAACCCGGCCACCTCTCGGGCGGGCAGCGCCAGCGCGTGGCCATGGGGCGCGCCATCGTGCGCCAGCCGCAGGTGTTTTTGTTCGACGAACCGCTCTCCAACCTCGACGCCAAGCTGCGCGCCCAAACCCGGCTCGAAATCCAGAAGCTGCACCGCGAGCTCGGCATCACCTCGCTGTTCGTGACGCACGACCAGGTCGAGGCCATGACGCTGGCGCAGCGCATGATGGTGATGAACGCGGGCCGGGTGGAGCAAATGGGCACCCCGACCGAGGTTTATGAAAACCCGGCCAGCCTGTTTGTGGCCGGTTTCATGGGGGCGCCGCCCATGAACCTGCTGCGCCATGCCAGCGGGGTGCGTCCCGGCACGGTGCTGGGGATACGCCCCGAGCATTTGCAGATCGGTGAGCAGGGCTGGGACACAGTGGTCGATTCGGTCGAGCTGCTCGGGGCCGAGCGCCTGATCCACGCCCGCTTGGGCGAGGAGTTGCTCACCATCCGCGTCTCGGCGCAGCGCGCCATCCCCGACCTGGGCCAAGCGCTGCGCGTGCAACCGCAGCCCGGGTTCATCATGACATTCGACGCCGACACCGGGTTGCGCCGCACTTGAAGCTGCATTTGCAACCGCACCAGCCCAAGCCATGAACCCCACCCCCGCCACTCCCGCTTGGCCCTACCCGTTCTGGATCGCGCACCGCGGCGCGGGCAAGGAGCGGCCCGAAAACACGCTGATTGCTTTCGAGCACGGCAGCGCCTGCGGCTATGCCATGTTTGAGTGCGACGTCAAGCTCAGCGCCGACGGCGTGCCCTTTTTGCTGCACGACGACACGCTGGACCGCACCACCAGAGGCCGCGGCCCAGCCGATGCACTGGCTTGGGCCGAACTGGCGCAGCTCGACGCCGGTGGCTGGCACTCAGACGCCTGCGCGGGCGAACCGCTGCCCACGCTGGCCACCATCGCTTCCTATTGCCAGCAACAGGGCGCGGCGCTCAACATCGAAATCAAGCCCATGCCGGGCCAAGACGCCGCCACCGGGCACGCTGTGGCGCTGGCGGCGCGCCAGCTCTGGCAGGGCCAGGCTGTGCCGCCATTGCTTAGCTCCTTCCAGCCCGCCGCCCTGCAAGCGGCGCAGCAGGCCGCGCCCGAGTTGCCGCGCGCGCTGCTGCTCGAAACCCCTTGGGCGGGTTGGGCCACTGTGGCGGCCGAGTTGCAGTGCGTGGCCATCGTGTTCCAGCAGCGCCGGCTCGACGCCGATCTGATGCAGCAGGCGCGCGCCCAAGGCTGGCGCGTGCTGTGCTACACCGCCAACAGCGCTGCCGACGTGCAGCGCCTGCGCGCGCTGGGGGTCGATGGCATCATCACCGACGCCATGGGCTGGGCCACGGCGGCGCCTTGAGGGGCAGTGAGCGCATTGGCGTATCATCGATGCGCATGAGCTTGCTGGCACTCGATGTAGGAAACACCCGCCTAAAGTGGGCGCTGTACGAGCGCCCTGCCATGGGTGCGCGCATGGTCGCGCACGGGGTGCAGTTTCTGGAAAACATCGACAAGCTCACCGAAGGCGATTGGATCAACCTGCGCCCGCCGCGCATGGTGCTGGGCAGCGTGGTGGCCTCCGACGCCATCAAGCGCCGGGTCGAGGCGCAACTCGAAATCTGGGACGCCGCCCCCGAGTGGGTGGTGGCGAGCGCCGCCGAAGCCGGCTTGGTCAACGGCTACGACCACCCGGCGCGCCTAGGGGCCGATCGCTGGGTGGCCATGATCGGTGCTCGCCAGCGCCTGCTGGCGCGCCAGCAACGGCAGCCCTGCGTGGTGGTGATGGTCGGCACGGCGGTCACGGTCGAGGCCATCGATGCCGAAGGGCATTTTTTGGGCGGCTGCATCTTGCCCGGGCACGGCATCATGCTGCGCGCGCTCGAATCCGGCACCGCCGGTCTGCACGTGCCCACCGGCGTGGTGCGGCCCTTTCCCACCAACACCAGCGACGCCCTCACCAGCGGCGGCACCTTTGCCATCGCCGGGGCGGTGCAGCGCATGGTCGATCAGTTGCGCCAGCACAGCGGCCAAGAGCCGGTCTGCCTGATGACCGGTGGCGCGGCTTGGAAAATGGCCCCCAGCATGACGGTGCCCTTCGAGCTGGTGGATACGCTCATTTTTGATGGCCTATTGGCCATCGCGCATCACCGGCTGGCCGAGCGCGCCAGCCAGCGTTTGGCCAACTCCACCCAATAGCTGCCGCCGAGCGGAATCAGCGCGTCGTTGAAGTCGTAGCGCGGGTTGTGCAGGGTGCAGGGCCCCACGTCGTGGCTGCCGGCAAGGCCGCCGCCGGCGTCGTGTTGGCCCCGGTGCGCGCCGTCGCCGTTGCCTATGAAGGCATAGGCGCCGGGTTTGGCTTGCAGCATGTAGGCAAAATCTTCGGCGCCCATGGTGGGCTCTTGGTCCAGCACCTGATCGGCGCCCACCAGGTCTTGCATCACGCTGCGGGCAAAAGCCGCTTCGTCTGGGTTGTTGACGGTGGGCGGGTAGTTGCGGTGGAACTCGAAATCGGTGCGCGCGCCAAAAGCCGCTGCGGTGTGGGTGCAGAGCTCGCGCATGCGGCGCTCGATCAGGTCCAGCACCTCGAGGCTGAAGGTGCGCACCGTGCCCTGCAGCACGCAGTGGTCCGGGATCACGTTGGTGGCCTCGCCGGCATTGATCATGGTCACGCTGATCACCCCGGCCTGCACCGGTTTGAGGTTGCGTGCCACGATGCTCTGAAAACCCTGCACCAACTGGCACGCCAGCAGCACCGGGTCGGTGCCCAAGTGCGGCATGGCGGCGTGGCAACCCTTGCCGTGCACGGTGATCTTGAATTCGTTGGACGAGGCCATCACCGGCCCCGGGCTCAGCGCCAGCGTGCCCACCGGCAAGCCGGGCCAGTTGTGCAGCCCAAACACCGCCTGCACCGGGAAGCGCTCAAACAGTCCGTCGGCGATCATCTCGCGTGCGCCGCCGCCACCTTCTTCGGCTGGCTGAAAGATGAACACCACCGTGCCCTCGAAGTCGGGCTCGGCCGCCAGGCACTGGGCCGCGGCCAGCAGCATGGCGGTGTGGCCGTCGTGCCCGCAGGCGTGCATCTTGCCCGGGTACACGCTGGTGTGGGCAAAGGTGTTGAGCTCGGTCATGGGCAGCGCGTCGAGGTCGGCGCGCAGGCCCACGGCGCGGCCACAAGCCCCGCCATCGCGCCCATGCAGCACCCCCACCACGCCAGTGCGCCCCAAACCGCGGTGCACCGCGATGCCCCACTGCTGCAGGCAGTCGGCCACCACGTCGGCGCTGCGGTGCTCGGCAAAACACAGCTCGGGGTGGGCGTGCAGATCCCGGCGCAAGGCGCTCAGTTCTGCTGCGCGGGCAAGTATGTAGGGGTGGAGTTTGCTCATGGCCTGCCTTCGGGCTTTACACAATGGGCCTATGGTAGCCAATCCGAACCCACCGTGCCGCCGCCGTGTTGCTCGGCCTTCGTGCCGCAGTGTCGCGCTTGCCATGGCGGCGCAGGGCTTGGGTGCCTGCCCTAGGCTGCGGGGTTTATTCCAAGCTCTCGATCAGCTCGATGTAGCGCTGCTTGGCCTCTTCAGGGTCGGTGCCCTTGAGCGCTGCCCAAGCGTCCCATTTGGCGCGGCCCACCAGATCGGCAAAGCCGGGCTTGACGGTGCCGTTGTCGCCCTCGCTGCCCTGCTTGTAGAGCGCGTAGAGCTTGAGCAAAGTGGCGTTGTCGGGCCGTTGCGTCAGCTCTTTGCTGGCGGCTACGGCGGCTTCGAAGGCGGATTGCAGGGAGGTGTTCATGCCCTTAATAGTACGACCGTTCGTGCTTTTTGTCAACGCGGTGGGGACAAAAAACCGGGCTCCATGGGCCAAGGTCGCAGCCCCGTGGCCGGGCCAAATCGGGCCGTCAAATCCAAGCCATGAAGCGCTTGGCGCGGGGGGCTTTGCCGCTATGATTTGCCGCTACATCTTATCGTTGAAAGTACCATGTCCATCCTCGTCACCGGCGGCGCCGGCTTCATCGGCAGCAACTTCGTGCTCGACTGGTTGGCCCAGACAGATGAGCCGGTCATCAACCTCGATCTGCTCACCTACGCCGGCAACCTAGAAAACCTCGCCAGCCTGGAAGGCGATGCGCGGCACCGCTTCGTGCACGGCAGCATAGCCGATCGGGCCTTGGTGCAGCGCCTGCTGGCCGAGCACCGGCCGCGCGCGGTGCTCAACTTCGCCGCCGAAAGCCATGTAGATCGCTCCCTGCACGGCCCCGGTGCCTTCATCCAGACCAATGTGCTGGGCACCTACGAACTTCTCGAAGCCGTGCGCGGCCACTGGGCGGCGCTGCCCGCTTCCGAACGGGCAGCATTTCGCTTCCTGCACGTCAGCACCGACGAAGTCTATGGCAGCCTAAAGCCCGGCGCGCCCGCCTTCACCGAGCAGCACCCCTACCAGCCCAACAGCCCCTACAGCGCCAGCAAAGCCGCCAGCGACCACCTGGTGCGCGCCTGGCACCACAGCTACGGCCTGCCGGTGCTCACCACCAACTGCTCCAACAACTACGGCCCCTACCACTTCCCCGAAAAGCTGATCCCGCTGATGATCGTCAACGCACTGGCCGGCAAGCCGCTGCCCGTGTACGGCGATGGGCAGCAAATCCGCGACTGGCTCTATGTGCAGGATCATTGCAGCGCCATCCGCCGCGTGCTGGCAGCCGGGCAAGTGGGCGAGGTCTATAACGTGGGCGGCTGGAACGAAAAACCCAACCTCGACATCGTGCACACCGTGTGCGCCCTGCTCGACGAGCTGCGCCCGCGTGCCGACGGCCACAGCTACAAGGCGCAAATCACCCACGTGCAAGACCGCCCCGGCCACGACCGCCGCTACGCCATCGACGCCAGCAAAATCGAGCGCGAACTCGGCTGGCGGCCGGCCGAAACCTTCGAGAGCGGCATCCGCAAAACCGTGCAGTGGTATCTGGCGCACCCCGATTGGGTGGCGCATGTGCAAAGCGGCAGCTACCGCGAGTGGCTCAGCCAGCACTACGGGGATGGGGCCACAGCCGGTGCCACGCCAGCCACCGCAGCCACGCCAGCCACAGCCATGCAAGCACAAGGGTCCACATGAGCCACACCACACCGCGCATTTTGCTGCTGGGCAAAAACGGCCAAGTGGGTTGGGAGCTGCAACGCAGCCTGGCCCCGCTGGGCGAGCTGATCGCGCTCGATCGCCACCCCAGCCCCGACCCCTGCAACCCCCACGCCCCGCCCCTGTGCGGCGACCTAGCCGACCTAGCCGGCTTGGCGCGCACGGTGCAGCAACTGCGCCCACAGGTGATCGTCAACGCCGCCGCCTACACCGCAGTGGACAAAGCCGAGAGCGAGCCCGCGCTGGCGCAGCGCATCAACGCCGACGCGCCGGGCCTGCTGGCGCAACTGGCGCACCAGAGCGGGGCCTGGCTGCTGCACTACAGCACCGATTACGTGTTCAACGGCAGCGGTCACCGGCCCTGGCACGAGGGCGACCCAGTTGGCCCGCTCAACGCCTATGGCCACAGCAAGCTGGCGGGGGAGGCGGCCATTGTCGCGGCCGGGCGCCAGCATCTGATTTTTCGCACCAGTTGGGTCTATGCCGCGCGCGGCGGCAACTTTGCCAAGACCATGCTGCGGCTGGCGCAGCAGCGCGAGCACCTGAGCGTGGTCGATGACCAGTACGGTGCCCCCACCGGCGCCGAGCTGATTGCCGACGTGAGCGCGCACGCCCTGGCCCAGGTGCTGCGCGGCGCCGCCGAGCCCGGCACCTACCACCTCGCCGCCGCCGGCGAAACCACCTGGCACGGCTACGCCCGCCACGTGATCGAGCGCGCGCGCCAAATGCAGCCGGCGCTGGACTGGCGCGTGCAAGCCATAGCCGCCGTGCCCAGCAGCGCCTTCCCCAGCCCGGCGCAGCGCCCACACAACTCGCGCCTGGCTTGCAGCCTGCTGCAAAGCACCTTTGGCCTGCGCCTGCCGCCGTGGCAGCACGGGGTGGAGCGCATGCTGGCCGAGCTTCCAACCCAACCCACACCCACCCCATGACCTCACGCAAAGGCCTGCTCCTCGCCGGCGGTTCCGGCACCCGGCTGCACCCGGCCACCCTGGCCATCAGCAAGCAGTTGCTGCCGGTCTATGACAAACCCATGGTCTACTACCCCTTGAGCACGCTGATGCTGGCGGGTATCCGAGACGTGCTCGTCATCAGCACCCCGCAAGACACACCGCGCTTTGCCCAACTGCTGGGCGACGGCTCGCAGTGGGGCATGAGCCTGCACTACGCCGTGCAGCCCAGCCCCGACGGGCTGGCGCAGGCCTTCCTGATCGGCGAAGGCTTCATCGGCAAGGCCCACAGCGCGCTGGTGCTGGGCGACAACATCTACCACGGGCACGATCTGCAGCCGCTGCTGCGCGCCGCCGATGCCCAGCCCCAGGGCGCCACCGTCTTTGCCTACCATGTGCACGACCCGCAGCGCTACGGCGTGGTCGAGTTCGACGCGCAAGGCCGCGCCGTCAGCATCGAAGAAAAGCCGGCCCAGCCCAAAAGCCGCTTTGCCGTCACCGGCCTGTATTTTTACGATTCGCAAGTGGTCGAAATCGCCAAGGCGGTGCGCCCGAGCGCACGCGGCGAGCTCGAAATCACCGCCGTCAACCAGGCCTACTTGGAGCTTGGCCAGCTCAATGTGCAGACCATGGGGCGCGGCTACGCCTGGCTCGATACCGGCACCCACGACAGCCTGCTCGAAGCCAGCCACTTCATCGCCACGCTGGAGCGCCGCCAAGGCCTGAAAATCGCCTGCCCCGAAGAAATCGCTTGGCGCAACGGCTGGATCGACTCGGCCCAGCTCCAGCGCCTCGCTGCCCCCTTGCAAAAAAGCGGCTACGGCCAATACCTGCTCGGCCTGCTGGGCTAAAACCGCCCGCCCAAAGCCAAGCAGCCCGCAGCCCGCCCCAGCCCCAAGCCAGCCAGCAAAAGCCCCATGCCTTACACCGTCACCCCCACCGCCTTGCCCGGCGTGCTCGTGCTCACCCCCAAGGTATTTGGCGACGCGCGCGGCTTTTTTTACGAGAGCTTCAACCAGCTCGACTTCGAAGCCGCCACCGGCCTCGCCGGCTTGCAGTTTGTGCAAGACAACCACAGCCGCTCCGCCCAAGGCGTGCTGCGCGGCCTGCACTATCAAATGCCACCCAAGGCCCAGGGCAAGCTGGTGCGCGTCAGCCACGGTGCCGTGTTCGACGTGGTGGTCGATATGCGCCGCAGCTCGCCCACCTTCGGGCGCTGGGAGGGGGTGGAGCTGTCGGCCAGCAACTGCCGCCAACTCTGGGTGCCGCCCGGCTTTGCGCACGGCTTTCTTACCCTAAGCGAGTCGGCCGAGTTCCTCTACAAAACCACCGACTACTACAGCCCCGCGCACGAGCGCTGCCTGCTCTGGAACGACCCGGCGCTGGGCATAGTCTGGCCGTTGGCCCAGGCCGGGGTGGCGCAGCCCCTGCTGGCCGCCAAAGACGCCGCCGCCCCGCTGCTGGCGCAGGCGGATGGCTTTGCCTGAGGGCCGGCGGCAGCGCGCTTACTTCAAACCCGCCAGCTCGCGCAGCACCTGCACCTTGTCGGTGCGCTCCCAAGTGAACTCGGGCTCGTCGCGGCCGAAGTGGCCGTAGGCGGCGGTTTTGGTGTAGATGGGGCGCAGCAGGTCCAGCATCTGGATGATGCCGCGCGGGCGCAGGTCAAACACCTCGCCGATGATGTGGGCCAGCTTGTCGTCCGGCAGCACGCCGGTGCCTTCGGTATAGACGGTTACGTTCATGGGCCGCGCCACCCCGATGGCGTAGGCCACTTGGATTTGGCACTGGCGCGCCAGCCCGGCGGCGACGATGTTTTTGGCCACGTAGCGCGCGGCGTAGGCGGCCGAGCGATCGACCTTGGTTGGGTCCTTGCCGCTGAAGGCGCCGCCGCCGTGCGGGCAGGCGCCGCCGTAGGTGTCCACAATGATCTTGCGCCCGGTCAGGCCGCAGTCACCTTGCGGGCCGCCGATCACGAAGCGCCCGGTCGGGTTGATCAGGTAGCGCGTGTTTTGCAGCCACTCGCGCGGCAGCACCGGCTTGATGATCTCTTCTACGCAGGCTTCGACGAAGGCGGGCAGCATGTGCTTGCCGTCGCTCATCTCGGGCGCGTGCTGGCTCGAGAGCACGATGGTGTCGATGCTGTGCGGGCGGCCATCGACGTAGCGCATGGTGACTTGGCTTTTGGCGTCGGGGCGCAAAAAGGGCAGGCGGCCGTCTTTGCGCAGTTGCGCTTGGCGCTCGACAATGCGGTGCGCGTAGTAGATCGGGGCCGGCATGAGCTCGGGCGTTTCGTCGCAGGCGTAGCCAAACATCAGGCCCTGGTCGCCAGCGCCGGTGTTGAGGTAGTCGTCGCTGGCGTGATCCACGCCCTGGGCGATGTCGTTGCTCTGCTTGTCGTAGCAGACCATGACGGCGCAGCCCTTGTAGTCGATGCCGTACTCGGTGTTGTCGTAGCCGATGCGGCGGATGGTGTCGCGCGCCACCTGGATGTAATCCACATGCGCGTTGGTGGTGATCTCACCGGCCAGCACCACCAGACCGGTGTTGCACAGCGTCTCGGCGGCCACGCGTGAGCGCGAGTCTTGCTCAAAAATGGCGTCGAGGATGGCGTCCGAGATTTGGTCGGCGACCTTGTCGGGGTGGCCTTCGGAGACCGATTCGGAAGTAAAGAGAAAGTCGTTTGACATTTGTTGCCTACACTCCAAGGGTTGAGCTAAGGGCGTTTCGCCCGGCGCTTGGAGTGCTGCGGCGAACGCTTTAGCAGGATTTATGAATCGCCCGCAAGTTGTTCAGTAACTCGGCGATGGAACGGCATTGTAATCTGAAGATGTTGACCTTTTTTAAGCTCATGGGGCGGCTGCCGCTGCCGCTGCTGCATGCTCTGGGCTGGGGCCTGGGCTGGCTGATTTGGCTGCTGGGCGCCACCTACCGCCGGCGCTGGCGCGAGCACACGGCGCAGGCGCAACTCGGGCCGAGGGCGCGCTGGGCCTCGGTGGGCGCGGCCGGGCAGCAAATGGCCGAGCTGGCGCGCATCTGGTTTGGCGCGCCGGTGCCGCTGCGCTGGGACGGGGCCGAGCACATCGAGGCGGTGTTGCGCCAGCGCCACGGGCTGTTGTTTTTAACCCCGCACCTGGGCTGCTTCGAGCTCACGGCGCAGGCCTATGCGCAGCGTTTTGGTTCGCAGGCGCTAGCCGACGGCTCCCCGGCCCAGCCGCTGACGGCGCTCTACCGCCCTCCGCGTGTGGCCGCGCTGCACCCGGTGCTGCAAGCGGCGCGCCAGCGCCCCGGCCTGCGCACGGCGCCCACCGATCTGAGCGGCGTGCGTCTGTTGCTCAAGGCGCTCAAACAAGGGCAGGCGGTGGGCCTGCTGCCCGACCAGGTGCCGCCCGCTGGCATGGGGGTGTGGGCGCCTTTTTTTGGCCGCAGCGCCTACACCATGACGCTGGCGGCGCGGCTGGCGCAGGTGCCGGGCACCCAGGTGCTGCTGATCTGGGCGGAACGGCTCAGTTGGGGCCGGGGTTACGTGGTGCGCGTGCGCCCATGGCTGGATCTGGTGGATGCGCCGCTGGCGCCCGAGCCGCTGGCCGCCGCAGCGCAGATCAACCAAGCCATGCAGGCGGTGATTGGGCACTGCCCAGCCCAGTACCTGTGGGGCTATGCGCGCTACAAAGGGCCGCGTGGGGAGGGTGCGGGGGGCGGCTCGGCGGGCTCGGCGGCCTCCGGTGCAGCGGCCTCCGGTACAGCCTCCTCGGGGTAGGCCCAGCGGCGCAGGGTCAGCGCCACGTCCTCTATGCCCTGGCGCTTGAGCGCCGAAAACAGCAGCGCCGTGCCGCCGGCGCTGTTCAGGCGCGCAATTGAGAGCGCCTTCTGGGCCTCTTGGCGGTTGAGCTTGTCGGCCTTGGTCAGCAGCAGCAAAAAGTGCAGCCCCTGTTGCACCCGGGGCCGGATCAGCTCCAGCAGCGCGTCATCGAGATCGGTCAGCCCTAGGCGCGGGTCGCACAGCAGCACCACCCCGCGCAGGTTGGGGCGGCTCACTAGGTAGTTGGCCATCACCTCTTGCCAGCGCCGCTTGGCTTGCTGTGGCACCGCCGCGTAGCCGTAGCCGGGCAGGTCGGCCAAGATGGCGTCGGTCTGGCCCTGGCGGCCGAGCGCAAACAGGTTGATGCTCTGCGTGCGCCCCGGGGTTTTGGAGGCAAAGGCCAGGCGTTTTTGCTGCGTCAGGGTGTTGATGCAGGTGGATTTGCCGGCGTTGGAGCGGCCCACGAAGGCGATTTCGGGCAGGTCGTGGTCAGGCAAATGCTGCAGCTGCGGCGCTTCGGTCAAGAAGCGGGCGGTGTGCAGCCAGGCCATGGCGGCCTGAGCGGGGTCGGTGGATTCGGTCAAAGAGTGGGCCCCGGGGTTATTTGGTCAAGTTTAAGGCCGCATTGTAGAATCAGCAAAGTTCTTTGGGCCGCTCCCGCACACGGCGGGCGTGGCTTTGGCTTCGCAGTTGATTCCACAGTCCCTCGCACTCGACATGAAACCCATCGCCACGCTCATCGCTGCCCTTGCACTGGCTTCTTCCTCTATGCTGGTGCACGCTCAAACGACCCGCACCGACACGGTTCCCAACAAGGCGCGCGGGGAGCAGGTTTACATGCAGATGTGCATGGCCTGCCACGGCGCGCTGGGCAACTCGACCATGCCCGAGAACCCCTCGTTGGCGGGTCAGTTGCCCGAGTACCTCGTCAAGCAGTTGCGCGACTACAAGTCGGGCAAGCGCCAAAACGCCATCATGACGGGGTTTTCGGCCGCGCTCACCGACCAAGACAAGATCGATGTCTCGCACTGGCTGGCAGCCCAGACTCCGGCCCCCAACTTTGCCCGCGACCCCGAACTGGTGCGCGCCGGTGAGCGCATTTGGCGCGGTGGCTTGGCCGATCGCAACATCGCTTCCTGCATGGCCTGCCACGGCCCCGCTGGGCGCGGCATGCCGGCCCTGTATCCGCGCTTGGCGGGCCAGCACGCGCGCTACACGGTGGACCAGATGAAGCAGTTCCGCACCGGTGCCCGAGGCAACAGCCCCGAAATGCACCGCATCGCCCGCCACATGACCGACCGCGAGATCGAGGCCGTGGCCGATTTCATCGCTGGCTTGCGTTGAGCCCAGCCGCCTTGCGCCCGAGACCCCACTCAGGTGAGTGGTTTTTGCAAAAATATTAGCGAATCCTGATATTTGCCGGACAATCTCAACCGGTTTGGGAACCTGGCAGCGGTTGGGCGCTCCAAAGGCCAAGCTTGGTCACATCACACAATTGGCGCACAACAGATGAGTGTTTCTACTGCAGGTATTCAGCTTCAGCGTGGCTCTGAGGCGGTGCGACAGTTGGTTGAGTTGTTGTCTTCGATGCGCTTTGCCATCGCCTTGCTGACCATCATCAGCATCGCCTCGGTAATCGGCACCGTGATCCTGCAAAACGAGGCCATCAACAGCTACATCAACCAGTTTGGCCCGTTTTGGTACCGCGTGTTCGAGGTCATGGGCCTCTACACCGTGTTCAGCGCCTGGTGGTTTGCGCTCATGCTGGCCTTCCTGGTGCTCAGCACCACCCTGTGCGTGGTGCGCACTTCGCCCAAAATGCTGGCCGACATTCGCCAGTTCAAAGAAAACGTGCGCGAACAAAGCCTCAAGGCCTTTCCGCTGCGGGCGCAAGCTGTGCTCGCCGAAGGGGCTGAGGCGGCGGCCCAGCGCATGGGTCAGACCTTGGTGGCCTCGGGCTGGAAGGTGCGCTTGCAGCGCCGCGAAACCCCAACCGGCCAAGGCTGGATGGTGGCCGCCAAGGCTGGCGCCTGGAACAAACTGGGCTACATCCTGACCCACTCGGCCATAGTCGTGATTTGCGCCGGCGCCCTGCTCGACGGGCGCCTGATGGTTCAGGTGCAGACCCTGTTTCTGGGCAAAACCACCTTCGAGGGCGGCGGCCTGATCTCTGAGGTGCCCGATGAGCACCGCCTGAGCGACTGGAACCCGAGCTTTCGCGGCAGCATCTTGGTCACCGAAGGGGCCACCACTGGCACTGCCATCCTGCCGCAGCCGGGCGGTGTGCTGCTGCAAGAGCTGCCGTTTCGCATCGAACTCAAAGATTTCATCGTTGAATACTACGAGACCGGCCAACCCAAGCTCTTTGCCAGCGAGATCCTGATCCACGACCTTTACACCGGCGAGGTGATCCCCAAGCGCGTGATGGTCAACCACCCGGCTTATCACCGTGGCGTCACCATCTTCCAGGCTAGCTACGACGACGGCGGCTCGCTGGTGCGCCTGCGCGGCCTGCCCATGGGCGACGGTGCGGCACCCTTTGATATTTCGGGGCGCATTGGCCAGTCCACCACCTTAACCCGCGGCGGCGAGACCTTCACACTCGAGTTCACCGACTTCAACCTTTACAACGTCGAGAATTTTGCCAACACCCCCGATGCCACGGCGGCGGTTGAGGGGGGTGAGGGCTTCAACTTGGGCAGCGAAATCCAGCGTCGCCTAGGTTCGGCGCACCGCACCGTGTCCGAGACCGATATGCGCAACGTCGGCCCCAGCGTCACCTATAAGCTGCGCGACGCGGCCGGTCAGGCGCGCGAGTTTCACAACTTTATGTTCCCGGTCGAGCTCGACGGCCAGCGCGTGTTTGTGCTGGGGGTGCGCGAGACCCAGGCCGAAGATTTTCGCTACCTGCGCATCCCGGTCGATGACCAAGACCAAGTAGATGGCTTTTTGCGCCTGCGCGCCGCGCTGGCGGACCCGGCCATGCGGCGCGAGGCCGTGCGCCGCTACGTGGCCGAAGCCGCCGCCGGCCAGCGCCCCGAGTTGCAGCAGGCGCTCGCGGTGTCGGCGCAGCGCGCGCTCGATCTGTTCGCCGGTCAAGACCCAGAAATCCCCAACCTGCCCCAGCGCGACATGCCGGTGCTGGCGGGCTTGCAGGCGGTATCGGCCTTTATGGAAGTCAACGTGCCCGAGGCCGAGCGTGAGCGCGCCGGTGAGGTGCTGCTGCGCATCCTCAACGGCGGCCTGTTCGAGCTCTACCAACTCAGCCGCGAGCAGGCCAACTTGGCGCCGGCTCCGCGCAACGAGCAAACCGCCACTTTCATGACGCAGTCGGTGCTCAGCCTGAGCGACTCCTTCTTCTACCCAGCCCCCCTGACCTTCATGATGAGCGACTTCGAGCAGGTCGAGGCCAGCGTGTTCCAGGTGGCGCGCGCTCCGGGGCGCAACATCGTTTACTTTGGCTGTTTCTTGCTCACGCTGGGCATGATCGCCATGCTCTACGTGCGCGAGCGCCGGGTCTGGGTCTGGCTGGCCCCTAAACCCGAGGGCGATGGTCTGGATGCCACCATGGCGATGTCGTCCAACCGTAAAATTTCTGACAATGATCGCGACTTTGTGCTGCTGCGCCAGCACCTGCTCCTCCAACCTCCAAAGGCGAACTCATGAACGCTAGCACGCACACCATCGACCTGAAAAAGGCCGATTCCTCGATGCGCATGAAGCCCGGTATCTGGGCGGCGCGCAACGCGTGGGACTGGATCTTCGCCGCCATGGTGTTGGGGGGTCTGACCTACAACTACTTTTTGTTTGCCGAGCACCTCGATCAATACGAGTTGTTTGTCCTGATCCTGACTGCTCCGAGCTGGATTGCGCTGGCTTGGTTTTGGCGCCCGTTTGGCTACCTGAGTGTGGTGGTGGCGGCGCTCTCGCTCACGGGTATTTGGCTGTATCAGGTTGATGGGGTGGGCAACTACATGCGGGCCGAGGAGGTGTTCCTGCTCAAGTACCTGCTGTCGAGCCAGACGGCGGTGCTGCACATGTCGCTGCTGCTGCTCCTGAGCACCTTCTTTTACTGGGTCGGTATGCTCACACGCAGCCAGTCTGGGGCCGCAGGCTTTGAGACCGTCGGTGCCAAGCTGGCTTGGGCCGCGGTCACCATGGGGCTGGTGGCGTTTTGCGTGCGCTGGTACGAAACCTACCTGCACAACACCGGCATGGGCTACATCCCGATCAGCAACCTGTTCGAGGTGTTCATCATGTTTGCGTGGATGACCACGCTCTACATCCTCTACTACGAAGACCGCTACCAGACGCGGCGCATCGGCGCGTTTGCCATGCTGGTGGTGAGCGCTTCGGTGGTGTTTTTGCTCTGGTACATGGTCTCGCGCGAGGCGCACGAAATCCAGCCCCTGATTCCCGCGCTGCAAAGCTGGTGGATGAAGCTGCACGTGCCAGCCAACTTTGTCAGCTATGGCACCTGGACCATCGCCGCCATGCTGGCGTTTGCCTACCTGCTCAAGCAAAGCACCTTTACCCTGCGCTGGTACACGCTGGCCCCGGTGTGGCTGCTGGGGGTGCTGTTTTTGCTGGAGCCCTACCTGTTTGGCGTCTACACCGTGGCGCCCGGCGAGACCAACTACGCCGCCGCCGCCGGCATGAGCGACTTCTGGGCGGTTTATGTGGGCGTGGCGATCCTGATCATCGGCGGCATCATCGCCGTGCGCGACCGCATTGTGGACAAAATGCCCTCGCTCGAAGTGCTCGACGACATCATGTACAAGAACATCGCCATCGGGCTGGTGTTCTTTACCATCGCCACCATTTTGGGTGCGTTGTGGGCGGCCGAGGCTTGGGGCGCCTACTGGAGCTGGGACCCGAAAGAAACTTGGTCGCTCATTTCTTGGCTCACCTACGCCGCTTGGCTGCACATGCGCTTGGTCAATGGCCTGCGTGGCACCGTGGCGGCCTGGTGGGCGATAGGCGGCTTGGTGGTGACCACCTTCACCTTCTTGGGCGTCAACATCTTCCTGAGCGGCTTGCACAGCTACGGGGCGCTGTAAAACCCGTTCGGACAAGGGGGTGGCGCAAGGCCACCTCCCAGCCACGCGTGCGCTTCGGTCCAGCTTGGGTTAAACCAACCCAAGCAATCAAAGGGTCAGGTCGCGCTCCAGCTGGAGCGCATCGTCCGGGTTTTCGCGCTGTCGGATCAGTTGCGCGCTCTGGCCCGTTACCAGCACCTCGGCAGCGCGGCCACGGCTGTTGTAGTTGCTGGCCATGCTCATGCAGTAGGCGCCGGCCGAGCACACCGCCAAATAGTCGCCTTCGCGCACCGCCAGCGTGCGCGCGCGGCCCAGCCAGTCGCCGCTCTCGCACACCGGGCCCACCACCTCGTAAGGCTCGGGTGCGGCGTCGCTGTGCCCTTGCAGCGGCACGATGGCTTGCCAGGCTTCGTAGAGGGCTGGGCGCGGCAAGTCATTCATAGCCGCATCGACGATCAGAAAATTCTTCTCGGTGCCTGGCTTGCGGTACAGCACCTCGGTCAGGCAGACCCCGGCGTTGCCCACCAGCGAGCGCCCGGGTTCGAGCAGCAGCCGGTGCGCTCCAAAGCCACGCGCATCGAGCCTTTGCAGCACCTGGGCCAGCAGATGATCGGCGGCCGGCGGGGTTTCGTCTTGGTAGGTGATCCCTAAGCCACCGCCGAGGTCGATGTGCTCCAGCGCAATGCCTTCTTGCGCCAGCGCCTGCACCAGGTCGAGCACCCGCTCCAGCGCGTCGAGGTAGGGAGCGCTGTCGGTGATCTGCGAGCCGATGTGGCAGTCGATGCCCAGCACCTTGAGCCCCGGCAGCGCCACCGCACGGCGGTAGGCGGCCAGTGCCTGCTCGTGCGCAATGCCAAATTTATTGGCCTTGAGGCCGGTGGAAATATAGGGGTGGGTGCGCGCGTCCACATCCGGGTTCACGCGCAGGCTCACCGGCGCCTGCCGCCCTAGGGCCAGTGCCTCGTGGTTCAAGACCTCGAGTTCGGCCAGGCTTTCTACGTTGAAGCAGCCGATGCCCGCCTGCATGGCCTGACGCATCTCAAGCCGGGTTTTGCCCACGCCCGAAAAAACGATGTGGTTCGGATCGACGCCGCTGCGCAGCGCGCGCACCAGTTCACCGCCCGAAACGATGTCGAGACCGCAACCAGCCTGCACCAAGGTTTGCAGCAGCGCCAAGGTGGAATTGGCCTTCATGGCGTAGCAGATCAAGGCGTTGCGTCCGGCTAGGCCACGCTGGTAGGCCGCCAGCGCATCGAGCAGGGCGGCTTGGGAATAGACAAACAGGGGCGTGCCGTGCTGCCGTGCCAAATCGGTCAGCGCCAAGCCTTCGACCATCAGGTGACCGTCGGCATAGTGGAAAAACGGGTGTCCCGGCACCAAGGGTGCCGCAGGGCAGGGGGCTGACATAAAGGGGTTGTCGTATGAAAAGGGTTGCACTGGGCGCGCTTAGGTGCTGGTGCCCGCAACGGTGGAGCTGGGCAAGAACAGGGGGCCTTTTTGACCACAACCCGCCAGGCTCAGCAACACCATGCACAGGCAAAGGGACAGACCCAGAACGCGCACACCAGCTTTAGCGGCCCCCCATGAAGCCCATGAGGCAGGATGAGGCACCCCCACGCGGGAAAGCGGCCTCAGGCCTACAATGCCATCTGAATCATGCATGGCCCGATTGTAATGAACGATACCGAGTATTTGAACCGCGCCGAGGCGCTGCTGCAAGCGGTCGAGCGCAGCTGCGACCGCATCAACGACGAATCCGAGGTGGACATCGACAACCAGCGCGTCGGCTCGATGGTGACGCTGGTGTTTCGTGATGGCAGCCAGATCGTCATCAACCTGCAAAAACCCTTGCACGAGGTTTGGATGGCGGCGCGCAGCGGTGGCACCCACTACCGCTTTGACGGCCAGCAGTGGCTCGACACCAAGGGGGCGGGGGAGTTTTTTGAGCGTCTCTCGCAGGAGGCCAGCGCGCAGGCGCGGGCCGGGCTGCGTTTTAGTTTGGCCGGGTGAACAAGTCGAGGATGTTGCGTCGGTCCTCGGTGGCCATGGGCGGCGCCACTTCGGTTGATCCGTCTGCGGCGACTTCTTCGCTGGCCATGCCCAAGGTTGCCACACCCTGACCCGGGCCAAATTCCTCGTAGTACCACTCGCCCCCGGTCAACATCACGCCGGCGGGCGCGCTGGGCTGTTGCACCGGCACACCGTTGAGCGCCTCGCGCATGAAGTCGATCCAGATCGGCAGTGCCAGCGAGCCGCCGGTGGCGTTGCGACCCAGGTTGCGCGGGTTGTCGTGCCCCATCCAAGCCACCGCCGATAGGGTGGGGTGAAAGCCAGCGAACCACACGTCCACCGCGTCGTTGGTGGTGCCGGTTTTGCCGTAGAGGTCGGGGCGGCGCAGGGTGGATTGCACCCTTGCCGCGGTGCCGCTGCGGGTGATTTCGCCCATCAACTGCGTCATGATAAAGGCGTTGCGTTCAGGTATCACGCGTTGCGCCGTGGCCAGCGATTGCGGCGCTGCTTGCATCAGCACCCGGCCATCGTGGTCGGTGATGCGCGTGATGAGTTGCGGCGGGGTGTAAAAACCGCCGTTGGCAAACACGCCATAGGCGCTGGCCAGTTGCAGCGGCGTGACGGTGCCGGCTCCCAGCGCCATGGCCAGAAAAGGCGGATGTTTTTCGGCCTCAAAGCCAAAGCGGGTCAACCACTGCTGGGCGTTGCTGGGGCCCACTGCCTTGAGCACGTTGATGGAGGGCATGTTGCGCGAACGCGCCAAGGCCGTGCGCACGGACATGGGGCCTTCAAACTGGCCATCGTAGTTGCGCGGCTCCCAAGGGCGCCCCCCGGTTGCGGCGGCGCTGAAAAACAAGGGCGCGTCGTTGACCAGGGTCGAGGCCATGACGCCGTGCTCCAGCGCGGCCGAGTAAATGAAGGGCTTGAGGCTGGAGCCAGGCTGGCGCTGTGCCTGGATAACGCGGTTGAATTGGTTGCGTTCAAAATCAAAACCACCGACCAAGGCCCGGATTTCCCCATTGCGCGGGTCCATGGCCACAAAAGCGGCTTCAACCACGGGTTTTTGGGTGATGGCCCAGCGCTGCTGGGCGTCGCGCACCAGCCGCACCACGGCGCCCGGGCGCAAGGCCAAGTGGGGCGGTGCATTCGCAGCCAGCCCCGAGCGCACGGAGTCCAAGCCAGTACCGGTGATCTCGATCGGTTCTATCTCGCCGCGGCTGAGCAGCACGCGACGTGGGCTGGCTTCGAGCACCACGGCGGTAACAAAACCGTTGTCGTCGGGGATGGCGGTGAGCGCGGCATCGATGGCGGTTTCGCGGGCAGCGGCATCGGCAGGGAGTTCGATGAAGCGCTCGGGGCCGCGGTAGTGCTGGCGCCGCTCAAAATTGATCACGCCTTGGCGCACGGCGCGCACCGCTGCGCGTTGCTGATTGGCATCGATGGTGGTGTGCACCCGCAGCCCGCGCGCGTAAGCGGCTTCCCCATATTGGGCAAACACCTGCTGGCGCACCATTTCGGCGACGTGGTTGGCGTTGATGAACTGCTCCGGGTCGATGCGGCGCAATTGCAGCGGCTCGTCGCGTGCAGCTTGTGCCTGCTCGGCGCTGATAAAGCCATTGGCCAACATCTGGTCGATGATGTGCAGTTGGCGAATGCGGGCGCGGCGCGGGTTGCTGATCGGGTTGAAGGCCGAGGGCGCTTTGGGCAGACCGGCCAGCATGGCGGCTTCGGCCACCGTGAGCTGGGCCAGTGACTTGCCAAAATAGGTTTGCGCCGCCGCTGCAAAACCGTAGGAGCGGTGCCCAAGGAAGATCTGGTTCATGTAGATTTCCAGAATTTCTTCCTTGCTCAGCAGCCGCTCGAGCTTAAAGGTGAGCAGCACCTCGTAGAACTTGCGCAAAAACGTGCGGTCCTTGGTCAGGAACATGTTGCGCGCCACCTGCATGGTGATGGTCGAGGCCCCTTGGCTGAGCGGATCGAACACATTGGCCAGCGCGGCGCGCGCCACCCCGCGAAAGTCCACCCCGCCGTGTTCAAAGAAGCGCTCATCTTCGATCGCCAGCACGGCGTGGATCATCAGCGGCGGGATGTTGGCGTAGGGCGTGAGGTTGCGCCGCTCCTCGCCAAACTCCCCGATCAGTTCGCCGCCTTGGGCATAGACGCGCAAGGGCAATTTGGGGCGGTAGTCGCTCAGGCTGGTGACATCGGGCAGCTTGGGGTAGGCCAAGGCAATGGCAACGCCGAGCAACAAAGCGCCCACCAGCGCAGCCACCGCCGCAGCGATGAAGGCGGTGAAGGCGATCGACTTCAGACGGTGTGACAAAGTGGGTGGCTTGGAGCCGGTGGAGGCGCCCTGACCGGGGCCGGTCGCAGGGGCGCGAGGCGTGGAGGCGGACATGAATTCCTTTGCAACAGCGCAACGATTATAAAAAAAGGGCCCCGATCGTGCAGCCGGCTGCGCAAGAGTCTGTGAAAGTTTGTAAACTTGTTGCGCGTGGGGGATGAAATCACACAATATTTTGCTCAGCCGCCCCCGCAGGCTGGCCAAAGCGGCTACTTGCTGATAGGATTGATACGCGCAAGTTCCTTGCGCCCAACTTCAACTGCATATGGGGGTAATTTGGTCTCTCTAGCAACGCTACTTCGTCGGGAACCGGCTCCTTTGCTGGGCATCGACGTCAGCACCACTTCGCTCAAGCTGGTCGAGTTGCAACGCGACCGCGCGGGTCAGTGGGGGCTGCTGCACTGCGCCATGGAGCCGTTGGAGCCGGGTTGGATCAAGGACGGCAACCTCGAGCAGTTCGATGAGTTGGCCGCAGCCCTTAGGCGTTTGGTGAAGAAAACCGGCAGCAAAACCCGCAACGTCGCCTTGGCCTTGCCCAGTTCGGCCGTGATCACCAAGAAGATCAACCTTCCAGCCGGCTTGAGCGAGGCCGAGCTCGAGCTGCAAGTCGAGTCCGAGGCGGCGCAGTACATCCCCTTTCCTTTGGCCGAAGTGAGCCTCGATTTTTGCGTCGTCGGCCCGGCGCCCAACCTGCCCGATTTTGTCGAGGTGTTGCTGGTGGCCTCGCGCAAAGAGAAAGTCTCGGACCGGCAGGGCTTGGCCGAAGCAGCCGGTTTGCAGCCGGTGGTGCTCGATGTGGAATCCTTCGCATCCAGGCTGGCGGCGGCGCGGGTCATCGAGGCGCTGCCCAACCGCGGTCGCAACATGCTCATCGCCTTGTTCGAGCTGGGCTCTAAAAACTCGACCTTGCAGGTGATCCGCAACGAGGAAATGGTCTACGAGCGCGACCAAAACTTTGGTGGCAGCCAGCTCACCGCTTTGGTGGCGCGCCATTACTCGCTGTCCCTCGAAGAGGCTGAAAGCAAGAAAAAAGCCGGCACGCTGGCGGCCGACTACCGCGAGGCCGTGCTGACGCCCTACTTGAGCCATCTGGGGCAAGATATCGGTCGCGCCTTGCAGTTCTTTTTTACCAGCACTCCGCACAACAAGGTCGATCATGTGCTGCTCTCAGGTGGGGCGGCTGCGCTGCCGGGCTTGGAGGTGGCGGTGATGAGTCAAACCTCCTTTCCGTGCAAGGTGGTCAACCCGTTTGAGGGCATGGCCATGTCGTCCTCGGTGGCGTCGATCAAGGGGGCCGACAGCGGCACCTCGTTCTTGGTGGCGACCGGTTTGGCCATGCGCAGGTACTCCCTATGATTGCCATCAATTTATTGCCACACCGCGAAATCGCACGCAAGAAAAAGCGCGAGCAGTTTTTCGTCAACCTCGGGCTTGCGGTGGGGGTGGGCCTGTTGGCGGCGGCGCTGGTCTACGGTTTTTACCAGGTGCAGATCGAGGCCCAGCAGGGGCGCAACCAGTTCATCCAAGCCGAGATTCAAAAGCTTGACATCCAGATTCGCGATGTCGCGACCTTGCAGCAAGAGCTCGATGCCCTCAAGTCGCGCCAGGCGGCGGTCGAGAGCTTGCAAGCTGGGCGCAACCTGCCGGTGCATTTGCTAGACGAAATGGTGCGCCAGTTGCCCGAGGGGGTGCACCTGACGGCGCTGCGCCAAGAAGACAAGGCCATCACGCTCACTGGCGTAGCGCAGTCGCAAGAGCGGGTGTCGGAGTTGCTGCGCAACCTTGGCAACCGCAGCCCTTGGCTGACGCAACCGCATCTGGTCGAGATCACCGCCGCCACGCTGACGCTGGGGCCGCGCGATCAGCGCCGCGTATTCAATTTTTCTGTGCGCGTGACCCTTGCGCCTAGCCCTACTCCCAACCCGCAAGGCCCAGCGCCAGCCCAGCCCGCAGCGCAACCGGCTGCGCAACCGGCGGCGCCCGCAGCGGGTGGCCGGGTTTGAGTGCCAGTACATTCGGGGGCCTGACCTGATCATGTCTAAAAAAACCAAAGCCGCATCTTTTGACTTTGCCCGCTGGCAACAAGATGCGCGGGCCCAGTTCAGTGGGCTCGACCCCAACGACCCCTCGCGCTGGCCCGCTTTGCCGCGCCAGTTGCTGCTGCTGGTGGTGGCGCTGGCGGTGCTGGCGGGCCTGTGGTATGCGGTGCTCAGCGGCATGCGCACCCAGTTAGAGACCGAGCGCCAGCGCGAGGCGCAGTTGCGCACCGAGTACACCAGCAAGGTGGCGCAGGCGGTCAATTTGGAGGCGCTGCGGGCGCAACTCGAGCAGGTGCGCCAGTACGTCACGCAGCTCGAGCGCCAGTTGCCCAGTCGGGCTGAAATGGACGCCTTGTTGTCCGACATCAACCAAGCCGGTATCGGTCGTGGCTTGCAGTTTGAGCTGTTTCGCCCCGGCGAAGTCGAGTTGCGCGACCACTACGCCGAGCTGCCGATTGCGGTGCGCGTGAGTGGCAGCTACCACGACATTGGCATGTTTGTCTCCGACGTGGCGCATTTGTCGCGCATCGTGACCTTAAACAACCTGTCCCTTGCGCCTGCGGCCAACCGGCCCGACATTCTGACCTTGGATACCACCGCCAAAACCTTTCGCTACCTCGATCCCGAAGAGGTTTTGCAGCGTCAGCGCGAGCAACAACAACAGCAGCGGGCAGCCGGGGGGCAGCGATGAAGAAATCCGGCATTTCAACAGCGGGCCTGCTGCTGGCAGCGGCCTTAGCGCTGACAGCCTGCGCCGACGGGGGTGACGATCTGTCGGCGTGGATGGAGCAGCAGCGGGCGGCTGCACAACCCCGCGTGACCCCGGTGCAAGCGCCGCAACCCCATGTTCCCCAAGCCTACCAAGGCTTGGGTGCAGTCTCGCCCTTCAGCGCCGACAAACTCACGGTGCTGCTGCGCGCCGAGGCCGCTTCGCCCATGGTGTCGGGTTTGTTGGCGGCCGAATTGCGCCGCCGCAAAGAGCCACTGGAGGCGGTGCCGCTCGACACCATCACCATGGTGGGCTTGTTGCAGCGCGGCAACGAGACGGTGGCGCTGGTTCGATCCGAGGGCTTGGTCCACCAGGTGCGGCGGGGCAACCACCTAGGCCAGAACTATGGCCGCATCACCGCCATCAGTGAAACCCAGATCACCCTGCGCGAAATCGCGCAAGACCCGATCGGTGACTGGGTCGAGCGCACCACCACATTGCAGTTGCAGGAAGGCACCGGCCAATGAATCCGACCCCACACACCACCCCATCCCTACACACCTTGTCGCGCTTTAGCCGCTACGCCTTGCTGGCCAGCACCTTTGTGCTGGCCGGGTGGGCGCAAGCGCAATTGGCCATTCAGTCTTTGACGGTGGCGGCACAAGGGGGTGGCGAGCTCATACGCATCCAGACCAGCGAACCGCTGCGCCAGTTGCCGGCCGGCTTTAGCATGCAGGCACCGGCGCGCATCGCGCTCGACATTGCGGGGGCGAGCAACGCCACCGGCCAGAATCTGTTGGCCCTCAACCTTGGCAATGTGCGTTCCGCCAACGTGGTGCAGGCGGGGGACCGCACCCGCATCGTGCTCAATCTCAACCAATCGGTTGGGTACGAGATGCGCATCGAAGGCAATACCTTGCTGGTGCAGTTGCAGCCAAGCACGCAGGCGGCGCCGGTTGCTGGTGGTGCGCTGGGGGCGGCCTTTGCACCGGCCGCCAGTCCTGTGCGCACGCAAGCGCTGGCCGACATCGATTTTCGCCGCGGTGCGCAAAACGCGGGGCGGGTGCTGGTGGAGCTGCCCAATAGCCAAGTGGGGGTTGATGTGCGGCAACAAGGGCGCAACCTGGTGGTGGAGTTTCAGCAAAGCTCGTTGCCCGAAGGCCTGCGCCGCCGCCTCGATGTGAGCGACTTTGGTACGCCGGTGCAAACCGTCACCGCCACCCAGGTCGGCGACCGCGTGCGCTTGCTGGTCGAACCCACCGGCAACTGGGAACACAGCGCGTTCCAGACCGATAACCAGTTTGTGCTCGAAGTGCGCGAAGTGCGCCAAGACCAAAACCGCTTGACGCAAGAGCCCAGCTACACGGGCGATAAGATTTCGCTCAACTTTCAAAATATCGAAGTGCGCGCCTTGCTGCAGGTGATCGCCGATTTCAGCAATTTCAACATCATCACCTCTGACACCGTGACGGGCAGCCTCACCCTGCGCCTGCGCGATGTGCCATGGGACCAAGCGTTGGACATCGTGTTGCAAGCCAAAAATCTGGGCATGCGGCGCACCGGCAACGTGATCTGGATTGCGCCTCAGGCCGAAATTTTGGCCAAGGAGCGCGAAGTGCTCGAAGCCGAGCAGGCCATCCGTGGCTTGGAGCCGGTGCGAACCCAGAGCTTCAGGCTCAACTTTGCCCGCGCCCAAGAGGTGGCCGAACACCTGACGACCGCCGTGGGCTCGGGTGAGAACGAGGTGCGCATTCTGAGTTCTCAGGGTTCGGTGTTTGCCGAGCCGCGCACCAACCAGTTGTTCGTCACCGATATTGCGTCCAAACTGGAAGAAATCCAGACCCTGATCCAGGCCCTGGATGTGCCGATGCGCCAGGTGTTGATCGAGGCGCGCATCGTGGAAGCCGAAGACAGCTTCGGACGCAACCTCGGGGTGCGCTTTGGCGGGCGCATCGCCGACCCGGTGATGCTGGCGCGTCATCGCGGCAACGAGTTGCAGACCACCCTCGGCTTTGGCTCCATCGGAGCCACCGGCGCGGGTAACAGCAACGTGACCAATATCCCCGCGCCCACCATCGGCTCCGGCACGTTTGCCTTCTCGCTCTTTAACCCCAGCGTGACGCGGCTGCTGAATCTCGAAATCGAGGCCAGCGAATCCGATCGACGCCTCAAGACCATCGCCAGCCCACGCGTGGTGACGGCCGACCAGCGCGAGGCCACCATCGAAGACGGGCGCAAAATCCCCTTCCTGCGCCGCGACGCCGATGGCAACACCACGATCGAGTTCATCGACGCCTCGCTCAAGCTCGTGGTCACGCCCCAAATCACCCCGGACGGCGACGTGATCATGCAGTTGCGCGTCAACAACGACACCCCGATCGTTTTCAACGGCCAAACGGCGGTGCAGACCAAGAGCGTGCAAACCCAGGTGCTGGTGGAAAACGGCGGCACGGTGGTGATCGGTGGCATCTACACCCAAGAGGAAACCAACAACCAGGCTCGGGTGCCGGTCTTGGGTGAGCTGCCGGTGCTGGGCAATTTGTTCCGCAGCAACCAGAACACAACCCGGCGCACCGAGCTGCTGGTGTTTATTACGCCCCGCGTGCTGACCGAGATCACTGCCTTGGGGCCCAGAAGGTAAGGCCTTTGATCATCCTCATCGGCCTGCCCGGATCGGGAAAGTCCACGGTCGGGCGCTTGCTGGCGCGGCGCTTGCAACTGCCTTTTGTGGATTCCGACAGCGCCATCGAGCAGCGCTTGGGTTGCAGCATCCGCGAGTTTTTCGAGCGCGAGGGCGAGGCCCGCTTCCGGGACGAGGAGCAGGCGCTGATCGATGAGTTGACGCAGGCCGCCCCGTGCGTGCTGTCCACCGGTGGGGGTGCGGTGCTGCGGCCTGCCAACCGGCAGTGCCTGCGTGAGCGCGGCCGCGTCTTTTATTTGCGCTCCAGCCCCGAAGAGGTGTTTCGCCGGGTGCAGCACGACCGCAGCCGGCCGCTGCTGCAAGTGGCCGACCCGCTGCAAAAATTGCGCGAGCTGTACGCCCAACGCGACCCGCTCTACCGCGAGACCGCGCACCACGTGGTCGAGACCGGCCGGCCCTCGGTGGCGTCGCTGGTCAACTGGATTGCCGCCCAACTGGAGTTGCAACGCTCCCCCCCCAAGCCCATACACACATCCGAGGCTTCGCTGTGACCATCTCCCTACAAATTGAACTCGGTGCACGCAGCTACCCGATCCTGATCGGCACCGGCTTGCTCGACGACGGCGCCTCGTGGGATGGTCTGCCTGCCGCCACGCAGGCACTGATCGTGACCAACACCACGGTGGCGCCGCTGTATGCCGCCCGGCTGCAGCAGTCCTTGGCCGGGCGTTTTGGCCAGGTCCACGTGCTGCAACTGCCCGATGGCGAGGGCTATAAAAGCTGGGATTCGCTGAACCAGGTTTTTGATGCCTTGCTCGGCCGCGCCTGCGACCGCAAAACCGTGTTGTTCGCTTTGGGCGGCGGCGTGGTGGGCGACCTGACCGGTTTTGCGGCCGCCTGCTACATGCGCGGCGTGCCCTTCGTGCAAGTGCCCACCACCTTGCTGGCGCAGGTGGATTCGTCGGTGGGCGGCAAAACCGCCATCAACCATCCGCTGGGCAAAAACATGATCGGGGCCTTTTACCAGCCCCTGCGCGTGGTTTGCGACCTCGACACCTTGCGCACCCTGCCGGCGCGCGAGGTCAGTGCCGGGCTGGCCGAAGTCATCAAATACGGCCCGATTTGCGACTTGGCTTTTCTCGACTGGATCGACGCCAACTTGAAGGCGCTGCGCCAGCTCGACCCCGCCGTCCTGGCCTACGCGGTGCGGCGCAGTTGCGAAATCAAGGCCGCTGTGGTGGGGCAAGACGAGCGTGAAACGGGGCTGCGCGCCATCCTCAATTTTGGCCACACCTTTGGTCACGCCATCGAGGCCGGGCTGGGCTACGGCCAGTGGTTGCACGGCGAGGCCGTGGGCTGCGGCATGGTGCTGGCGGCGCGGCTGTCGCAGCGGCTGGGCCTTTTGTCGGCGCAGCGGGCGCAGCGCTTAAGCGACCTGATTGGCCGAGCCGGTCTCCCCGTGCGCGCCCCCATGCTGGAGCCTGACCCGCTTGCCAATGCCAGCCGCTACCTCGATTTGATGCGCATCGACAAAAAATCCGACGCGGGCCAGCTTCGTTTTGTGCTGGTCGATGACGCCGGAGCGCCCCACCTGCAGCCGGTGCCCGATGCCTTGGTGCGCGAAGTGATAGCGGCGGGCTGTGCCTAAGTGCGCCACTCCAGCGCCGTGGCTTTCCAAGAACCGAATCTGCCATGATTAGCCCCTTGCAGCCCTATGCCTGCTGGCCCGAGCGCAGCCGGGGCCGCCGCCACCCGCAAGCCGCGGCCCCCACGCGCAACGAATTCCAGCGCGACCGCGACCGCGTCATCCACAGCAGCGCCTTCCGGCGCCTAGTCTATAAAACGCAGGTGTTCCTGAATCACGAGGGCGATTTGTTTCGCACCCGCCTGACACACTCGCTGGAAGTGGCGCAATTGGGGCGCAGCATTGCGCGCAGCTTGGGGCTGCACGAGGACTTGGTGGAGGCGATCGCGCTCGCGCACGACCTGGGCCACACCCCCTTCGGCCACGCCGGACAAGACGCGCTCAACGCCTGCCTGCACCAACTGCCGCCCGATCCCGGGCCGTCACACGATGCGCCCACCCCCAACGAGCCCGATGGCGGCTTTGAGCACAACCTGCAAAGCCTGCGCGTGGTCGATGAGCTGGAGCAGCGCTACCCCGAGCACGACGGCATCAACCTGTGTTTCGAGACCCGCGAGGGCATACTCAAGCACTGCTCGCGCGCCAATGCGCTGTGGCTCGAAGGGCGCGAGCCGGGCGGCGTGGGGGCGCGCTTCTTGCTGGGTCGATCGCCCTCGCTGGAGGCGCAACTGGCCAACCTGGCCGACGAGATTGCCTACAACGCGCACGACATCGACGACGGCGTGCGCTCTGGCCTTTTGCGCCTGGAGCAGCTCGAAGCGCTGGAGCTGTTTGAGCGCCAGCGCCGCGACGTGCTGCGGGCCTACCCGGCGCTGCGCGGCAAGCGCCTGCTCTACGAGTCGATCCGGCGCATGCTCACGGAGCAGGTCTACGATGTGATCGAGGCCAGCCGCAGCGCCATCCTGCTGGCCGGTGTGCAGTCGGTCGACGAGGTGCGGTGCAGCCCGGTGCTGTTGCGGTTTTCGGCCCCGATGCGCGAGCAAGCCAGCGCCCTCAAGCGCTTTCTGATGCACAACCTGTACCGCCACCCGCAGGTGCTGGAGCAAACCGGGCGCGCGCGCCAGGTGGTGACCGAGTTGTACCTGATCTACCACGAGCGACCGGCTGAGCTGCCCGCGCTGGCAGAGGGTGCCACGCCCCTGAGCCTGCGCCGCCGCGTGGCCGATCACATTGCCGGCATGACCGACCGCTACGCCCTGCGCGAGCACCAGCGGCTGACCGGCCAGAGCCTGTTCGACGCCTGAGCCACTGACCGATGGCGCGACTGCCCCGACTGAGCGTACCAGGCTTGCCGCACCTGCTGATCTGGCGTGCTCACCACGGGGGCGAGCTGTTTGCCGATGCCAGCGACCGCTTGGCGTTTTTGGAGCTGCTGACCGAAGCCGTGCGCCTGCAGCCGCTGCACTGGCACGGCTACGTGCTGCTAGCGCAGCAGGTGCGCCTGCTGCTGACGCCGCTGGCCGAGGGGGCTGTTTCGCGTGCCATGCAAGCACTCGGGCGCAGTTATGTGCGCCGCTACAACCTGCGCCACGGCCAAGTGGGCACGCTGTGGGAGGGGCGTTTTCGGGGCACGGTGTTGCAGCCCGAAACCGAGCTGTTGCCGGCGCTGCTGAGCCTGGACACGCAGCCGGTGCGGCTGGGCTTGGCGCGCACGACCGCCGAGTACGCCTGGAGCAGCCATGGCCATTACGCCGGCCTGCGCCACGAGCCGGCTTTGAGCGTTCCGGCGGTCTATTGGCAATTGGGCAACACCCCGTTTGAGCGCGAGGCCGCCTACGCGGCGCTGGCGGCGCGGGGCCTGAGCGAGGCGGCGCAGCAGCGGCTGGAGCAGGCCGCGCTCAAGGGCTGGGCGCTGGGCAGCCCGGATTTTGTGGCCCAGTTGCAACAGCAAACGGCGCGGCGGCTGCAGCCGGCGTCGCGCGGGCGGCCTCGGCTGGAGCCGGGCGGTGCCGGGGTTCGTCAGTCACACGTTCCGATTCCTCACCCCGGCCCCGCCCGGCCCCAGCCTTCCTAGTTGGGGGTGGCTCGGGCGCCTGATACCGGCCAGAGCCTAGGTTCGTCAGTCACACGTTGTCGATTCCTCACCCCAACTCCACCCACAGCGGCGCGTGGTCGCTGGGCTGGGGGTTTTTGCGCGGGGCGCGGTCGATCTGGCAGGCGCGGGCACGGGTCTTGAGCGCGTCGCTGAGCAGGATGTGGTCGATGCGCAGGCCGCGGTTTTTTTGAAAGCCAAGCTGGCGGTAGTCCCACCACGTGTAGCTCTTGGGCGGCTGCGGAAACAGCCGGTGCGCGTCGTGCAGGCCCAGCTCCAGCAGCGCTTGCAGGTGCGCGCGCTCCACGCTGCTGCAGTGGATGGACTCGTGCAGGCCCACCGGGTCCCAGACGTCGGCGTCGTCGAAGGTGATGTTGAAGTCGCCCAGCAGCAGCAGCCGTGGGTGGCGCGCCAGCTCGGCCGCCAGCCAGGTGCGCAGCGCCTCCAGCCAGCGAAGCTTGTAAGCAAACTTGTCGCTGCCCAGCGCCTGCCCGTTGGGGAAGTAGGCGCCCACCACGCGCACCGGTTGGGGCTCGGTGCCGCCGGTGAGGTAGGTGGCGGCGATCAGGCGCGCTTGCTCGTCGGCCAAGCCGGGCAGGTTGCGCTGCACCTCGGCCGCTGGCTGGCGTGCCAGCAGCGCCACCCCGTTGTAGGTTTTTTGGCCCAGCCAGACCGCGTGGTAACCGGCCTGCTCCAGCGCAGCGGCGGGGAATTTGTCGTCGCTGAGCTTGAGCTCCTGCAGCGCCAGCACATCCACCGGCGCCCCGGCCGCCTCTTGCGCCCCCAGCCAGTCCAGCACCTGCGGCAGCCGCACGGTGAGCGAGTTCACGTTCCAAGTGGCGATTTTCATGGATGCCAAGTGTAGGGCACCCCGGATCTGGCGCGGCGCACAGCCCTATGCGCGCCATGCGCCACAATGGAGCCCGACCCACCCATCGACACGCATGACGACCGCCTCCACCTTGCCCGACTTTCGCAACCTGGGGGTGTGGTTGCGGGTGTTGCTGCTGGCGCAGGCGCTGCGGCTGGTGCATGCCGTGCTCGACTGGCCCAGCGCCCAGCCCTGGTGGGAGCAACTGGTGCAGCAGTCGGTGCGTTTTGATCCGCCCTTGCTGGCCACGGTGTTGCTGCTGTACCTGCTGCAGCCGCTGCTGGCGCGCACCCGCTACCGGCGCGGGCTGGTGCTGGTGCTGTGTCTGGCGGCGCTGGTGGCGGCGCTCTGGCACGTGGCGGTGGAGCAGGGCTTGGGGCTGGCGCTGGCGGGTTCGGTGGCGCACAGCGCCAGCGTGGCGCTGCTGCTGGCGGGGGCGCTGCTGTTTTATTTTGACTGGCGCCAGCAGCGCCTGTCACCCGCGCTGGCCGATGCGCGGCTGGCGGCCTTGCAGGCGCGCATACGGCCGCATTTTTTGTTCAACAGCCTCAACAGCGTGCTGGCCTTGCTGCGCACCCAGCCGCAGCAGGCCGAGGCGGTGCTGCAGGATCTGGCCGATTTGTACCGGGCGCTGCTCAGCGATGCGCGCACCCTGGTGCCGCTGGCGCAGGAGCTGGCGCTGGCGCGCGCTTACATCGAGATCGAAACCGTGCGCCTAGGGCCGCAGCGGCTGCGCATGCAGTGGCGCACCGAGCACGCGCCGCTGCACGCGCTGGTGCCGCCGCTGCTGCTGCAGCCGCTGCTGGAGAATGCGGTGCGCTACGGGGTCGAGCCCGCGCCCGAGGGGGCGGATGTGTCGCTGGAGGCGTATCTGGAGGGTGCCGAGCTGCGCCTGTTTGTGCGCAACTCGCTGGTCCCGCATGGCGCAGCAGCCCCTGCACCGTCAGGGGGCAACCACATGGCGCTGGGCAATATCCGCGAGCGCCTGCAACTGCATTTCGACGCCGACGCGCAGATCAAGCGCTACCACACCGACCGCGAGCACGTGGTGCTGGTGCGGCTGCCCTTGCGCTGGGGATGACGGGGCTATAAGACCCCGCTGCGGGCCGCGGATCAGGCTGCCAGCACCGCCTCGTTCAGGCACAGCTCGCCGCGCAGCGAATGCGAGCGCGCCTCGGTGATGCGCAGCTCCAGCATCTGCCCGATCAGGCGCGCGCCTTGTGCACCGGCGTCGAAGTTGACGCTGCGGTTGCACTCGGTGCGGCCGGTGAGTTCGTGCGCGTGTTTGCGCGACGGGCCTTCGACCAGTATGCGCTGCACGCTGCCCACCAAGCGCTCGGCGATGGCCTGCACCTGCGCATCGAGCAGCGCTTGCAGCGCGTGCAGGCGTTGCAGTTTGAGCGGGGCGGGCGTGTCGTCGGCCAAGTTGGCGGCTGGGGTGCCGGGGCGCGGGCTGAAGACAAAGCTGAAGCTGTTGTCAAAACCCAAGTCTTGCACCAGCTTCATGAGTTGGGCAAAGTCGGCCTCGGTCTCGCCGGGGAAGCCGACGATGAAATCGCTCGACAGCGACAGCCCCGGCCGCACTGCGCGCAGCTTGCGCACCGTGCTTTTGTATTCGAGCGCGGTGTAGCCGCGTTTCATGGCCGCCAAGATGCGGTCGCTGCCGTGCTGCACCGGCAGGTGCAGGTGGCTCACGAGTTTGGGCAGGCGCGCGTAGGCCTCGATCAGGCGCGGCGTGAACTCTTTGGGGTGGCTGGTGGTGTAGCGGATGCGTTCGATGCCGGGAATTTCGTGCACGCATTCAAGCAGCAGGGCAAAGTCGGCCAGCTCGCCGTCTGGCCCCATGCGGGCTTGGTAGGCGTTGACGTTTTGGCCCAGCAGCGTGACTTCTTTCACGCCCTGTTCGGCCAGCGTGGCAACTTCTAGCAGCACCTCGTCGAGCGGGCGGCTGAACTCCTCGCCGCGGGTGTAGGGCACCACGCAGTAGCTGCAATACTTGCTGCAGCCTTCCATGATGCTCACAAAGGCGCTCACCCCTTCAACCTTGGCCGGTGGCAGGTGGTCGAACTTTTCGATTTCGGGAAAGCTGATGTCCACCTGCGGCCGCTGCTGCGCCGCGCGCGCATTCAGCAGCTCGGGCAGGCGGTGCAGGGTCTGCGGGCCAAACACCAGATCGACGTAGGGCGCGCGGCGGATGATTTCCTCGCCCTCTTGGCTGGCCACGCAGCCGCCGACGCCGATCAGCACGCCCTTTTTTTTCAGGTGCCGCACGCGCCCGAGGTCGGAGAACACCTTTTCTTGCGCTTTTTCGCGCACCGAGCAGGTGTTGAACAAAATCAGGTCGGCCTGCTCCACGTCGGTGGTGGGTTCGTAGCCTTGGGCGGCGGCCAGCACATCGGCCATTTTGTCCGAGTCGTACTCGTTCATCTGGCAGCCGAAGGTTTTGATAAAGACTTTTTTGCTCATGGGGACGCAGCGGTTCGTGGTGTAGATCCAGAGGCTGGCTGGGGGGTCAGGGTTGCGGATTTTAGCCCGGGCTGGCCGCCTCTTGGGCGGCGCGCTCCATGGCCGCGGCCACACCCTGCATGAACCCAAACAAGGCAGCCGGTGCGTCGGTGTGTTCTTGCAGCAGCAGGGCCAGTTGCCAGGCGTCGCGCGCTTGGCCGATGCGGGTTTGCCACAGGGTGGCGTCTTTGACCCATTGCTGGCTTTGGCGCAGCCGTTTGGCGGGCAGGGCGCTGGCTAGGGCCTCGCTGCCGTAGCGCAAACGTTTGGCCAACAAGCGCGCTTCGTGCAGCGTGGCCACATCGAGCAACTGGGCCTGCTCGCCCTGCAACAGGGTGTGCAGGCGGCGGTGCCAGCGCGCCAGCCGCCCACCGGCCCAGCTTTTTTTGATGGCCACGGGCTGTTGGCCCAGTTGCCACAGATGGCGCGCCAGCACCAGCAGGGCTTGCCCCGTGGCTGGCTTGAGCAAGGTTTGACGCAACTGCTCGCGCTGCGCCGTGCGCGCCGCTTGCAGCCGCTGTTCGGCCTGTTCCCAGGCGTTGGGCGGGGCCTCGGCTTGGACCGGCTGCGCCGTCGCGCTGGCCGCGTTGGCGGCTGCACCGGCCTGTGCACAAGCCCAAGCACCGGCCCAGGCGGGCAGGGTTTCGGTGCAGGCCACGTCGAGGTTGCGCTGCTGACCCAGCGCATCGAGCAGGGGGCGCAGGGCCGCGAAATCGGGGCCCGGGCCCATCAAGGGGCGCAACAGGCGCTGCAGGCTGCGCCAGCGGCGCCAGCCCACCCGCGCCTGATGCACCCATTCGGGGGCGTCGCTGTGCAGCAGGCCCTCAAGGTTGCGCATGAATTGGTCGAGCATCTCACCCAGCACGCGCAGCGCCAGGGCATGCAACCCTTCGCCGGGCTGGCGTTCGGTCTGGCGCGCCCGCACGGGCAGGTGCAGCCGCTGTGCCGCCAACAAGGCGGCGCGCTCGGCTTTGCTCACGTTGGAAGGCAGGCAGGGCAGGCGCTGCGCCAGTTCGTCGGCCAAGTCAAACAGGGCCTGCGGTGAGCCGGCCAGCAGCTCGAGCTCGATTTCAAGCAGCGCCTGCGACTGCCCGTTGGCGAGCACATGGCCGGCATCGAGCGTGACCTCGAGCAGCGTGCCGTCGCGGCGCGTGATGAGCCAACTGCTGCGCAGGCAGCGCGTCTCGTGGCAGGGCTGCAAGCGCTCGAACAGCGCGTCAACCGGGTCGAGTGCGTCCCAGGCGGTGCCGCGCAGCCCCTCGCGCTCGGGGCGGTCACCGGCCACGCTGCACTCCCACTCGCCGCGCTGGCTCAAGCCGCCGCGCGACTGGCCAGCGGTTTTGAGGGTTTGAATCCACCCTTGGGGCCCTTCGGCGTCGGTGGGCGCCAGCGCATCGCTGCAGTGGCGCACGCGCAAGGCGCAGCGCTGCTGTTGCAGCAAGCCCTCGGGCGTGTCGAAGTAGCGGCTCACCAGTTGCTGCTGGCGCAGCTTGCGCCGAGCCAAGCTGGGCGAGCGGCGCATGATTTGCAAGGCGGCTTCGGCCGACAGGCCCGGCACCAGCAGCTTGAGTTCGATTTCTTGAGGAGCGCGCATGGCAATGTGAATCCGGTCAAGGTTGCGGGTTCCTGCTCGGGATCAGAAAAAAACCGCCGCCCCGACTCAGCGCGCCCATTATGGGTCGCTACCGACCGCGGCGCAAGGGGCAATTGCGGCACAATGACAACGCACTGTTGCCCCCTGTAGCCCTTTGTAGCCGCCGTCCCATCCACCATGAATCCCAGCGCATCCACATCCCATCCGATCACCAGCGCCGATCGCGCCGCCGTGCTGGCCAGCTTGTTGCCCAGTCTGCGCCAGCAACAAGGCCAAACGCTGGTCATCAAGTACGGCGGCAACGCCATGACCGACCCCACGTTGCAGCAGGCTTTTGCCCAAGACGTGGTGCTGCTGCAACTGCTGGGCCTGCGCCCGGTGGTGGTGCACGGGGGCGGGCCGCAGATCGAGAGCCTGTTGCAGCGCCTGGGCAAGCAGGGCCGCTTCGTGCAGGGCATGCGCGTCACCGACGCCGAAACCATGCAGGTGGTGGAATGGGTGCTGGCCGGTCAGGTGCAGCAAGAAATCGTGGGCCTGATCAACCAAGCCGGCGGCCGTGCGCTGGGGCTGACGGGGCGCGACGGCGGCCTGATCCGGGCCCAGGCCCTGCGCCTGCCCGACGCCTCCGACCCCTCGGTGCTGCACGACATCGGCCAGGTGGGCGACATCGTGGCCATTGACCCGGCCTTGCTGCACACCGTGCAGGCCCAGGGCTACATCCCGGTGGTGAGTCCGATCGGTTGTGGCGCGGGCAATCAGAGCTTCAACATCAACGCCGACGTGGTGGCGGCCCGCTTGGCCACCACTTTGCAGGCCGATAAGCTGCTCATGCTCACCAACATCCCCGGCGTGCTCGACCGCCAAGGCCAGTTGCTGGCGCGCCTGAGCATGGCGCAAATCGAGGCTTTGGTGCTCGACGGCACCATCAGCGGCGGCATGATCCCCAAAATTGCGGGGGCGCTGGAAGCCGCCAAAAGTGGTGTCAAGGCGGTGCACATCATCGATGGCCGGGTGCCGCATGCGATGCTGCTCGAAGCTCTGGGTCAGCAAGCCTGCGGCACCACGATCTGCGTCGATTGAACCCTGGCCCCGCAAGGGGCTGACCGGGCGGCTCGAATCAGGGTAAACCCCGATGTCGCGGGGCGCACTCGGCGACTTGACAGGCCGCCGCATCGGCATAAAATAGCACGATCGTTCGTATTTTTTGCCATGACGCTTGCCCACTCCACCCAGCCTGTCCCGCCCGAGGAAAGGCGCCGCACCCGTGTGGCGCCCAATGCGGGCACGCGCGCCGTGCGGGCCTTGCAAAAAGGCCAGCAAACGCGCGCCGCCATTTTGGATGCGGCGCTCTCCTTGGCGGCGCCGGTTGGGCTTGAGGGTCTGAGCATTGGGGCCATTGCCGAGGTCTTGGGCATGAGCAAGTCGGGCGTGTTTGCCCATTTCGGTTCGCGCGAAGACTTGCAGATAGCGGTGGTGCGGGAATACCACCGGCGCTTCGAGCGCGACGTGTTCTATCCGGCGCTCCAGCAGCCGCGCGGGCTGCCGCGCTTGCGCGCCTTGTTCGATCTGTGGATGCACCAGACCGCGCTCGAAATCGATTCGGGTTGCGTCTACATCAGCGGCGCGGTCGAATTCGACGACCGCCCCGGCCCGGTGCGCGACGAGCTGGTGCAGACCGTCAACACCTGGCAGGCGGCCATGCGGCGCGCGGTCCAGGCCGCGGTCGCGCAAGGCCATCTGCGGCCCGAGGCCGACCCGCACCAGATTGCCTTTGAAATTCATGGCTTGATTTTGGCCTTGCACTACGACGCCCGTTTTTTGCGCAACCCGCAGGGGCTGCAGCACGCCCGCCAGGGTTTTGAGAATCTGCTGGCGCGCCACCTTTGCTAACCCGTTTCGTTTCACCGTCCTTTTCAACTGGAGACCCGTCCCATGCCCGCTTACACCCCGCCGCTGCGCGACATGCAATTTGTGTTGCACGAAGTGTTGCACGCCGTTGATGCGCTCAAGGCCTGCCCGGCCCACGCCGATGCCGATATCGAGACCCTCAACGCGGTGCTCGAAGAAGGGGGCAAATTTGCCGCCGAGGTGGCGTTCCCGCTCAACATCAGCGGCGACCACGAGGGCTGCACGCTCGACAAAGCCACCCACGAGGTGCAAGCGCCGAGCGGCTTCAAGGCGGCTTACCAGCAGTACGTGGCCGGCGGCTGGCCTGCCCTGAGCTGCGACCCCGAATACGGCGGCCAGGGCCTGCCCTTCGTGGTCAACCAGTGCTTTTACGAAATGCTCAACAGCGCCAACCAAGCCTGGACCATGTACCCTGGCCTGAGCCACGGCGCCTACGAGTGCCTGCACGCCCACGGCACGCCGGAGCAGAAAAAAACCTACTTGGCCAAGCTGGTGAGCGGCGAGTGGACCGGCACCATGTGCCTGACCGAGCCGCATTGCGGCACCGACCTCGGGCTGCTGCGCAGCAAGGCCGAACCGCAAGCCGACGGCAGCTACAAGATCACCGGGCAAAAGATTTTCATCAGCGCCGGTGAGCACGACCTGACCGAAAACATCCTGCATCTGGTGCTGGCGCGCCTGCCCGACGCCCCGGCCGGCAGCAAAGGCATCAGCCTGTTTTTGGTGCCCAAGTACCACGTGCAAGCCGACGGCTCGCTGGGTGCGCGCAACCCCATTTTCTGCTCTGGACTCGAGCACAAGATGGGCATCCACGGCAACGCCACCGCCCAACTGATGCTCGATGGCGCCACCGGCACGCTGGTGGGCCAGCCCAACAAGGGCCTGCAAGCCATGTTCGTGATGATGAACGCAGCGCGCTTGGGGGTGGGCAACCAGTCGCTGGGCCTGACCGAGGTGGCCTACCAGAACGCGCTCGCCTACGCCAAAGACCGCCTCCAGATGCGCAGCCTCTCGGGCGCCAAGGCCAAAGACAAGCCGGCCGACCCGATCATCGTGCACCCGGATGTGCGCAAGATGCTGCTGACTGCCAAGGCCTACGCCGAAGGTGGGCGCGCACTGATGAGCTACTGCGCCTTGTTGCTTGACCAAGAAATCAACCACCCGGACGAGAAGGTGCGCAAAGACAGCGCCGAGCTGCTGGCACTGCTCACCCCCATCGCCAAAGCCTTCGTCTCGGACAACGCCTGGACCGCCACCGTGATGTGCCAGCAGGTCTTTGGCGGCCACGGCTACATCAAAGAGTGGGGCATGGAGCAGTACGTGCGCGATGCCCGCATCAACATGATCTACGAAGGCACCAACACGGTGCAGAGCTTGGACTTGCTGGGCCGCAAGGTGCTGGGCAACAACGGCGCTTCGCTGAAAAAGTTTGGCAAGCTGGTGGCGGCGCTGGTGGAGCAAGAGGGCGTCAACGAAAAGATGGCCGAGTTCATCAACCCGCTGGCCTACCTGGGCGAGCAGATGAACAAGTTCACCACCGAAATCGGCTTCAAGGGCATGCAAAACCCCGACGAAGTGGGCGCAGCCGCGGTGGATTACCTGCGCGTGGCCGGACACTTGGTGTTTGCCTACTTTTTTGCCCGCATGGCCTCGGTGGCGCTCAAGCAGATTGCAACCGGCAGCCAAGACCCGTTCTACACCGCCAAGCTGCAAACGGCGCGTTTTTACTTTGCCAAGCTGCTGCCCGAAACCGCTATGCTGATGCGCACCGCGCGCGCCGGCGGCGCCAGCCTGATGGACACCGAAGCCGCGCTGGCTTGATCTTCATTTGAACCCTTTACGGAGCAACCCGATGAAAAACGCACTGCGTAGCACCCTGCTGGCCGCTGGCCTGCTGCTGGCCGGCTCGGCCTGGGCCCAGATGAGCCCGGTCGGCACCTGGCATACCATCGATGAACAGACCAACCAGCCGCGCACCGAAGTGGTGATCAGCGACAACGCTGGCGTGCTCACCGGCCGCATCACGCGCCTGCTGCGCCCCGGGGCCGATCCGGCCGCGCGCTGCACCGCCTGCACCGACGACCGCAAAGACCAACCCATGGTCGGGCTGGAGATCATTCGCGGTGCCCGCCAGGCCGAAGGGCGCACGGTGTGGGAGAGCGGCCGCATCCTCGACCCCGAAGATGGACGCACCTACACCCTGCGCCTGACGCCGATCGAAGCAGGGCGCAAGCTGCAAGTGCGCGGCTCCATCGGCCCCTTTGGCCGCACCCAGACCTGGGTTCGCGTGCAGTAACGCTGCCCCGCATTCAAGCAAGGAACATCCGTGAGCCGATTTCAAGTCAAACAAGTCGCCGTGCTCGGCGCCGGGGTGATGGGGGCGCAGATTGCGGCGCACCTGGTCAACTGCAAAGTGCCCGTTATTTTGTTCGACCTGCCGGAAAACAAAACCGGTGCAGCCGATCAAAGCGGCATCGCCCAGCGCGCCATCGCCAACCTCAAAAAGCTCAAGCCGGCCCCGCTGGGCCTGGCCGATGAGGCCGATCTGATCGAGCCCGCCAACTACGCCCAGCACCTGGAGCGCCTGCGCGGCTGCGACCTGATCATCGAGGCGATTGCCGAGCGCATGGACTGGAAGCGCGAGCTCTACGCCAAGATCGCGCCCTTTGTGGCCGAAGGCGCGTTGCTGGCTTCCAACACCTCGGGCCTGTCGATCGGTGCGCTCTCGGATGCGCTGCCAGCGCAGTTGCGCGCACGCTTTTGCGGCATCCACTTCTTCAACCCGCCGCGCTACATGCCGCTGGTCGAGCTCATTTCCACCCCGGCCACTGGCCCGCAGGTGCTGGACCAGCTCGAAACCTTCGTCACCCGCGTGCTGGGCAAAAGCGTGGTGCGCGCCAAAGACACGCCCAACTTCATTGCCAACCGCATCGGCATCGCCGGCATGCTCTCGACCATGCACGAGGCCGAGCGCTATGGCCTGGGTTTTGATGTGGTCGATGACCTCACCGGCAAGCGCCTGGGGCGCGCCAGCAGCGGCACCTTCCGCACCGCCGACGTGGTGGGACTGGACACCATGGCGCACGTCATCAAGACGCTGCAAGACACGCTCAGCCCCGCCACCGACCCCTTCTACGCCAGCTTCCAGACCCCCGAGGTGCTCAAGGCGCTGCTGGAGCTGGGGCATCTGGGGCAAAAGAGCAAGGCCGGATTCTTTAAGAAGGTTGGGCGCGACATTTACCGCTTCGAGCTCGCCAGCCGCGACTACGTGCCCTGCGCCGACGGCAAGGGCCAGAAGGCCGACGAAGTCTATGGCCGCATGCTGAAAAAGCCTGCGCCCGAGCGCCTCAAGCTGCTGCGCAACGCCGAAGGGCCGCAAGGGCGCTTTTTGTGGGCCATTTTGCGCAACGCCTTTCACTACGCCGCGCTGCACCTGGCCACGATTGCCGACTGCGCGCGCGACGTGGACCAGGCCATGCGCTGGGGCTTTGGCATGCAGCAAGGCCCGTTCGAGCTCTGGCAAGAGGCCGGCTGGCTCGAAGTGGCGCAGATGGTGCAAGCCGACATCGACGCCGGCCACGCCCTGTGCCGCACGCCGCTGCCCGACTGGGTGTTTCATGGCCCGGTGGCCGAGCGCGGCGGGGTGCACCAGCCCGAAGGCTCGTGGAACCCGGCCGAGGGCCGCTTCCAGCCCCGGCGCGAGCTGCCGGTGTATGGGCGCCAGATTTTCCGCGAAACCCTGCTCGGCGAGGGTGCCACGCGCTTCGAGCGCGCCGGCCGCACCGTGTTTGAAGACGCCGACATCCGGCTCTGGACGCTGGAGCAGCCCGAGCAGGCCGGGGTGCTGATCGCCAGCATCAAGAGCAAGATGCACGCCATTGGCCCCGGTGTCACCGAGGGCCTGAGCCGCGCCGTCGATCTGGCCGAGAGCGACTACCAAGGCCTGGTGCTGTGGTCGGGCGACGAGCCCTTTAGCGTCGGGGCCGATCTGCAGGCCGTGATGCCGGCCTTCTTGGCTGCAGGCGTGTCGGCCATAGACGATGTGGAAGCCGAATTGCAGCGCGTCATGCTCAAGCTGCGCTATGCCCAGGTGCCGGTGGTGGCCGCCGTGCGCGGCATGGCGCTGGGTGGCGGCTGCGAGCTGCTGGTTCACTGCGCGCACCGGGTGGTGCACCTGGAAAGCTACATAGGGCTGGTGGAAGTGGGCGTGGGCCTGATCCCCGGCGCCGGCGGCCTGACCTACATCGCCCGCCGCGCCGCCGAAAATGCCCGCGCCAGCACCGGCACCGACTTGCTGCCCTTCCTCGGCGAAGGCTTCAAGGCCGCCGCCATGGCCAGCGTGGGCACCAGCGCGCTGGAAAGCCGCAAGCTCGGCTACCTGCTGCCCAGCGACACCCTCGTGGCGCACAAAGACGAGCTGTTGTATGTGGCCATCGGCCAAGCGCAGGCGCTGCAACGCGCCGGTTACCGGCCGCCGCACAAGAGCCTGTTCCCGGTGGCGGGGCGCTCGGCCAAGGCGACCATTCTGGGTTCACTCCTGAACATGCGCGACGGCGGCTTCATCAGCCAGCACGATTTCCACATCGCCAGCCTGATTGCCAACGTGCTGTGCGGCGGCGAGGTCGAAGCCGGTACGCTGGTCAACGAAGAGTACCTGATGCAACTGGAGCGCCAGGCATTTTGCAGCCTGATCGAGCACCCCAAAACGCAGGCGCGCATCATGGGCATGCTGCAAACCGGCAAACCGCTGCGCAACTAAAAAACCCGGAGCCCTCCCCGATGAAACCCCTACAAGACGCCTACATCGTCGCTGCCAAGCGCACGCCGATCGGCAAATCGCACCGTGGCTTTTTCAAGCACACCCGCCCCGACGACCTGCTGGCGCACGTGCTGCGCGCCGTGCTGGCCGAGGTGCCCAACCTAGACCCGGCCGCCATTGAAGACGTGATCTGCGGCTGCGCCATACCCGAAGCGCAGCAGGGCCTGAACGTGGCGCGCATCGGCGCCGTGCTGGCCGGCTTGCCCAACAGCGTGGGCGGCATCACCGTGAACCGCTTTTGCGCCTCGGGCTTGAGCGCGGTGCAAATGGCCGCCGACCGCATCCGCGTGGGCGAGTCCGATGTGATGATCGCCGCCGGGGTCGAGAGCATGAGCATGGTGCCCATGATGGGCAATGCGCCCAGCCTCTCGCCCGCCGCTTTTCACAACACCGAGCGCGTGGAAGACTACGGCATCGCCTACGGCATGGGCCTCACGGCCGAGAAAGTGGCGCAGCAGTGGAAGGTGAGCCGCGCGGCCCAAGACGCCTTTGCGCTGCAATCGCACCAGCGCGCGCTGGCGGCGCAGGCCGCCGGCGAGTTCAGCGCCGAAATCACCCCGGTCACGGTGACCGAGCGCACGCTCGACCTCGCCAGCGGCCAGGTGCAACAAAAGCAGCGCGTGGTGAGCCAAGACGAAGGCGCCCGCCCCGACACCTCGCTCGAAGGGCTGGCCAAGCTGAAACCGCCCTTTGCGGTGCCACGCCGTGCCGACGGCACCCCAACCGGGCTCGGCTCGGTTACGGCGGGCAACAGCTCGCAGACCTCCGACGGTGCGGGGGCGCTGGTGCTGGCCAGTGGTGCCGCGGTGCAGCGCTTTGGCCTCAAGCCGCTGGCGCGCTTCGTTGGCTACGCCTCGCGCGGCGTGCCGCCGCACCTGATGGGCATCGGCCCGATCGAGGCCATTCCGGCTGCGCTCAAGGCCGTTGGCATCGCCCAGCACGATTTGGGCTGGATCGAGCTCAACGAAGCTTTTGCCGCGCAGGCGCTGGCGGTGCTCAACACGCTCGGGCTGGATCCGGCGCGCGTCAACCCCATGGGCGGGGCGATTGCGCTCGGGCACCCGCTGGGCGCTACTGGCGCCATCCGCGCCGCCACCGTGGTGCACGCCTTGCAGCGGCACCAGCTGCGCTACGGCATGGTGACCATGTGCGTGGGCATGGGGCAAGGTGCCGCCGGCATCTTCGAGCGGGTTTAAGCCCGGTTTAAGATGGTGCACCGGGCCGCCTCGCCTTTGCAGGCGGCCTGTTTTATTCACGCGAGGTGCCAGCCAGGTGAGAACGCAGCAGATCAAGGCCAGCGACGGCCACAAGCTCGGGGTGCGGGTGTTCGAATCCAAGGGGCAGGCGCGCGCCAGCGTCGTCATCGCCGCGGCCATGGGCGTGCGCCAAGATTTCTACGCCCCCTTGGCCCAGTGGCTGGCGGCGCAGGGCTGGCGCGTGTTCACCTTCGACTACCGGGGCATGGGCGACTCCCTGCCCGCCGGGGTGCGGCTGCGTGGTTTCCAAGCCGATCTGCACGACTGGGTGCGCGACTACGAGGCCGTGATCGACCTGGCCCACGCCGAGCGCCCCAAGCTGCCGCTGCTGCTGCTGGGCCACAGCCTGGGCGCTCAACTGCCGGGCCTGCTGGCCAATGCCGACAAGGTCAGCGGCCTGCTCTGTGTGGCTGCGGGCAGCGGCTACTGGCGCGAAAACACGCCGCGGCTGCGCCTCGTGGTGCCTTACTTCTGGTTTTTCGTGGTGCCGCTGGCCACGCGCCTGTGCGGCTACTTTCCTGGGCGCAGTCTGCGCCTGGTGGGTGACATCCCCGCCGCCGCCATGCGGCAGTGGCGGCGCTGGTGTCTGCACCCGCGCTACGGCGTGGGGGTCGAGGGCGAGGCGGCGCGCCTGCGCTACGCCGGTGTGCGCTTTCCGGTGCTGGCGCTCTCCATCAGCGACGACGAGATGATGACCCTGCAAGGCACGCGCAGCTTGCTGGGCTGGTACGAAAACGCCCCGCGCGAGGTGCGCCGCATCGTCCCGGCGGATGTGGGCGTGCGGCGCATTGGGCATTTTGGGCCGTTCAAGGCCGAGCACGAAGCCGGGCTGTGGCCGCTGCTGCAGCAAAGCCTGGCCGAACTGCTGCAGCGGCCTGTGACGCTGGGCCAAGATTGAAGGCCACCGATTTCATTGGAGTGCCGTAGACCACGGCGCCGTTTTTTTATTGCAAGGAGACTAAAACCATGTCCGACATTCTGAGCCACTTCGAAGACGGGGTGCAAACCCTCACCATCAACCGCGTTGAGCGCAAAAACGCGCTCACCGGCGCCATGTACACCAGCCTGGCCGATGGGCTGGAGCAGGCGGCAGCCGATCCCAAGGTGCGCGTGCTGCTGCTGCAAGGCGATGTGGCGGTGTTTTGCGCCGGCAACGACCTCAACGACTTCCTGAACTCGCCACCCATGGGGGCCGATTCGCCGGTGCTGCGCTTCCTGCGCGCTCTGGCGGATTTCCCCAAGCCTTTGCTGGCGGCGGTGTGCGGCCCAGCCGTGGGCATCGGCACCACGATGCTGCTGCATTGCGATCTGGTCTATGCGGGCGACAACGCGGCCTTCTCGATGCCCTTTGTCAACCTCGGGCTGTGCGCCGAAGGGGCCTCCAGCCTGCTGCTGGCGCAGCTCATGGGGCACCAGCGCGCCGCCGAGGCGCTGCTGTTGGGCGAACCCTTCTATGCCGAAGCCGCGCTCGAAGCCGGGCTGCTCAACAAGGTGCTGCCCCCAACCGAGGTCAACGGCTACGCCCAGAGCGTGGCGCGCAAGCTCGCCGCCAAGCCGCCCACTTCGCTGCTCGAAACCAAGCGCCTGATGAAGCAGGGCCAGCAGGCGCTGGTGCAGCAGACCATCGTGCAAGAGGCCACGGTGTTTGGCCGCATGCTGCGCGAGCCCGCCGCCAAAGAGGCCTTCAGCGCCTTTTTGCAAAAACGCCAGCCCGATTTTTCACGCCTTTGAGCCGCGCAGACCCATCCATGAGCAAAAGCCCAGCCAGCGCAGCCCCACAGGCGCACGTGTTCGAACCCGAATTCATCGAGGGCGTGCGCGAAATTTTTGAGCGCCGCATCCTGTTCAACGCCTTGTTGGGCTTGCAGATCACGCACATCAGCCCCGAGGCCGTGACGGCGCAAATCGCCATGCGCGCCGACCTGATCGGGCACTTTGCCCACAACCGCATCCACGGCGGCGTGATCAGCGCCGGGCTCGACGCCATGGGCGGGCTGGCGGTGATGGCCGCCATCGGGGCGCGCCACCTCGACGAGCCGCCGCTGGCGCGCCTGCACCGCTTTGGCAAGCTGGGCACCATCGATTTGCGCATCGACTACCTGCGCCCCGGCATCGGCGAGCGCTTCGAGTTGCGTGCCGAGGTGCTGCGCCTGGGCTCGCGCGTGGCCTCCACCCGCATGGGCTTTCATGCTGCCGACGGCAAGCTCTTGGCCACCGGCGCGGCGGCCTACATCGTCTCCTGAGGGGGCAGCCCGTCGGCTTGAGCGCTCGCGCTTCCCGTCTGGCCAGGGCGCGCACCGGCCCTTGATGGGCAGGCGGCGCGCTGTCATCGGGGCCTTGCATCGGGCTGCTACCATGCCCGCATGGAACCGCTGCTGCACACCGCCCCGCATTTCGACCTGTTCAACCAGCTCTGGCTGACGCTGTTTCTGGTCATCCCCATGGTGCTGATTGCGCGCACCGTGGTGGCGGGCAGTTGCTACTCGCCCATCCTGATCATCGTCATTTTTGGGCTGGCGCTGGGCCATGTGCTGGTGGCCACCGGGGCCGCGCAACCGGGCCTGCCCGGCTTTACGCTGCTTTCGCTGCTCAGCGGCACCACGGTGGTGGTGCTCACAGCGGCCTTTTTTGCCGGTGGGCAGCAGTTGCGGCGCCTTTTTGGCGCGCTGCAGGTGCCGCCCGATGACTCAATGCAGCCTTGCACCGAAGAAACGCTGCTGGGCACCAACCGCACCCAGCTCATGTTTGTGTTGCGCTCGGTGTTTTTGCTGCTCGGCATCGAAGCCGCGCGGCGCGTGCTGATGGGGGCCGACAGCGGCCCGCTGGTGGCCTACTACCCGCTGATCGCCTACATCGGCCTGCTGCTGGCCTTTATTTTGATCGACCACAAGGCCACGCTGCGCAACAAGCGCGAGTACCTGGGCCGGGGGCTGGTCGAGATCGGGGTGTTGGCGCTGGTGCTGCTGCTGGCGGGGCTGCTGGCGCACACGCTGCGCCCGCTGCTCGCGCTGCCCACCATCTTCTTTGCCATGCTGCTGGCTTGTGGCTTGGGCGCACTGGCTTGGCGCTGGCAGTTCGGCCCCACGCTGCGTGCGCTGCTGTTTGCCGGCATCCCGGTGGTGCTGGCGGCCAATTTTGTGATTGGCGGCTCGCGCATCGCAGACGCCTTTGCTATCGAGGGCATGGACGCCGTGCTGGCCTACGGCTTCTTTGGCCAGATGCTGTGGATGTTTGGCGGCATTGCGCTGCTGATGTGGCTCGGGCGCACCAATCAGGTGCGCAACCTGGCCCCGGGCATGGCCGGTGCACTCTCGCACGCCGGGCTCACCGGGGCCTGCACCGCCGGCGACTTGGGGCCCACGGCGGCGCAGCGCGCCCCGATCATGATCAACGTGCCCTTCATCGGCCACCTCTTCGTTTTCTCCATTCTGGCCATCAGCATGGAGCAGGGGCAGTTGCTGTGGGGGGCGGCGCTGGCGGTGTTCATGGGCGGGCTGTTGCTCACGGCGCTGGCGCTGCGCACCCTTGGGCGCGCCGCTGGGGCCGACGCGCAAGAGGTTAAGGGCCTGATGCAGTTCTCGCTCGGCTGGCAGCTCACGGCCATGTTCGGCGGCTTGCTGCTGCTGGCGCTGTTTGCCATGCCGCTGGAGCATGCGGCGCTGGCCAAGGCGGCCTCGCTATCGCATTTTGGGCTCTTTGCCGCCACCCAGGGCGGCATGTTTGGCCCGGAAGCGGCGGGGCTGATCGCGCTCATCTTCTCCATGCCCTTTTTGGTGCATCCTTTCGTGTTTTTTATGTTTGGTCGCGCCATGGCCCAGGGCGGGGCCATGCCGCGCTGGCCGGTATTGGTGCTGGCCGCCATCGGGCTGAGCGGGGTGTTGTTGGCGCTGGCCCGTTTTTAAGCCCCTAATGCCTTAGGCCTTTGAGCCTGCGCCATGCGGCCGAAAGACCCCGCGGTTAGGCCTGCCTTGCACTGCACTGTGAAAATCAAACCAGATCCGCCGCAAGGTGTGCGAAAAATATTTCATCCTGGCATTGTCTTTGCTTAAATTAAGCTGCGTTTTCCCGAAACCTTACCAGGAGCCCTCCATGCGCACCGTTCCCTTTGCCCTCACTTGCTTGGCTGCTGCGGCCGCCTTGGCGCTGCCGCTCGCCGCGCAGGCCCAGCTCTCGTTCAACTTGGGCGTGGTATCGCTCTACAAATCCAACGGCATCGATCAAGACTCGCGCCAAAGCGAGCGCGAGCGCGATGTCCGCCCGGCGCTGCAAGGCGGGGTGGATTACGATTTTGGCAATGGTTTGTACATTGGCAACTGGAACTCCACTGGCCGTTTTGGCGAGGCCAACCTCGAGATCAACCTCTACGGCGGCTACAGCGGCGAGCTGGGCAACGGCCTCGGGTTCGACGTGGGCTACATCAAGTACCTCTATCCCAGTCAAGGCAGTTTGAACGGCAGCGAGGTCTATGGCAGCCTGAGCTACGGCATTCTGACCACCAAGCTGAGCTGGGGCACCAGCGGCGCGATCGACGAGCACGCACGCCTGAGCTTTTTGATCGAGCAGCCCCTGAGCGAGCGCCTCACGCTCGAGGCCGGGGTGGGCTTTCGCAACACCTCCAACAACAACAGCGGCGCCACCGACTACCGGCTCGGCCTCAGCTACGCCCTCACCGAGAGTTTGAGCACCTCGGCGGTCTGGTCCGGTGCCGACACCGACCGCGCCGGTCAGGCCGGAACGGGCCGCTTGGTGCTGGGTTTGACACAATCGTTCTGACACAATGAGGGGTGCGCGGCCGTGCGATGGGTGCGGCTGCAAACCCCCCTCTATTGCAGGAGCCGATTTCATGCGCAGCCAAGTCATCGTCAGTTGGGGCGAAGCCCAACAGTACGCCTTCGATCTGGAAGAAATGCAGCCCATGCCCAGCGACGTGGCGCGCAGCTGGCTCGATCAGCAGTTCATCGAGCTCGATTGCGAGCCGCTGCGCCTAAGTGGCAAGGTGCTGACGGCCGATAAAGTGGCGGTGATTGCGCGCACGGCGGGTGAGCAGCATTTTGCTGAACCCGCACACCGGCAATGGGCGCTGGCTTTTGCCCAAGCCGCCAGCGCCAGCTTGGCCAAGCCGGTGCTGCACATCGATGTGCCTTCGATGACCGTGAGCTACTAAAAGCGCCTTGGCTGCATTGGGTGCGCCCATTGGGGGGCCGCGCCCTTAGGGCTTAAGCGCAGGGCGGCGCGCCAAAGCGCTGCTGCAGCGCCGCCAGCAGCTTGCCGTGCACGCCACCAAAGCCGCCGTTGCTCATGCACAGCAGGTGGTCGCCTGCTTGCGCGGCGGCCACGGCCTGCTGCACCAGGGTGTCGATGTCGGCTGCCACCAAGGCCCGGGCGCCCATGGGGGCCAAGGCGGCAGCGGCGTCCCAGCCCAGGCCACCGCTGTGACAAAAAGCCAGGTCGGCCTGCTCCAGGCTCCAAGGCAGTTGCGCCTTCATGGTGCCCAGCTTCATGGTGTTGGAGCGCGGCTCAAACAGCGCCAGAATGCGCTGCCCGCGGCCACCTTGGCGGTCGAGCTGGCGCCGCAGCCCGTCTAGGGTGGTGCGCATGGCGCTGGGGTGGTGCGCAAAGTCGTCATAGACCGTGAGCGCTGCGCCGCCTGCCACCGCCACCTGCCCGCGCACTTCGAGCCGGCGTTTTACCCCTTCAAAGCGGCCCAGCGCCTCGGCGGCCTGCGCCAGCGGCACGCCCAAGTGCTCGGCGGCGGCGCTGGCGGCCAGCGCGTTGAGCTGGTTGTGCACCCCGCTCAAGCCCCAGCGCACCCGGCCGGCTGCCTGCCCGCGCTGGCGCAGCAAAAAATCGTCGGCCTCGCCTTCGGCATAAAAATCGCTCACGGTGCTGCCAAAGCTGCGCTGCTCGCTCCAGCAGCCCATGTTGAGCACGCGCGCCAGGCTTTCTTCGAGGCCGTTGACAATCACGCGCCCGCTGGCGGGCACGGTGCGCAGCAGGTGGTGGAACTGGCGCTCGATGGCGGCCAGGTCGTCGAAAATGTCGGCGTGGTCGAATTCGAGGTTGTTGAGCACGGCGGTGCGCGGCCGGTAGTGCACAAACTTGCTGCGCTTGTCGAAAAAGGCGGTGTCGTATTCGTCGGCTTCGATCACGAACGGGGCCTGCGCCGCGCCTAGGCGCGCCGAGACGCCAAAGTTTTGCGGCACGCCGCCAATCAAAAAACCCGGTTGCAACCCGGCCTGATCCAAAATCCAAGCCAGCATGGCGCTGGTGCTGGTTTTGCCGTGCGTGCCCGCTACCGCCAGCACGTGGCGGCCGTGCAAAATGTGCTCGCTCAGCCACTGCGGGCCGCTGCTGTAGCGCGCACCCGCATCCAAAATCGCTTCCATGAGCGGGAATTTGGGCGCACCGTCTGGCCCCAAGGCGCGCGACACCACGTTGCCGACCACGTACAGATCGGGCTGCAGCGCCATCTGCTCGGCCCCAAAGCCTTCGATCAGCTCGATGCCCAAGGCCTGCAACTGATCGCTCATGGGTGGATAGACGCCGGCGTCGCAACCGGTGACGCGGTGCCCCGCCGCGCGTGCCAAGGCGGCCAAACCACCCATGAAAGTGCCGCAAATGCCTAAGATGTGAATGTGCATGGGGCGCAATTATCGGGCCTGCTTATCGGGCTTGCCGCAGGAGCTGGCCGAATGCGTCTGGCGGCACGGCCGGTGAGCACAAAAAGCCCTGGAACTGGTCGCAGCCCAGGGCTTGCAGGCGCGCATGCTGTTCGGGCAACTCCACCCCTTCGGCCACCACCTCCATTTGCAGCGCCTGGCCCATCTGGATGATGGCCGCCACAATCGCGGCGTCGACGGGGTCGGAGTGCATGGTGGCGATGAAGCAGCGGTCGATTTTGAGCTGCTGCAGCGGAAAGCGTTTCAGGTAGGTCAGGCTGGAGTAGCCGGTGCCAAAGTCGTCCAGCGACAGCCGCACGCCCAAGTTGCGCAAGGCCAGCAGGCGCTCCAGCGCTTCGTCGGCGTCCCGAATCAGGATCGATTCGGTCAGCTCAAGCTCCAGCAGCTCGGCTGGCAGCGCGTGCGCGTTCAAGGCCCGCGCCACGCGCGCCACCCAGTCGGCTTGGTGAAACTGCAGCGCCGAAACATTGACCGCCACCGGGCAGGGGGTTCCGGCACGCAGCCAGGCAGCGGCCTGCTGCACGGCGCTATCGAGCACCCAGTCGCCCAGCGCGACGATGAAGCCGGTTTCTTCGGCCACGCCGATGAACTCCCCCGGCAGCACCAGGCCCTGTTCCGGGTCTTGCCAGCGCAGCAGCGCCTCGCAGGAGCGCAACTGACCGCTGCGCAGATCGATGCGCGGCTGGTAGTGCAGCAAAAATTGCTGGGCGCGCAGGCCCTCGCGCAGGGCGTGGTCGAGATGGATGCGCGCCAACAGGTTGGCGTTCATTTCGGGCCGGTAGAAGCGGTAGTGGCCCTTGCCGCGCTCCTTCACTTCGTACATGGCGGTGTCAGACAGGCGGATCAGTTCGTCGAGCGATGCGCCGTCGTCTGGGTAGAGCGCAATGCCGAGGCTGCACGAGAGGTTGAAGTACAGGCCCTCGATTTCCACCGGCTGCACCACGGCCTCGATCAGGCGCTGGGCGGTGATTTCGGCCCCGGCCGCGTCGGCTTCGTGCAGGTGGATGACAAACTCGTCGCCGCCCAAGCGGCACAGGGTGTCGGTCTGGCGCAGGCAGGTCTGGAGCCGGGAGGCGATCTCGATCAGCACCTTGTCGCCAAACAGATGCCCGAGCGAATCGTTGATGTGCTTGAAACGGTCCAGATCGAGAAACATCACGGCAAAGCCGCTGCCGCTGCGCTGCGCCACCCGTATCGCGTGCCCGACGCGCTCGGTCAGGGTCAGGCGGTTGGGCAGGCCGGTCAGGGCGTCGGTGTAGGCGAGCTGCTCGATGCGTTGCTGCGCCGCCAGTTTTTCAGACAAATCTTTGGCAAACAGCAAGGTGTTGAGCGCTTGTCCATGCGCATCGCGCAGCACCACCCACGACACGTGCAGCGCCAGCGCCGACTGGTCGGGGCGCCGGTGCCAGAGCTCGCCCTCCCAGTAGCCCTGCTGCTGCAATTGCAGCGACAAATCGGCCGACCAGTCGGGCCGGGTGGGGGAGAAAAACAGCCCGGCGGCCTCGCATTGGGCCAGTGCAGCGTGCGGCTGGCCAGTGAGCCGCTCAGCCGCCGGGTTGCAGACCAGCACCCGCTGCTGTGGGTCGGTGATAAAGATCGCATCCAAGCTGGAATCGAACACCTTGGAGGCCAGCCGAAGTTTGGCCTCGATGGCGGTGCGCTCGGTGACGTCGCGATAGGCGTAGACGCGCCCGATCGGGCGTCCGCGCGCGTACTGGGGTCGGGCAATGCGCTCGAGCACGCGCCCACTCTGCAGCACCAGCGCGTCGGTGCATTCGAGCAGCGGCAGGCGCTGAATCTGGCCTAGGCGCTGGGCGTAGCTGTCGGCATCGGTCACGCGGCCGCTCATCCAGGTGTGGATGGCCTCGTCGTCTTGCTGGCTGAGCAGGGTGGCGGGAAGATCCCACAGTTGGGCAAAGAGCCGGTTGAAGGCGCGGATGCGGCCGTCGAGGTCGCACACCAAAATCCCGTCGGCGGTCGACTCCAGCGTGGCGCGCAGCTCAGCCAGCAGGTGCTCGAGTTGCTGCTCGGTTTGGTGCTGCTGCGTTTGGTCTTGCATGGCCACCAGGTGCAGCGGCGCCCCCTCGGTGTTGGGCAAGGCCGAGATGCGGCGCAACACCCGCACCGTCTGGCCGTCGGCGCGGCGCAACAGGGCCTCGGCCTGCAGGCTGCCCAGCCCGTCTTGCGCCAAGGTGGACCAGAAATGGAGGTCTTGCGGGCTGGCCGAATGGTCGCTGGCCAGGCTGCCGCGCAAGCGCTGCAGCGGCAGCTTAAGCAAATCGGCCGCGCAGGGGTTGGCCGCCACAATGCGCAGCGTGTGCGGATCGACCAGCCAGACCGCTTCCAGCAGACGTTCGAGCAGCGGCTCCCACTGGATGTGGTTCATGCGCCCGCTCCATCTGGCGGATGCAGATCGACCGCGCGTTCAAAGTAGTAGCAAACCCGGGGGCGGGGTGAGAGTTGGTTCAGCGCCGGGCGCGGCAGTTGGTCGGGACGCAGGCTGCGTTGGATGTTCAAATGGGGTTCTTGTTGCAAGTCCAGCCACGTCGGTTCGTCGGCGCCGGGCTGCGCATCGTAAACCCGCAGCTTGGGCTTGAGCGGCCGCGCCGCGTTGACCGACATCACCAGCGCGTAGCGGCTGTCGCTGAGCTGCACCACCGAGCCAGGCGGGTAGATGCCCATCATGCGGATAAAAGCGCTCAGGGTGCGCACCTCGAAGCGCGTTTTCAGGGTGGCGAAAATCTGGGCCAGCGCTTCGTGCGGCGTCAGGGCCTTGATCGGGTTGGCCGGGTTGCACAAGCCGTCGTAGCGGTTCACCAGCGCCAGGATGTGCGAAATGGGGGCGATTTTGTCGGCCACCAAGCCCAACGGAAAGCCACTCCCGTCGGCCAGCTCGTGGTGCTGCGCGATGCCCAGCAAGGCAGCCGCAGGCAGCCCGAGGCGCTTGCCCCACACCACACTGTGCATCACGTGCTCTTGGTAGAGCTTGAGGTGGCTGGGGCCGAAGCCGTCGTCGCGCAGCCGCACCCGCTGCGGCAGCTCCAGTTTGCCGACATCGTGCCACAGGGCGGCCAAGGCCAGCGCTTGCAGGTCCTCGGCACCATGCCCCATGGCTTGGCCCAGCAGCACGCTCAGCACGGCCACGTTGATGGCGTGCTGAGACGAGCGGTCTCCTGCGCCATCGGCCAGCAGGCGCAGCGCCGATTCGGCGTTCTGGGTCAGTTGCGACACCATGCTGTGCACGAGCGCGGCACTGGCCTGCCCGGCTTGTTGCGGGGCCGCCTGCACTTGCTCGAACAGGGCTTTGACCGCGCGGCTGCTTTCGGCATACTGGCGCTCGCATTGGAGTTGGGCTTGGCGCTGCATCTGCGCCCATTGGGCGGCAGATGGCGCCGCGGCAGGTGGGGGCAGGGCGTTGGTGCCGGCGACTGGGTCTGGTGCGGCAGCGGCATCCGGTTGCGCAGGAGGCGGTGCACAAGCCGCTGCGGCGGCGGCGCTTTCGGCGCTAGCAGGGGGGTCGCTGCGCTCGGGGCTGTAGCGCAGCCGTTGCAAGCCAAGTGAGCGGATGGTGTCGATCTGCTGCAGCGTGCTGATTTTAAAGCTGCTGCTGGCAAAGGGGTGGTCCACCCAAGCCAGGTCTAAATGCACATAAAGACCCACCCGCAGTTCAGAAACTGGGACAGTGGGAGGGCTGGTGTCGGTCATGGCTGCAGTCCCTCAGCGTATAAGTGGGAGGGTGGTGGGCTGATTATCGCCAAAGGCAGCGCGGCGTGCATTTTTGGCTGTGGGTGTGGGTGCCAACCCTGACGGGTGACGCTGACTGGTAGCATAGCGAAATGAAGGTGCCGTTCCCGATCGAACAAGTCGAACTCAATGCCCCGTTGCCTGTCGACGTGCTTGACCCGCACGGTGTGCTGTTGCTGCGCCGTGGCGAAATGATACGCAACGAAGCCCACCGCGATTTGCTCAAGACCCATGGGCCGATGGTGGACGAGGAGGATTATCGACAGTGGACTTTTCGCTACACCGCGGCCATTGATCGCAAGCTGCGCAGCAACGAGCGGCTGGAGGCGATTGCTGGGGTGGCGCGGCCCATGGGCGTGCAGCCCGTGCGCAATGAGCAAGAGCGCTCGGTGCTGGAGCGTTGGACCGATCTGCACGCCCGTTTGTCGCTGCTGCTTGTCCAAGGTGAACAGGCGCAGGATTTTGGGCGCCGTCTGGAGCAGATCGAGAGCCGCATCGACGACATTTTGCGCGCCCGTGTCGATGACAGCCTGTTTGTTCTGGTGCAGTTGCTGCTTGACCGAACGCAGGGCTACAGCGCCAGCCATGCCCTGCTGAGCACCGTGTTGTGCCGGCTGGTGGGTACGCCCTTGCTGGCCAGCCACGAGCCGCTGCAGCGCAGCCTGATGCGCGCTGCGCTGACCATGAACATAGGCATGACGAGGCTGCAAGACGAGCTCGCGCTGCGTCTGGAGCCTTTGGATGAAGCCATGCGCGCGCGCGTCCACCGCCATCCGCTCGATGGGGTGCGCATTTTGCAGGCGCTGGGAGTGGGTGACGGAGCGTGGTTGGACCTGGTGCGCCACCACCACCAGCGCCGGCCCGATTTGCTTAACTTGGCCGGTTGCGCCCCCTCTGAACTGGCGGCGCATTTGCTGGCCATGGCCGACGTGTTTGTGGCACGCATCAGCCCGCGCGCCAGCCGGCGCAGCCAGCCGGCACACGTGGCCGCTCGTGACGCCTATCTGACCGAAAACGGGCAGGCGGCGCCGCTGGGAGCGGCTTTCATCAAAACGGTGGGGGTGCATATACCGGGTAGCTACGTGCAATTGGAGAATGGAGAATTGGCGGTGGTGGTGCGCCGCGGTCGCCGCGCCAACGCCCCACTGGTTTTTGCCTTGGTGGGGCGCCAAGGCCTGCCTTTGGGAGAGCCGGCCCTGCGCGATACCTCGGAGGCGGCGTTTCAGGTCAAGGCTGGCGTGGCGGCAGACGAGGTGCGGGTGCGCGTCAACCCATCTAGGCTGCTGGCGCGGCTGTAGATGGGGCGGCGCAAAGGCTTAGCGCCTGGCGCGCTGCTGTTGGCGAAACTCCCAAGGAGGGGTGGGGGCGGGGTCGGCCCACAGACCGCGCTGCTCGCGCTGCGCCTGGCGTTCGGCGCGGGCGTAGCGCCAGCGCTCCAGCAGCCACTGGTCGGCGGCATAGGGTTTGTGGTGCCAGGCCAGACCGGCACGCAGCATTTGCAGGTTCACGTCTAGCCCCTGTAGGCGCACGGTGCCGATCAGGCGCCCATGGCGGTCGGTCTTGGCAAAGGCCACCTGCACGTCTTGCTGCATGACTTTGGCTTCTAGGTAGGCCCCCGATTCTGCGCCCCAAGGCTGCGCGCGCTCGGGCGCGTCGATGCCGAGCAAGCGCACCCGGTGCCGGCGCTGTTGCGCGTCGAGCACGGTCACGGTGTCGCCGTCGGCCACCGCAATCACGCGGCCCTCCAGTGGGCTGGACTGGGACCTAGCGGGCGCGCTGGCCAGTGCCAGCGCGGTGGCCAGCAGCAGCCAGTGCAACAGCTTGGGTGCAGCGCAAACGGCGGTCATGCGCCGCAGTTTAGCGCGAGGCTTGCAGCACGGTACCCGTTTTGGCCTGGTCGCGTGCCAGCGCTTCGCGGTCGGCCAAGCGGCGGAAGTACAGCGTGACGAAGGTGCTGGAAATCACGATGAAGAGCGAGTACAGCACCGGGATCAGCAGCACATCTTGCTGGATGGCGCCGCTGAAGCTTAAGGTCACGATCAACACCGCCAGCGGCCCGTTCTGAATGCCGGTTTCGAGCGCGATGGTGCGGCTGCGGTTGCGGTCTTGGCGCAGCAGGCGCGCCAAGCCAAAGCCCAGCGCCATGCCAATCAAACCCAGCCCGATGGAAGCAAAATAGACACTAAAGGGCGTGATAGCCAACAGCTCGTGGTTGCGCGGCACCCAGGTGGCAAGCAGGAACACAATCACCACGATGCCCATGAAGCTGCCGATGAGCTCCATCGTGGCCCCGATGTTGGGGTTGACCTTGCGCAGCACCATGCCGATCATGGTGGGCACCAGCAGCACCACCAACACCTGGGCCACGTTGGTGGCCGGCACGCTGAATTCGCCGCCAATGCCGGCCGCCCCGGTGTAGAAGGCCAGCAGCGCCGGCACCATGACCAGGGCCACCAAGGTCGAGACGCTGGTCATCATGATCGACAGCGCCAGCACGCCCTTGCTGAAATAGCTGAAAATGTTGGAGGTGGTGCCGCCGGGCATGCAGGCCATGAGGATCAGGCCGGCAGCGATGGCGGGCGGGAAATCGAGCACGATGGCCAGCGAAAAGCCCAGAAAAGGCATGATGCCGTACTGGCACACCATGCCCACCAGCACGCCTTTGGGGCGGCGAAAGGCAATCAGGAAATCGCGGTAGGTGAGCGAGGCGCCCATGCCCAGCATGATGACCATCATCATTAGGCCGAGCAATTGGGTTTCAAATTCGGTGATCATGGGATTCGGTCTCCGGTTTCATTCGATGGCTGGCAGCGCTCAAGGGTGCAGGTTGGCCCGGAGCTGCTCTTGCCACTCGGCCTTGACTTCGGCCTTGAGGTTTTTGCGCAGCACCTTGCCGACCACCGTTTTGGGCAGTTCTTCGCGGATCACGATCGACTTGGGCACCTTGTAGGCGGCCAAGAACTTGCGGCAGTGGGCGATCACGGCCTCGGGCTGCAGTTCCCCGTCGTGCTCAGGGTTGTGCACCACGTAGGCGCGCACCGCCTCGCCGGTTTTTTCGTCCGGGGTGCCGACCACGGCCACTTCGAGCACCGCGTCCATCTCGGCGATTACTTCTTCGATCTCGTTGGGGTAGACGTTGAAGCCCGAAACTAGGATCATGTCCTTTTTGCGATCGACGATGTGCATAAAGCCTTGGTCGTCCATCTCGGCCACGTCGCCGGTGGCGAGCCAGCCGTCGCGCAGCACCGCAGCGGTTTCGGCCGGCTGGTTCCAGTAGCCCTGCATGACTTGCGGGCCTTTGACGTAAATCTCACCCCCTTGGCCAAAGCTCACGTCAACGCCATTTTCATCCACCAGACGAATGTCGGTGCCCGGCGCCGGAATGCCGATGCTGCCTAGGCGCGGCTCGCCGTGCAAGGGGTTGAAGCTCACCACGGGCGAGGTCTCGGTCAGGCCGTAGCCCTCGGCGATCGGGGTTTGGGTCACTTCGCGCCAGCGCTTGGCGACGGCGTTGTGCAGCGAGGTACCGCCGGCAATGGAGGCTTTGAGCTTGCGCGGCGGGTAGGCCACGAACCACTCTTCGTTGAGCAAGCCGTTGTAGAGCGTGTTGACGCCCGTCATCCAGGTGATGGGGTAGTTTTCGACCGCGCGCTGCAGGTTTTGCACCGGACGCGGGCTGGGGATGAGGATGTTTTGCGCGCCGATGGCCAGAAAACCGAGCAAATTGGCCGTAAATGCAAAGATGTGATAAATGGGCAGCGCCGTCAGCACGCATTCCTTGCCGGGCTCCATGTGGGTGCCGCCCATGGCCAGCATTTGCTGCACGTTGTTGAGCAGGTTGCCGTGGCTGATCATGGCACCTTTGCTCACGCCAGTGGTGCCACCGGTGTATTGCAGCAGCGCCAGTTCGTGCGGCTGGATGGCTTTCCAGTAGTTCTGCGCGTGCAGGCGGCCACCGGCCTTTTGCAGTGCGGCGCGGCCCTGCGCCAGCGCAGCGGCAATGCGCGTGTGCGGCACCGTGACCGGCGGCAGCACCTGCGCCCAAACCTTTTGCACGCCACGAATGATGGCCTTGGGGATGATCGGGAAAAACTCCGGCACTCCGGCCAGCACCACGTGCTTGATGGTGGTCATGGACAGCACCGAGGGCAGCTTGTCGGCAAACATGTCGATCAGCACCAAGGCCTTGACGCCGGCGTCTTTGTACTGATGCACCATTTCTGCCGGGGTGTAGAGCGGGTTGGTGTTGACCAGCACGCAGCCGGCCTTCAAAATGCCAAACGCCACCACCGGATAGGCCAAGCCGTTGGGCATCTGCACCGCCACCCGGTCGCCCGCATGCAGACCCAGCACCTCGCGCAGGTAGGCGGCGAAGTAGTCCGACAGCTCATCGACCTTGGCAAAACTCAGGCTGCCGTTCATGCCGTTGGGCACGACGCAGGTGAACGCCGCCTTGACTTGGCTCTCGCGCGCCCAGCGCGTGCAGGCGTCGTGCACGAAAGCCCCCAGGTTGGGGTGGCTCAGCGGTGGCAGCTCGGGCGTGATACCGACTGCTCGATACACAGCGACCCAAGGGCGGGGCGTGTTGGCGAACGGGTGTTGCATGATCGGTGAGTGGATGAAACGAACGATCGTGCTATTTTGCCTTAAGCGCAGCGGCGTGGCGCGGAAAAATCCTGCATATCTATCAATGTGCAGGGATTTCGGAGTAGGTGTAAACCCTGATTTTTTCGGCTGACCGGCTTAGGGCTGATCAATAAAAAAGCCAGCTCGAAAGCTGGCTTGATTTTTGAGTTGTTTGGTGGCGCTTCAGGGATTCGAACCCCGGACCTGCGGATTATGATTCCGTCGCTCTAACCGGCTGAGCTAAAGCGCCTTGAAGCCCAGCATTGTAGCAGGCTTTACTGGTGCCGAAACTGCGCCGGGCGCTTTTCGACGAAGGCGGCCATGCCTTCTTTTTGGTCGGCGGTGGCAAACAGGGCGTGGAACAGGCGGCGCTCGAAGGCCATGCCGTCGGCCAAGCTGCCCTCGAAGGCCTTGTTGACGGCCTCTTTGGCGGCCATGACGGCGATTTGCGAGAAACCGGCGATGGTCAGGGCGACGGCCAACGCCTCGTCTTGCAGCTTGTCCAGCGGCACCACGCGGCTCACTAGGCCGGCGCGTTCGGCCTCGCTGGCGTCCATCATGCGGCCGGTGAGGGCTAGGTCCATGGCTTTGGATTTGCCCACGGCGCGCGGCAGGCGCTGGGTGCCGCCGGCGCCGGGGATGATGCCGAGCTTGATTTCGGGCTGGCCGAATTTGGCGTTGTCGGCGGCGATGATGAAGTCGCACATCATGGCCAGCTCGCAGCCGCCGCCCAAGGCAAAGCCGCTCACCGCGGCGATGATGGGCTTGCGAATGCTGCGCATGGCCTCCCAGTTGCGCGTGATGTAGTCGCCCTTGTACACATCGGCAAAGCTGTAGCTGGCCATGGCCCCGATGTCGGCCCCGGCGGCAAAGGCTTTTTCGCTGCCGGTGAGGACGATGCAGCCGATGCCCTCGTCGGCATCGAAGGCCTTGAGGGCGGCGCCGAGCTCGTCCATCAGCGCATCGTTGAGGGCGTTGAGTTGCTTGGGGCGGTTGAGGGTGATGAGGCCGACGCGGCCTTCGCTGCGCACCAGGATCAATTCGTAGGGCTGGCTCATGGGTGGTCTCGCTAAGGGTATGGCTAAGGCGCCACTATAACGCGGGTGCATGGCGGCGCGCTGCTCACTCGGGCCACCAAGGGCGGGTGGGGGCGATGGCGTTATCTGGGTGGGGATGGGCTGGGGCCGTGGCGGTGCGTGCGGCCGGGGCGGCCTCGGTGGCCGAACCCAGCAGGGCTGCGCGCACCAGACGCACGGTCTGCGTTTCGGGGCTGGCCGGATCGGGCCAGCGCAGCGGCAGGCGCAGCAGCCGGCCGTCGCGCGCCACCAAGGCCACGATCTGGCTTAGTCCATGGGCGCATTGCGCCACGTCGTCGAGTTTGCGCACGCGCCAGGCGCTGGTGGGTGTGGGCGTTGCGCCCAGGGTGGTATCCCCTGCTGGGGGCGGGGCGGCCTCGACTTCTATGCCCAGCCATTCGTCGCCCGCAGCCAGCCCGGCCTGCTCGGCCAGCGAGCCGCGCAGCACGTTTTTGATCTGCAGGCCCTCGGTTTCGCTCACGCGCAGCCCCAGGCGCTGGGCCAGCCGCGCGGGTTCGGTCTGCCAGTCTATGCCTTGGGCGCGCAGCAACTCGGGCAAGCCGGGCACGGCGCCAGAGGCCGTGAGCAGGTCGGCGCAGCCATGCACCCAGGCCTGAATTTCGGCGGCGTAGCTGCGCCCGGCGCATTGCTCCAACACGGCCAGCAGGTCGGCCTCTTGCATGGGGCCGCCTTGGCAGCGCCGGTAGAGGGCGCGCAGCACCTCGTCGAGGGTGCTGCGGCCTTCGGCGCGCAACTGCAAATCGAGCGCCAGCGCCACCAGCGCGCCCTTGGCGTAGTAACTCACGGTGGCGTTGGGGCTGTTTTCGGTGACGCGGTAGTACTTGGTCCAAGCCTCGAAGCTGGCTTGGGCCAGGCTGTGCACCAAGCGGCCTGGGCTTTGCAGCACCTGGTTGAGGGTCTTGCTCAACAGTTGCAGGTGGCAGGCCTCGTCGATCAGGCCGGCGCGGCGCAGCAGCAGGTCGTCGTAATAGCTGGTGAAGCCTTCGAACAGCCACAGCAGCTCGGTGTAGTTTTCACCGTCGTAGTCGTAGCGGGCGAACGCTTGCGGGCGCAGGCGCTTGACGTGCCAGGTGTGGAAGTATTCGTGGCTGATGAGGCCGAGCAGGGCGGTGTAGCCCTCGCTGGCGCTGAGCGCTGCGGGGCTGGCCGCGCCGGCCTGGGTGCTTGGGGCGCTGCACTGCGGCAGGTCGTTGCGGCGGCAGATCAGGGCGGTGCTGTGGCGGTGTTCCAGCCCGCCGTAGCCATCAAAGCGGGCGTTGAGCAAAAACAGGTAGTGCCCAAAGGGTGGCGCTTCCTGTGCGCCGTGCCAGAACGCGATGCCGGCCTGGCAAATGGCCTCGGTGTCGCGCAGCAGGCGCGCGCCGTCAAAGCCCGGCCCGGCCCCGCTGACGACCAGCCGGTGCGGCACCCCGCGCACGGTGAAGGCGGCGCTCCAAAACCGGCCCAGCTCGAAGGGGCTGTCGGCCAGTTCGTCGTAGTCGGCGGCCTGCCAGCGGCCTAGGCAGTGGGGGGCAGGGGTGGCGTGGGTTTGCGCCGGGGAAGTCGCAGGGCTGGCGGCATCGGCATCGGCATCGGGCAAGGCGGTGGCGGCTTGCCAGCCTTGGGTGGCCGCGCTGCCATAGACCTCGATCCGGTGCGCCAGCGCCTCTTGCCCGTGCACGCGCAGGCACAGGCTGGTGGGGTTGAAGAAGGCGCGCTCGGCATCCAGCCAGGCGCTGCGCACCGAGGCATCAAAGGCATAGACCTGGTAGCGCAGCCGCAGCACCTGCGCACCGGCCGGGGTGGCGGCCTCCCAGGTGTTTTTGTTGAGCTGGCGCAGCGGCACGGCGTGGCCGTCGCAATCGGCGCTCAAGCCTTGCAGGTGCTGGGAAAATTCACGCACCAAGTAGCTGCCCGGAATCCACACCGGCAGGCTCAGGCGCTGCAGCCGCGCTGGCTGCGTTACGAACAAGCTGAGCTGGTATAGGTGGGCGTGCAGGTCGACGAGATCGACGCGGTAGCGCGGGCCGGGGGCGCTGGGGGGGAGGGTGGGGAGGGCGGGTGCAGCGGCGTGGACCGTGGGGGCGGGCTTGGGCATGGTCAGGATGGGGCTCGTGGCCCGTTCAACGCGCTGGCGCCGCTGCCGCAACCAGGCGCTGCTCAATCGCCTCGAACCCGGCCGCGCCCGAGAGGCGCGTGCCGTCGGCAAAAAAGGTGGTGGGGGTGCCGGTGATCTGGTGCCGCTGGCCAAAGGCGATGTTGCGTTGTAAGGCCGCCGTGTCGCAATTGGCCGCCGGCGGCTCGGCGTTGCGCAGCATCCAGTTTTCCCACACCTGGGCGCGGTTGCGGGCGCACCAGATGCGCTTGGATTTGGCAAGCGAGTCGCGCCCCAGTATGGGGTACAAAAAGATGTGGATGGTGACGTGGTTGAGGCGGCTCAGGTCGCGTTCCAGCCGTTTGCAAAAGCCGCAGTTGGGGTCTTGGAACACCGCCAGCCGGCGCTGGCCGTTGCCACGCACGATGGTGAAGGCATCGCGCAGCGGCAACTGATCGAAGGCGATGGCGCTGAGCTGCTCGACGCGCTGCTCGGTCAGGTTGTTGCGGCTGCGGGTGTCGATCAGTTGGCCCTGCAGGATGAAGCTGCCCTCGGCGTCGGTGTAAAAAATCTGGTTTTGATTGACGCGCACCTCGAACAGCCCGCGCATTGGGGTGGGGCGCACTTCGTCGATGCGCGGCAGGTTGGGCAGGCGCTCGGCCAGGTTGGCGCGGATGGCGGCTTCGTTGGCCGAGGCGGTGGCGCTGGCACCCAGCAGCAGGCACAGCACAAAGGTGAGCCCGGTGAGGTGACGCAGCAAAAGGCCCGTGGCAGACCCGGTGAAAGTGTGCATGGTGCTTGGTGGTTTAGAGGGGGCCGGGTGCAGGGCGGACAGGGCCGCTGCCCTGGGCTTGGCGAATGGCCAAGTGCTTGAGCGGTTTGAGTTGGTCAAACGCACGCAGCCCCCAGCGCCGCAGCGCCTGGATGCGGGTGTCGCTGTGGCCAAACAGGCCGTAGAGGCCGTCGGTGAGCGTGGCCATGCGGTCGAAATCGGCGCGCCGGGCGCGCTCGTAGCGGCGCAGCAGGCGCCAGTCGCCTGGGCTGCGCCAGTATTCGCGCTCGCGCAGCACCCGGCCAAGTTCGGCCACATCGCCCAGGCCCATGTTCAGGCCTTGGCCGGCCAAGGGGTGCATGGCGTGGGCGGCGTCACCGGCCAGCGCCACGCCGGGCCGAACCCAGTGGCGGGCGCGCGACAGTTGCAGGGGCCAACCCGCGGGCTGGCCTTCGGTGCTCATGGCCCCCAGCGCGTGGCCGCAAGCCTGGCCCACGGCGTCGGCGAAGGCGGGCGCCGACAGGGCCAGCAACTCGGCGGCGCGTGCGTGTTGCACCGACCAGACCAAGGCCACCAAGTTGCCCTCGGGGCCATCCATGGGCAGCAGCGCCAACACGTCGCCGTTTTGGAACCATTGGCGCGCCACGCCCTCGTGGGGGAGCGCACAGCGCAGCCGCGCCGCCACGGCCGTGTGGGCGTAGGCTTGCACCTCGTACTCGATCCCGTATTGGGCCCGGGTGCGGCTGTGCTTGCCCTCGCAGATCACGGTCAGCGCGGCCGGGACGGGCTGGTCGACCGGTTCGATCGTGCCCTGATACGCCACGGCCTGCTGCAGGTGCTGCTCCAGCGCCGGCACATCGACGATCCATGCCAGCGGCTGGGTGGCCACCGGGGGCTGCAGCTTGAGGGTGGCGGCGCGCTCGTCGTCGGGTTCGCAGACCCACATCTGGCGCACCGGTGTCACGGCCGGGGCTTGGGGCCAGACGCGCAAATCGGTCAGCAAGTCGTGCGCGGCCTGGTTGAGGGCGTAGGCGCGGATGTCGGGGCCGGCCGCAGGGCTTGCGGGCTGGCGCAGCAGGGCCACCCGCAGCCGCTCGCGCGCCAGCAACAGCGCCAGCGCGTGCGCCACCACGCCGCTCCCCAGAACGGCCACGTCGTACGTTTTGTTCATGCGCGCATTGTAGGGTGGGCCGCTACTGAAACGCCACTTCGGCAAAGCTGCGCAGCTTGCGGCTGTGCAACTGGTCGACGCCACCGGCGCGCAGGCGCTCGATGGCGCGCAGGCCGATGCGCAGGTGTTGGTCCACGCGCTCGCGGTAAAAGGCGTTGGCCATGCCGGGCAGCTTGATTTCGCCGTGCAGCGGCTTGTCGCTCACGCACAGCAAGGTGCCGTACGGCACGCGAAAGCGAAAGCCGTTGGCGGCGACGGTGGCGCTCTCCATGTCGAGCGCCACGGCGCGGCTCTGGCTGAAGCGGCGCTGCGGGGTCTGGTCGGGCAGCAGCTCCCAGTTGCGGTTGTCGGTGCTGGCCACGGTGCCGGTGCGCAGGATGCGCTTGAGCTCGGGCCCCTCCAAACCGGTCACGTCGGCCACGGCGCCCTCCAAGGCGAGCTGGATTTCGGCCAGCGCCGGAATGGGCACCCACAGCGGCAGCTCTTCGTCGAGCACGTGGTCTTCGCGCACGTAGGCGTGGGCCAGCACGTAGTCGCCCAGTTGCTGGCTGTTGCGCAAGCCCGCGCAGTGGCCCAGCATCAGCCAGGCGTGCGGGCGCAGCACGGCGACGTGGTCGGTGATGGTCTTGGCGTTGCTGGGCCCGACGCCGATGTTGATCAGCGTGATGCCGCTGCCGTCGGCGCGCAGCAGGTGGTAGGCCGGCATTTGTGGCAGGCGCGGCAGGGCGCTGCCGGGCTGGCCTTGGCTTAAATCGTGCAGCAGTTGCTGCTCGGCGGCGCTTAAATTGGCGCGTGGGGTGATCAGGTTGCCGGGCTCGACCAAGGCCAGGTAGGCGCTGCCTGGGCGCGCCAGCTCGGCCTGCCCGAGGCGGATGAACTCATCCACATAAAAGGGGTAGTTGGTCAGGAGCACGAAGTTCTGGAACCAGGCCGGGGCGGTGCCGCTGTAGTGGCGCAGCCGTTGCAGCGAGTAATCGACCCGGGCCGCCGTAAAGAGCGCCAGCGGCTGCGCTTCGTGGCTGGCGCTCACGTGGGTGCCGTTGGCGATGCCGTCGTCCATCTGGCTCAGGTCGGGCAGGTCGAAGCGCTCGCGCAGCGCGGCGCGCTGGGCCGGGCTCAGGTCGCCCTCCAAGTGCTCGTGCTCGGCCAGCGCAAAGTGCAGCGGAATGGGCTGGTTGCTCACCCCCACTTCGAGCGCGCCGCCGTGGTTGAGCAGCAGCAACTGGAACTGCTCCAGGTAGTAGCCGGCGTACAGGTCGGGCCGGGTCAGGGTGGTTTCGTAGCGGCCGGGGCCAGCGACGAAGCCGTAGCTCAGGCGGCTGTGTGCGCCCAGGCTGGGGCCGCCGTGGGCGCTGTGGCAGTGCAGGCGCACGAAGGGGTAGCAGGCGCGGATGCGTTGCGCGGCCGCATGGGGGCCTCTATCGGGATCTGCTGCCGTGCCCGGGCTGTTTTGGCTGGCGCGCACGAATTCGTGCAGAGCCCCGCGCAGGTGCGCCACGGCGCGCTGGTACAGGGCTTGCACCTGGGCCAGCGCGGCGGCGGCGTCGGTGTAGCTTTGCGGAGGGCTAAAGGGCGGGCTGTGGGGTGGGCGGTGCTGCATGGGGCGATTGTGGCGCGGGATTGTGAATAGGTGCAGAGAGCGTTGTGACGCTGGCCGGCATTGTTTATAATCGTTCCAAATGGATTGCTAATGCCAAATAACAATTCTCTTGAGGTTTCCTAAGATGGAATCCCAGATTCCTTTGCCGGTCCAGCGGGCGCTGCAAAAGCTTGGCAGCGATGTTTCGCTGGCGCGTCGGCGGCGCCACTTCTCGCAGGCCTCGCTGGCCGAACGCATGGGGGCTTCCCTGTCCACGGTGCGGCGCATGGAAAAGGGGGATGCGCGCGTGCCGATCCACTTCTTTGCCCGCGCCTTGTACGTTTTTGGCGAGATTCAGGCACTGGAGCGCTTGCTCGATACCGCAAACGACGACATCGGACTGCTGCTGATGGACGAGCAACTGCCCAAGCGCGTGCGCAGCAGGCCCCACGGTTCGGGGGCGCTGTGAAGGCCGAGTCCGTGCCGGTGCGCCGTCAGGTCGAGCTGTGCATCGGCCAAGCCGGCCTGCCGCTGGGTGCGCTCGTGTATGTGCGGCAAGGCCAGCGCGAGCACAGCGCCTTCGCCTACGATGCAGCCTGGCTGGCCCATCCAGAGCGCTTCAACGTCTCGGCCGATTTGCAACTGGTGCCGGGCTACCAGAGCCGCAAGGCGGCTTCGGCGCACGATTCGGTTTTTTACGGTGCCCTCGCCGACACCAGCCCGGATGCCTGGGGACGGCGCGTGATCGCCCGCGACCATGCCAGGCGCCGGAAAAACGATCCCAGCCTGCCCGCGCTCACCGAGCTGGACTACCTGTTGGCGGTCGATGACTTTAGCCGGGTGGGTGCCTTGCGGCTGCGCGATGCCGGGGGGCACTTTCAGCAGACGGCCGCCGCCGGGCGGCGCAGCACACCGCCGTTGATCGAGCTGGAGCGGGTGTTCCGGGCCAGCCGCGCCATCGAGCGGGGGCATGAAACCACCGAGGACTTGCGCTACCTGCAAGGCAAGGGCACTTCGCTCGGGGGGATGCGCCCCAAGTGCACCATTCTGGAAGAGGACGGCTGGCTGGCCATCGGCAAGTTCCCGAGCGTGGGCGATGCGCGCAGCGTGACCCGTGGGGAGGTGTTGGCCCTCAAGCTGGCGGCCAAAGCGGGGCTTGAGGCCGCATCCGCGCGCATCGTGCAAATCGACGAGGTGCCGGTGGCCGTCATCCGCCGTTTCGATCGCCATGGCGCAGATGGCCGCATCCCCTATCAGTCGGCGGCCACCCTGTTGCAGGCCTCGCGCCAAGAGGAGCGCAGCTACACCGAGATCGCCGATGCCATCCGCGCGCACGGCCATGCCCCCACCCAGGATGTGCAGCAGCTCTGGCGCCGCCTGGTGTTCAATCTGCTCATCAGCAACGTGGACGATCACCTGCAAAACCTTGGTTTTCTGCACGTGGGGCAAGGACTGTGGCGCCTGGCACCGGCTTTTGACCTCAACCCCTTTCCTGACAAGGAGCGCGAATCCAAGACCTGGCTGTCGGAGCAGGACGGGCCCATCACCGATGTGCGGATGTTGCTGGCCCGAGCGGCCTACTTCGCGCTGGACACCGAGCAAGCCCTGACCGTGCTGGCTCAGGTGCAGGCGGCGGTGTCGCACTGGCGCCCGCTGGCGCTCGACCCAACGGTGGGTTTGCGCGCGCAGGAGCTGGATGATTTCGCACCTGCTTTCGAGCACGCACAGAGCGACGAAGCCGCCGCGCTGTTGCGGCGCTAGGCCCAAACCTTGCGCTCAGGGCGTGGCCGCGCGCCGCAGCGGCGTGCGCAGGGTCACAAATTCCTCGGCGGCGGTGGGGTGGATGCCGAGTGTGGCATCGAACACCGCCTTGGTGGCCCCGGCTTGCAGCGCCACGGCAAAGCCTTGCACGATCTCGCCCGCTTCCGCGCCGACCATGTGCAGGCCGAGCACGCGGTCGGTGTCGTCGTGGACGATGAGCTTGATCAGCGTGCGCTCGCTGCTGCCGCTCAGGGTGTGGCGCAGGGCACGGAATTCGCTGCGGTAAATGCTCACCTGCCCGTAGCGTTGGCGCGCCTGCGCTTCGCTCAGGCCCACACTGGCAAGGCAGGGGTGGGTGAACACGGCGGTGGGAACCAGGTCGAAATCGGGCGCTGGGGAGGAGTGGCCGGGGCGGTTCGGGTCTGGGCCATACAGGTGCTCGACCATGCGCATGGCCTGCGCCAGCGCCACCGGCGTGAGTTGCAGTTGCGCCGTCACGTCGCCCACGGCATAGACGCTGGGCACGCTGGTCTGATACCGCGCATCAACCACGATCTCGCCCTGTGGACCCTGGGCCACACCGAGCGCTTCCAGCCCCAGCCCCTGCACATTGGGGCGGCGCCCGGTGGCGTAGAGCGCCGCATCCACCACCAGGGTGTTACCGTCTTCGAGCGCGGCGTGCAGGCCGTCGGCGTGGCGCTCCAGGCTCAGCACGCCGGCTTGCAGGCGCAAGTCCAGCCCCTGCTTGAGCAGCTCGGCGGCCAGGAAGTGGCGCAGCTCGTCGTCGAAGCCGCGCAAAATCTGCTCGCCCCGGTAGAGCTGCGTCACCTGCGCGCCCAGGCCGTGAAAGATGGAAGCCAGCTCGCAAGCAATGTAGCCGCCGCCGACCACCAGCAGCCGCTGCGGAAAGGGCTCGATCTCGAACAGCTCGGTCGAGCTCAGGGCGTGTTCGCGCCCCTGAAAATGCGGCAAGAAGGGCGCGGCCCCGGTGGCGATGAGGATGCGCTCGGCGCTGAAGGTGCGCTGCCCCGGCGAGCCGTCGGCGTTCAGGCTGGCCAGGCTCAGGGTGTGCGGGTCGAGCAGGCGCGCGCTGCCCTCTAGCAGCGTCACGCCGCTGGCGCGCAGCATATCGGCATAGACGGCGTTGAGCCGCGCCAGCTCGCGCGCCCGGTTCGCCTTGAGGGTGGCCCAGTTCAGCCGCGCCGCCGGCCCCTCCCAGCCGTAGCCCTGCGACTCGCGCTGCGCCGTGGCATAGTGGGCGGCGTAGCCGTAGAGTTTTTTGGGGATGCAGCCGGCGTTGACGCAGGTGCCGCCCAGCCCGGCCTGGCCACTGGCCTCGGCCAGCGCCACGCGTGCGCCGCGCTGCGCCGCCATGCGCGCGGCGCGCACGCCGCCGCTGCCGCCGCCGATGACAAAAAGGTCGAAGTCGTAGGGGTTCATGGTTGGGTCGTGGTTGGGGATGCGGCCGCCGACAGCATCCGGCGCAAAAAAGCCCCGGTGTGGCTGGCTGTGCAGGCGGCGACGTGCTCCGGGCTGCCGCAGGCCAGCACCTGGCCGCCCCCGGCGCCGCCTTCGGGGCCCATGTCGATCAGCCAGTCGGCGGTTTTGATCACGTCCAGGTTGTGCTCGATCACGACGATGGTGTTGCCGGCGTCGCGCAACTGGTGCAGCACCTTGAGCAGCAGCTCGATGTCGGCAAAGTGCAGGCCGGTGGTGGGCTCGTCCAAGATGTAGAGGGTGCGGCCGGTGTCGCGCTTGGAGAGTTCCAGCGCCAGCTTGACGCGCTGCGCCTCGCCGCCCGAGAGCGTGGTGGCACTCTGGCCCAGGCGCAGGTAGCCCAGCCCGACGTCGAGCAGGGTTTGCAGCTTGCGCTGCAGCGTGGGCACGGCCTGGAAGAAGGCGCTGGCTTGCTCGACCGTGAGATCCAGAATCTGGGCGATGTGCTTGCCCTTGTACTGCACCGCCAGCGTTTCGCGGTTGTAGCGCTGGCCCTGGCAGATGTCGCAGGCCACGTACACGTCGGGCAAAAAGTGCATTTCGACCTTGACCACGCCATCGCCTTGGCAGGCTTCGCAGCGGCCACCGCCGGCCGATTGCGCCACGTTGAAGCTAAAGCGCCCAGGGCCGTAGCCGCGTTCGCGCGCTGCGGGCACCTCGGCCAGCAGCTCGCGGATGCCGGTAAAAAGCCCGGTGTAGGTGGCCGGGTTGCTGCGCGGGGTGCGCCCGATCGGGCTTTGATCGACGTTGATGACCTTGTCGAAATGCTCCAGCCCTTCCAGGCCTTGGTGCGGTGCCGGTTCGTCGTGGCTGCGGTAGAGATGCCGCGCCACGGCGCGGTACAGGGTGTCGTTGACCAGCGTCGATTTGCCGGAGCCGCTGACCCCCGTGACGCAGGTGAACAGGCCCACGGGGAAGGCGGCGCTGACTGCGCGCAGGTTGTGGCCGCTGGCCTGCAGCAGGCGCAGGGCGGCGCCGGTGGTGGAGTTGAAGGCTTTGCGCTTGGCGGGCACCTCGATGCGGCGCGCGCCCGAGAGGTAGGCACCGGTGAGCGAGCCCGGCGTGGCCATGAGTTGCGCGCACGTGCCTTGCGCCATGACGCGCCCGCCGTGTACCCCGGCGCCGGGGCCGAGGTCGATCACGTGGTCGGCGGCGCGGATCATGTCCTCGTCGTGCTCGACCACCAGCACGCTGTTGCCCAGTTCGCGCAGGCGCTGCAGGGTGGCGATCAGGCGCTCGTTGTCGCGCTGGTGCAGCCCGATGCTGGGCTCATCCAACACGTACAGCACGCCCGAGAGGCCGGAGCCGATCTGGCTTGCCAGCCGAATGCGCTGCGCCTCGCCGCCGCTGAGGGTTTCGGCGCTGCGCTCCAAGCTCAGGTAGCCCAGCCCGACGTCGTTGAGAAACTGCAGCCGGGCAGCGATTTCGCGCCGCACCCGAGCCCCGATCTCGGCCTTGGCGCCGTGCAACTGCAGGGCTTCGAACCAGTGCAGCGCCTGCGCCAGCGTGACCTGGCCGATCTGGTAGATGGCGCGCGCCTGCTCGCCCTGGCCCACATAGACATGGCGCGCCTGCGGCCGCAGGCGGCTGCCGTGGCACTGCGGGCAGACCTGGGTGCTGCGCTGGCGCGCCAGTTCTTCGCGCACGGTGGGGTTGCTGCTCTCGCGCCAGCGCCGCTCCAGATTCGGCAGCAGGCCCTCGAAGGGGTGGTGCTTGCGCACGGTCTGGCCGGCGTCGAAGGCGTAATCGAAGGCGATTTCTTGCGCACCCGAGCCGTGCAGCAGCACCTGGTGCACCGATTCGGGCAGATTTTCCCAAGGTGCTTCGAGCTCGAAGCCGTAATGCGTGGCCAGGTTTTGCAGCACGCCAAAGGCCTGGGCGTTGCGCCGGTCCCAGCCTTTGATGGCCCCGGCGGCCAGGCTCAGGCTGGGGAAGGCCACCACGCGCGCAGGGTCGAAGCGCTCCACGTGGCCCAGGCCCTCGCAGCCGGGGCAGGCACCCAGCGGCGAGTTGAAGGAGAACAGGCGCGGCTCCAGCTCGTCGAGCGCGTAGGCGCACTGCGGGCAGGCAAAGCGCGCACTAAAGAGGTGCTCGCGCCCGCTGTCAAGCTCCAGCACCAGCGCCTTGCCTTCGCCCAGGCGCAAGGCGGTCTCGAAGCTCTCGGCCAGGCGCTGGCGCTGCTCGGCGGCTTCGTCGGGTGGGGCGGCGAGGGGGCTGGACGGGCCGGTTTCTGCGCCGCCGGGCAGTGGGTTTTCGGCGGGCGCGCTGGCACGCACCTTGAGGCGGTCGATCACCACGTCGAGGTCGTGCTTGCCGTGGCGCTTGAGCGCGGGCAGGCGCTCGGCCTCCAGCACCTGGCCGTCGAGCCGGAAGCGCACAAAGCCTTGCGCCTGCAGCTCGGCCAGGGTGTCGGCGAACTCGCCCTTGCGGGCGCGCGCAATCGGGGCCAGCAGCAGCAGCTTGGTGCCGGGGGGCAAGGCCAGCACGTGGTCCACCATCTGGCTCACGGTCTGCGCTTGCAGCGCCTGGCCGTGCTCGGGGCAGTGTGGGGTGCCGACGCGGGCGTAGAGCAGGCGCAGGTAGTCGTGGATTTCGGTCACGGTGCCCACGGTCGAACGCGGGTTGTGGCTGGTGGCTTTTTGCTCGATGGCGATGGCCGGCGCCAGGCCCTCGATCAGATCGACGTCGGGCTTGTCTAGGCGCTGCAAAAACTGGCGCGCGTAGGCGCTCAGGCTCTCGACGTAGCGGCGCTGGCCCTCGGCGTACAGGGTGTCGAAGGCGAGGCTGGATTTGCCCGATCCCGACAGGCCGGTGATCACCACCAGCGCGTTTTTCGGGATGTCGAGGTCGATGTTTTTCAGGTTGTGGGTGCGCGCGCCGCGCACGCGCAGCATCGCGGCAGGCTGGCGCAAGGCCTGCGCCAGCGGGGTGCCGCAGTCGATGGCGGCAGCAGGATGGGCAGCGGTGGAGGGGTGGTCTGGGTTCAAGGGGCGCAGCGACTCGATCGGGGGGCAACCCCCGATCATAGAAGCTCTGGGCTTATCGGGCCCTGTAACGGGTCACTGGTCTGGCCATGCCCGCGCCTCCGCCCAGACTGGGTGCGCCCTTACTGCCCCTGCCCGAGCGCGTAGCCGCGTTCGCCGTCGAAGGTGCAGAGGTTTTCGGTCTTGATGAAGTCGATGCCGCGCTGCGCCAGCGCTTCCATCAGCTCGATCAGGTCGAAGTGCGTCACGCTCTCGCCGTTGGCGGCCACGAAGCGGCAGCGCCAGTGGTCGGTGCAGAAGGTCTCGGGGAAGCCGCCCGGCCAGACCTTGACGCCGCGGTTGGTGATCATCTGCAAATGAAAGGCCGGTGTCACCAGCGCGCTCAACTGGCCGGCCAAAAAGTCGGCGCTTTGGCGTGCATTCACGAACACATCGACCCCCACCAGCGCCTTCACCGAAACCGGGTCGGGCAGCGGGGCGTGCGCGCTGGCGCTGGAGGCGGCCGAGGCGGCGAGGGCGGTTTGCTCGGGCTCGGCGTAGCGCACCGGCTTGAGCTGGCTCGGCTCTTGGCCTAGGCGGTCGATCACGGCGTCGGCAAAATCCATGCTGCCAAAGGGGCGGCCCACGCTGAGCGAGCCGCGCAGGTCGGCGGTGATGATGCCGTCTTCGATCGTGCGCAGCCAGGCGTTGTGGATTTTTTCGGCGACTTTGGACTGGCCGATGTGGATCAGCATCATCACTGCGGCCAGCAGCAGGCCGGAGGGGTTGGCGATGCCCTTGCCGGCGATGTCGGGCGCGCTGCCGTGGATGGCCTCGAACATGGCGATGCGGTCCCCGATGTTGGCGCTCGGGGCCAGCCCAACCGAGCCGGTGATCTCGGCCGCGATGTCGCTGATGATGTCGCCATAGAGGTTGAGCGTGACGATGACGTCGAAGCGCTCGGGTCGCGTGGCCAGCCGCGCCGCCCCGATGTCGATGATCATGTGATCGGTTTCGATCTGCGGGTACTCTTTGGCGATTTCGTCGAAGACCTTGTGGAACAGGCCGTCGGTCATCTTCATGATGTTGTCTTTGGTCATGCACGTGACCTTGCGCCGCGCATTTTTGACCGCGTACTCAAAGGCGTAGCGGATGATTTTTTCGCAGCCGGGGCGGGTGACGAGCTTGAGGCACTGATAGACCTGATCGGTCTGGCGGTGCTCGATGCCGGCGTAGAGGTCTTCCTCGTTTTCGCGCACGATCACCAAGTCCATGGTGGGGTGCAGCGTTTTCACGAAGGGGTGGTAGGTGACGCAGGGGCGCACGTTGGCGTACAGGCCCAGCGTTTTGCGGATGGTCACGTTTAGGCTCTTGAAGCCGCCGCCTTGCGGGGTGGTGATGGGGCCTTTGAGCAGCACGCGGGTGCGGCGCAGGCTGTCCCAGCTTTCGGGGGCAATGCCCGAGCTGTGGCCGGCCAGGTACTGGGCTTCGCCGACGCTGATGGTCTCGGGCGCAATGAGCGCTCCGGCGGCGCGCAGCACGCGCAACGTGGCTTCGGTGATCTCGGGGCCGATGCCGTCGCCTGGGGCGACGGTGATGGGGACCAGGTTGCTCATGGGGGGATGCTCCTCTTGGGGTGGATGAACCGTTGCAAACTTCGACGCGGCAGCGCTTGTGGGCTGCGGGCCATTTCGTAGTATGGCGCGAATTTTCATCGTAATCAAATTATCATTCGGTATGCGACCCATAGACCGATATCGATGAATAAGCTGCGCCCGCCCCGTATCAGCTTTGCCCAGATGCGCACCTGGGAGGCGGTGGCGCGCCTGGGCTCGATCACCGCTGCGGCGCGCGAGCTGCACCTGGCGCAGCCCACGGTGTCGTCGCAGGTGCACGAGATGCAGGCCGCGCTGGGGCAGGCGCTGCTGGCGCCGGCCGGGCGCGGCATCCAGATCACCGAGGGCGGCACGCTGCTGCGCGAGGCGGTGCTGGATGTGTTCACGCGCTGGCAGGCGCTGGAAGAAGGGCTGCAGGCGCTGCAGGGGCTCAAGCGCGGCACGCTGCGCATTGCGGGGGTCACCACCACCGAGTACTTCATCGCCCAGTGGATCAGCGCCTTTGCGCGCACGCACCCGGGCATTGACATCGAGCTGGCGGTGCACAACCGCGACGCCGTGGTGGAGCTGCTGCGCAGCGAGCGCGTCGATCTGGCGCTGATGATGCGCCCACCCACCTTCCCGCCGCTGCACACGCTGCCGGTGCTGGACAACCCACTGGTGCTGATTGGCCCGGCCGGGCACCCGTGGGCGCAACGGCGCCGCCTGCCGCTGAGCGCGCTCAAGGGCCAGACGCTGCTGTGGCGCGAGAGCGGTTCCGGCACGCGCCAGGTGGTGCTTGAGCACTTGCGCGCCAACGGCCTTGAGCCCGACGAGCGCCTGACCCTGGGCAGCAACGAGGCCATCAAGCATGCGGTGGCCGCAGGGCTGGGGCTGGCGGTGCTGTCGCGCCACGCGCTCGACCCCGACCCGGCGCAGGAGGGGCTGGCGCTGTTGCCCATGACGGGCTTCCCGATCCTGCGCCTGTGGCAACTGGTGTGGCGGCGCGACCGCCGGCTGCCGCTGGCGGCCAGCGCCTGGATCGAGCATTTGCGCGCCTCGCTGCCGGTGGCGTTCCAAGCGGGTAGTGGGGCGGGGGTGGGGTGAGCCGAAAGGGGCCAGTGCCCGTCGGTGCGGTTTGGGTGCTGCAGGCGCAGGCAAGAGGGGGGTGGGGCGGCGATGCCCGACAATGCGGCCCATGATGAGCACAAACGCAGACCCCGCAACCCCCGCAGCCGGTGCCGCCGCCCGGCCCGGAACCAATCCCAGCAGCATTCCCCAACCCGCCTGCGAGCACGAGCTGGTGCTCAAGGTGATCCCGATGCCGGCCGACTGCAACCCCAACGGCGACATTTTTGGCGGCTGGGTCATGGCCCAGGTCGATCTGGCCGGTTCGGTGCTGCCGGCGCGGCTGGCGCAGGGGCGCATCGCCACCGTGGCGGTGAACCAGTTCATCTTCAAACAGCCGGTGCGGGTGGGCGACATCCTGAGCTTTTACGCCACCTTGACGCGCATCGGCAACACCTCGATCACGGTGCAGGTGGAGGTGTACGCCGAGCGCTTCTCGGCCCAGGGCCGCTACGTGAAAGTGACCGAGGCTTCGCTGACCTACGTGGCGATCGACGACCAGGGTCGACCGCGCCAGGTGCCCAAGGCGGCTTAGCCTTTGCTGGCGCTGGGCTGGCGTGTGGCCGCACAACCCAGCCGTGCCACCCAGGGATGGGCCAAAAAAAAGCCGCCCGAAGGCGGCGTGAAGTCCATCAGGACGTCGTTGGGAAACTGTGATCCAAAGTGGCTGGTCCGTTTGGCGGCCGCCACACCCTGTGGGCTGTCTTATGCGCCCTTGATCTGACTGTGTTGACAGCGACTGGGCTTGATTGTGCAGGTGCAGCACGGCTTTGCCTATCCCCTGTTTGGGGGAGGGCAGCCCAATCGGGTGCAGGGCTTCAAGGCGGGCGCTCGGCGATTTGCAGCCGCCGCCCAGCCAGCCAGACCAGCGCGATCACCGGTACCCCGAGCAGCGCCGTGAGCGTGAAAAAGCCGGGGTAGCCCATGCCATCGACCATGGCGCCCGAGTAGCCGCCCAGCGTTTTGGGCAGCAGCGTCATGAGCGAGCTAAAGATCGCGTACTGCACCGCCGTGAACTGGATGTTGGTCAGGCTGGACAAAAAGGCCACGAAGGCGGCGCTGGCAAATCCGGCCGCCAGGTTGTCGATCGACACCACCCAATACAGCCAGGTGAGGTCGCGCCCCACCAGGGCAAGGCCGATGAAGGCCAGGTTGGTGGCGGCGGAAAGGATCGCGCCCCACATCAGCGCGCGCATGACGCCGATCCGGTAGGCCAAGATGCCGCCCAGAAACCCACCGGCGATGGTGATCACCAGGCCATAGGTCTTGACGGCGGTGGCGATCTCGGGCTTGGTAAAGCCCATGTCCTGGTAAAAAATGTTGGAGATCACACCGAGCACGATGTCGGAGATGCGGTACAGCCCCACCAGCGCCAGCAGCAGCGCCGCGGTGCGCCAGCCGTAGCGCTGCCAAAAATCGAGCACCGGTTCCACCCAAGTGATGCGCGCTTGGTCGGCGCTGGCCAGCCCGATGCGGATCAGGGTCCAGCCCAGGGCGAAGGCGGCCCCCAGCGCCAGCGCCATCCGGCTGGCCTCGAACAGCAGGCTCCAGAGCGGACCATTGCCCGCCACAAGGGGTGCGCCCACCCGCCCCACGCCCCAAAACACCAGCACCAGGCCCAGCACGCTGAACAAAAACACCACCAGCAGGCGCAGGTGCTGTCCGGCCGGGGCGAGCTGCGCCTGCTGCTGGGAGGAGTCGGGCTCGGGCGTGAGCAGCGTGGTCAGCATGCCGATGCCCATCACGCAGGCCATGATCAGGTAGGCCGACTGCCAGGCCTCGAACTGGTAGTTGCCGCGCGCCGTGCCCCAGTGCGCCGCCAGAAACAGCACCCCGGCCCCGGCCACGATCATGCCCACGCGGTAGCCCGCGATGTAGGCCGCCGACAGCAGGCCCTGCTGCTCGGGGCGGGCGATTTCGATGCGGTAGGCGTCGATCACGATGTCTTGCGTGGCCGACATAAAGCCCAGCAGCACCGCAAACAGCGCCATCTGCGTCAGCGCCCAGCCGCCCGAGGCCGGGTCGGTGAGGGCCATGCCGACGATCGCCCCCGCCACCCCGATCTGCGCCAGCAGCATGTAGGCGCGGCGCCGCCCCAAACGCCCGGTCAGCCACGGCAGCGGCAGCCGGTCCACCAGCGGCGCCCAGACGAACTTGAAGGAGTAACCCAGCGCGGCCCAGCTAAAGAAGGTGACGGCGCGGCGCTCCACCCCGGCCTCCATCAGCCACAGCGAGAGCGAAGAGAAAATCAGCAGCAGCGGCAGCCCGGCTGAAAAACCCAGCATCAGCAGGCTCAGGATGCGCCAATCCCACAGCGCCTGCAGGGTTTCGCGCCAGGTGTGCAGGGCTTGGGGGCGGGCTTGCGGGGCTTCCAAAGGCTCGCCTACCGGCACGCTTACAGGGGCGCCCAGGGGCGCCGCGCCAAGCGCCGGATTTGTTACAGATGTTGACACACGCATGACCCGATTTTGCCTATGATTGCGCCATGTGCTGGCTATGTGATGCAAAAACTCCCCTGACCGAGCCTGCGACGCACCGGTGGTCGTCGCGGCGCGGATTTTTGTTGGCGGCCGGTGCGGCCACGGCCACGGCGGCGGTCGGCTTGCTGCCGGTGCAGGCCGAGGCGCAGGTGGCGGTCGGCGAAGGGTCGCGGCTGCGGCATCTGGTGCCGGCCGAGCAGCTCGAAGCCGCCGCCGCCCAGCAGTACCAGCAGATGATGCAGCAGGCGCGCCAGCAGGGCGTGCTGGCCCCCGATACCGACCGCCAACTGCGCCGCCTGCGCGCCATTGCGCAGCGCCAGATTCCCTTTGCCCAGCCTTGGAACCCGCGCGCGCGCCAGTGGCAGTGGGAGGTGAACCTGATCCGCAGCGAGCAGATCAACGCCTTTGTCATGCCTGGCGGCAAAATTGCTTTCTACACCGGCATTTTGGATGCGCTGCGCCTGACCGACGACGAAGTCGGGATGATCATGGGCCACGAAATGGCGCACGCGGTGCGCGAACACGCCCGGGCGCGAATGGCCAAGACGCAGACCGTTGGCATCGGGCTCTCGCTCGGGGCGCAGTTGCTGGGCTTGGGTGATTTGGGCAACGTGGCGGCCAACCTCGGCACCCAGTTGCTGAGCCTGCGCTTTAGCCGCGAAGACGAATCCGACGCCGATCTGGTCGGGCTTGAAATCGCCGCCCGCGCCGGGCACCACCCGCAAGCCAGCGTGACGCTGTGGGAAAAGATGATCGCGCGCAACCGCAGCAGCGGGCTCAACTTCCTCTCCACGCACCCGGCCGGGCCGGATCGCATCCGCGAGTTGCAGGCCAATATCGGCAACGTGATGGGCCTGTACGAGCAGGCGCGGCGACGCGGCTGATTTGGCCTGCTGCGGGCGCGCTCAGGCCCGGTCGCCCACGTAGGGGTTGCTGCGGCGCTCGCGCCCAAAGCTGCTCTCGGGCCCGTGGCCGGGGATGAACACGGTGTCGTCGCCCATGGGCCACAGGCGCTCGCGGATGCTGGAGACGAGCTGCGCGTGGTCGCCCTGGGGAAAATCGGTGCGCCCAATGCTGCCCGCAAACAACACATCGCCCACAAAGGCGCGCCGGATTTCGGGCGCGTAAAACACCACGTGCCCCGGGGTGTGGCCGGGGCAGTGGCGCACTTGCAGGCTGCTGTGGCCCAGCGTGACCGTGTCGCCATCGTGCAGCCAGCGCGTGGGGGTGAAGGGGCGCGCAGGCGGGAAACCAAACATCTGGCTCTGCTGCACCAGCCCGTCGATCCAGAACTGGTCGCCGGGGTGCGGCCCGATGATCGGCAGCCCGAGCCGCTGCGCCAGCTCACCGGCGGCACCGGCGTGGTCGATGTGGGCGTGCGTGAGCCAGATCTGCTGCAAGGCCAGCCCGAGCCGCTTGGCCTCGGCCAGAATGTCATCGAGGTCGCCACCGGGGTCGATCACGGCAGCGGCCAAGGTCTGGTCGCACCAGAGCAGGGAGCAGTTTTGCTGAAACGGCGTAACGGGAACGGTGTGGTAGTGCAGCATGGGTGCATTGTAGGCAGGGCGCGCTTCAGTTGGCGTTGCGGTCTGGGTCGGGGCGGGTGCAGCAGGGTTTGAGGGGGCCGGGTTGATTAGGGCGTATCGCTTGGGCTTGGGCTTGAGGCGGTTAGATGGCTGGACAGCGCTTGCAAGTAGGTCAGCAACCCTTGGCCCGCCACGCGCCCGCTGGCCAGGCAGGCGGTGAGCAGGTAGCCGCCGGTAGGGGCGTCCCAGTCCAGCATCTCGCCGGCGCAGAACACGCCGGGCAGCGGGTGCAGCATCAGCGCCTCGTTCAGGCCTTCCAGCGCCACCCCACCGGCGCTGCTGATGGCCTCGGCCAGCGGGCGCGTGGCCACCAGGTCGAGCGGCAGGCCTTGGATGAGGGCTGCCCAATCGGCGGCTGATTGGGCGGGCGCTGATGGGGCCGCGTCGCTGCCCGGCGCCGAGGGCCGCACCTCGTGCAGCAGCGCCACCTGCGCGGGCGTGAGGGCTATGCGTTTGCGCAACAGCGTGCCCAGCGACTGGCCGCCGCGTTCGCGTGCCAGCTCGGCCTGCAAACGGCTGCGGCTCCAGTCGGGTTTCAGGTCGAGTTCGATGCGCACCCGGCCCTGGGCCTCGATCGCCTCGCGCAGGCGCGCCGAGGCGGCGTAGATCAGGCTGCCTTCGAGGCCGGTTTCGGTGAGCACGCATTCGCCACGGCGCTCGAAAAGCTGCCCGGCGGCATCGGTGAAGCGCAGCAGCACCCCCTTGAGCGCGGCCCCGGCGCAGCGCTGGCGCAGGTGCGCGCTCCAGCCCAGGCGCGCGCCCACGGCCACCTCAAAACCGCAGTTGCTGGGGCGCAGCGGCTGCAGCGTCACCCCGTGCTGAGCCAGCCACGGCATCCAGGCGCCGTCGGAGCCAAGCTGCGGCCAGCTTCCACCCCCGAGCGCCAGCAGCAGCGCGGTCGCCCGCACCTCGGTCTGGCCTTGCGGGCCGTGCAGCTGCAGGCGGTAGCCGGGTGCTTCGGGTGCCAGCGGCTGCAAGTGGCCGTTCCAGCGCTGGCGCATATGCAAGCGCACCGGCACCCCGCTGGCCGGATGGCGCAGCCGCTGCAACCAGGCGCGCAGCAAGGGGGCGGCCTTCATCTCCAGCGGAAACACGCGCTGCGAGCTGCCCACGAAGGTCTCGATGCCCAGCCCAGCGGCCCAGTCGCGCACCGCCTGCGGGCCAAAGGCATCCAGCCAGCGGCCACAAATGTTGGCGCGCGGGCCGTAGCGGGCCGTGAAGGCGGGCAGCGGCTCGGCGTGGGTGAGGTTGAGCCCGCCGATGCCGGCCAGCAGGAACTTGCGCCCCACCGAGGGCATGGCGTCGAACAAATGCACCTCCACCCCGGCGGCGCTCAGCACCTCGGCCGCCATCAACCCGGCCGGCCCGGCACCGACGATCGCCACCGGGCAGTGCAGGATGGGCGTGTGGGGGAGCGGGGTGGCGTGGGGGTGCTCGATCGGGGTGCCGATGGGGTTGCTTGCGCTATTCATCTGGACTCGTCCTCGTGCAGCGCGGCGCGCACTTGCGCTTGCAGGGCCGCCAAATCGCCGTCGTTGTGCAGCAGCCGGTGCCCGGCTTGTTCGCTGGCGTCGATGGGCTCGAAAAACCCCGCTTGCAGCGCGCGCACGGCGGCGTCGGCGTCGGAGGGGTCGCGGTTGTCGGCCTGGCGCACGGCAAGGCGGCGTTGCGCTTGGGTGCTGCCTGCGCGGCACTCCCACAAATAAAACGGCACCTGCTGCTGTGCGGCCAGTGCGCGCAGCGCCTGGCGCTCGTGGCGGCGCAGGCTGGCGGCGTCGATCAGCACCGAGCAACCGGCTTGCAGGCCCTGCTGCGCCGCCTGCTGCAAGCGTGCGTAGGTTTGCTGCGTCAGCGCCGGGCTGTACCAGTGCGCCTGCTGCGCCGCGCTCGGGCGCGCCGTGGCGGCCACGCCCAGCAAGCGCTTGCGCTCAAGGTCGGAGCGCAGGCACAGGGCGGCGCGCCCCTGCTGCACCAGGGCATCGCGCAGCATCTGCGCCACGGTCGATTTGCCGCTGCCGCTCAGGCCCATGAGCAGCCACAGACCGGGCGGCGCGGGCGCGGCCAGCAGCGCCTGGGCGCAGGCGCAGTAGCGCTCGTGCAGGGCCAAGGCCTGTGCATCAGCGTCGCCCATGCCTTCGCCACTGCCCTTGCCGCCCGCTTCGCTGCCGTTGCTTGCGCTGTTCAACCACGCCACGCGGGCGCGCACCAAGGCGCGGTAGGCAGCCCAAGCGCGCAGGCCGCGCAAGCCCTCGAAGTCGCCCGTGATGTCCAGATAGCCGTTCAGAAAACGCCAAGCCAGCTCCGGCTGCCGGTACTGGAGCAAGTCCATGAAGGCAAAGGTGGCATCGCTCAGCACGTCGATGGCGCGCAGATCGGGCTCGAATTCGAGCGCGTCGAAAGCGCGCACTCCGCCTTCCCATTCGATCAGGTTGCCCAGGTGCAGATCGCCGTGGCATTCGCGCGCAAAGCCTTGCGTGGCACGCTGCTGCATCCAAGGCCGCCGCGCCTGCAATTGCGCCAGCAGCGCAGCGCCCAGCGCTTGGACTTCGGCTCGTTGCGGCGGAGCCAGCCCGGGCTGTTGTTGCAACGCCTGCACGCATTCTTGGGCCCAGTGCAGGGTGTCGCGCTGCGGCAGCGCCTCGGGCGGCAGCGGCGGCAGCGACTGGTGAAAACCCGCCACGTGCGCGGCCAGGGCGTCAATCAATTCCGGTTGTAGGCGGCCGCAGCGGGCCTGCTCGGCCAGCAGCGCATCGGCGTCAAAACGGTGCATGCACAGCACCCAGTCCAAGGCCGTGTCGGCGTGGCTGGCGTCGAGCGCGGCTTCGGGGTCGGCGCAAAAAGTGGCCCAATCCACACTCAGCGGGCGCAGGCCCAAGTAGATCTCGGGGGCGGTGCGCCGGTTCAGGCGCAACTCTTCTTGGCCAAACCAGCGCCGCCGCTCGGGGCTGGAAAAGTCCAGAAACGGCAGGCGCAGCGGCTTTTTGACCTTGTAGGCGCGCTCGCCGTGCAGCAGCACGCGCGAAATGTGGGTCTCGATGCAAACGGTCATGGCGGGCAGTGTAGGGCACGGGGCACCCCAAGCCCGGTGCTTGGTCCGGCATCGCTCTTGGAGTGGGGCTGCCAAGCAGCAAGCCCCCTTGGGCACGGCGTCAGAAAGTGGCTGAAAGCGTGCTACAATGCGGGTCTTTCCCCGATAGCTCAGTCGGTAGAGCGCCGGACTGTTAATCCGTAGGTCCCTGGTTCGAGCCCAGGTCGGGGAGCCAAATCAAGCAAGAATTCAGGCCAGCTCAATGCTGGCCTTTTTTCTGTCCTGGGCGCTGAATCAGCCGCTCAGTTTTTGGTCTTGCAGGTGTTGATGCCGAACGGCAGGTACGCCGGGCACCAGCCTATGGCGGCGGTGAGGATGGGCACGATCCCAATATAACCCCAAGCCCCCACGGTACCTGTGGCGGCCAGCGCGATCAGCGCCACCCCACCCACCACACGAACGACTCTGTCTACACTGCCTACGTTGGTTTGCATCGCATACTCCTTGGTGCATAACGGAAGCCCATTATGGCGCATCCTACTTGGCCCTGTCACGCTGTCCACTTATACTGGTCGGCGAGTTCAACCGATTGGAGGATGGCCATGCAAAAGCCCCTTAATGTCTTGTTTTTGTGCACACACAACGCGGCGCGCAGCATCATGGCTGAGGCGGTTTTGAACCACTTGGGCGGACACCGCTTTCGGGCCTACTCGGCCGGTACGCAAGCGCGCGCCGACCAGAAGCCACACCCGCTGACGCTGGAAGTGCTGCACGCCGCAGGCATCGAGACCCGTGGTTTGCGCAGCAAAAACCAGCAGGAGTTCAGCCACGCCGACGCACCGCAGATGGACTTGGTCGTCACCGTTTGCGACCAGGCCGCGGGCGAGCCTTGTCCGGTCTGGCCCGGACATCCGGCCATTGCACACTGGAGCTACCCCGACCCATCCAAGGTCGAAGGCGACCCCGAGCAGCAATTCGAAGCCTTTCGCCAAACCCTGCATGCCTTGCATCTGCGCATGGAACTGTTGGTGCAATTGCCGCTGGCCGGGGTCGATCGGCTGCGGCTGGAGGCCGAAGCGCGCCGGTTGGCGGCCTGAGGCGGCCCGCACTTGCTAGCGTTTCACGATTTTGTCATTCAAGCTTCATCAGGCTTACATCCTCCACACTTAAGGTTGCGGGGTTGCGGTGCTTAGGCAGCCTGTGGGTCGTTCACCCTTGGGCTGCGTGGGTTGCCGCACCAATTTGCCACAACGCAACAATCCCCAAGTTTGGAGTGAATGGATGATGAATTTGAGCCTACGTGCGGTTTCTGCCGCCTGCGCCCTCACACTGGCAGCCGGTCTGGCCAGCGCCAGCACCGCCAGCGCGACCCGCGCCCCCGCCGCCGCCGACCCCGGTCGCGCCGCCATGACGCAGGCCGTGCCCACCGGCAACGTGATCTTCTTTCACCCCGACGGCACCGGCCTAAACCACTGGGCCGCGCACCGCATGTATTTCCATGGGCTCGATGGCATTTCGAACATGGACCGTTTGCCCAATAAGGCGGTCTATCGCGGCCACTTGGCCAACCTGATCAACGGCACCTCGCACGCCGGGGCCACCACGCACGCCTTTGGCTACAAGGTCGATGCCTTTGGCTCTTTTGGCATGGACGGCGACGGCAACCTGACGCCGCCCGCCAACCGGCCCATCAACAGCCTGTCGGGCTTTCGGGGCTCTTTGATGCGCGAAGCCGCCAACGCCGGCATTCCGGTGGGCGTGGTCAACGACGGCCACATCGGCGAGCCCGGCACCGGTGCCTTTTTGGCCGAAGTGGGCAACCGCGACAACTGGCAGGAAATCACGCGCCAGATGATTTTGGGCCGCACCGGCATGAACGACACCGCTCCGTGGGTGATCATGGGCGGCGGCGAGGCCGACGCGCTGCCCCAAGGCACCACCACCCTGCACCGCAACGTCAACGAAGAGCGCCGCGCCCCAGTCAACAGCCGCCAGAGCCTGCGCACCGACGACCTGAACCTGGTTGCCGCCTGGAACGCCATGGGCAGCGGCAACCTGAGCAACGACCCGACGCAGCGCGACGACTTCATCGTCGTGCGCACCCGGGCCGAATTCGAGCGCCTCAAGCAAGCGCTGCAAGCCAACCCACGCTACGCCCCGCGCGTGCTGGGCCTGTTCGCTTTCCAAGACACCTTCAACGATCGCAACGAGCAAGACCTGATCAACCGCGGCTTCGTGCGCGCGGGCATGGCCGCTGGCAGCACCGGGCCGGGGCCACAAAAACCCAGCCGCTTGGTGCTGTGGGGCGATCACGATGCCGCCGAACCGGGCTTCAACCCGCCCACCTTTGCCGAGATGACCGAGGTCGCGCTCACCATCCTGAACCGCGCCGCAGCGCAGCAGCGCAACCCGGCGCAGCGCCGCTTCTTCTTGGTGGCAGAGCAAGAGTCGATCGACAACTTTGGCAACAACACCAACGCCATCGGCATGTTGCACGCCATGGAGGACACCGACCGCGCCATCGGCAAAGCGCTGGATTTCCAGCGCCGCAATGAGCGCACCCTGATCGTCACCGCCGCCGACAGCGACGCCGGTGGCATGACGGTGGTCTCGGGCCAAGTGGCCGGCATTGCCCCGCCGACCAACATCCTGCCCGCCGGGCGCGCCCCCGACAACGTGGCCACCGTGGCCACCAACCCCTCGGCCGCCGCCCCGGCCGGTGGCACCGCGCCCGATTCGGCCACGGTCAACAACTTCCTCGACGGAGTGGAAGGCCGCCAGTCGCCGATGTTCGTCACCGAGCCCGATCAGTTTGGGAACCGGATGCAGTTTGGCATCGCTTGGCCCGGCACGGCGGACTACCACGGCGGCGTCCTGTCGCGCGCGGCGGGCCTGAACGCCGGCCTGCTTAACAGCCGCTTCAGCGCCCGCTTCGACAACGTCGATGTGTACCGCTTGAAGCACGCCACCCTGTTTGGCCGCATGCTCAACCACCCCAGCACCTTGGCCCCGACCCGGCGCTGAGTTCAATTTCGGGAAAGTGCGCGGGGCCAGCAAGCCCCACGCCTTCAAGCCGCCAGACCTGCACAGGGACTGGCGGTTTTTTTTGTCAACCGGGTTTAAGCCGTGCCACCCACCGTCAAACCGTCGATGCGCAGCGTGGGCTGGCCCACCCCCACCGGCAGGCTTTGGCCTTCTTTGCCGCAGGTGCCCACGCCGCTGTCGAGCGCCAGGTCGTTGCCGATCAGGCTCACTTTTTTGAGCGCTTGCGGGCCGCTGCCCACCAGCGTGGCGCCCTTGACCGGGTATTGCAGCTTGCCGTCTTCCACCCACCAGGCTTGGCTGGCGCTGAACACAAACTTGCCGCTGGTGATGTCCACCTGGCCGCCACCGAAGTTGCTGGCGTAGAGGCCGCGCTTGATGCTGGCGATGATCTCCTGCGGGTCTTTGTCGCCCGCCAGCATGTAGGTGTTGGTCATGCGCGGCAGCGGCAGGTGGGCGTAGCTCTCGCGCCGTCCGTTGCCGGTGGGCTTGACGCCGAGCAGGCGCGCGTTCAGGCTGTCTTGCAGGTAGCCGCGCAAAATGCCGTCTTCGATCAGCACATTGCGTTGGCTGGCGCAGCCTTCGTCATCCACATTGAGCGAGCCGCGCCGGTCCGCCAGGGTGCCGTCGTCGAGCACCGTCACGCCCTTGGCCGCTACGCGCTGGCCGATGCAGCCGCTGAAGGCGCTGGAGCCCTTGCGGTTGAAGTCGCCCTCCAGCCCGTGCCCGACCGCTTCGTGCAGCAGCACACCGGGCCAGCCGGGGCCGAGCACCACCGTCATCTCGCCCGCCGGGGCCGGGCGGCTTTCTAGGTTGGTGAGCGCGGCCTGCACCGCTTCGTTCACATAGAGCCCGATTTGCGCCTCGTCGAAGCGCGCCAGCCCAAAGCGGCCGCCACCGCCGGAGGAGCCGGACTCGCGTCGCCCGCCCTGCTCGGCGATCACGGTGAGCGACAGGCGCACCAGCGGGCGCACGTCGGCGGCCAAGGTGCCGTCGGCGCGTGCCACCAGCACCACGTCGTACTCGCTGGCTAGGCTGGCCATGACCTGCACGATGCGCGGGTCCTGCGCCTTGGCCAACTGCTCCACGCGCTCAAGCAGCGCGACCTTGGCGGCGCTGTCGAGGCTGGCGATCGGGTCAAACTCCTGGTAGAGCGAGCGCGCCTTGGCGACCTTGCGCGCCCCCAGCTTGACCTGGCGCTGCTGCCCTTGGGCGGCAATGGCGCGCACGTTTTGCGCCGCGTCTTGCAAGGCGGTCCAGGACAGGTCGTCGGAATAGGCAAAGGCGGTTTTGTCGCCGCTGACGGCGCGCACGCCCACGCCTTGGTCGATGCTGAAGCTGCCGCTCTTGACGATGCCTTCTTCCAGGCTCCAGCCTTCGGCGCGGGTGTATTGAAAGTACAGATCGGCGTCGTCTACGCCGGGCGCCATGATGTGGCTCAGGGTGCGGCGCAGATGGGTTTCGTCGAGCCCATAGGGTTCGAGCAACAGGCTGTGGGCAGTGGCCAGCCGGGCCAGGGTGGGTTCGCGTGCGGTCATGGGCCCCATTGTAGGAAGTTGCGCCGGATCGTGCTGCGCAGGCGGCCAGTGGGCTGCGGCGGCGGCAGCGTTCAGGACTGATTGAGCCGCTTGGCGCGCGCTATGGCCAACAAAATGCCCAGACTGGCCCCGAGCGTGACCATGGCGGTGCCGCCAAAGCTCAAAAAGGGCAGCGGCAGCCCGACCACCGGCAAGATGCCGCTGACCATGCCGATGTTGACGAAGGCGTAGACGAAATGCACCAGCGTGAGGGCGCCCGCCAGCAGGCGGGTGAACAGGGTCGGGGCTTCGACGGCGATTTTGAGCCCGCGCCAGACCAGGTAAAAGTAGCCCCCCAGCAGCAGCAGCACGCCCAGAAAGCCAAACTCCTCGGCGTAGGCGGCGAATATGAAATCGGTGGTGCGCTCGAGCACGAAGTCGAGCTGGGTCTGCGTGCCTTGCAGCAAACCCTGGCCCCACAGCCCGCCCGAGCCGATGGCGATCATGCTCTGGATGATGTGAAAACCGCTGCCCAGCGGGTCGGCGGTGGGGTTGAGCAAGGTGCAGACGCGCACCTTTTGGTAGTCGTGCAACAACACCCAGTCCACCCCGGGCCGGCACCAGTGTGGCTCCATCCACACCAGCGCCACGATGCCGGCCAGCCCCAGCAGCGCCGGCGGCACGATCAGCTTCCAGCTTAAGCCCGCAAAATAAATCACGAACAGACCCGATGAGGCGATGAGCAGGCTGGTGCCCAGATCGGGCTGGTTCAGGATGAGCGCGGTGGGCACGGCGACGATCACGGCCGCCACCACAAAGTCGCGCCCACTCAACTGCCCCTCGCGCTTGTGAAACCACCACGCCAGCATGAGCGGCATGGCCAGCTTCATGAGTTCGCTGGGTTGCATCACGATCAGGCCCAGGTCGAGCCAGCGCTGCGAGCCGTTGCGCTCGATGCCCACCAGTTCCACCGCCAGCAGCAGCGCCACGCCCAGCAGGTACAGCGGCGCCGCCAAGGCCAGCCAGCGCTGCGGCGGGATTTGCGCCACCACGAACAGCACCCCGGCGGCGATCAGCAGGTTGCGCACATGCAGATCAAAGCGCCCCGGCATTTCGAAGGCGGCCGAATACATGGTCAGCAGCCCGAGCGCGCTCAAAAACGCAATGGCCAGCAGCAAAGGGCCATCGAAGCCTTGCACCAAGGGCAAGGCGCGGCGCCAGAGCGGGGGGGTTTGAATCACGACGGCCATGGCCGCGCATTATCCTCTGCGAGCGGCGCACAGCGCTCGGGCTGCTGGCTGCGCGCTGCTACATTGCAAGCCATGAGCAAAACCCTTTACACCTGCCAGCAATGCGGCGGCACGGCACCGCGCTGGCTCGGCAAATGCCCGCACTGCGGGGCTTGGAACAGCCTGATCGAGACCGTGCTCGAAGCCACACCGGCGAGCAAAAACCGGCTCAGCCTAGCGGCCGCACCCGCTGGGCTGCTGGGGCTGGCCGCGGCCAGCGAATCGACCCCGATTGCCGAGATTCACGCCAGCGAAGTGGAGCGCACCCCCACCGGCCACGAGGAGCTGGACCGCGTGCTCGGCGGCGGTGTGGTGGCGGGCGCGGTGGTGCTGATCGGCGGCGACCCCGGCATTGGCAAATCGACGCTGCTGCTGCAGGCGCTGGACGCCTTGCAGCGCCAGGGCCAGCCCACGCTGTACGTGAGCGGCGAAGAAAGCGCGGCCCAGGTGGCGCTGCGCGCGCGCCGCCTCGGGCTGGCGGGCAGCCAGGTGCCGGTGTTGGTGGAAATCCAGTTGGAGCAGATTTTGGCCACGCTCGAGCGCACGCGCCCGGCGGTGGCGGTGATCGACTCGATCCAGACCCTGTACTCCAACCAGCTCAGCTCGGCGCCGGGTTCGGTGTCGCAGGTGCGCGAATGCGCCGCGCACCTGACGCGCGCCGCCAAGGCCAGCGGCAGCGCCATCGTGCTGGTCGGCCACGTGACCAAGGAAGGCGCGCTGGCCGGGCCGCGCGTGCTGGAACACATGGTGGACACCGTGCTGTACTTTGAGGGCGACACGCACAGCCCCTACCGCCTGATCCGGGCCGTGAAGAACCGCTTTGGCGCGGTGAACGAGATCGGCGTGTTTGCCATGACCGAGCGCGGCCTCAAAGGCGTGAGCAACCCGAGCGCAATCTTTTTGAGCCAGCACAGCCAGCCGGTGCCCGGCAGTTGCGTGCTGGTGACGCTGGAGGGCACGCGCCCGCTGCTGGTCGAAATTCAGGCGCTGGTCGATAGCGGCGGCCCCAGCCCGCGGCGCCTGAGCGTGGGACTGGAGCGCGAGCGCCTGGCCATGCTGCTGGCGGTGCTGCACCGTCACGCCGGGGTCTCGTGCATGGACCAAGACGTATTCGTCAACGCCGTGGGCGGGGTTCGCATCAGCGAGCCGGCGGCCGATCTGGCGGTGCTGCTGGCGATTGCGTCGTCGCTGCGCAACCGCGCCCTGCCTCAAGGCTTTCTGGCTTTTGGCGAAGTGGGGCTGGCGGGCGAAGTGCGCCCGGCTCCACGCGGCCAAGAGCGGCTGCGCGAAGCCGCCAAGCTGGGCTTTAAGGCCGCGCTGCTGCCGCAGGCGAACATGCCCAAAAAGTCGGATGCGGCGCTGCACAAGGCGCTCGCCGGCATGGCGCTGCACCCGGTCGAGCGCATCGAAGACGCGCTCGAGCTGGCGCGTGGTTTTTGAATGGTGCGTGCTTGCTGCTGTGCAGCATAATGCGTCCATGAACACCCCTATGAGCCGCACCAAACCCCTGCCCATCGACCTCGCCCTGCAAGGCGGTGGCTCGCACGGGGCCTTCACGTGGGGCGTGCTGGACCGGCTGCTGCAAGAGGAGTCCCTCGAAATCGCTGGCATCAGCGGCACCAGCGCCGGGGCCATGAACGCGGTGGCGCTGGCCGCCGGCCTCATGGATGGCGGCCGCGAGGGCGCGCGCAAAACCTTGCGCGAATTCTGGACCCAGGTCGGGGCGCAATCGCCCTTTGCCATGCTGCAGCCGGCTTTGGGTGGGTTCAGTGCCTTGGCGGCGCACCTGCCGGGTGTGCAGGCGTGGCAGCAGGCCAGCCAAGAATCGATGCGCTGGTGGAGCAAGGCCGTCGGGCAGCCGTTTTCGCCCTATCAGTTCAACCCGCTCAATCTGAATCCGCTGCGCACCATCTTGGAGCGCACGGTCGATTTCGAGCGCGTGCGCGCTTGCAACAAAACGCAGTTGTTCATCGCGGCCACGAACGTGCGCACCGGTGACTTGCGCGTGTTTCGCCAGCACGAGCTCAGCGCCGAGGTGGCGCTGGCCTCGGCCTGTCTGCCCACGCTGTTTCAGGCGGTCGAGATCGACGGCGAGCCCTACTGGGACGGCGGCTACGCCGGCAACCCCTCGCTCATGCCGCTCATCCGCGAAAGCCCGGCCGACGACTTGCTGCTGGTGCAGATCAACCCGATGCTGCGCCCCGAGGCGCCGCAGCAGGTGGCCGACATCATGGATCGAATCAGCGAAATCACTTTCAACGCCAGCGTGCTCAAAGAGCTGCGCACACTGCAGCTGCTGAAAAACCTGCTCGAACAAGACGGGCCGGCGGCCCAACACCCCGGGCGCGACCCCTTGTTTGCCCGCATCCAAGCCTTGCGCACACACCGCATCGACGGCGGCGCCGCGCTGCAGGCGCTGGGTGCCGCTTCCAAGCTGCGCACCGACCCGCTTTTTTTGCAAGATTTATACACCCGCGGCCACGCCAGCGCCGAGGCTTGGCTGCAAGCGCACCGAGCCGACTTGGGCCAGCGTGCCACGCTCGATTTGCGCCGCGCCTGCCAGATGGGGAGCGAGAGCTTGTAAGAGCCTGCCTCGGGCCTTGCTTGTGGCTGCGCCCCTCTGGCGCAGCAGGTCTTTAGTGCCCGCCGGTGGCGCGGTACAGGGCGAGCCGGTTGTGCAGCAGGGCAAAGCGCAGTTGCACCCATTGCTGTTCGGCGGCAAAGGCGCTGCGCTGGGCGTCGAGCAGTTCCAGTTGGCTGGTGCTGCCCAATGCCAGCAGCCGGGCGCTGAGCTGGGCGCGCTGGCTTTCGGCCTGCCACAGCGCCTGTTGTGCGGTGTATTCGGCTTGCAAAAAGGCTTGGCTGGCGAGCGCGTCACGCACCTCCCTAAAGGCGGTCTGGATGGCTTGTTCGTACTGCAAGCGGGCGATGTCGCGCTCGGCCTCTGCCGCCACCAGACCCGCCCGGTTGGCCCCTTGGTCGAACAGCGGCAGCAGGGCTTGCGGGGCCAGTGTCCAGCCCCAACTGCCCCCGGCAAACAGGCCGGCCAGTTCGGTGCTGGCGCTGCCCAGTTGAGCCGTGAGCGAGATGCGCGGAAAGAAGGCCGCCCGCGCAACGCCGATCTGCGCTTGCGCAGCGGCCAGCCGGTTTTCGGCTGCTTGCACGTCGGGGCGCAGCAGCAGCACCTCTGAGGGCAGGCCAACGGCCACGGGTTGCAACAGCGACAGCGCGTCGGTGCCGCTGGGCAGCGGCGCGGGCGTGCTGGCGGCCGGGTCGTGCAGCGGCCCCGCGAGTTGCTGCAACTGGTGCAGGGCCAACTGCAACTGGCGCTGCTGGCGCGCCTGCGCCACCCGGGCCGCTTGCAGCAGCGCCTCGCTGTGCTGGCGTTGCAGCGCCGAGGCGGTGCCGTGTTGCAGCCGCAGTTGCACCAGCCGCAAACTGGCTTCGTGGTTGGCCACGCTGCGCTGCGACACCTCGAGCAGGGCGTGCGCGCTTTGCACCTCCAGCCATGCCGCCACCACCCCGGCCACCAGGCTCACGCGCACAAAACGCTCGGCCTCGGCCGATGCCAGATACTGGGCCCGCGCCGCCTCGGAAAGGCTCTGCAGCCGCCCGAAGAAATCCAGTTCCCAGTTCGCCACCTGCAAGCCGGCTTGGTAGCGGTTGGCTTGCGCCGCACCGTCTGCGTTGCCTTGGAGCTGCGATTGGGCCGCTGCCTGCAGCGCGGGCGCTTGGGCGGCTTGGCGCTGTTGCCACTGCGCTTGCAGTTGCGCCATTTGGCGCTGGGCCAGGCGGGCATCGAGGTTGTGCCGCAGCGCCTGTTCGATCAGCGCTTGCAAAGGTTCATGCTGGACAAAATCCTGCCACGGCAGCGGCGCGGCGGCAGGCACCCCACTGGTGGTGCGTGGTCCCTCGCTGGGCGCAGTGGCCCATTGGCTGGGCAGGGCTAGGTCGGCGCGCTGGTAGGGCTCGAACTGGGAGCAGCCACCCAGCAGCAGGGCCAGCGCAGTCGCGCCCCACAGGCGCGGGCGCAGCGTGGCAGACAGGCGATTAGTCATGGCGCACTCCAATCTGTTGGGCATCGTCTTGATGCACAAAATGCTGGCGCAGATTGCCCTTGAAGACGGTGCGCACCACCAAGAAGAAAACCGGCACGAAGGCGATCGCCAGCACGGTGCCAGTGATCATGCCGCCGATCACGCCGGTGCCTATCGCCTGCTGGCTTTGCGCCCCGGCTCCGGTGGCGATCGCCAGCGGCACCACCCCGGCGGTAAAGGCCAGCGACGTCATGATGATGGGGCGCAGCCGCAGCCGCGCCGCCTCCAGCGCCGCGTCGCGCACGCTGCGGCCCTGGGCCTGCAAATCCTTGGCAAATTCCACGATCAAAATGGCGTTCTTGGCCGATAAGCCAATGATGGTGATGAGCCCGATTTGGAAATACACATCGGCGTCGAGCCCGCGCAGCAGCACCGCCAGCAACACCCCGAGCACGCCCAGCGGCACCACCAGAATCACCGCCAGCGGGATCGACCAGCTCTCGTACAAGGCCGCTAGGACCAGGAACACGGCCAAAATCGCCAGCGCATAGACGAGATAGGCTTGGGCACCGGCGCGCTGTTCTTCGAGCGACTGCCCAGTCCACTCAAAGCCAAAACCGGGCGGCAACTGCCCCACCAGGCGCTCCATTTCGGCCATCGCCTCGCCACTGCTAAAGCCTGGTGCCGCCTCGCCGTTGATGCGCATGGCAGGAAAGCCGTTGTAGCGCACCGACTGCATCGGCCCGACCACCCACTGCGTGCGCGCAAAGGCCGACATGGGCACTGCCTGGCCCCGCTGGTTTGGCACCGTCAGGCGCAACAGGTCGTCGGGCTGCATGCGCGCCGGTGCATCGGCCTGCACCAGCACCCGCTGCAGCCGCCCGGCATTGGGAAAGTCGTTCACGTAGGCCGAGCCCAAGGCCACCGCCAGCGTTTGCGCGATCTGCTCGAAGCCCACGCCCAGCGCTGCCGCCCGTTCGCGGTCGATGTCGAGCTGCAACTGCGGCGCCGGCTCCAGCCCGTCGGGGCGCACCTGCGCCAGCAGCGGGCTTTGCGCGGCCAGCCCCAGCAGCTGGTTGCGCGCCGCGAAAAGCGCGTCGTGCCCTTGGCCGGCCCGGTCTTGCAGCCTGAAATTGAAGCCCGAGGCGCTGCCCAGCTCCGGGATCGGCGGCGGGCTCAAGGGGAAGATGATGGCATCGCGCACCCCCGACAAGGCCACGAAAGCGCGGCCGGCCAGCGCCTGCGCACTGTTTTCGGGCGCGCTGCGCTCGCTCCAATCGGTCAGGGTCACGAAGGCCAGCGCGGCGTTTTGCCCCTGTCCAGAAAAACTAAAACCCAGCACCCCGACCATGCTGTGCACCTCGGGCTGCTGCAGCATGAACTGCTCGACTTGCTCCATCACAGCCAGTGTGCGCTCTTGGGTGGCGCCCGGCGGCAGCTGCACGTTGATGAGCAGGGTGCCTTGGTCTTCATTGGGCAAAAACGAGGTGGGCAGGCGCTGATAGACCACCAAGGCGGCCGCAATCACCGCCAGATATACCACCAAGGTGCGCCCGGGCCGCCCCAGCAAAATGCCCACCAGCCCCTGATAGCGTTGCGTGGTGCGGTCAAAACCGCGGTTGAACCAGCCAAAAAACCCCTTTTGCTGGGCATGGCCAGCCGGAGCGTGTTTGAGCAAAGTGGCGCACAACGCCGGCGTGAGCGTGAGGGCAAAGAAGCCGGAAAAAGCGATCGACAGGCCCATGACGGCGGCGAACTGGCGAAAGATGTTGCCAACTGCGCCATCAAAAAACGCCAGCGGAACGAACACCGACACCAGCACCACCGTGATGCCCACGATCGCCCCGGAGATCTGGCGCATCGCCTTGTAGGTGGCCTCGCGCGCCGCCAAACCTTCCTCGCGCATGATGCGCTCGACGTTTTCCACCACCACGATCGCGTCATCGACCACGATGCCGATCACCAGCACCATGCCAAAGAGCGTCAGCACGTTGATTGAAAAACCCAGCGCCAGCAAGCTGGCCAGCGTGCCGAGTAGGGCGATGGGCACCACGATGGTGGGAATCAAGGTGTAGCGCCAGTTCTGCAGAAACAGAAACATCACCAAAAACACCAGCAGCACCGCCTCGGCCAGCGTCAGGGCCACTTGCTGGATCGAGATCTCGACGAAGCGCGAGCTGTCGTAGGGGATGGCCCACTGCACCCCGGCTGGGAATTGGGGTTCGAGCTGCTGCAGCTGCTCGCGCACCGCCTGCGCTGCGGCCAGCGCGTTGCCGCCAGCGGCGAGCTGGATGCCGATGCCCACCGCCGGTTGGCCATTGAGGCGCGCACTGGTGGCGTAGAGCTGTCCGCCGAGCTCGACCCGGGCCACATCGCCCAGCCGCACGGTGGAGCCGTCTGGGTTGGCGCGCAGCAGCAGGCGCTCAAAATCGGCCACGTTGCGCAACTGCCCATCGACGACCACGGTGGCCACGATGCCTTGGCCGGCCACATTGGGCAAGGCCCCGATCTCGCCCGCCGGCACCTGGATGTTTTGGTTGCGGATGGCGTTGAGCACCTCGGCGCTGCTCAGGCCCAGGCCTTGCAGACGGGCTGGGTCGAGCCAGATGCGCATCGCCTGCTCGGTGCCAAACAATTGCGCCTGCCCCACGCCGGGCACGCGCTGCAACACCGGCACCACGCTGCGTGCGGCGTAGTCGCCCAGCGCCACCGGATCGGTGCCGCCGTCGGTGGACGAGAGCATGACGAACAACAAAAAGTTGTTGTTGGCCTGCTCCACACGCACCCCCTGCTGCGCCACGGCGGCGGGCAGCCTCGGGGTGGCGCGGTTGAGTCGGTTTTGCACATCCACTTGCGCCAGTTGCGCGTTGGTGCCTTGCTCAAAGCTCAGTGTCAGGGTGCCGCTGCCGTCGGCCTGCGCCACCGACTCCATGTACATCAACCCGGGCGCGCCGTTCATCTCGCGCTCGATGATCGACAGCACGCTGTCGTCGAGCGTCTGCGCCGAAGCGCCGGGGTAGGCGACAGCGATCTGGATCGCGGGCGGAGCCACGGCGGGGTACTGCGTCACCGGCAGTTGGGTCAGGGAGAGCGCACCGGCGATCATCACGAACAGCGCGATGACCCAGGCAAAAATGGGGCGGTCAATAAAAAATCGGCTCATGGCTTGTTACCCGATCAGCGGTTGGGGGCCGCATCGGCGCGGGCTTGCCAAGGAACCGGGCGCACCGTGGCGCCCACGCCGATGCGCTGGAAACCGTCCACCACCACCTGCTCGCCGGCGTTCAGGCCCGCCAGCACCAGCACCTGCCCGCCTTGGGGTGGCCCCAGTGTGACCGGGCGCTCGCTCACCAGTCCGGCGGCATCGACCAGCAGCACGTGGTCGCCGCGCGGGCCGCGCTGGATGGCTTGGGTTGGCAGGCGCACGGCAGCGCTGGCCTGTGCCTGCGCCAGCCGCACCCGCACGTACAGGCCCGGCAGCAGCAGGCCATCCGGGTTGGGGATGGATGCGCGCAGCGTCACCTGACCGGTGCCCGGGTCCACATTGAGGTCGGTAAAAAGCAAACGCCCCGGGTGTGGGTACAGGCTGCTGTCGGGCAGCAGCAGCGCCACCGCCACCGCCGCGCCGCCTGCGGCGCGCTGCAACTGCCCGGCGCGCAGCGCCTGCTGCATCTGCAGCACCTCGTTGGCGCTGCGGGTGAAGTTGAGGTAGAGCGTGTCGGTCTGCTGGATCAGCGCCATCGGGGTGGCGTCGGCTTGGCCGACCAGCGCCCCCTCGCTCACCAAGGCGCGGCCCACGCGGCCGGCGATGGGCGCGGTCACGTCGGAGTGGCTGCGCTGGATGCGCGCCGTTTGCACCGCGGCCTGGGCCAGCTCCAATTCGGCCTGTGCCAACTGGAGCGCGACTTCGGCTTGGACCAGCTCTTGTTGGCTGATGGCCTGCTCCGCCGCCAGCGGCCGGTAGCGCGCCAGCACCGAACGCGCCTGGCTGAGCTGGGCCTCGGCGCGGCTTTGCTGCGCCCGGGCGCTGGCCAAGGCGGCGTCGGCGCTGGCCGACTCGATGCGAAACAGCACCTGACCGGCACGCACCTGGCTGCCTTCGGTAAACAGGCGCTGTTGCACGATGCCGCTGCTGCGGGCCCGCACCTGGGCCACCCGCGCCGCTTCTAGGCGCCCGGGCAGCTCCAGTTCCAGCGCGGTTGCAGTGGGTTGCACTTGCAGCACCCCGACCTCGGGCGCAGGCGCTGCCGCCCCGGCGGCCCCGGCCTGAGGCGCAGCGCCGGAGCCGCTGCAGGCCGCCAAAACCAGCGCCAGCAGGCCAGTGCTCAATAGGCCCCAGCGGGGGGTAGGGCGGCCCTGTGGGGCCGAGTCGAGTGGGGCGGTGGCAGGCATGGCGTGCAGGGTTTGGTCGTGGTGGGCAAAGCGGCAGGCGGCGGCTTGGGCATCTGGGCTTGAGGGCACAGACAAAGCGCAGCCGAAAAATCAGAAACGCGATGATACATGCATCCGTGGATGTATGTTAAACTTTTTCGCTGTGGGGGATTCAAAAGTTTAGAAAAGCTCTGCAAAATTCCCGTCACCCACCATGCCCCGCCAAACCAAAGCCGAAGCCGAACTCACCCGCCAGCGCCTGCTCGATGCGGCCGAGTTGCTGTTTCTTGAGCGCGGCGTCTCGCGCACCTCGCTGCACGACATCGCCGCCGCAGCCGGGGCCACCCGGGGCGCGATTTACTGGCATTTCCAAGACAAGGCCGACCTCTTCAACGCCATGATGGAGCGCGCCACGCTGCCGCTGGAGCAGGCTTTTGCTGCGTTGGACGAACAAGGCATGGAGCCGCGCGTGCGGCTGCGCAGCCTGTTTGCGGCCTTGGTGGGGGCGTTGGGCGCCGTGGTGCACGATGCGCGCACGCAGCGCGTGTTTGCCATCGCCAGCCACAAGATCGAATTCGTCTCGGAGCTCGATGCGGTGTTCGAGCGCCGCCGCGTGTGCCTGCAACAGGCCGCTGCGCAGACGCAGCAGGTGCTGCAGGCGGTTTGCGCCGCCACCGGGCGCAGCTTGCCGATGCCAGCCGGTCAGGTGGCTGAAGCCCTGTTCGTGCTGTTCGACGGGCTCATTTCCAACTGGCTGATCGACCGCAGCCGATTCGATCTGTTGCAGCTGGGGCCGCAGACCTTGCGCGTATTTTTCCGTGGTCTCGGGCTCGACGACCTGATCGAAGCCCAATGAAGCGCCTTGCGCCAGAAATCCCCGCGAGAGCTCAGCCCTTGACCAGCTTGAACACCGCCGTGCTGGCGCGCCAATTCGGGGCCCAGCGCAGCTCGCGCCCCTCGTGCAGGCCAAAGCTGTCGCTCACCTGCAGCCCGAGGCGCTGCGCCAGCACCTCAAAGTCGGTGTAGGTGCCGACGCGGATGTTGGGCGTGTCGTACCACTGGTAGGGCAGGCGCTTGGTCACCGGCATGCGGCCTTGCAGCACGCGCAGGCGGTTCGGCCAGTGGGCAAAGTTGGGGAAGGCCACGATGGCTTGGCGCCCGACGCGGGCGGTCTCGCGCAGCATCACCTCGGTGTTGCGCAGGTGTTGCAGGGTGTCGATCTGCAGCACCAGGTCGAAGCTGTTGTCTTCGAACATCGCCAGCCCGTCTTCGAGGTTGAGTTGCAACACGTTGATGCCGCGGCGCAGGCAGGCTTGCAGCTTGGTGTCGTCGATCTCGACCCCGTAACCGCTGCAAGCCCGGTGCTGGCGCAGGTGCGCCAACAGGCTGCCGTCGCCACAGCCCAGATCGAGCACGCGCGCCCCGACCGGCACCAAGCGGGCGATGGATTCCAAGGTCAGGCGGTCGCTCATGGTGCCCCCCGCTCGGTTTCTGGCGCGCTGCCTAGGCCCACAGCGGGCGCGATCTGCTGCTCGAAATAGCTGCGCACGGCGGCGTGGTAGCGCGCGTCGTCGAGCAAAAAGGCGTCGTGGCCGTGCGGGGCGTCGATTTCGGCATAGCTCACGTCGCGCTTGTTGTCCAGCAGCGCCTTGACGATCTCGCGCGAGCGCGCCGGGGCAAAGCGCCAGTCGGTGCTGAAGCTGATGAGCAAAAAACGCGCCTCGGTGCGCGCCAGTGCCGCGCTCAAGTGCCCGTCGTAGTCGCGCGCCGGGTCGAAATAGTCCAGCGCCCGGGTGATGAGCAGGTAGGTGTTGGCGTCGAAGTAGTCGCTGAACTTGTTGCCTTGGTGGCGCAGGTAGCTCTCGATCTGGAACTCGACCTCTTGCGTGCTGTAGCGGTAGGCCAGGCGCTCGAGCGCATCGAGCGCGCCGTCTTGCGTTGCCGCCGCAGCGGCGTCGGAGAGCTCGGACAGGGCCTGCAGGCGGCGGCCGAACTTCTCGTTCATCACGTCGTCGCTCAGGTAGGTGATGTGGCCGATCATGCGCGCGATGCGCAAGCCCCGGCGCGGCTTGGTGCCGTGGCGCAGGTAGTGGCCGCCGTGAAAGTCGGGGTCGGTGACGATGGCGCGCCGCGCCACCTCGTTGAAGGCGATGTTTTCGGCCGTCAGGTTGGGCGCGCTGGCGATGACCACGGCGTGGCGCACGCGCTGCGGGTATTGCAGCGTCCAGGAGAGCGCCTGCATGCCGCCCAGGCTGCCGCCCACCACCGCCGCCAGTTGCTCGATGCCCAGTGCGTCGAGCAGGCGTGCTTGGGCGTTGACCCAATCCTCCACGGTGACGACCGGGAAGTCGGCGCCCCAGGGCTGGCCGGTGGCGGGGTTGGGGTGCGTGGGGCCGGTGCTGCCAAAGCAGGAGCCGAGGTTGTTGACGCCGACCACAAACCAGCGCTCGGTGTCGATCGGCTTGCCGGGGCCGATCAGGTTGTCCCACCAGCCTTCGCTTTTGGGGATGGGCTGCCCGGCGGCGTCGGCGTGGCGGCCGGCCACGTGGTGGCTGGCGTTGAGGGCGTGGCAGACCAGCACCGCGTTGGAGCGCGCGGCGTTGAGCTGGCCGTAGGTTTCATAGACCAGTTCGAAGGCGGGCAGTTGCGCGCCGCTGCTCAAGGGCAGGGGGGCATCAAAATGCAGCGTTTGTGGGGTGGCGATCACGGGGCTATCACGGGGCTGTGTGGCGCAGGCCGCAGGTTGATGGGCAGGGGAGCGGCATCGCCAAAGTATAGGGGATGGGCGGGCGCTGTTGCGAGCCAGCAACGAAAGCGAGCAATAGTGGGTGCGCAACGCCCTTTGTACCAGGGCTTTCCCGATTTTCGGGCTGTCGAGGCCAGAAAACACTTGCCATTCCAGCCCGGCAGCGCATAATAGCTAGGCGCGGCTCACTCACGGGTGTTGCCACGCATTTCAGGTGATCGGTCAGTTTCGCGTGCCACTGCAGCCAGCCAAGTGCTTTCTTCGTGCCAACGGGGTGTCCATCGCTATTGTTTTTTCGTGTTTTCAGGAGTCCCGGTTCAATGGGCAACAAACTGTACGTCGGCAATCTTCCCTACACGGTGCGCGACGAAGATCTGCAGAAGGCTTTTGGCGAATTCGGCCAAGTGAGCAGCGCTAAAGTCATGATGGAGCGCGACACCGGTCGTTCCAAAGGCTTTGGTTTCGTAGAAATGGGCAGCGACTCGGACGCCCAATCGGCGATCGAGGGCATGAATGGCCAGTCGCTCGGTGGCCGCAGCTTGGTGGTCAACGAAGCGCGTCCGATGGAGTCGCGCCCGCCCCGTAGCGGTGGCGGCGGCTTTGGTGGCGGCGGTGGTGGTGGCGGCTACGGTGGTGGCGGCGGCGGCGGTGGCCGTCGTGAAGGCGGCGGCGAAGGCCAGTTCCGCAGCCCCTACGGTGGTGGCGGCGGCGGTGGTGGTGGCCGTCGTGAAGGCGGCGGCGGCGGTGGCCGCGGCTACTGATCGCACCCCTGACGGCTTGAGCCCATAACCCGCTCAAGCAAAGCCAGCACTCAACCCCGCATGCCATTGGCCTGCGGGGTTGAGTTTTTTATGGGTCCAAAAGAGTTGTGGGCGGGGTGTTTGGCGAGACTAGCGGTTTAGCTCGCCGAGGCAGGCGCCAGCGTGGCGCGCACCTGACCCTGCAACTCGAGCCGCCCGGTCTGCTGGTCGTAGCGCATGCGCTGGGCGCGCAGGTGGTGGGGGCCGCGCAAAATTTCTACCGGCTGGTCCGATTCAATCCGGTGGGCTTGGGTGTAGAGGGTCAGCGCCTGGCTGCGAAATTCCTCTGCCGGCGCGGCAGCCTGAGTGGTTGTGGCCGCACGGGCTGGCCGTTGCAGCACCACGTTGCCACTGAGCCGGTGCACGGTCCGATCGGTGCTGCTCTCGAGGCGGTCGGCTTGCAAGAAATTGAGCTGGCCCTGGACGTCGCGCTGCTGCATGCGCACCTGCTCGACCACCAGTTGCGCCTGGCCCGGGTAATGGTGCAGTTGACGCCCTTCGATTTTGAGCAGCAACTGCCCGTCAGCGTCAAAGTCACGCAGCAAAAAATCCTGCATGGTGGCGCCGGGGCCTTGCACTGGGGCGCGTGCTGCAGCCGGTTCGGCTGGCGCGGGGCTGCGACCAATGATCCAGTAACTCCCAAGCGCCAACAAACCCATCAATATCACCGGCAGGTACAGCGAGGCCTGATCCCAGGCGCGCTTGAGCGCGCGCGCCGAATGCCGCCGCAGCGCCGCAGCCGGCGCGGTTGCGGGCAGTGGCCCCAAGTTGGCGCGGGCAGTCAAGCACCGGCCTCCTGCAACAGGCGGGCGTACTGGCCGCTGGCCACCAGCAGCAGGTCGCACAGTTCGCGCGCCGCGCCTTGTCCACCCGGTCGGGTGGTGACGTGGTGCGCCAGCCGCAACACCTCGGGGTGGGCGTTGGGCGGCGCGACGGCCAAGGCGCAGCGGCGCAGCAAGGGCAAGTCGGGCCAGTCGTCGCCCATGGCGGCGGCTTCGTGCCAGCCCAGGCCCAGTTCAGCCAAGAGGGCTTCGGCGGCAGGCCGCTTGTTTTCGTGGCCGAGCCGCAAATGCGTCACACCCAGCGCCTGCAAGCGCGTGCGCAAGGGCGCCGAGTCGCGCCCGCTCACCACCGCCACCACGATGCCGGCGCGTTGCAGCAGTTTGATGCCGTGGCCGTCGAGGCTGTGAAAGCGCTTGAGGGTCTCGCCCGCTTCGCTAAAGTACAGGCCGGCGTCGGTGAGCACGCCGTCGATGTCGAAAAACACCACCCGTATGCCTTGGGCGCGCAGCAACAGGGCCGGGTCGAAACCGAGCGTTGGGAGCAGGGCGGGCAGGGCGGGCAGGGCGGGCGCGCCCGGGGGCGTTGACGGCTGCGGCAGCGAGGTGTGGGGTGGGTTGGGCATGAGGAGCGGGGATCAAATGACCTTGGCGCGCATCAGGTCGTGGCTGTTGAGGGCGCCGCACAGGCGCCCCGCTTCATCGACCACCAGCACGCTGGTGATGCGGTGCGTCTCCATGCGCTCGGCCGCTTCGACCGCCAGCGCCTGCGGGCGCACGGTGTGCGGGGTCGGGTGCATCACCAGCGCGGCGGTGAGGCTTTGCAGGTCGGCGCCGCGCTCGATCAGGCGGCGCAAGTCGCCGTCAGTGAAGATGCCGACCGGCACCCCGTCGGCGTCGACCACGGCGGTGGCACCCAGCCCTTTGGCGCTGATTTCGCGCATGAGCTCGGGCAGGCTGGCTTGCAGGCCCACGCGCGGGGCTTGCTCGGCCGGGCGCATCACATCGGCCACCAGGGTGAGCAGCTTGCGCCCCAGCGCGCCACCGGGGTGCGAGCGGGCAAAGTCTTCGGCCTTGAAGCCGCGCGCGTCCAGCAGCGCCACCGCCAGCGCGTCGCCCATGGCCAGTTGCGCCGTGGTGCTGGCGGTGGGAGCCAGGTTGTGCGGGCAGGCTTCTTTGGCCACGCTGGTGTCGAGCAGCACGTCGGCGTGGCGGCCCAAGTTGGAGTCTGGGCGGCCGGTCATGGCCAGCAGCGGCACGCCCATGCGCTTGATCAGCGGCAAAATGGCGCTCAGCTCCTCGCTCTCGCCGCTGTTGCTGATGGCCAGCAGCACGTCGGCGCTGGTGATCATGCCCAAGTCGCCGTGGCTGGCCTCGCCCGGGTGCATGAACAGCGCCGGGGTGCCGGTGGAGGCCAGGGTGGCGGCGATCTTGCGCCCCACGTGCCCGCTTTTGCCCATGCCGCTCACCACCACGCGGCCGCGGCAGGCCAGCATGCGCAGCACCGCCTCGGCAAAGCGGCCATTGAGCCGGGCCGCCATGTCGTGCAGCGCCTGCGCCTCGATGAGCAGCGTCTCGCGCGCCAGTTGCAGCAGGCGCTGGGCGGTGGCCGGGGCGTTGGCGGGTGCGGGATCGGGTTGGGCAGCGGGGGTGGCGAGGGGGGGTGTCGAAGCCATGACCGCATTATCAACCCAACCCCGTCGGCAGCAGGGCGCAGAAGGCGGCCTAGCGGGCACTGTAGCAGTCATAATGCTTCAATGGATACATCCGCTTACCTCAAGGCCCACATCCGCACCGTGCCCGACTGGCCCGCCCCGGGGGTGCAATTTCGCGACATCACGCCGCTGCTGCAAGACCCGAAGGTGTTTCGGGTCTTGATCGATGCCTTTGTGCACCGCTATATGGTGCGCGGTCTGCGCCCCGACGTGGTGGCGGGGCTGGACGCACGCGGCTTCATCATCGGTGCCGTGCTGGCTTATGAACTGGGGCTAGGGTTCGTGCCGATTCGCAAAAAGGGCAAACTGCCCTACACCACGGTGCAGGAAAGCTACGAGCTGGAATACGGCAGCGCCACCGTGGAGCTGCACGCCGACGCGGTGCAGGCGGGCGAACGGGTGCTGCTGATCGACGACCTGATCGCCACCGGCGGCACCATGCTGGCGGGCAAGCGCTTGCTGGAAAAGCTCGGTGCCCACGTGCTCGAGGGCGCGGCGATCGTGGCGCTGCCCAGTCTGGGGGGGATGCAGCGCTTGCGCGACAACGGCTTGGCCTTGCACACCTTGGTCGAATTCGACAACGGCTGAATGTGTTTTAAAAAATCCCGGCTACGACATGCCATCGTCTTGAATTTTTGCTATATTGCCATCATTTTATGGAGTTTGCATGAATACCTTTGAGCAATCACCCTCCCAAGCCAAGTCCGGTTCTACAGGTGCCGCTGGCGGCAGCGCCGAATTTCTTAGTTTTCGGCTCGGTGCCGAGGAGTACGGGATCGACATCTTGCGTGTGCAGGAAATCCGTTCCTTCGAGGAACCCACGCGCATCGCCAACTCACCGCCGCACCTCAAGGGCGTGGTCAATCTGCGCGGCGTGATCGTGCCGGTGGTGGACTTGCGCATCAAGCTCGGCTGCGAAAAGGTGGAATACAACGGCTTTACGGTGGTGATCGTGCTCAACGTCAAGGGCCGGGTGGTGGGGGCGGTGGTCGATTCGGTCTCGGACGTGCTGGAGCTGGCGCGCGACCAGATCCGTCCGGCGCCCGACATGGCCAATGCGGCGGTGGATACCTCCTTCATCACCGGCATTGCCAGCGTCAACGAGCGCATGCTGATTTTGATGGACATCGAGGCCCTCATGGCCAGCGCCGACATGGGCCTGATCGATGCCCCGAGCGGCGCATGAGCGCTACCGCCCTGATGCGCCGTTTCTCCATACGCTTGCGCATGGTGGGTGCCATTGGAGTGGTATTTGCTTTGTTGCTGCTGCTGGGGGCGGTGGGCTGGTGGGGTATGCAAAGTCTGGGTGCGGTCCAAGCCGAGCTGCTGCAGTTGGCGCAGCAAGGCGCACAGGAGCCGGCTGCACGCGCAGCCTTGGAGGCGCTGGCGCAGCGCTCTGCCAACACCAGTGGCTGGGCTTTGGGCCTGTTTTTGGCGGTGCTGGGCTTGGCGCTGCTGATCGTTTTGCCTTCGACACTGCTCAATATGGTGAGCATCACGCGGCCGCTGGAGCAGGCGCAAGGGCTGGCGGTGGCGATCGCGCGCGGCGACCTTGGCACCCAGCCCGACCTGAGCGGGAACGACGAACTGGCCCAACTGATGCGCAATCTGGCCGATATGCAGGCCTCGCTGGCGCGCACCGTGGGTGAGGTGCGCCTAGCCGCCGAGAGCATCCGCCAAGCCAGCGGCGAAATCGCCAGCGGCAACCAAGACCTGAGCGACCGCACCGAACAAACGGCGGGCAACTTGCAGCAAACCGCCTCCAGCATGGACCAGATCACGGCTGCGGTGCAGCAGTCCAGCCAGGCCGCGCACGCTGCGCTGGGCATGGCGCAAGACAACGCCAAGGTGGCCGAACGCGGCGGCACCGTGGTGGGCCAGGTGGTGCGCACCATGGACGAGATCAACCAGAGCAGCCAGAAGATTCACGACATCATCGGCGTGATCGACGGCATTGCCTTTCAAACCAACATTCTGGCCCTCAACGCGGCGGTGGAAGCGGCGCGCGCCGGTGAGGCCGGGCGCGGCTTTGCCGTGGTGGCCACCGAGGTGCGCTCGCTGGCCGGGCGCAGCGCCGCGGCGGCGCGCGAGATCAAGCAGCTCATCGGCGCCAGCGTCGAGAAGGTCGGGGCGGGCTCGCAACTGGTGCACCAAGCGGGTGCCAATATCCGAGAGATCGTGGCCAACGCGCAAAAAGTATCGGCTTTCATATCCGAGATCAGCAGCGCCAGCGGCGAGCAGGCCAGCGGCCTGTCGGCCGTCAATGGCGCGGTTTCTGAGCTCGATCAGATGACGCAGCAAAACGCGGCGCTGGTGGAGCAAAGCGCGGCGGCGGCGCAGGCCTTGCGCGAGCAGGCGCAGCGGCTGAGCGAGCTGGTGGCGGTGTTTCGGCTGCCCGATGCGGCACACCCCATGCACCCGCCGCTGCAGCCGACGGCCACCCGAGGGCATGGCAGGGGCGCG
>NZ_BAWN01000022.1 GCF_000696225.1 Serpentinimonas barnesii | reverse complement strand
GAGAGCGGCAATATGCTGGCCAAGCAGCTCGAATACCTGGCCGGGGCCACCGGATCGGGCATCGTGCTCGGCGCCCGCGTACCCATTGCGCTCACCAGCCGCGCCGACGGGCCGCAGGCGCGCGTGGCCTCGGCCTTGCTGGCGCTGCTGATCGTGCAGCACAACCGCGAGCTGCACGCAGCCGCCCCCAAGTCGGTTCCCACGGCATCCCCCGCAGGTGCAGCGCCAGCCCAAACCGACACCACTCGGCAACGGGCATGAGCATGCCCGCTTGGGGCGAGCTGATCGGCAGTCTAGCCGCCTTGCTCACCACCGTCAGCTTCATTCCGCAGGCGTGGCACACCTGGCGCACACGCGATGTGAGCGGCATTTCACTGGCCATGTACAGCGCCTTCACGCTCGGCGTGGCGCTGTGGCTGGTCTATGGCTGGCTGCTGGGTGCGTGGCCCATCATCATCGCCAACGCGGTCACGCTCAGCCTGGCGCTGGGCATTTTGGGCATGAAGCTGCGCTTTGGGCGCACGCCCGGCAACGCGCGCGGCTAAACGGTCAGCGCGCTCAGCTCGGCTGGTGCTGCCACGCCCACCAAGGCGCGAACTGCTCCCACGGCATCGGTTTGGCGATGTGGTAGCCCTGCGCCCAGTCGCAGCCCCAAGCGCGCAGGCGCTGCAGCGTGGCGGCGTCTTCCACCCCCTCGGCCACCACCCGCAAGCCCAGTTGGTGCGCCAGGTCGAGCGAGGATTGCACGATGGCGGCGTCGCGGCTGTCGCTGGCCATCTGGCCAATAAAAGTCTGGTCGATCTTGAGCGTTTGCACCGGCAGTTGCTTGAGGTAGGTCAGGGACGAATAGCCGGTGCCGTAGTCGTCGATCGCCAAGTCGAGCCCAAGGGCGGCGAGCTGGTGCAGGGTCGCCAAGGCGCGCTCGGGGTCCTCCATCAGGGCGCTTTCGGTGATCTCGAGGCTGATCTGGCTGGCATCGACCCGGTGCCGCGCCAAGCAGGCCGTCACCCGGTCGGCAAAAGTGGGGTCGAGCAGGTCGCGGGTCGAAACATTGACCGCAATCGGGCACACAAACCCCTGCTGTGCCCATTGTGCGCTGGCCTGGGCGGAGGCGTCGATGACCCAGGTCGTGAGTTCCGAGATAAAGCCGGTCTGCTCGGCAAAGGGGATGAAGCGCGCCGGCGCAATCAGCCCCTCGGTCGGATGCTGCCAGCGCAGCAGTGCCTCGGCGGCCACCGCCCGCGTGGGCAGCAGCGGCAGCTTGGGTTGCAGATAGAGCCGCAGTTCGCCGCGCGCAATGCCGTCGCGCATGGCGCCCAGCAGCGACAAATCGGCCACCTGGCTGCGGTCGTGCTCGGGCACAAAACACAGCACGCCGGCGGTGCGGCGCTTGGCCTGGCGCATGGCCATTTCGGCGCGGTTGACCAGTCCGCCCGCCTCGTTGGCGTCGCGCGGTCCTTCGGCCAAGCCGGCGCTGGCGCGCACGTCCACCCGCTGCCCGCTGATCACCACCCCGGCCGCCAGTTGCGCCAAAATTAGGCGCGCCTGCTCCAGCGCCTGCGGGGCCGACAAACCGCTGAGCAAAACACCAAATTCGTCGCCCCCAAGGCGGGCCAGCAGCTGCCCTGGGCCGACCGCCTCCAGCAGCCGCTGCGACACCGCGCGCAGCAACTCGTCGCCAAAGGCATAGCCCATGACCTCGTTGACGTGCTTGAAGCGGTCGAGGTTGAGCGTGAGCACCGACAGCGGGGGCTGGCCGGCGTTTTGTTGGCCCAGTGCCAGCTCCACCGCCTCCACGAAGCGCTGCCGGTTGGGCAAGCCGGTGAGGCGGTCGCGGTAGGCCAGGCGCCGAATCTCGGTTTGCTGCTCGGCCAGGCTCTGGCGCATGGCCTCAAAGCCGCGGCTGAGCTGCGACACCTCATCGTGGCCGCTGCTGGGCGGCAAGGTGGCGTCAAAGCGGCCTTGCTCCAGTGAGCGGGCGGCGCGCTGCAACAGCGCCAGCGGGCCGGTGATGCGGCGCATGCTGCGCCAACTGGCCCAGCCAAACAAGATCAGCCCGCCAAGGCTGAGCAGCGCCCACCCCACTTGCAACTGCACGAACGGCGCCATGGCCTGGGTGTGCGAGCGCAGCAACACCGTGTGCAACTCGCCCCCCCAGGCCGGTAAGGCCACCGGGTGGCGGGCGTAGCGGTGGTTGTCGATCCAGACGTGGCCATTCACGGCTTCCAGCCCGGGCGGGGGCTGGTCCAAGGTGCTAAAGACCAGGCTGGTGGCTTGCTGGCTGGGCGCGGCCAGCAGCGCCACGTGCACTTCCAGGTCGGTGTGCAATTGGGTCGCCAGCGCAGGCGCCAGGGCAAAACCCATCAGCACCCAGCCCTGCACCCGGTTCAGGTTTTGGTCCACGATAGGGGCCGCGACGAACTGGTACGGCGCGCCGCCCAGCAGGGCCAGCACCGAACGCTGGCGGTCGCGCGTGGTGTGCTCAGCCAGTGCCTGCAGCAAGCGGGCCAGCGAGTCGGCGTCTTGCAGCCAGGCGGGTGGCTGGTCGCTGCCAGCCGGGCTGGGTGAGCGGGCCATCTGTGGGTAGGCGTTGTGCTTGAGCCAGAGCAAGAACAGCGAGTCGAGCGGGTTGGTGACTTGCAGCCGCAGGTCGGGGTCGAGCACAGCCGTGATCTGGGCTCCGATGCGCTCGCCCTCCAGCGCCAGCGCCGACTCCATCTGCGCCATGTCTTTGCGCCCCAGGGCGCGGCGCAGTTCGTGGTTGGAAGCCAGCAAGCTGGCGCCATCGAGCAAGCGCTTCGATTCCTGCTGCAGCAGGCTGCGCCAGACCCGCTCGGCGGCCTGCAGCTCGTGCGTTAGTTGCCGCTCGGCCTGCTGCGTGATGAGCGCTTGCACAAAAGCAAACAGCAGCAGCAGCATCAGCAACACCAAGCCCACCGAAGCCAGCAGCAAGCGGCTGGCCAGGCGCTGGCGTTGCCACCAAGATAAAAGGGCGGGGCTCAAGGGGGGTCAATCGGATAAGAGGCCGTGCACGATCCCTGCTTTCACAAACCGCTCAGGCCAGCAGCCGCTGGAGCGCTGGTGCTCCGGCGTGGGACGCTTGAGCACCGCCGGAGCGTGCCAAGGTTTGCACGGACCCATGATAGCGCTGCACATAGCCGCGCGCCAGTGCGCGGGTTTTGTCGACGCTGAGCACCATGGGGGGTGCTGCGCCCACCAAGCCGTCGTCGCGCAAGTGCTGCAGCAGCAATTGCAGCGCCACTTCGGCCGGCACGCCAGCACGCTGCAGGCGCTCGTGCTGCCACAGCGGCAGCACCACCGGGTGCCCCGGGTGCTCGGCAGCCAGTTGGCGCGCCCACTCGCGCGGCGCATCGCAGTCTTCGGGGTCGATCAACACCAAAATGGCGCTGCCCAAGGGCGCGGCACCTAGGCGCGGGGAGGCGGCATCGGGCTCGGTCTGGGCCACCCAGGCCGCCAAGCCCAGCTCGGGGTTGATCAGGCGCCAGCGAACTTGCACCGTGGCGCCGGCGGCGGCTTGAGCGGGTTCTGCCACCGCGGCGTGCAGCAGGTGGCTGAAGTGGCGTGGCAGGGTGGTGAGGAAGGACAACATGGGGCGGCTCGCAAAAAACAATCGGGTGTTGCAGCGACAACGCGGCTGCGCCCGATTTATTCCGCCCCAGCGGTTGCAGGATCAAAATCCCTGCGTGTTGCCGCGCCCCGTCAGACGCAGCGCGGCGTCACGCGCGGCAGGCCCCAGCCAAAAACCGGGTCGCGCCCGGGGGCGCCAAGGTCTTGCAGCGCCATGCCTTGGCCGCTGAACCACTGCGCGGCACTGAGCTGGCGCTCGTGCAGCGACTGCGACACCAGCGCCACCAAAAACGGCACCGCAAACGAGGTGCCGCTGCGCCGTTGCAGGGCGCCGTCGCGCCCCAAGGTGGGCAGATCGGCGCCGGGCAGCGCAAAGCGGATGTGCTCGCCTTGGCTGGCGCGCCGATACACCGCCTGCGCCGGGGTCAGGGCCGTGACGGCCAAGGTGGACGGGTGGGCGGCGGGAAAGGCCGGCGCGGCGGCGCGCCCGCCGTTACCGGCTGCGGCCACCACCACCACGCCCCGGGCGCGGGCGCGCTCCAGCGCGGCGTCGAGCACGGCGTTGCGCGGGCCTGCCAGGCTCATGCCGATCACCTGCGCGCCCTGCCCCACCAGCCAGTCCAGGCTGAGGGCCAAGCCCAAGGCGTCGGCGCGCGTTTGGCCTGAAGGCAGGCGGTAAAACGGGGCCGCTGCCAGCAGGCGCGCACGCGGCATCAAGCCGGTGTAGCCCCCGGCGGGCTGGCCCACCAACAGCGCCGCAATGGCGGTGCCGTGGTCGTCGGCCACCGCGGTTTGCTCGGGGGTGAGTTGGCGCTGGCTGCGAATCTGCGCGCCGCGCAGCGCCGGATGGCTGAGCTGCACCTCGGTGTCGACGATGCCCAGCACCTGGCGCCGCCCACAGGCCGCGCTTGCGGCGGGCCAACCAATGGCTTGTTTGGAGGGGGAAATGGGTTCCGAACGCGGCCCGTCGGTAGCCGCTGCCGCAGCGGGCGTTTGCGCCAGCGCGTACAGGTGCTGCAAATGAAAGGTGCCTAGGTCAAAGGTGCGCAAGCGCTCCAGCGTGGCCCTAGCGGCCACACCGTGCAGGCGCAGGCGCACCACCTGCAGGCCCAAACCGCGCAGGTTGCGCGTCTCGAGCACCTCGACACCCGTTTGCAACCTGGCATAGGCCAGCGCCGCCGAACTGGGGTTGAGGGCCAGCAGCTCATGGGGCAGGTGTTCGTCGGCGCGCTGGGCTGCGGCGAACCAGCCCCATGCGGGCGCGGGGTCGGCGCCTGAACCGCCGCCATCGGCTGCGCTGCCGCTGCCGCCGGCATCCGAAGCGCTGCCGCCGTCATCGCCACCCCCGTCGTCACCGCCGCTGTCGCCGCCCCCGTCGTCGGCCCACACCGCAGCGGAGCCCGGGCTGGGGGCAGTGCCCAAGGGGGGAAGCCAGAGTAGCGGGCCCAAAAAACCCAGCACGGCCAGCAGCCCAGCCCTGGCAGGCCCAAGGCGTAGGGCGCGGTGGGCGGCGCACACGCGGGGGCGCAGGGTGGTGGAGGGCAGCATCACGGTTTAGACTCTATCGCAAAGCACGGCGCTGCGCCATCGCGGAATAAAGCGCGCCCCCGATCGTTGTCACTTGCAGAAACCCGACATGAACCCCAGCGACCCGCGCGCCGAACTCATCAGCCTGCTGCCCCGCTTGCGCCGCTTTGCCTACGGGCTCACCGGCGACGGGCATCAGGCCGACGATCTGGTGCAGAGTGGTTGCCTGAAGGCGATCGAGCGCTGGCACCAGTATCAGCCCGGCACCAGTCTGGCCAGTTGGATGTTTCGCATATTGCAGACCACTTGGCTGGATGAGTACCGCACCCGCCAGCGCCAGCAGACCGAATCGTGGGACGAGGGTTTCGATGAGTTGATGGGCGACGACGGGCGCACGCAACTGGAGTCGCGCAGCGAGGCGCGCCAGGTGCGGCGGCTGGTGGCCGAACTGCCCGAGGAGCAGCGCGCGGTGCTGCTGCTGGTGGCGGTCGAGGGTTTGTCGTACAAGGAAGCGGCGGCGGCGCTGGAGCTGCCGATCGGCACCGTGATGAGCCGGCTGGCGCGGGCACGGGCCAAGTTGGCCGAAGGGCTGGGCCACCAAGGCAAAGGAATATGAGCATGAAGATGGCGATTGACGAGAGCACCCTGCTGGCTTATTTGGATGGGCAACTCGAAGCCGAGGCAGACTACCTGCGCGTGGAGCAGGCGCTGGAGCAAGATGCCGCGCTGCGCAGCCGCTTGCAGGCGCTGGTGGAGCAAGGCGAGTCGATCCGCTCGGCTTTCCAGGCCAAATTGCAGGAGCCGGTGCCACCGCATTTGGTGGCAGCGATTATGAGCGCGCCTTGGCCGCCGCTGGCGCAGAGCGCCGCGGAGCAGGGAGCGCAGGCCGGGCCCAGCCCGTGGCGGCGGCTGCTGCGCCATTGGGCCGGGGCCGTGCTGGGTCAGCGGGGTGGGCCCTTGGGGGGAGCGGGCAGCGCGGGAGGCGGGTCGGCCGCGGGCGGCTTTGGCGGTGCAGGCGGGTCGGGTGGCGCAGGGGCCGCGCCGTGGCTCTGGCAGGGGCTGGCGCTGGCCTCCTTGGCCGCGCTGGCGCTGCTGCTGCTGTGGCGCGCCGGGCCCGGGGTGCAGGCCCCGGCGCTGCAGCCGCACTGGGCGCAGGAGCAAGCCCCGGTGCGCGATGAGCGGGTGCTGACGGCGCTGCAGGCGTTGCCCAGTGGCCAGGTTCTGCGCAGGGGGGCCGACACGCTGGAGCTGATGGGCAGTTTTGAGCGCGCTCCGGGGCAGCATTGCCGCGAGTTGCAAGAGAGCCGGGTTGGGGCGGCGCAGGTGACGCAGACGCTGGCGGTGCTGTGCCAAACCCCGGACAGCGGCTGGGCAGTGGCCTTTGCCGCCACCGAAACCCTGCCCGAGGGCGGCTTCGTGACCGCCAGCGGGGCCCAGCAGGCGGCGTTGCAGGATTTTTACGAGCGCTTGGGCGCAGTCGAATTTTTGCCGGCCGCCGAGGAGCAGGCGCGCCTGGCGGCAGGCTGGCAGGGGCCAGCGCCACGGCCCTGAGGTCTCGTATTCAGCCCGCCGCTGCCGCGCGCTGCAGCCGGTCGCGCACGCCGTCCCACGCCGGGTCGTCGGGCGGGGTTTCAACCCAGATCAAGCGGGTGCCGGGGCGGTCGAGCGCGCGCAGCACCGCAAACAATTCGTGCGCGCAGGCGCTGGCCTGCTGCGGCATGCGCTCGTGTGCCACGTGGGCGCTGGCGCAGCGCAGCGGGCTGCGGCTGTAGAGCGCCAAATGGCGCGCCTCGGGGCCGAGCAGGTCGAGCGCGGCTTGCATCTCGGCCGCGGGCATCAGGCGCAAGCGGGCCCGCGGTGCGTAGTGCGCGCTCAGGGTGCCGGAGGCGCGCGGGGCGGCGGCGTCGCGTGCGGCCAGCGGCTGGCCGGCGGCGGCTTCCAGGGTGCTTAGGGGCAGCACACCGGGGCGCAGCAGCACCGGCTGGCCGCGGCTGCAGTCGATGATGGTCGATTCGATGCCCACCGGGCAGGGGCCGCCATCCAGGATCAGCAGTTCTTCGTCGCTGAGCAGGCCGGCAAATTCGTCGGCCACGTGCTCGGCGCGGGTGGGGCTTAGGCGGCCAAAGCGGTTGGCGCTCGGGGCCGCTAGGCCGTGTAGGCCCACGCGCTGGGCCGCCAGCAGCACGGCTTGTGCCACCGGGTGCGCCGGGCAGCGCAGCCCGATGCTGCCTTGCCCACCGGCGGCGGCGCTGGCCACGCCGGGGCGGCGCGGCAAGATCAGCGTCAGCGGGCCGGGCCAGCACGCGGCCATTAGGCGCAGGGCAAAGTCGGGGCAGGCGCTGGCGTAGTGCGCCACCGCCGCTTGCCACTGCGCGGGCTGGCGGCCGCCTACGTGCACGATCAGCGGGTGGTCGGCCGGGCGGCCCTTGGCGGCAAAGATGCGCGCCACCGCCTCGGGCGCATCGGCGTCGGCGGCCAGGCCATAGACGGTTTCGGTGGGCAGGGCGAGCAGGCGGCCGGCTTGCAGCTGGGCGCAGGCGCGCTGCAGCAGCGGCTCTAGGCTGGCAGCGGCTGCGCCGCACGCTCTATCCGCGGCCTCATCCGCAGCCGTGCCCAAGGCGCTGCCCAAGGCGCGCAAGTCGAGCGTCAGGGCCACGGCGCGATGCCCAGTATGGCCGCCGCCGTGCGTGCCGTGGCCTGCGCCTGCTCTGGGGTGGCGCCGGTCAGGGTCAGGTGCCCCATCTTGCGCCCGGGGCGGGCTTCGAGCTTGCCGTACAGGTGCAGGTGCGCGCCGGGCAGCGCCAGCACGGCGGCCCAGTCGGGATGGCGCGGCTGGCCTTGGGCGTCGAACCAGAGCTCGCCCAGCAGGTTGAGCATCAGCGCCGGGCTGTGCTGGCGCGGGGCGGGCAGTGGCAGGCCGGCTAGGGTGCGCACCTGCAGCTCGAACTGCGATACATCGCAGGCGTCGAGCGTGTAGTGGCCGCTGTTGTGCGGGCGCGGGGCCATTTCGTTGAGCACCAGCGCGCCTTCGGCGCTGCCGTCGTCGATCACAAAAAACTCGATGCACAGCACGCCCACATAGCCCAGTTGGGCGGCGATCAAGCGGCTGGCGGCCACGGCGCGCTGCGCCAACCCCGGCGCCAACTGGCCCGGGCAGGCTTGGGTGAGCGCCAAAATGCCGTCGCGGTGCAGGTTGCGCTGGGGTGGGTAGTGCACCACCTGGCCGTCGCGGCCGCGCGCCACGATCACCGACAGCTCGTCTTGGAGCGCCAGCAGGCGTTCCAGCACGCAGGGCACTTGGCCCAGGTGCTGCCACGCGGCTTGCAGTTCGGCCGGCGTGCGCACCCGCTGCTGGCCTTTGCCGTCGTAGCCCAGGCGCGCGGTTTTGAGGATGCCGGGCAGCAGCGCAGCCGGCACCGCGTGCAGATCGGCCGCGGTTTCGATCACCGCATAGGGGGCTGGGCCGACGCCGCTGGCGGGCGCGCAGGCGCTGAAGTGGGCTTTTTCGGCGATCCGGTCTTGCGCCAGCGCCACCGCAGCGGCACCGGGCGCAACTGGAAGGCGCTGCGCCAGCCATTGCAGCGCCTGGGCCGGCACGTTTTCAAACTCGGTGGTGATGGCGTCGCAGCGCTGCGCCAATTGCTCCAGGCCCTGCGGGTCGGCGTAGTCGGTTTGGATGTGCTGTGGGCAGGCCAGTGCCGCCGGGCTGTGGCTTTCGGGCTCCAGCACCGCGCAGGCATAGCCCAGCCGCTGCGCCGCCTGCACAAACATGCGCCCGAGCTGGCCGCCGCCGAGCACGCCCAGGGTGGTGGGCTGCCCTGCGTGGCTCAAGGTGCCGGGCAGCAGCAGCGGCAGTGGCTGGGTCGGGTGCGGCTGGCGGCTCATGGCGTGGGCTGCGGGGGCAGCGTCATGGCGCGGGCGGCCTCGGTCTGGGCGCTGCGAAAGGCTTGCAGGCGCTGCAGCAGGGCCGGGTCGTGCAGCGCCAGCAGCGCCACGGCAAACAGCGCCGCGTTGGCCGCTCCGGCGGCGCCAATGGCAAAGGTGGCCACCGGTATGCCCTTGGGCATTTGCACGATGCTGTGCAACGAATCCACCCCGCCCAGCGCCTTGCTGGCCACCGGCACCCCGAGCACCGGCAGCGTGGTCTTGGCCGCCAGCATGCCCGGCAGGTGTGCGGCCCCCCCCGCGCCGGCGATGATGGCTTGCAGGCCGCGCCCGGCCGCGCTTTCGGCGTAGGCAAACATGTCGTCGGGCATGCGGTGCGCCGAGAGCACGCGCGCCTCGTGTGGCACGCCCATTTGCTGCAAAATCTCGACCGCGTGGCGCATCGTGTCCCAGTCGGAGCTGGAACCCATCACCACGCCGATTTGCACTGTTGCACTCATATAGTCGTCCATCGCAGCCCTTGCCCAAGGTGGCCGGTGCCGCCCACTTGGAGGGCCCCAGGTCAAAGGGGCGATTTTAAGGCTTGGCTTTGGGCGACAATGGCAGTTGCAACGGCCCGCCGCAGCGCCGCAGGGGGCCGCACCTCCCATACCCTGTAACCCCACGCCATGATCGACGTCACCTTAGCCAATTTTGAAACCGAAGTCATTGCCGCCTCGGCGCACGTGCCGGTGCTGGTGGATTTTTGGGCCCCCTGGTGCGGGCCTTGCCGCACCCTCGGCCCGCTGCTGGAAAAGCTCGAAATCGCCTACCAGGGCCGCTTCAAGCTGGTCAAGATCGACTCCGACCAGCAGCAGCAACTGGCGGCGGCCTTTGGCATCCGCAGCATCCCCACCTGCGTGCTGCTGATCGACGGCCAGCCCGTGGATGGCTTTGCCGGTGCGCTGCCCGAAGGCCAGTTGCGCGCCTTCCTCGACAAGCACCTGCCCGAGCTGGCGCCGGTGCCGCAGGATGAGGAGCCCGAACCCGCCGATTTGAGCGAGGAAGAACACTTGGAGCGGCTGCTGCAGCGCCTGCACGCCGAGCCCGCCAACGACGATTTGCGCTTCGATTGCGTGCGGCATCTGATTGCGGCAGGGCAGTTTGAGCAGGCCGAGCTGGCGCTGGCCCCGGCGCTGGCGCAAATTCCGCTGCAACTGCGCTTCGAGGCGCTCTCGCACTGGCTCAACGCGCTGCTGTTTGCTGCCACCGACGCGCGCGGCCAGTGGCCGCTGGAGCGTTTCGATGAGCTCATTGCCAAAGACAAACGCGATTTCGAGACCCGCATGGCCAAGAGCCGCCTGCTGATCGCCCTGGGCGAGTGGCCGGCCGCGCTCGATGAGCTGCTGGAAATCATCGGTCGCGACCGCCGCTGGGCCGACGAGCTGGCGCGCAAGACCTACATCGGGCTGCTGGAGCTGATGACGCCACCCGCCCCCAAAGCCGACCCGGCGCTGGCGGGCAAGAGCGCCGGCGGCATCGAGCTGTCGGGCAAGGCCAGCGCCCCCACCGACCCGCAGCGCGAGCTGGTGGCGCGCTACCGGCGCCGGCTCAGCATGGCTTTGAACTAAAGCCCGGGCGCAGCCACTTCAGGGGCGCTGCGGCCCGCCGTGTCCGTGTCCGCCGTGGCCTCCATGCCCAGCGGGTGGCGTGTGCGCGCCCATGCCGCCACCGCCGTGCCCATGCCCAGCAGCGGCCCCCATGCCCAGGGCCCGCACGGGGGCCTCGACCTGCTGCGTGAAGCGCCGCTGCGCCCGGTCTTCAAACACCAGCGTGATGGCCACGCGCTCGCCCGCGTTCAGCGGCTGGCGCAAGTCCATCAACATCACGTGGTAGCCACCGGGTCGCAGCTCCACCGTGCGCCCAGCAGGCAAGTCCAGGCCGGCCACGGCGCGCATGCGCATCACGTCATTGACCATGCTCATTTCGTGGATTTCGGTCACGCCGGCCACGGGGGAACTGGCTGCCACCAGCCGCGCGTCGTGGCTGGCACTCAGGCGCATGAAAGCCCCGGTGGCCATTTGCTGCGCCACGGTGGCGCGCACCCAAGGCTCGCTCACCGTGACCACCGGGCTTTGCGCGGCGGCGGTGCCCACCAAGGTGCAGCAAACCAAGGCGAGGGAAAAAATAAAAGCACGCATGACAATCTCCTTGCAAGGGGATAAAACAAAATTCCAAAGCACGCACGCCCCCGGCACGTCAGAGCTCGTGCCCGGCGGTGGTGCAAACAAATTAAGGCGGCGCTGCAAACCAGCGCACGCCCGTTCATGCCAGCGTGTGCAAGGGGGGTGCGCGGGGCAGCGCAGGCCACCACTGGGTGGTGTGCCCGATGCGCTGGGCGCCGGCAGCCGCAGGGGCGCTGTGGCCAGCCGCGTTGAGCCAGACCAGCGCTGGGGTAGGCCCCAGCGCTGGCGGGGTTGGGTGCTTGAGGCACCAGTCGCAGGCCGGGGCAGCGGCGGCGTTTTCGTGTGTGGGGTTGGGCCGTGGTGCTTCCCAGTCGGCGCGCACCCAGACCATGCCGCTGCCGCTGCACACCTCGACCCAGCCTTCGCGCAGCGGCTGCGCCAGCACGCTTTGGCTCAGCGTGGGCAGCAGCGCCGCCAGCCACAGCAGGGCACAAGCCAGCCAGATCAGCGAGTTGCGGCGCAGGGCTTGCAAGGGCATGCTTGTGGGCCTTTTGGGGCTTGGCCTTAGCCCAGCAGCCGCTGCAAGGCTTCGCGGTACTTGGCGGCGGTTTGCGCGATCACTTCGGGCGGCAGCGCCGGTGGCGGGGCGGCCTTGTTCCAGGGCTGGCCCGCCACGGTTGCCGTCTCCAACCAGTCGCGCAGATACTGCTTGTCAAAGCTCGGTGGGTTGGCCCCGGCGCGGTACTGCTCCAGCGGCCAGTAGCGCGAGCTGTCGGGGGTGAGCACCTCGTCCATCAGCACCAGTTGGCCGGCTGGGTCGAGCCCGAACTCGAACTTGGTGTCGGCAATGATGATGCCCTTGCCCAGCGCATAGGCCGCTGCCGCTTGGTACAGGGCAATCGAGACGCGGCGAATCTGCTCGGCCAGCTCCGGGCCGATCATCTGCACCGTTTGTTCAAAGGTGATGTTTTCGTCGTGCTCGCCCTGCTGCGCCTTGGCCGCCGGGGTGTAGATGGGCACGGGCAACTGCGCCGCATTCACCAAGCCCGGTGGCAAGGGCACGCCGCAGACGCAGCCGCTGGCTTGGTACTCCTTCCAGCCGCTGCCGGCTAGGTAGCCGCGCACCACCGCCTCCACCGGAATCGGGCGCAGGCGCTGCACCAGCATCGAGCGGCCGCGCACCAGCGGCTGTTCGGCCGCGCTCACCACGCTCTCGGGCGCGGCGCCGGTGAGGTGATTGGGGCACAGCCCCAGGCGGCCTAGGTAATCGAACCAGAACAGGCTCAGGCGCGTGAGCAGCTCGCCCTTGCCGGGTATGGCTTGGCTCATCACCACATCGAAGGCACTGATGCGGTCCGAGGCCAGCATCAGGATGCGGTCGTCGCCCACGGCGTAGTTGTCGCGCACCTTGCCGCGCGCCAGCAGCGGCAAAGATTGGAGGGTGGAGGTGTGCAGTGCGTTGCTCATGCCCGAAGTGTAGCGGCTGCTTAGACGGCCACACCAGACGGCCACACCCAAGCGCGCCCGCTTCAGGCGCGCTGCAAGCCGCTGCCGCCTTCGGCGTGGAAAGCCCCCATGGTCTCGTCCAGGTCGTGCGCCTGATCGCGCAAGCGGGCGGCGGTTTCTTGCGAGCGCTGCACCACGGCGGCGCTGCTGCGCGCCGATTCGTTGAGCGAGCCCACGGCGCGGTCCAGCTCTTGGGCGCTGGCGCGCTGCTGCGCCGTGGCCTGGGCAATCGAGCCCATCAGGCGCGAGAGCTCATCGACCGATTCCACCACCCGCTGCATGGTTTGGCCCGCGTTTTGTGCGGCTACAGAACCCGTCTGCACGCGCTGGGTCGAGGTTTCGATGAGCTGCTTGACCTCGCGCGCCGCCTGCGTGCTGCGCTGCGCCAGCGAGCGCACCTCACCGGCCACCACCGCAAAGCCGCGCCCGGCCTCACCGGCACGCGCCGCTTCCACGGCGGCGTTGAGCGCCAGGATGTTGGTCTGGAAGGCGATGCCGTCGATCACGCTCACGATCTCGGAAATGCGGCGCGAGGCCTCGTCGATGCGCTGCATTTCTTGCACCACCTCGGTCACGGCCTGGCCGCCCTGCGAGGCGATTTCGGACGCCTTGCCGGCCAAGCGGCTGACGTTGTCGGCGTTGCTGGCGCTGGACTCGATGGCGCCGGTCATGCTGCGCGCGTGCTCGGCGCTGGACTCGATGGCCCCGGTTTGCTGGTCGGTGACGGTGCGCAGGTCGGCGCTGGATTGGTCCAGCTCGGCCGCTGCGCTGAGCACCTGGCCGGAGGCCTGGCGCACCTTGGAGACGACAGCGTTGAGGCGCTGCTCCATGTCGGCAATGGTGGCAAACAGCGAGGAGAATTCGTCGCCCCGGTTGGGCGGGTCGGTTTCGGTGGAGCGGGCGTTGGCAATGCGGTGCGCCACCCGCTGCACCCGGGCAAAGGACGAGCGCATGGTGAGCATGAAGGTGTGCGCGTTGTAGGCGGCAATCAGGAACACCAGCGAGGTGACGACGGCCAAGGCCAGCTTGGTGTTGAAGGTGATGCGCTCGGTGCTTTGCAGGGCGCTGTCAACCTTTTCCTGCTGCCACTGGCGCTGCTCGGCCATGCCTTGCAGCACGCGGTCGCGCGCCGGCACCAGATCGGATTGCAGCAGGGCAAAGGCACCGGCGCTGTCGCCGGCCTGGATTTTGCCCGCCACCTGCTGCGCCAGGCGCCAGAAATCGGCGTCGGCGGCGCGAATTTGGGCAAAAATCTCGCGCCCGCGCTCGGTGTCGATGGCGGCTTCAAACTGCTGCAGGAGTTCGAGCTTTTGCTGCCGGAAAGCGCCTATGCGCTCCAAAGACTGTTGCTTGGCTGCGGTATCGCTGACCAGCATGGCTTGGCGCGCTTCGAGCGAGATGCGAAACATCAGCACCTGAGCGTCGGCAATGCGCTGCACTTGGGGCATGTGTTGCTGCGCCAAGCGCTCGGAGTGGTTGCCGAGGTAGTTCAAAATTACCCAGCTGGCAAAAGAGGTGATCGCCAAAGTGGAAAACAACACCACGATGGTGAAAACCAATTTGCGGCCGAGGGAGCCTGAATGGGTACCCGAATGGGAGTTTTGCATGGCAGAGCATTTTGGGTTGAGCAGGGCGGCTGCAAACCGCTTGCGCCCATGATACAGCCAGCAAGCCAACCCTCCCCGGCCCCCTTCAGGCCGCCCGGAAAGCCCCCATGGTCTCATCCAAGTCGTTGGCCTGCTGGCGCAAGCGCGCGGCGGTTTCTTGCGAGCGCTGCACCACGTCGGCACTCTGCTGCGACGAGTCGTGCAGCGAACCCACGGCACGGTCCAGCTCTTGGGCGCTGGCGCGCTGCTGCGCCGTGGCTTGGGCAATCGAGCCCATCAGGCGCGAGAGCTCATCGACCGACTCCACCACCCGCTGCATGGTCTGGCCCGCATTCTCGGCAGCGGCCGATCCGGTCTGCACGCGCTGGGTCGAGGTTTCGATGAGCTGCTTGACCTCGCGCGCCGCCTGCGTGCTGCGCTGCGCCAGCGAGCGCACCTCGCCGGCCACCACCGCAAAACCGCGCCCTTGCTCGCCGGCGCGGGCCGCTTCTACGGCGGCGTTGAGCGCCAGAATGTTGGTCTGGAAGGCGATGCCGTCGATCACGCTCACGATCTCGGAAATGCGGCGCGAGGCCTCGTCGATGCGCTGCATTTCTTGCACCACCTCGGTCACGGCCTGCCCACCTTGCGAGGCGATTTCGGACGCCTTGCCGGCCAAGCGGCTGACGTTGTCGGCGTTGCTGGCGCTCGATTCGATGGCCCCGGTCATGCTGCGCGCGTGCTCGGCGGTGGCTTCGATGGCCTCGCTTTGCTGCCCGGTGACGTGGCTCAGGTCGTGGTTGGTGTGGTCCAGCTCCGAGGCCGCCCTGACCACGTCCGTGGAGGTCTGGCGCACGCGCGAAACCACCTCGTTGAGGCGCTGCTGCATGCTGGAGATGGAATCGAACAGCTTGCCAAATTCGTCCCCGGGCCGGACCCAGACCTGGGTGTCCAGCTCGCCACCCGCGATCTGGCGCGTGACCGACTGGGCCCGGGCAAAGGCCCCCTCCATCATGCGCAGCACCGACCACACCATCCAGGCAGCGATCAGCAGCACCAAGGTGGACAGGGCCGCCAGCGTGATTTTGGCAAGGAAGGCCACGCGGTCGGCCTCGGCGATGGCCTCGGCCATGAGTTGCTGCTGCCACTGGCGCAGCTCGACGATATGGCCCACCATGCGGTCGCGTGCCGGCACCAGGTCGGTGCTGAGCAGCCTGAAAGCCCCGGGCACATCGCCGGCCTGCACCATGCCCACGGCCTGCTGCCCCAGGCGCCAGAACTCCACATCGGCGGCGCGAATCTGGGCCGCGATCTCGCGCCCGCGATCGGTGGTGATGTGGGCCTCGAACTCCTCGAACAGCTTCATTTTCTGCTCGCGAAAGGCCACGATGCGCGCCACCGTGGCGGCCCCATCGGCCGGGTCGGTCACCAGCATGGCGTGGCGCGCCTCGAGCGAGATGCGAAACATCAGCACCTGGATGTCGGAAATGCGCTCGATTTGCGGTGCATAGCGCTGCGCCATGCGGTCGGCTTGCTGGTCGATGCGGTCAAAGGTCCACCACGTGCCAGCCATCGTGCCCAAGAGCGCGACAAATAACAACAAAAAAGCGGCGATCAGTTTTTGACGCAGCGAAAGGTGGGCGCGTGTGGAGCGGTTTTGCATACCCACATCTTACCAAGCGGAAATCGGAGACACGGAAATCGGGGTCCGGAGCCACCTCATCAACCAGGCTGCGCCACCACTTCGGGAACTGCTCTGGGGGGGGGTGGCGCCGCTGCTCGGCAAAGGTGGACTGAGGTACGGGGGTTTCCTGAGGCTTATGTAGGGGGCTTGGATGGCCGCTCGTCGTGGATCGGGCGGCGCAAAAATTCGAGGATGAAGCGGTATTTTTCTTGGCGCACGAGGTCTTGGATCAGGGTCAGGTCCACGTTCATGTAGTCGTGGACGATGCGCTTGCGCAGCCCGACGGCGGCATTCCACTGCGCCAGTGCCGCGGCATCAATGACCCCTGCCAAGCTCAAGGCGGCAAAGGAATCGTAAGCCGATACGGGCACCTCTTGCCCAAGCGCCTTGAGCCAGTGCTTGGCTTTGCCGATCGCGTTTTCTATGCTCACTTGCAGCGCATGCAGCATCCCGGCCTGCTCCAGCGGCGACAGGCGCGGCTCGTCCGGGCGCAGCAGGCCGGTGCGCGCCTGCTCCAGCAAGGCGGCCTGCAGGCGCGCCACGTGCTCGCACTCGGCTTGGTACAGCTCAAGCCGCATGGTGCTTTCTCCAGTAAAAATCTTCTAGCTCGGCCCATGTCCGGTGCAGGAAGCGCGCCCAGGCCAAGGTGTCGGCACCGTGCAGCACCAAGCCGGTTTCGGCGACTTGGGCGCGCAAGGCCAGCCGGGCTTGCGCCAGGTCGATCAAATCGATTTGCTCGGCGCTGCACGACAGCGCAGCGGCCAGGCGCTGGCGTACCTGCTCGTGCCATTCGAAGCGCTGCAACGGGGGCAGCGCGCTGGACCAGCACAGCGCCACATCCCAATCGCTGGCCGGATGGGCCGTGCCTTGGGCGCGGCTGCCCACCAGCACGGCAAACTCCAAGCCATCGAAACCGCGCAGCGCCGTCTGCAGGCGGGCGCAGTCATCGGTGGGCGGGTCAATCATGGGTGGTCGCTCTGGGGGGCAGTGCATTGCATCTGAAGGGAGTTGAAAAAACCGTGGTCTGACCCGATTGCCCAAGCCTCACTGGGAAACACGCACCTCGATATGCCGACCCAGCGCACGGGCTGCAGCTTCGAGTTGATCGAAGCGTGAAGCGTGAGAAAGATCAAACAGGCGATCCACCTGAGGCAGATGCCAGCCCAGACGACGTGCCAGATCCGTCTTGCGCAAGCCTTGCTCGGTCATCGCTTGATACACCCCGAGTTTTGCACACTCCAAGGCTGAAGGCCGCACCGTTGCACGGCCCTGCGCAGAGGAAGGCGTCGGCAGTGGCTTGCGCGCATCGACATAGAACGAGAGTCCGGTCTCCAGTGCATCCACCGCCAGCAACAGTGCCTCATCCTCATCTGCGCCAAAAGTGATGGCTTCGGGTACATCGGGAAAAGTCACCAGCACCGTACCATTCTCATCAGTCGTCAGATCTACGGGGTAATCGAACATGGCCACACCTCTCATTTCAAGCCCAACTGGCGTTTGATCGCCGCTTCCAGCCCCTTGCCCAATTCAGATGTACCGTGCATAGGCCTTGCTGCTCAAGCCATTTCTTCATCTGCTTCGAGTTCATGTGGTGATACTGAACACTTTTGTTGTTTTTGTCAAGGGACTCCGGCCAGTAGTGGAAAACCCGCATTTGCCCTGCAAGCCCGCAAAACTGTACCAAAGTCCAATTGCCAAAGGCCGCCACCAGCCCTTAAGCTGCGCCCATCGTCATATACCACTGGAGCGCCACCATGAGCCAAGCCACCGTCACCGCCGTTACCGGCAACGCCGTCATCGTCAAGGCCGACGGCACCACCCGTGCCCTGCAAGTGGGCGAGGTCGTGCAGCGCGGCGACGTCATCCGCACCCAAGCCGGCGCCCGCGTCGAGCTGCTGCTGGCCGACGGCCAAACCCTAGCCATGGGCCCCAACCAGGCGCTGCGCGTCGATGAAACCGTCGCCCTTACCGACGCCACCCCGCAAGCCGCCGACGCCGCTGTGCAACCCACCACCGTGGCCGAAATCGTCCAGATTCTGGAGCAAGGCCTAGACCTGCTGGAGCAAGTGGACCCCGCCGCCGCCGGTGCTGTGGCCGCCGGTGCCGGCGAGGGCAGCGACTTTGTGCGCCTGCTGCGCGTGACCGAACCGGTTGATCCGCTGGCGTTCCAGTTCAATGCCGCCGCCGCTGACGTGGACGACGTGATCGAAGGCGCTCCGGCCCCCGTCACCGTCGATCTGGCCTTCACGCTCGAAGAAGAATCCAACCCCCTGCTCGAAGGCAACGACGAAACCGAAGACGGCCTGCCCTTCACCCTGAGCGGCAACTTCCTCACCGGCATCGGCGGCTTTCTTAGCAGCTTCAGCGTGCCGGGCTTGGGCTTCATCGCCATTGCGCCCGGCGGCAGCACCCTGGCTTTCGACGCCAACGGCCAAGTCATCCCACCCGGTGCCACCACGGCGCCCGCGGTGCTGCTCTTCGTGCAGCCCGACGGCACCTACACCCTCACCGTGGTCGGCGCGCTCAACCACCCCACCTCCGGCACCCTCGAAGAGCTGCTGGCCCTGAGCCCGATCGCCCTCGTCGGCACGGCAGGCACCGGCGGTTACCTCACCATCAACCTGCAACTCAATGTGCAAGACGATGTGCCGGTGGCCGTGCAGGATGAAGGTGAAGGCGGGCTGGTGCCGCGTGCCGACGTGATCGAGCTCGACGAAGACGGCCTCCCCAACGGCAATGCAGACGATAGCCGCATCGGCGAAAGCGCCGGCAGCGGCTCCACCATCGCCAGCGGCAACATCGTGGACAACGTCAACTGGGGCGCCGACGGCTTTGGCCGCGTCACCGGCGTGAGTTGGAGCGGCGGCAGCGCGGCGGTGCAGCCCAACTCCAGCGCCACCTTGTACATCAACGCCAACGGCTCGCTGGGCACGACCGACAGCGCCGCCATCCGGCTCACGCTGGGCGCTGACGGCACATACGAATTTGAGCTGCTGCGCGCCCAAACGCACGGCATCCAAGGCGAAGACCTGCAAGCGTTGCTGCAAGGCGGCTTCACCATCAGCGCCGTCGATGGCGACGGCGACCCGATCGTGGGTGGCGTGCGCGTCAACGTTGATGTGCTCGATGACATCCCGGTGATCGAGTTGGTCGGGCGGATCCCCGATGAGGAATACTATTTCGACGACACCTCTCCGTCCAATGGCTATGGGCCGCTTCCATCGCCCCAGTTGACGGTTGACGAGACCAACTTCGCACTCGATGACACCTCCGACCCCGGCACGGTGCACTTCACCGTCAGCTTTGGTGCCGATGGGCCGGCCTTGGGCGGCGGCAAGCTGTACACACTGGAGGCCGAGGCTGGGGACGAAACCGGCCTGATCGACACCACCAGCGGCCAAGCCGTGCTGATCACCGTGGATGCCAACGGCAACGTGCGTGGCGTCGTGACTGAAAACGGTACCGAGCAGACCGTCTTCGTCATGAGCGTCAACCCCACCACCGGCGTGGTCAGCTTCGACCAGCAGCGCGCCGTGGTGCATGGCAACGCCAACGACCCCAACGACAGCGTCAGCCTTGCAGCAGGCGTCATCAGCCTGCGCCTGACCGCCACCGACGCCGACGGCGACACCGCCACCGCCACGGTCGATGTGGGGCGCTTGGTGAGCATTGCCGACGACGGCCCGAGCCTCAAAGAGGGCGTCACCGACACCCACACCTTGGACGAAGACGACCTGCGTGCCTTGCGCGGCACGGGCGAGAGCGAAGGCAACGACGGCATGCCCGAGTTGCTCAGCGCCAGCGGCACGATTGTGGACAACGTCAACTGGGGTGCCGACGGCTTTGGCCGCGTCACCGGGGTGAGCTGGAACGGCGGCGCGGCTACGGTGCCGACCGGTGGTTCAGCCACGGTCTTCCTTGGTGCCAACGGCCAAGTGCAAACAGGCGACAGCGGTGCCGCCGTCAGCCTGCAGGTCAACGCCGACGGCAGCTACACCGTCACCCTGCTCGACAACCTGCTCATCAGCGGCCCGCACGACAACGTGGTGAGCCTGCTGGAAAGCGGCTTCATCTTCAACGCCGTCGACGGCGACGGCGACGCCGTGCCCGGCGGCGTGACGGTGCGCATCGACATCATCGACGATGTGCCAGTGGCCGTGGCCGAGCGCTCGGTGAGCGCCACTGTGGCCGAAAACGACATCAACACGCGCTTGTCCAGCGGCACCTCGCCCAACGATGGCAACGCCGACGGCTCCTTGACGGGCGGCCCGGGCCAAGATCGAGGCCCCGCCCAAGTCAGCGGCTCGCTGGCCACCTTGGTCAGCTTTGGTGCCGATGGTGCGGGTGCCAACGGCTTTGGCTTGGCCACCGATTTCACGGCCCTTGCAAGCCAGAACCTCAGCTCCAAGGGCGCGGGCCTGAGCTACACCGTCAGCGGCAACACGCTGACCGCGACGGCAGGCACCGGGGATGCGGCGCGCACCGTCTTCACGCTCGAACTCCAGCCCAACGGCAACTACACCTTCCGCCTGTTCGACCAGCTCGACCACGCAACCGGTCAGGGCGCGAACAGCTTGGCGCTCGACCTCTCCTCCGTCATCCGCGCCACCGACGCCGATGGCGACGCCCTCACGCTCAGCCAAGGCTTCACCCTCAACGTGACCGACGACGTGCCCAAGCTCGACGGTTGGAAACCCGCTGGCGGCACGGTTGAAGAAGAAGCGCTGCCCGGCGGCAATCGGGAGTGGCCAAACCTTGGCTTGGTGGAAAGCGGCAGCGTTTCTGGCCAAGTCGAGGCAGGTGCCGACGAAGGCCTCACCTTCAGCCTGAACCCGGTCACCACCGGCCTGCCAACCCTGACTTCCGGTGGTGTGGCCGTCACCTACGCCGTCAGCGGCAACACGCTCACCGCCAGCGCAGGCAACACAACCGTCTTCACGCTGGTGCTGCAAACCAACGGCGGCTACACCTTCACCTTGCGCGCCCCGATCGACCATGCCTCGGGCAACGGCGAGAACTCGCGCACCTTGGACCTGTCCTCGGCCATCGTGGCCACCGACTTCGACGGCGACGCGCTCACGCTGAGCAACGCCTTGAGCATTGTCGTTATCGACGACATTCCGCGTGACCCGGATATCGAAGGACCGACATGGGTGCGTGAGGACGCTGCCAGCCCGATCACAGGTACGTGGCGTGATGCCGTGGGTGCCGACCAAGCGGGTTCGTCGATCGTGGTGCGCGTAGGCGGCCAAGACCATGTCCTCGGCAGCCCCATCGCCGTGACGGTGGGCAACCAAAACATCGGCACCCTGACCGTCATCAGCGGCGGCACTTGGAGCTTCGACCCGAACCCGAACCTGAACAACCCCAGCGGCGTTAGCTTCGACTTCTCCGTCCGCGTCACCGATGCCGATGGCGATACGCAGTCCGACAGCCACCGCATTACGGTAAAAGACGGCACTGACCCGAGAGCAGGCGGCCCGGTCACGCTGGCGCTGGACGAAGAAGCGCTGGGCAATGCCAACGCCAGCGGCAGCAACCCGGCCAGCACCCTCGAATCAGTCCAAGCAAGCGTGAGCTTCGCCGCCGGCTCGGACGACCTGTCGGGCTTTGCTTTCTCCACCAGCTTGGCGCAACTGGTGCGCAACACCAATGCTGTCACCGGCGACGAACTTGTTTGGACGCGCAGCACAGATGGCCAAACCGTCACCGCCACCTTTGCCAACACCACCCAAGTCGCCCTCACCCTCACCCTGAGCGCCCCGACGAGCATCGCGCACGGCCAAACCGGCAACGTCACCGTCACCGCCACCCTGTCGGACAACCTGCGCCACGCCGTCGGCAATGGCGAGCAGGTGCTCAACCTCGGCTCCATCGGGGTCGTGGCCACCGACCGCGACGGTGACGCGGCCACTGCCACCTTCAACCTGTCGGTCAAAGACGATGTGCCGAGCATCACCACCTCCCCGACCCAAGCCCTGCGCGAATCCTTCGAGGGCTTTGTCACCAACGAGCCCAACCAAGGCGGCTGGTTCGTCGTTGGCGAAGGCGGTCGCACCCTCACCGGCAACGACGGCATCGTCTGGACGCTCAACGCAGCCGGCATTGAAATCCAGCGCGGCGACGTCGGTGGCGCGCTGCCCTCTGACGGCAACAACAAGGCCGAGCTCGAAGCGCACAACCTAGCTGGCGGCAGCGCCAGCCCCAACACCCTGAGCGTGCTCACGACCCGGATCGACGTGCCCGGCAGCACCTTTGGCATGTCTTTCGATTACCAGCCGCGCCCGGCCGACCCCGCCGACAGCGGCATGACCGTGAGCCTCAACGGCGTGCAAGTCACCATCAGCGCCGATGCCAACGGCGTTGTCAGCATCACTACGCCCTCTGGCGTAACCGCCACCCAGACCCCGGGCAACAACGGCTGGACCGGCATTGCCTTGGTCTTTAGCAACGTCACCCCCGGCCTGCAGACCCTGAGCTTTGCGGGCTTGTCCGACGACGTCAACGGCGACACCTTGGGCGCCTACCTCGACAACATCCGCCTGTCGGCCAACAACCCCTTGCTGGTCGATGAAACCCTCATGGGCACCGATGCCAGCGGCGGCGGCGCGGCGCAGCGCTTTACCGTCAGCTTTGGTGCCGACGGTGCGGCAGCCAGCAACGGCGGCAAAACCTACGACTTGCTTGCCACGAATGGCACCCCAACCGGCCTGACCGATACCCTCAGCGAAGCGTTCGTGGTGATCCGGCTCGGCACCGGCGCCGACGCAGGAAAAGTGTTCGGCGTGGCTGGAATCGGTGGCCCGACCGTCTTCGTCATGAGCGTCAACCCCGCCACCGGCGTAGTCACTTTCGACCAGCAGCGCGCCGTGGTGCATGGCAACCCCAACAACCCCAACGACAGCGTCAGCCTCAATCCGAACGTCATTAGCCTGCGCCTGACCGCCACCGACGGCGACGGCGACACCGCCACCGCCACAGTCGATGTGGGCCGCTTGGTGAGCATCCTTGACGACGGCCCGAGTATCGACGTTGCCTTGGCGACCAACGGCTCAGCGTTGCCCGTGCTCACCACGCAAGACGCACAGACGATCGACACCGTCAGCAGCAACATCACCACAGCGGTTTCCGATACCGCTAGCGGCAATTTCGCCAACCGGTTCACGGTTACACCTACCCCCAGCGCCGATGGCACCAGCGGCGCCGGCACCCATATCACCACCTACGCCCTCGGCGTCGGCCAAGCAGTTACCGGCCTCACTGCCGGCGGGCTACCCGTTGCGCTGTACCTCAGCAATGGCAAGCTGCTCGGCTCCACCGCCACCGCGTCCGGCGGCGTTACGGCTGCCAACACCGTGTTCGAAATCAGCGTCACAGCCACAGGCCAAGTCACCCTGACCCAGCACAGCGAGATCGATCACGCCATCAGTGGCAGCTTGGTGGGCTTGAGTGCCGGCAGCGTGTTGCTGACCGCCAACGCCAGCATCACCGACGGCGACGGCGACACGGCCCGCGACAGCGAAACACTCGACATCAGCGCCCAGTTCAAGTTCGAAGACGGCACCCCACCCGTGGTCTCGATCAGAGCCAACCCCGCCACAGTGGACGAGGACGGCAACCTTGACGTCACCTTCACCGTGAGCCTAGACCGGGCCTCTGCGACCGCCACCGTGGTGACCATCGGCCTGAGCGGCAGCGCCGCCGAGGGCACCGACTATGTGGTGACTGGCCTGCCGGGCACCAGCACCCGCACCGTCACCATCCCGGCTGGCCAGACCAGCGTCACCTTCATCGCCAACCCGACGCCCGACCTCATCGACGAAGCCAACGAAACCGTGATCGCCACCATCAGTGCGGCCAGCGGTGCAACGGTCAACCCGGCTGCGAACAGCGCCACCGCCACCATCGTCGACAACGACGACACGCCCACCATCGGTGATGCGACTACCAGCGTATCCGAAGAAGGCTTGACCATCGTCGGCATACCAGACGACGCCGGCACGCCAGACAGCACCAACAACGCCAGCGCCAGCGGCAACATCACGCTCACCGGCAACGGTTTGGCTTCCTTGACCGTGGCCTTGACGGTTCCCAGCTCGCCCACCACAATCGGCGGCACAACGCTCACCTGGAGCCATGGCGCCAACCCAGCGGTGCTCATCGGCAGCTCGGGCACCACGCCGGTCATCCAGATCACCCTCAACGGCGGCAACACCGCCGTGGGTGCGGGTGCCACTTCGGTAAGCTACACAGTCACACTGCTGCAACCCATCCAGCATCCCACCATCAACGTGGAAGACGTGCTCTCGTTGAGCGTGGGCCTGAGCATCTCCGATGGGGTCAATCCGCCTGATACAGGCAGCATCAGCGTCACCATCGAAGACGATATGCCCGTCATCACCAGCGCGGACAATCTGACGCTGGCCAACCAGGTGACGAGCCTGACCGGCAACATCAACGGCTTGCTCTTCGGAGCCGATGGCCCGGCAACCTTGCAGGCCCTGCGCTTGTCGGACTGGCCCGATCAGCCCGGCATCACCGAATCCCTCTCGACCGACGGCAGGACCCTCACCGCCACCATCGAAGGCAGCAGCACGGTGTTCTACACCCTGGTGTTGAACGACAGCGGCAGCTACACCTTCAACCTCGTTACGCCGCAGCCGACGCAGACCATCGCCATCGGTAGCCAATTCGGCGCCGGCGGGCCCGTGGAAACCATCGCAGTCAACGCAGGGACCAATGTCGTGACCTTCGACGGCCTGCTGTTTAACAACGCAGGCGGTGTGGGCACGCCGCAGAACCCCGGCACGACCAGCGGGGACGACAACCTGAATCCGAACAACATCGGCTTCGGCATGAAGAACGGCAACCTCAACCACAACGAGGGCTTCCGGGCCAGCATGACCAGCCCTGCAGACGGCTTGTCCTTCACCGTTGAGGGTGCTGGGGGCAACATCAACCAAGTGACCGTCGAATGGCGCGCTTACGAGGCCGACGGCACGACCCTGGTCGATGCCGGCAGCTTGACCCTGTCGGGCTTGAAGTCGGCAGGTCAGTTGGCATCGATCCAATCCGACGCCGAGTTCTCGCTTGTGGACGTGCGTTTTGTCATGGACAGCAACGAATCGGTGCGCATTCAGAATTTCAGCGTCATCGACCGCATCAACCCGCCGAATTTGGAGCTCGGCTTCCAAGTCACCGCCACCGACCGCGACGGAGACGCTGCAACCGCCAACTTCACGGTCAACGTCAACCCCGGCAGCGTGCCTACGGTGCAAGTGGGCGCACCCGGCACCGCAACGGGCGACATCACCGTGCCCGAAGGCCAGCCAGCCGTGTTCGAGGTGCTGGTCAACCACGCCGCCGCCGGCTCAAAGCTGGCGCTCACGCTGGCCGACGGCACGGCCCTCAACCCAGCCATCAGCCCGGCCGACTACAGCCGCCAGGTGTTCGAGTTCAGCCTGAACGGCGGCACGACTTGGAGCAACTACAGCAGCGCCATCAGCCTGCCAGCGGGCAGCAGCAGCGTGCTGGTGCGCACCAGCACCGTCAACGACCTGCTCGACGAAAACGACGAGACCTTCACCCTGGGTGCCACGCTCACCAGCTCGAGCACGGTCGTGAGCGACACCGCCACGGCCACCATCGTCGACAACGACACCGTGCCCACCATCGGTGGAGCGTCGGCCAGCGTATCCGAAGAAGGCTTGTCCAACGGCATTGCAGACACCACCGGCACGCCAGACACCACCAACGACGCCAGCGCCAGCGGCAGCCTGAACATTGTTCGCAACGGCAGCGCGCCGCTGACCGTGGGTTTGCTAATCGACGGCTTGCCCACCTCCTTGGGTGAAACCGCTATCACGTGGACCTACGGCACCAGTGGCGCTGTGCTCATCGCCAGCGCCGGTGCGGACGCCGTGCTGCGCATCAGCCTCAACGGCGGCAGCCCATCCGTGACCTCCGGCACCGGCACCAGCGTAGGCTACCAAGTCGAGCTGCTGCGCCCAATCCAGCACCCCAACAAGGGCGTGGAAGACGTGGTCAATTTCAACGTGCGGGTGCAGCTCACCGACGGGACCAACCCGGCTGCGTCCGCAAACTTGAACGTGGCAATCGAAGACGACATGCCCGCCGTGCCGCAGGCCATCAACGTCAGCGTCAACGAAATTGGGCAAGCCAATCACAACGTGATGTTCATCCTCGACCTGTCGGGCAGCATGGACGACGACGCCCTGCCGGCCGCCGGCACCCAGACCCGCCTGTCGGTGGCCAAGGATGCGATGGAGCGGCTCATCAACACCTACGACGGCATGGGCGACGTGATGGTGCGCATCGTCACTTTCAGCGACGTGGCTGCTGCTGTGGGCGATGCGTGGATGACTGCCACAGCAGCCAGAAACTGGATCAGCGCACTGGCCAATGACGCCGGCAGTGGCTTCACCAACTTCGATGCTGCCCTCAACGCCGCCATGACTGCCTTCGAGTCACCGGGCAAAATCCCCACAGGCGTTAACGTGTCGTACTTCCTCTCGGATGGCGAACCGAACCGGGGCAGCGATCAACTCAACGAACACGGCCCCACTGCCGCCACCACCGACGACAGCGGCATCGGCACCCAAGAGCAGGCCCGGTGGGAAGCCTTCCTGCGCACCAACGACATCAAATCCTTTGCCTTGGGCATGGGCGCTGGGCTGGTGGTCAACTCGGGTGAGATCGACGACGAACTCGACCCGATTGCCTTCGACGGCATTGCCGAACAAAACCTCAGCCCGATCGCGGTCACCGACCTGTCGCAACTGAGTCAGGTGCTCAGCGGCACCGTGAGCAGCGGCAGCACCGTGAGCGGCAACCTGCTCACCGACGGCACCCCCGATGCACGCTTTGGCGCCGATGGGGCTGGCACGCGCCCGATTCATTCGGTCACCTTCAACAACGTGGAGCACACCAGCGCATCCACCCTGTTCAATGCAGGCACGCAGACCCTCACGCTGGTCGCATCGGGCGGCACGCTCAGTGTCAACTTCGCCACCGGGGCCTACAGCTTCACCACCAGCGCCAACCCCAACGACTCGACGAACGCGTTCACCTACAAACTCGTGGACCGCGACGGCGACACCGCCAGTGGTGCGCTCAACATCAACGTGATTGATCACCAGCCGGTGGCCAACCACGACAGCGCCACTGCCAGCGAGGGGAACTGGATCATCGGTTCGGCCAGCAACCGCAACGTGCAGGTGCTGCAACCAGAGAGCTGGAGCACCACCAGCACCACGACATCGGTGGCTGGAAAATGGGAAATCAATCCGGACCATCTCGGTTCCGCATTGACTCTGGAAACCAGTGACTTCACCTTCGCGGCCAACGCCGCCAATCCGGCCACGGTGCGCTTCGATATCGATGTCGATGGGCATCGCAGTGGCGACGTGGTGCGGGTGGAGCTGGTGAACAACGCCACCGGCCTTGTGGTCGGCAACCCCCTCACGTTCAGCAACGACGCCGACAACCAAACCTTCACCGTTACCACCGGTGGCACCTACCGCCTGCGCCTTGTGGGGGATGACAACACGAGCGGCGACAACCTGAAGGCCTATCTGGATGACTTGCAGGTCATCAGCCGCACCTTTACCCCGGCCCGGTGGGTGACGCAATCCGTTGCCACGCCCAATATGCTGTGGGTGGCGGGCATGATGGCGGTGGGCAATGTGCTGGCCAACGACGACGTCGGCCTCGAAGGGGGCGTGGTGTCGCAGGTCACAGTGGGCGGCAGGGTGACCAACGTGGCGGTCAGCGGAGAAACGGTGATTGTGGGCCAGTTTGGTAGCCTGAGCATCAACGCCCAGGGCGCCTACACCTACACCCCGAACCAACGCGACAACCCGAACGGCGCGCAAGATGTGTTCAGCTACACCCTGCTCCAGCCCGACGGCGACACCGCCACCGCCAACCTGACGGTCAACTTGACCAACTTCCCCTACTCCACGACGAACAGCAGCTCGGCCGAACTGGTGGGCGGTGGCGACGGCAACGACACCTTGGGTGGCTTGGGCGGCAACGACGTGGTCTACGGCGGTGCCGGCAACGACACCCTCAGCGGGGGCGATGGCAACGACCTGGTGATGGGCGGCACCGGCAACGACACCCTGACCGGCGGTTTGGGCGCCGACGTGTTCGCATGGCGCTTGGGCGACCAAGGCAGCACCGGCAACCCGGCGCGCGATGTGATCACCGACTTCAACCCCGGCCAAGGCGACGCTCTCGACCTGCGCGACTTGTTGCAGGGCGAGACTGGCAACCCCCTCAGCAACTACCTGCGCTTTGACACCGAAGGCGGCAAGTTGGTGCTGCAGGTCGATCACGACGGCGGCGGCACCTTCGAGCCCACGCAGAACATCGTCTTCGACAACTTTGCCAGCCAAGCCGCACTGGCGCAGGCGCTGGGCATGTCGGGCAGCCCGTCGGAGGCCGACATCCTCGCCAGACTGCGCGATGGTGGCCACTTGCGCACCGACTGATCGGCCCGAGGGGCCATAGCAAGGGGGGGCGCAATGCGCCCCCTTTTTTTGCTGGGTGCGTTCGTGTGGGCTTCAGGCCGGCGGTGCCGCCGCCCCCGCAGCCTGCTGGTCCAGCACCACCGTCGCGGCATGTGGGTGCCAACCGTGTAAATGCTCCACAAGTATGGTAAATTGCACGGATGAACCCGCGTTTCGTACAGCAACAACTCACTGAACGGCTGGCCCAGTTCCCGGCAGTGGTGCTCTTGGGGCCGCGTCAGGTTGGCAAAACCACCTTGGCGCTGGCCGAAATGGCCCGGCGCGGTGATGCGCTCTACTTGGACTTGGAGCTTCCCTCGGCCCAGCGCAAGTTGGATGACCCGGAGGCATTTCTGCTGGCGCAGCGGCATCGGCTGGTGATTTTGGATGAAGTTCAGCGCCTGCCCGAACTGTTTGCCGTGTTGCGCGGTGTCATCGACATCCGCCGGCGCGGTGGCGAGGACGCGGGGCAGTTCCTGCTGCTCGGCTCGGCGTCCGGTGTGCTGTTGCGCCAAACCAGCGAAAGCCTGGCGGGGCGGGTTGCTCAACTGGAACTCACGCCCTTCCAGGCCCGCGAGGTGCTGCCCAGCGCTGCAAGCGGCACCGACCTCAACCCACTCTGGGTGCGCGGCGGTTTTCCCTTGTCATGGCTGGCGCCGGACGATGCGGCCAGCCTGCGCTGGCGCGAAGCCTTTGTCAGCACCTATCTGGAGCGCGACATCCCGGCGCTGGGTCCGCGCATTCCCGCCACCACCCTGCGCCGCCTGTGGACTATGTTGGCCCACGTGCAAGGGGGCTTGCTCAATCAGTCGCAGTTGGCGGCGTCGCTTGCGGTGAGCGGGCAGACGGTGGCGCGCTACATCGACATTCTGAGCGATTTGATGCTGGTGCGCCGCCTGCCGGCCTGGCATGGCAATACCGGCAAGCGGCTGGTGCGTGCGCCCAAGGTGTATGTGCGCGATAGCGGCGTCGTCCACGCCCTGCTCGGCCTAGAGACTTTGGAATCGGTGCTGAGCCACCCGGTGGCCGGCGCGAGCTGGGAGGGGTTTGTGATCGAGCAACTGCTGGCGGCGGCCCCACAGGCCGAGGCCAGCTTCTACCGCACCGCCCATGGGGCCGAGGCCGACCTGGTGCTGAGCTGGCGCAATGGCCAAACCTGGGTGCTTGAAATCAAGCGTTCGTCGGCACCCACGGTCTCCAAGGGGATGCACCTGGCCGCCACCGACGTGGGCGCCAGCCGCAAATTGCTGGTGGCACCGGTGGGCGAGCCCTACCCGATGCGCGATGGCATTGAAGTGATGAACCCGCTAGCCGCCGCCGCGCAGGTGTGCGCCGCATAGCAACGCCCAAGTGGATCGGGGGAGCAGGCGGGGTCAGGGCTTCAGGCTCTGGGGTGTTTCTGCAGCCTGCTGGTCCAGCACCTCGCGCGCGTGCTGCTCGCCTTGTTGCACGATGGTGTCAAACTGGTTCCACTGCAGCAGCCCGATCTTGAGCAGGGGCGGGTTGAGGTAGAGGTCGCACTGGCGGCGCGATTCGGCTTGGCGCGACACGCTGTAGAGGATCGAGACGTTGAGCAAATACGACACCAGCGAGGGCAGGCGGTAGCGCTGGCTGGCGCGCGGGCGCAGGCGGTCGAGCAGCAGCGTCCACGGGCCGGGGATTTCGTCGAAAGTGAGGCGGCGCGTGCTGCGCGCGCTCAGATCGACGCCGATGACGCGCCGCACGCCGCGCTGCACGCGCATCACGTTGACGGGAAAGTTGTTGAAGGTGCCGCCGTCGCACAGCAGCTCGCCGTCGTGCACCACCGGCGGCAGCGCGCCGGGGATGGCCAGGCTGGCGCGCAGGGCCTGGCTCAAGTCGCCTTGCTGCAGGCGCAGCTCTTGCCCACGCGAGTAGTTGCTGGCGATGCAAAAAAAGCCTTTCCACAGATCGACCACGTCGGCCTGACCGCCGGTGAGCTCGTGGAAGGTGCTGTCGATCAATTTCCGCACCCGGCCCCCCCGGATGAGCGAGACCAGCGGCAGCCAGTTGTAGTCGCCGGTGGGGTTGATGCGAAAGGCGCGCCGGGCGCGCTCGATGGTGGGCTCGACCCCGGCGTCGGCGGCGATGAGGGCGGCCATGACCGCGCCGATGCTGGTGCCGCCCACGCAGTCGATTTCGATGCCGCGGCGTTGCAGCTCTTTCCAGATGCCCAGATGCGCCAGCCCGCGCGCGCCGCCGCCGGCCAGCACCAGCCCGGTGGCGTTGTGGCTGAGGATGCGCGCCAGCCGCTGCACGTCGCGCTCTAGCGCGGGGCGCAGGTTCAGGTGCGCGCCCACCGGGCGCCGGTCGATCCAGCGCCGCATGCCGAGCGGCGATTTGAGCTCGACCGGGTGCAGCAGCAGCAGGGTTTGGTTGGGTTCGCTGGACTGCTGCAGGGCGCCCAGGCAGGCGTGCTCGATGGGGTGGATTTGGGCCGGCTCGCTGGCCTGGGCCAGCAGCAAGATTTCGTCGGCGTGGCGCGCACACAGGCGGCTCCAGCCCTCGTCGGCGTTGTCGCCGAGCATGAGCACGAAGTCGTGCTGGGTTTCGAGTGCGTCGAGCACCTGGGCGCAGGCCGAATCGGTGGCCTGGCCGTGCTGTTGCTGCGCCTGGGCGCGCACCTGGGCAGCCCCAACGCAGCAGGCGCGGCCATAGGGTTCTAGGGCCAGGCGCAGCTTTTCGGCCAGTTCGGTGGCCTGCACGTGGGCGGTGATGGGCAACAGGCAGAGCATGACCGGGGCCGTTTCGGGCCGGCTGTTGTGCTGCGTTTGCAAGCGCTCGATGATCTGGCGCGTGAGCGCAAACGAGGCTTGCGGATAGCGTTGCACCAGCTCGTGGAAGTGCGCTTTTTCGAGCCGGGCCAGCACGCTGTGGCGCAGCGCCACCACGGTGGCCGAGCGCGGGGCTTCACTGTAGAGGCCGATTTCGCCCAAAATCTCGCCGCGCCCAAGCTCGCGCACCGCGCGCCGCGCACCCTCGGGGCCTTCGACGTACACGCGCAGGCGCCCGCTCAGACTCAGGTAGGCGGCATCGGCCACCTGCCCTTGCTGCATCAGCACCTCGCCGGCTTCGAGCTCGACCCATGTGAAGTGCGCGCACACAGCGTCCAGCACCTCGGGGTCCATCTGGCCAAACTGGGTTTGCAGGTAATGGCCCAGGCGCTCGCGCCGCTGTGGGTGTTCGTCAGGTGGCATGGGGGGTCTCCGCTGGGCCGAAAGCTGCAAGTTTAATCAAATTTGCGGATCCCGGTGAACTCCCGGTGAACTTTCTAGGCGGCAGCGCCGGAGCCGTAAATCACCCCGCCGCCCAGGCACACTTCGCCGTCGTAGAGCACCGCGCTCTGGCCGGGGGTGACGGCCCATTGCGGCTGCTCGAAGTGCAGGGCGAAGCGCTCGTCGGGGGCGCCCTTGGTTGCGGGGGCGGGCTCGAAGCGGCACGCGGCATCGGCCTGGCGGTAGCGGGTTTTGGCGCCGTAGGCTCCGGCGGGCGGGGGCTGGCCGGCCACCCAACTGGGGTCGCTGGCTTGCAGGTCTGGTGCGAGCAGCCATGGATGATCGTGCCCCTGCACCGCCCACAGGGTGTTGTGGGCCATGTCTTTGCGCGCCACGAACCAAGGCGCGTGTTCATGGCCGCCTTGGGTGGCAGCTTTGGCCGCCCCACTGGGCTTGATGCCGCCTATGCCCAGCCCCTGGCGCTGGCCCAGGGTGTAAAAGCTCAGGCCCACGTGCTGTCCGATGGTGCGCCCGTCGGGGGCGCGGATGGGGCCGGGGGCGTGTTGCAGGTAGCGGCCCAAAAACTCGCGAAAGGGGCGCTCGCCGATGAAGCAAATGCCGGTCGAATCTTTCTTTTTGGCGTTGGGCAGGCCGATTTCGGCGGCAATGCGGCGCACCTCGGTCTTATGCAGCTCGCCCACCGGAAAGCGCGTGCGCGCCAGTTGCGCTTGCGTGAGGCGGTGCAGGAAGTAGCTCTGGTCTTTGAGCGGGTCTTGGCCCTTGAGCAACTGGTAGCGGGCGCTGGCGGCATCGAAGCGCACGCGCGCGTAGTGCCCGGTGGCAATCTGCTCGGCCCCCAGGCGCAGGGCGTGGTCGAGGAAGGCCTTGAACTTGATCTCGGCGTTGCACAAGATGTCGGGGTTGGGGGTGCGGCCGGCCTGGTATTCGCGCAAAAAGTGGGCAAAGACGCGGTCTTTGTACTCGGCGGCAAAGTTGACGTATTCGATCTCGATGCCCAGTACGTCGGCCACGCTGGCGGCGTCGAGCCAGTCTTGGCGGCTGGTGCAGTGCGCGCCGCTGCCGCCGGGGCCGGCCTCGAGGTCGTCATCTTCCCAGTTTTTCATGAACAGGCCCAGCACCTCGAAGCCCTGCTGCTTGAGCAGCCAGGCGCTGACGGCGGAATCGACTCCGCCCGAAAGTCCGACGACGACGCGGGGTGGGGCTGGCATGGCTGGGTGTGGCGGTGTGGCGGTTTTAGTCCCAGGCCATAAAGTCGGCCAGGCGCTGTTGCTCGCGCTCGGCGGCGCGCATCAGGCGGCGCTGCTCGTTGAGCCAGGGTTTGAGGCTGGGCAGGGCCTCGACCTGTTGCAGGTCGTGCTGCATGGTGTCGATGGTTGCTTGCACATCTTCCAGTTGGTCCTGGAGCATGTCGTGCAAGCTGGTGGGGCTGAAAGCGATGTAGGGCGGCAGGCCAAATTCGGCGCACCAGCGCTGCTGGCTGGCCTGGCGATCGCGCTCAAGCGCGGCGGCCTGCTGCTTGAGCAGCAGCGTGAGGCTCTTTAGGCGCTGCTCGCCCACGCGCTCGAGGTGTTCCGGGTCCACCAGCTCGGCGCGCCATTGCAGCTCCAGCAGGGCCACCAGGTCGCGCTGGGCGTAGGCGGCATTGACGGCGCTCATGAGCGCGTGCTTTTGTGCCACCTCGGCGGCGTCGCTGGCGCGGTCGGGGTGCAGCGCGCTGGCCAACTGGCGGTAGAGCAGGCGCAGCGTGGCGTCGGCGTCGGCCAGGTGGGCGGCGGCGGTTTCTTGGGCGGCGCTGGGTTTGCGGCGCGCCTGGCGCTGGGCGCGCTTGGCCTTTTTGAGCTCGTCTTGCTCGCTCAGGCGCTGGCGCAGGTGGTCGATGGTGGCGTGCAGCGAGGCGTCGGGGTTGTCGGGGTCGAAGGCGGGCAGCTCGGTGTCGAGCGCGTCGGCAAAGTCTTGCTGCAGCTCCTGGTGCATGGCTTGGGCCCGCTCGCGCCGCTGCTCAGCCAGGGTTTGCGGGCTGCGCCGGTCGTGCAGGGCGGCCATGTCGGCATCGCCTGCGAGCGCAAGGCTGTGGCTTTGGGCAATCACGATCTGGCGCAGCAGCGCCAACTGAGTCGGGCTTAGGCCCTTGCGCGCGCCATCAAACCAGGCATCGAGCGCGTGCACCATGCGGCGGCGCAGCTCGGTTTCTTGCTGCTGCAGCGGGGCCAGGCGCTGGGCGCACTGGGCGCGGTGCGCCAGGCCCACGGCGTCCAGCGTTTGCAACTGCTGGCGCAGGCGCTCGATGCGCTCGCGCTCGCGCTCAAAGGCCTTGCCCGCCGGGGAGCGCAGGCGCTGCCCCGGCGCTTGCACGCGCAGGCCGGTGGCGGCACTGGGGGCGCCAGCGGGGTGGGCGGCCGCAGCGGCTTGGGCCGGTGGGGCGGCGGCGGCTTCGTCGAACAGGCTGGGCTGCTCGGCAAAGCGCGGGTCGGGTGCGCTGGTGGCTGCGCTGGCTTGGGCGCGGGAGGGCTTGCGGGGTGGCATGGTCAGACGCGCACCTGGCCTTCGCCCAGCACCACGTACTTGAGCGAGGTCAGGCCCTCGACCCCGACCGGGCCGCGAGCGTGGAATTTGTCGGTAGAAATGCCGATTTCGGCCCCCAGCCCGTACTCGAAGCCGTCGGCAAAGCGGGTGCTGGTGTTGACCATCACGCTGCTGGAATCGACCTCGCGCAAAAAGCGCTGCGCATGGCCGTGGTCGGTGGTGAGGATGGCGTCGGTGTGGTGGCTGGAGTAGCGGTTGATGTGCGCAATGGCTTCGTCCAGCCCCGCCACCAGCTTGATGCTGATGATGGGGGCGAGGTATTCGGTGCTCCAGTCGGCCTCGGTGGCGGGGCTGAGCAGGGGGGCGGGGCTGAGTTGGGTGGAGGACTGGAGAATCTGCAAAGACTCGGGGCAGCAGCGCATTTCCACGCCCTTGGCGGCAAACACGGCGCCGATCTGCGGCAAAAACTCGGCTGCAACGGCGCGCGCCACCAGCAGGCTTTCGGTGGCGTTGCAGGGGCTGTATTTTTGCGTTTTGGCGTTGTCGGTCACTTTTAAGGCCAGCGCCAGGTCGCAGGGGTGATCGACGTAGGTGTGGCAGTTGCCGTCGAGGTGCTTGATCACCGGCACCTTGGCTTCGGCGCTGATGCGCTCGATCAGGCCCTTGCCGCCGCGCGGGATGATCACATCCACATACTGCGGCATGGCGATGAGCTGGCCCACGGCGGCGCGGTCGGTGCAGGGAACGAGCTGCACCGCGTCGGGCGGCAGACCGGCTGCGCCCAGCGCCTGCTGCACCAGCGCGGCCAGGGCGCGGTTGCTGGCTATGGCCTCGGAGCCGCCGCGCAATATGGCCGCGTTGCCGCTCTTGATGGCCAGCGACGCGGCTTCGATGGTGACGTTGGGGCGGCTCTCGTAGATCATGCCAAAGACGCCGATGGGCACGCGCATCTGCCCCACGCGGATGCCGCTGGGCTGCTGCTGCAAACCGCTCACGGTGCCGATGAGCTCGGGCATGGCGGCCAGTTGCTCGCAGCCCAGGGCGCAGGTTTCGAGCGCGGCCGGGCTTAGGCGCAAGCGGTCGAGCAGCGGCTCGGCCAGTCCGGCGCTGCGCGCGCGCTCCAGGTCGAGCGCGTTGGCGGCTTGCAGCGGCTCGGTGTGGCTGCGCAGCAAAGCGGCTAGGCCGCGCAGCGCGGCGGCCTTGCGTGCGGCGCTGGCGCAGGCCATTTGGGCGGCGGCGGCGCGCGCCTGCTGGCCCATGCGGTGCAGGAGTTCGGGGGTGTAGGCGGGTGCATCCATGGGGGGATTTTCGCATCAAGGCGGGGGCGGGGGTGCGTGACCTTGGGAATGGGGGAAATGTCGTTTTTTTCATGCAAAATGCCAGCGGTGGCATCCAGCCGATGCTTGGCCTTGGCGCCGACCGTTTTTCACCTCATTGCCCCACAACCACGAGACTGCGCATGAACCTGCTGCAAGACCTAAAAATTGGCCCGCGCTTGGGCTTGCTTAGCGCCGTTTTGCTGGCGCTCATGTTGGCGCTGGCGGTGGTGGGCTTTGTAGCCACCGATCGGATGTACGTGCAGGCCGAGTCGCTTTACCAAGAGAGCGTGCTTTCGCAGGCCAAGCTCAAAGACATGACCTACATGGTGCAGCGCAACCGGGTGCTGGTGATGGATGCGCTGCTCGACCCTGCGCCCGAGAACGTGCAGGCGCGCAACACCGAGCTGCGCGCCAACCTTCAAAAAATCAACCAGATCTGGGAGGAGCATCTGGTGGGCGAAAAATCTGCCGCTGAACAGCAGGCCGATGCCGCCTTTGCCACGGCGCGCCAAGCCTATGTGGCGCAGGGGCTGCTGCCGATCATGGATGCCATATTGGCCGGGCAGCCCGAGCAAGCCAAGGCGCTGTACCAGGCCCGCATGAGCGATCTGCAGCGCGCGTTCACCCCCACCCTAGACGGGCTCAAAGATGTGGAAAACAGCTTGGTGCAAGAAAAGTACCAAGCCATCAACGCCACCAACCAAGCCGTCAACGTGATCATGATCGCGGGCACCCTGCTCGGGCTGCTGCTGGGTGGTCTGTTGGCTTGGGCCATTGCGCGCTCGATCACACGGCCGCTGGAGCAGGCGCTGCTCGTGGCGCAAACCGTGGCGGCGGGCGATTTGAGCGCGCACTTCGAGCCCAGCGGGCACGATCAGGTGGCTGAATTGCTGCGCGCCCTGGCCGCCATGAACGCCAGCTTGGCGCGGGTGGTGGGCGAGGTGCGCACCAGCGCCGACTCGATCAGCACCGGGGCGAGCGAAATTGCCAGCGGCAACGCCGATTTGTCGCAGCGCACCGAGCAGCAAGCGTCTAGCCTAGAGCAAACCGCGGCCAGCATGGAGCAGCTCACCGCCACCGTCAAGCAAAACGCCGAAACCGCGCGCGCCGCCAGCCAGATCGCCGCCGGGGCCAGCGCCGCTGCCGAGCAAGGTGGGGCGGTGGTGGGCCGGGTGGTGGGAACCATGCAAGAGATCAGCGCCAGCAGCCAAAAAATCGCCGACATCATCGGCGTGATCGACGGCATCGCTTTCCAGACCAACATCCTGGCCCTGAACGCCGCCGTGGAAGCGGCGCGCGCGGGCGAGCAAGGGCGCGGCTTTGCCGTGGTGGCCTCCGAGGTGCGCAGCCTGGCCGGGCGCAGCGCCGCCGCAGCCAAAGAGATCAAGGAGCTGATCGGGGCCAGCGTGCAGCGCGTCGAGCAAGGCTCGCAACTGGTGGCGCAGGCCGGCCAGAGCGTGGGCGAGATCGTCTCCCAGGTCAAGCGCGTGACCGATTTGATCGCCGAAATCAGCGCCGCCAGCAACGAGCAGTCCGAAGGCATCGGGCAGATCGGGCAAGCGGTGCAGCAGCTCGATCACGCCACGCAGCAAAACGCCGCGCTGGTCGAGCAAAGCGCGGCCGCATCCGAGAGCCTCAAGGGCCAGGCGGCGCATTTGATCGCGCTGGTGGGCCAGTTCAAGCTGGACCAGGGCGATGTGGGGCGTGGGGCAGGTGGTGCAGCGGCCCCGGCGCGCACGGCGCCAGCACCCAGGGCCGCTGTGCCCGCTGCATACAGAGCCGCACCGCCCGCTGCATCGGCTGCCCGTGGCGCGGGTGCCGCATCAGCGTCTCGCGCTGCACCCGCGGGCCAATCAGGTTCCGCATCGGCGCGCATGTCCGCCCCGCGCCCCGCTGCGGCCCAAAGCCGCCTCGCGCCCCCTGCGCGTGCGCTGCCTCCCACCGCCAAACCCAAGGCCGAAGCCGAAGGGGACTGGACTTCGTTTTGAGGGGTGGTTTTGTTGGGCGGGGAAGCGCCCCGGCTCCCACTCGAGCGCATTGGTTGGGCTGTGGTTGTTGGGCACGCAGACCAGCAAGGCGCGGCGCTTGGTGGTGGTGTCGCGCTAGGCCTAACTTGCGCGACAAGCCGGGGCAGCTTCAACGCAAAGGGCTGGACTCGGCGAAAGGAAAGAGTTACATTAGTACTTGGTGTTACTACGTGATAAGAGGCCCGCTATGGCAACGTCTCTCAAGATTGACGACACACTGAAAAGTCGTGTCCACCATCTGGCCGGCCAGCGCCGCCGTTCGCCGCACTGGATCATGCTCGAAGCCATCCAACAATACGTCGAGCGCGAGGAAGCAAGCGAGCGTTTCAAGCAGGAAGCCTTGACCTCTTGGGCGGCCTACAAAGAAACCGGCCGGCATCTCACCGGCCAAGAAATGCGCACCTGGTTGAACACCTGGGGCACCGAAGCCGAAAGGGCGGTGCCTGAGTGCCACAAGTAATTGTTACCGAGGGCGCAGCCGAAGGCTTGGAGCGATGCCGGAAGTTCCTCGCCGCCAAGGCCCCGGATGCCGCCAGGCGGGCCGGACAAGCCATAGAGCGGCAATTCCTGCTGTTGGAAACCTTCCCCGACATCGGTCGGCCGTTCCCTGACATGCCCGAGCTGCGCGAGTTGGTGATTGCCTTCGGGGACTCCGGCTATGTGGCGCTGTATCGCCATGAGTCCGCCGACGATACGGTGTATGTCTTGGCATTCCGGCACCAGAAAGAGGCGGGCTACTTAAACCAACCCAAACCATGAGTAACTACCTTTTCGCCCCCCCGCCCGTCACCGCGCTGCCGATTTTGGGCAGCCCGCAGCACTTTCCCGTGAACCGGCTGTTTTTTGTCGGTCGCAACTACGCCGCGCACGCCGCTGAAATGGGTTTTACGGTGGACAAGGCGCGCGAGACGCCGTTTTATTTCACCAAGTCGGCCAGCGCGCTGACCCCGAGCGGCAGCACCCTGCCCTACCCGCCCGGCACGGCCAACTTCCACTACGAAGTCGAGCTGGTGGTGGCGCTGCACCGGCCCGGTTTTCGGGTGGCACCCGAGCAGGTGCACGAGCTGATTTACGGCTACGCGGTTGGGCTCGACATGACGCGGCGCGACCTGCAACAGGCAGCGCGCGAGCTGGGCCGCCCGTGGGACTTGGGCAAGGACGTGGAGCACGGCGCGGTTTGCTCCGAGCTGCTGCCGCTGCCGGGGCAGGTGCTGGCACCTGCGGCGATCGGGCTGCAAGTGAATGGCCAGACGCGGCAATCGGCCCGCACCAATCAACTGATCTGGAGCATCCCCGAGCTGATCGCCGACTTGTCGCGCTTTTACCACTTGCAACCCGGCGACCTGATCTACACCGGCACCCCCGAGGGCGTGGGGCCGGTGCAGCCGGGCGACCAGTTGCGCGGCTGGGTCGAGGGGGTGGGCGAGCTGAGCGTGGCGATTGGGCCGGTGGCTTGAATCAGCGCTGCCGCGGGGCCGTTGCGCTGGCGGCCCACTGCACCAGCGCATCGAGCGCCGGGCGGGTGGCGTGGGCGTTGGTGTGGTTGACCAGCGCCACCAGCACCAGCCGCGAGCCGTCGGGGCGGTGTACGTAGCCGGCCAGGGCTTGCACGTCGCGCAGGCTGCCGGTTTTGAGGTGCGCCAGCCCCGCACCCATGCGGCTGCGCCGCAGCGTGCCGTCGAGCCCGCTGGCCGGCAACGAGGCCATCAGGTCGGGCATGGCGTGTGAGGCGTAGGCGTGTTGCAGCAGCCGCCCCAGCGCCAGCGCGGTGGCGCGGCCGTCGCGGCTCAGGCCCGAGCCGTTGCCCACTTGGGGCAGGGGCAGATCGGGGCCGAAGCGCGCCAGCCACCAGGGCTGCAGGCGCTGGCGCGAGCGCTCGAAAGTGGCGGCACCGTCGCCCTGGCTGAGCGCGAGCAGCAGGTGCTGGGCCATGACGTTGTTGCTGAACTTGTTGGCATCGCGCACCACTTCGGCCAGCGGGGGCGACTCGAACACCAGGCGTTCGGTGGCGCCGGCGGGCACGCTGCCTTCGCGCACGCGGCCATCGAGCCGGCCGCCACTGGCCAGCCACAGCGCCTGCACGGCGCGCTCGGCCATGCGGCGCGGCTCGGGGTGCGCCAGCGGCCAGTGGCGTACGCCGCAAGCGGCCGGGAAACCACCGCCAAAACGCGGCTGCAAGGGGTGGGTGAAATCGGCACGCAGGGCTGCGCGCCAGTCGCCGCAGGCGGCTGCGGCCTCTGTTGCATGGGCTGCGCTTGCACGATGGGCCGCTGGTGTAGCCTGTGCCGGTGTGGCGGGTAGGAGCGGCACCGTGGCCGGCATCTGCACCCCGGCCAGCGGTGGCTCGGCGCTGATGCGCGCCACGCCCGCCGCCACATCGGGGCTGAAGCGCAACACCTGAGCGCGAAAGTTGACCAGCAGCGCGTCTGGCCCGGCGTTGTAGGCGCGCAGCGGCTCGTCGTTGAAGGCGGCGGGATCGACTTCGGGCTCGGCAAAGGCGCTGCGGTCGAGCACGATGTCGCCCGCAATGCGCTCGATGCCCAGCGCCTGCACCCGGTGCAGCAGCAGCCAGAGTTTTTCGGTTACCAAGGTTGGGTCGCCGCCGCCGCGCAGGTAGAGGTTGCCGTGCAGCACGCCGTCGCGCAGGGTGCCGCTGCTATAGACCTCGGTGCGCCAGACGTGGCCGGGGCCGAGCAGCTCCAGCGCCGCCAGGCTGGTGACCAATTTAAGGGCGGAAGCGGGGTTGAAGGGCTCGGTGTGCTGCTGCGCCAGCCAGGGCGCGGCACCGGGCTGCGCCGGGGCCACAAACAGCGCCAGCGCCTCGGGCGGCACGGCGGCGGCGCGCAGCGCGTTGGCCACGGTGGGGGGCAGGGTGGTGGTGGCGCTGCTGAGGGTGGTGCTGGCGTTGGGTGGGCTGGTGGAGGCTGCTGGGTGGGCTGATGTGGGCGCCGCCCACGCTAGGCTGCTGCACAGCAGCAGGCCCAGACCCAGGGCCAGCGGGTGCTGCTGGGGCCAAACGGTGCGGGGGGTGGTCAAGGGTGGCATGGTGCATTCTTCCCGGATCGTGCATTGAGAACGCCCGCATTTCGCGTCCTAGGGTGCCGATGCGAGACGGAAGTCGGTGCGCGAGTCTGGGGGCAAATTAGGGTGGCTTTGGCAATCCCATGCACATGGCTGAATCAGACTTGATCCAGCACGACCCGACGGCGCGACCGACCTCGGTTCGGCAACACCATATCCGCGCGGGCGTGATCGGAAAGCAGCAGCTGCTTGAGAGTGGGGCGGGCCGTGGCCTGCAAGCGCTGCCACTGCCCAATGGGTACCAAAACGGCCGCTTGCGCACCCCTTTGGGTCACGATTTGCGGCCCCTCGTCCAAGCAGGCCTGGAGTAAATCGTTGAATCGCGCTTGGGCATCCTGAACCGGCCACGTATGCATAGGGCACCTCTTGGTAACAGCACACTGCCAGTTTAGCAGCTACCCCGTTGAATCGGCACCATGGCACCATGGCACCCGCACAAGGCCAGCGCCGCCCAAGCGGCAGGGCCGATCAGGCAGGATAATCGAAAGCCATGAACCCGCCTAGCTACACTTCGCCCGCCTGCCCGCCCAGACCGGCGGCGCGGCGCGTGCTGGCGATCGAGACCAGCACCGAGCGCCTGAGCGTGGCGCTGGGCCCGGCCGGTGGCGCGGCGCTGGCGGCCTACGAGGGCGAAGGCGGTGCACAGGCTTCGGCCACGCTGCTGCCGCGCCTGCTGGAGCTGCTGCAGGGCTTGGGTTGGCGTTTGGCGGAGCTCGATGCGATCGCTTTTGGCCAGGGGCCGGGGGCTTTTACCGGCTTGCGCAGCGCCTGCGCGGTGGTGCAGGGGCTGGCGCTGGCGGCGCGCCCGGGCGGGGTGCCGGTGCTGCCCATCAGCACCTTGCTGGCGCTGGGCGACGAGGGCTGGCACACTGGATGCGCCCGGGGGCTGTGGAGCGGGGCTGTGCCAAGGGCTTTGCTAGGGCAAGGGCAGGCCCGGCCTACCCGCTTGGTGGCGGCGCTGGATGCGCGCATGGGCGAGCTCTACGTGGCCGAGCTGCGTTGGCGCGGTGGGTCGGCGGGCGACGCAGGCTGGCGCCTAGAGGGGGCACCGCGCCTGTGCGCGCCCGAAGCGCTGCCGCTGGAGTGGCTGCAAGACGAAGCCGGCGCAGCCACCTGGCTGGTGAGCAACGCGCTTGAAACCTATGCCGAGCGCTTGCCGCTGCCGTGGCGCACGGCGCCGCAGGTGCCGGCCTGGCCGAGCGCGGCGGCGCTGCTGCGGCTGGCGGGCTGGCATTGGGCGGCGGGGCTGGCGGTGGCGGCCGAGCAGGCGCAGCCGCTGTATGTGCGCGACCAAGTCGCGCTCACCACCGCCGAGCGCGCGGCCTTGCAGGCGCAGCGCCTGGCTGCGCAGCCGGGGCCGCCATGAGCCACGCTGCGCCGCCGGGCTGGCACTGGGCCCCCATGCAAGCCGAGCACCTAGAGGCCGTGTGCGCACTCGAGCGCCGCGCCCATGCGCACCCGTGGAGCGAGCGCCAGTTTGCCGAGGCCCTGCAAGCCGGGCACAGTGCGCAACTGCTGCTTCGGACTGCGGCGAGCCCACCAGATAATCTGCCCGACCCGGAGGATTTCACCCTGCCCGACGGCCGCCTGCTGCTGGGCTACTGGGTGGCGCAAGCGGTGCTCGACGAGGTGCATCTGCACAACCTGGCCACGGCGCGCCCGCGCCAGGGTTGGGGCCGTTTGCTGCTGCAGCGGCTGATTGAAAGCGCCGAGGCCCAAGGGGCGCAAACGCTGTGGCTGGAAGTGCGTGCCAGCAACCAGCCCGCGCGGGCGCTCTACCAGCAGGCCGGTTTTGCAACCGTGGCGACGCGAAGCGGCTACTACCCGGCCGAGGGCGGCGGCCGCGAAGACGCGCTGCTGCTGCGCCGCTGCCTGCATGCGCTGCCCGTGGCCACACCGCCCGCACAGTCGGAGCCCGCATGAGCGCCCCCGCACCCGACCCTGCCCCCGCACTGGCCGCCACCCTGGTTGCCCCGGCGCGGCCCCGGCTGAGCCCGCGCCAGAGCGCCATGCTGGCCGAGATGGGCGTGCGGCCGTGGTGGCAAACCGCAGCCAAAGCCGCACCCGGACCCACTGCAGCGGCGCCAGCGCCCGCACGCCGCGCCGAGCCTGCAGCGCGTGCTGCTGCGGCGCCAGCCCTCCCGGTGGCCGCCACCTCCAGCGCCCCGGCAACCGCCGCCCTTGCCCCCCACACGAGGCCCGCGTTCCCTGCAACCGCCCCCGCCCCCGACTGGGACGCACTGGAGCAGCAAATCCGCGACTGCCAGCGCTGCCCCTTGGGCGCGCAGCGCCAGTGCGCCGTGCCCGGCATGGGCGACCGGCGGCCGGACTGGCTGCTGGTGGGCGAAGCGCCGGGCGAGGAAGAAGACCGCCAGGGCTTGCCTTTTGTGGGCCGCGCCGGGCAGTTGCTCGACCGCATGCTGGCGGCGCTGCAGCTGCAGCGCGAGCAGCGCGTCTATATCGCCAACGTGATCAAATGCCGACCGCCACAGAACCGCAACCCGGCCGCGGACGAAATCGCCCACTGCACGCCCTATCTGCTGCGCCAGGTGGATCTGCTGCAGCCCAAAATCGTGCTGGCGCTGGGGCGTTTTGCGGCCCAGACCCTGCTGGCCGAGGGCGGCTGCCTGAGCGCCGAGGCGCTGCGCGAGCTGCCGCTGGGCAAGCTGCGCGGGCGCGTCTATCAGGCCAGGCTGGCGGGGCGGGTGCTGCCGCTGGTCGTCACCTACCACCCGGCCTATCTGCTGCGCAGCCCGGCCGACAAGGCGCGCGCCTGGGCCGACTTGTGCCTAGCGGCCGAGGCGCTGGAGCAAAGCCCCAGCCCCTGAGCCGCTGCCCGCCGCCAAGCCGGATTCAAAGCCGCCCTTCCTCCACCGCATGGCAGGCCACGCGGATGCCGTCTAGGCTTTGCAGCACCGGGCGTTCGCTGCTGCAGCGGCTGTTGGCCGCCGGGCAGCGCGGGTGAAAGGCGCAGCCGCTGGGCGGGTTGAGCGGGTTGGGCACCTCGCCCTGCACCGGGGTGCGCGCGCGCCCGGTGTGGTGCAGCTTGGGGATGGCCTCCAGCAGCATGCGCGTGTAGGGGTGGCGCGGCTGGGCAAACAAAGCCTGCTTGGGGGCCAGCTCCACCAGCCGCCCGAGGTACATCACGCCCACGTGGTCGCTCACATGGCGCACCACCGCCAGGTTGTGGCTGATGAAGAGGTAGGTCAGGCCCTGCTGGCGTTGCAGGTCTTTCATGATGTTGAGCACCTGCGCCTGCACGCTCACATCGAGCGCCGAGGTGGGCTCGTCGCAGACCAGAAACTCGGGCTGCGTGGCCAGCGCGCGCGCAATTGAGATGCGCTGGCGCTGCCCGCCCGAGAACTGGTGCGGAAACTTGACCCGGTCCAGCGGGCTCAGGCCCACCGACTGCAGCAACTCGGCCACGCGCGCCTGCAGCGCCTGCGCATCGCTGAGCAGGCCGTGTTCGCGCAAGGGCTCGGCCACGATGTCGGCCACGCGCCAGCGCGGGTTCAGGCTGGCGTAGGGGTCTTGGAAGATCATCTGGATGTGGCGCCGGATGCCCCGGCCGCTGCGGCTGCGGTAGGCGGCGTGCGCGTCTTGGCCGGCGAACTCGAAGCGCCCGCGCGAGGGCGGGTACAGCCCCACCAGCAGGCGCGCCACGGTGCTTTTGCCGCAACCCGATTCGCCCACCAGCGCCAGCGTCTGGCCGCGCTCGATCTCGAAGCTCACGCCATCGACGGCGTGCAGCAACTGCCTCGGTTTGCGCTCCAGCACGCGGTTCAGCCAAGGGGCGGACACGTCGAAGGTGCGCGCCAGATCGACGGCGCGCACCAGCGGCGGCGTGGCAGCGGGTGTGGGGCCCAAGGCAGCAGAAGCCGGGGCACTGGCAGCGAGGGCGCTCATGACTGTGCCTCCGGCAGGGCGGCGGCGAGAGGGGCGCTGGTGGAACTGGGCAGGAGCCAGCAGGCGGCTTGGGTAGTGGCAGCGGGCATGAGTTCGGGGCGCTCTTGGTGGCAGCGCGCAAAAACCTGGCGGCAGCGCGGGTTGAAGGCGCAACCGGGTGGGATGGCGTTTAGGCGCGGCATGGCACCGTCGATCTGGTGCAGGCGCGCGCGCTCGATCTCGATGTCGGGGATGCAGCTCATCAGGCCCTGGGTGTAGGGGTGCGCGGCGGCGTGGATGACCTCGCGCACCGGCCCGATTTCGGCGATGCGCCCGGCGTACATCACGGCCACGCGGTCGCAGGTTTCGGCGATCACGCCCATGTCGTGCGTGATCAGCATCACGGCGGCCCCGTGCTTTTTGCAGACCGACTTGAGCAGGTTGATGATCTGCGCCTGGATCGAGACGTCGAGCGCGGTGGTGGGCTCGTCGGCCACGATCAGCTTGGGCTCGGCCGCCAGCGCCAGCGCGATCACCACGCGCTGGCGCATACCGCCCGAGAACTGGTGCGGGTAGTGGTCGATGCGCTCTTGCGCCGCCGGAATGCCGGTTTCTTGCAGCAGCTCGATGGCGCGCCGGCGCGCCTGCGCGTGCGACAGCGGCAGGTGCGTGGTGATGGTTTCGATCAACTGGCGCCCGATCGAGTAGAGCGGGTTGAGCGAGGTCAGCGGGTCTTGAAAAATGGCGCCGATGCGGCGCCCGCGTATGCGCCGCATTTGCGCCGGTGGCAGGTTGTCGATGCGCTCGCCTTCGAGCAGAATCTGGCCGCTGGCGATGCGCCCGGGCGGCTCCAGCAAGCCGATGATGGCGGCCCCAGTGAGCGATTTGCCGGCCCCCGATTCGCCCACCACACCCAGGATTTCGCCGGGTGCGATCTCGAACGAGAGCTGGTCGAGGGCGCGCAGGGTGCCGTGGCGGCCGGGAAACTCGACCACCAGATTTTGGACTTGTAACAGGCTCATGGCAGACCTCGATTCAGCGCAGGCGCGGGTTGAGCGCGTCGCGCAACCAGTCGCCCAGCAGGTTCACGCTCAGGGCGATCAGCACCAGCAGCAGGCCGGGGAAGATGGTGATCCACCACTCGCCCGAAAACAGGTAGTCGTTGCCGATGCGGATCAGGGTGCCCAGCGAGGGCGAAGTGGGCGGCGCACCCACGCCCAGGAACGACAAGGTGGCCTCGGTGATGATGGCGGTAGCCACCTGGATGGTGGCCAGCACCAGCACCGGCCCGAGCACGTTGGGCAGCACATGGCGGCGCATGATGGCCAGCGACGAGACGCCGATCACGCGCGCGGCCTGCACGTATTCCTTCTGCCGCTCGACCATGGTGGAGCCGCGCACGGTGCGCGCGTACTGCACCCAGCCGGTGAGGGTGATGGCGGCGATCAGCACCCCAAAGGCCAGCGCCTCGGGCGCGTTGGGGAAGAGCGCGTGGCCGATGCCGGCGATCAAGAGCGCGATCAAAATGGCGGGAAACGAGAGCATCACGTCGCACAGCCGCATCAGCAGGGCATCGACCCAGCCGCCCAGGTAGCCCGCCAGCAGGCCGAGCGTGACGCCCAGCAGCACCGACAGCAGCACCGAAACCAGCCCCACAAAGAGCGAGATGCGGGCGCCGTAGATCAGCGCCGAGAGGATGTCGCGCCCCTGGTCGTCGGTGCCGAGCAGGAAAGTCCACTGCCCGTCGGGGTACCAGGCCGGCGGCAGGCGCGCGTTGCTCAAGTCCAGCGTGGCCAGATCGAAGGGGTTGTGCGGCGCAACCCAGGGCGCAAACAGCGCCGCCAGGCCGCACACCAGCGCAATGGCGGCGGCCACCAGCGCCGCCGGTGAGGTGCGAAAGCTGTGCCCGACGTCGCTGTCGAGCCACTTGAAAAGGGTGGATTTCATGGGGGGGCTGCAATCGGGTTCAGTGGCCGCTGGATTGATCCAGCCGCAGGCGCGGATCGACGACGAAATACAGCAGATCGACGACCAGGTTGATGACGACGAAGATGAGCGCAATCAGGCACAGGTAGGCGGCCATGACCGGGATGTCGGCAAAGGTGACGGCCTGGATGAACAGCAGGCCCATGCCGGGCCACTGGAACACGGTTTCGGTGATGATGGCGAAGGCGATCAGGCCGCCGAGCTGCAAGCCGGTGATGGTCATGACCGGCACCAGCGTGTTTTTGAGCGCGTGGCCAAAGTGCACCGCGCGGTCGCTCAAGCCCCTGGCCCGGGCAAACTTGATGTAGTCGGTGCGCAGCACCTCGAGCATTTCGGCGCGCACCAGGCGCATGATCAGCGTGAGCTGAAAAATCGCCAGCGTGATGGCCGGCAGCACCAGGTGGTGCCAGCCCTGGGCCGTCAGCAGTCCGGTGCTCCAGCCGCCGATCTGCACCACTTCGCCCCGGCCAAAGCTGGGAAACCAGCCCAGTTGCACCGAAAAGATCAGGATCAGCACGATGCCGATCAAAAAGGTGGGCAGCGAGACGCCCAGCAGCGACAGCGTCATGAACATTTGCGCCAGCGCCGAACCCCGGCGCAAGGCGGTGTAGACGCCCAGCGGAATGCCGATCAGCAAGGCCAGCAGGGCGGCCACCAGGGCCAGCTCCAGTGTGGCCGGAAAGCGCTCGGCGATCAGCGTGGCCACCGGGGTGCCCTGGCGCAGGCTCATGCCAAATTCGCCTTGCACCGCGTTGTAGAGGAAGTGCCCGAACTGCACCCACACGGGTTGGTCCAGCCCAAGCGCGGCGCGCACTTCGGCAACTTGTTCGGTGGTGGCGTCCTGGCCCAGAATCTGGCTCACTGGGTCACCGACAAACTGGAACAGCATGAAGGCGATCAGGGCCACGGTCACCATGACCAACGCCGCCTGAAGCAAGCGGCGCAAGATGAAGGCTAGCATGTGCGGGTTCTCCGAGGGCCAAGCGCGCGCGGCGCCAAGTGGCCGAAAAGCAGGATGGGGCCGCGGCTGGGTGCAGGCGCGGCCCGGTTCGAGCGCTCCAGCCGGGCTGGGGCAGCCCGGCCGCGCTTTAGTTGCCGACGGTCAGGATGCGCCAGTCGATGCGGTTGTCGGGCCGGTGCACGATTTGCACGTTGGCGCGCATGGCCCACGGGATGACCTGGTTGTGCAGCGGAATGTGGGCCACGTACTCGTTGTGCAGTTGCAGCGCTTGGGTGAGCAGGCGCGGCCGGATGTGCGGGTCGGTCTCGGTTTTGATGCGGTCGATCAGGGCGTCGAGCCGTGGGCTGCTAAAGCGCCCGGCGTTGAAATTGCCGTCGCCGCCAGGGCCGACGGTGCGCGCCAGCGACTGCAAGCTGTAGAGCGCATCGAAGGTGGGCACGCCCCAGCCGAGCATGTAGATGCTGGCTTCAAAGCGCTGGATCATGGGGAAGTAGGTGGTCAGGGGCAGGGTGCGCAGGCGCGCCTGCACGCCGATGCGCGCCCACATGGCGGTGATGGCTTGGCAGATCTGCTCGTCGTTGATGTAGCGGTTGTTGGGGCAGGCGAAATCGACTTCGAAGCCGTTCGGGTAGCCCGCTTCAGCCAGCAGGCGCCGCGCGGCGGCTTGGTCGAAGGGCAGGCGCTGATGCACCGCTTCGCTCCAGCCGCTCACCATCGGGGCCACCAAGGCGCCGGTGTTCTGGCTCAGGCCGCGCATGGTGACGCGGTGAATGGCGTTGATGTCGATCGCTTGGTAAAGGGCGCGGCGCACGCGCACGTCTTTGAGCGGGTTGGCGCCGCGCACGTTGGAGCCCACGAGTTCGTCGCGGTGCTGGTCCATGCCGAGGAAGATGGTGCGGTTTTCCACGCCGTCGAGCACGCGCAGGGCGGTGTTGGCGCGCACCCGGGGCAGGTCTTGCGGGGTCGGGTCGAGCACAAAATCGACTTCACCCGAGAGCAAGGCGGCCATGCGGGTGGCGTCGGAGCTGATCGGGGTGTAGATGATTTCGGTCACGTTCGACGTCACGCCGCCCCAGTGGTTGGGGTTGCGCTCGAGCACCATGCGCTGATCGGGCTGCCACGAGCGCAGCCGGAACGGCCCGGTGCCCATGGCGTTGCGGTGCGCGAAGTTTTCTTCGCGGGTGCGGATGTTCATCGGCTCCAGCGAGCGGTTGCGCTCGGCCCAGGCGCGGCTCATGATGCGCAGCTCGGTGAGCTGGTTGAGCAGCACCGGGTTGGGGCCACGGGTGAAGATGTCGATGGTGCGGGCATCGACGCGCACCACGCGCTCGATGCCTTGGGTGAAGATAGAGAAGTTGGAAGTGGGCGCCATGGCGCGCTGCAGCGAAAACACGGCGTCTTCGGCGGTGAAGGGCGTGCCGTCGTGGAACTGCACCCCTTGGCGCAGGGTGAGGCGCAACTGGTTCGGGCTGACCTGTGTCCAAGCGGTGGCCAGCTTGGGCTCGATGCGGAAGGTGCGGCTGTTGTAGTAAACCAGCGACTCGTAGACCGATGCGTGCACGCCGTTGCCGAGGGCGTTGTTTTGGGCGTGGATGTCCCAAGTGGGGATGTCGCTGGCGCTGGACCAGCGGAAGGTGGTGCTGTGGGCGGCACTGGCCAAGCCCAAGGCCAAGGCGACGGACAGGGTGAGCAGCTTGAGTTTGAACATGAGAACCTCCTCAAAATTTGGATGAGCAATTATGGGCTGGGGTAGCCAAAATTTTCATCGTTTTGAAATAATTTGTAAGCTGAGCGACAACTCATCATGCGTAAAAAAGGGTTTGCCCTGGTTCTGCCTGCCCCAAACAGACCCCGATCTGTTGCGCCGCCTGCAGCAGCGGGTGCCCGGGCGGCACGGTGCGCTGCTGCTGCGCCACCTCGGCCAGCGCGATGTGCCCCAGTTGCCCGCCGCTGAGCGTGACCATGCGGCCAAAGTGGCCTTGCAACAGCAGTTGCGCGGCCTGGTTGCCGTACAAGGTGGCGAGCACGCGGTCGAAGGGGGTGGGGCTGCCGCCGCGCTGCACGTGGCCGAGCACGGTGGCGCGCACCTCGGCCTGCATCAGCGGCTGCAATTGCTGGCACAGCAAGTGCGCCACGCCGCCCAGGCGCAGCGGTGCGCTGGGTGCGGCCGCGGGTTCGGCCACGGGCCAAGTGGCGGCTTGCAGTGTGGCGCTGCCGCCGCGCGCTTTCGCCCCTTCGCCAATGCAGATCACGCTGTAGCGCTCGCGCAGCAGGCGCGCTTGGCAGTGGCGCGCCAGGGTGGGTAGGTCGTAATCGAGTTCGGGCAGCAAAATCGCGTCGGCGGCGCCAGCCAGCCCGGCTTCGAGCGCGATCCAGCCGGCCCAACGGCCCATGGTTTCCACGATCATGACGCGCCGGTGGCTGTGCGCCGTGGTCTGGATGCGCTCCAGCGCCTCGGTCACGGTGGCCACGGCGGTGTCAAAGCCAAAGCTGCGCTCGCAGCCGTAAAGGTCGTTGTCGATGGTTTTGGGCACCCCGACGATGGCCAGCCCCTGCTGCGCCAGCGCGTGCGCGATGGTCATGCTGCCGTCGCCGCCGATCACCACCAGCGCATCGAGCCCGAGGCGGCGCACATTGGCCAGCGCCAGCGCCGTAGCGGCTTGCGAGGCCAGCGGATTGGCGCGGTTGCTGGAGCCCAGGATGGTGCCGCCCAGCAGCAGGATGCCGCTCACGCTGTCCCAGTCGAGGCGGCGCGCGCGCGGCGGCTCGCACAGCAGGCCGGCAAAGCCGTCTTCGATGCCGATCACTTCGGCGCCGCACTGGCGCAGCAGCGACTGGGTAACGGCGCGGATGACGGCGTTCAGGCCTGGGCAGTCGCCGCCGCCAGTGAGGATGCCCACGCGCCGGGGGCAGCGGGGGGTGTTCATGGGGCGGGCCGGGGCCACAGCGCCCACAGGTGCACGGTCTGCTTGATGCCCGCCGCCTGGAAAAACGCCTGCTCGCCCCAACCGGTGAAGAAATCGGCGCGCGCCGCCCCGACGATGGCCGCTCCCGTGTCTTGCGCCAGCACCAGCCGGCGCAGCTCGATGAAGGGGCCGCTGGAGTGCAGCCAGACCGGGGTGCCGTAGGGGATGCTGCGCGGATCGACGGCGATCGAGCGCGCCGGCGTGAGCGCCACGCCCTGGGCACCGCGCGGGCCAAACTGGGCATCGAGTTCGTTCAGGGCTTCTTCGCGGAAAAACACCGTGCGCGGGTTGCTCCAGAGCATCTCGTTGAGCTGCTGCGGGTGGGCGGCGGCCCAGGCGCGGATGGCCTCCCAGGTGCCGGCGCGGATGGCGCCGCGGTCCAGCAGCCAGCGCCCGACGCTGCGGTAGGGGTGGCCGTTGTGGCCGGCAAAGGCCAGCCGCACCAGTTGCTGGCGGCCGTCGGGTTCTTGCACCAGCATCCGGCCCGAGCCCTGGATTTGCAGCAGCAGCGCGTCGAGCGGGTCGGCCAGCCAGACGATCTCGCGCCCTTGCAGCAGCGCCTGCGCTTGCGGGTCGGTGTCGATCTGCTGGCGCGTAAACCAGGGCCGCTCCCGGCTCAGGCCAGGGGGCAGCGCGTGCAGCGGCGTCTGGTGCGCGCCCTGGCGCACCCGGCTGGCGGCCAGCAGCGGTTCGTAGTAGCCGGTGAGCAGGCCGCGCGGGTTGCCGTCGAGCGCCTGCACGCGGTAGGGTTGCAGGTGCCGCATCATCCACTCGTGCTGCGCGCTGGCGCTGGCGATGCTCAGGCGGCGCACCTCCTGGCACAGCGCCCCAATGGCCGGAGCCGGGCGCTCGCAACTGCGCAGCCAGGCGTTCCAGGCCTGGGGCAAGGCGTCGCGGCCCCAGCCGGGCAGCTCGCTCCAGCGCACCGGCTGCCACAGGCTGTTGGGGCGGGCGATCGGGGGCGGCAGCGGCTGCGCCTCGGCCCATTGCCAGACCGCCGACTCGGGGCCGAGCACGGGTTCGGGCCAGAGCTCGTCGAAGCCGGCGGCCGGGCGCGCGGCTGCGCCGGTGGGGGCGGGCGGGGCGGGCGGGGCGGGCGGGG
>NZ_BAWN01000023.1 GCF_000696225.1 Serpentinimonas barnesii | reverse complement strand
ATAACAGCCTGACGATGACCTACTTTCACACGGGAATCCGCACTATCATTGGCGCGCAGTCGTTTCACGGTCCTGTTCGGGATGGGAAGGGGTGGGACCGACTGGCTATGGTCGTCAGGCATAACTGGTTGCTGAGCTGCTTTTTTTGGGAGCAGCGCAGCGGAATTCATAGAGTCGGATCTGATTTTGATTGCTGGCTGGTATCGTGGTTAGGCGAGACCAGCTTAGGGAATTCTTGATGATTTGAGAGTTGTGCTGCGGATGATTACGGCGGACATTCCTTGTTGGAGGCTTGTTGCCTTCAAAATTATAGGGTCAAGCCGCACGGGCAATTAGTACAGGTTAGCTCAACGCATTGCTGCGCTTACACACCCTGCCTATCAACGTCGTAGTCTTCGACGACCCTTCAGGGGGCTCAAGGCCCCGGCAGATCTCATCTTGGAACGAGTTTCCCGCTTAGATGCTTTCAGCGGTTATCTCTTCCGCACATAGCTACCCGGCGATGCCACTGGCGTGACAACCGGTACACCAGAGGTGCGTCCACTCCGGTCCTCTCGTACTAGGAGCAGGCTTCCTCAAATCTGCAGCGCCCACGGAAGATAGGGACCAAACTGTCTCACGACGTTTTAAACCCAGCTCACGTACCTCTTTAAATGGCGAACAGCCATACCCTTGGGACCGGCTACAGCCCCAGGATGAGATGAGCCGACATCGAGGTGCCAAACACCGCCGTCGATATGAACTCTTGGGCGGTATCAGCCTGTTATCCCCAGAGTACCTTTTATCCGTTGAGCGATGGCCCTTCCATACAGAACCACCGGATCACTATGTCCTGCTTTCGCATCTGCTCGACTTGTCAGTCTCGCAGTTAAGCACGCTTATGCCATTGCACTATTAGCACGATGTCCGACCGTGCCTAGCGTACCTTCGAACTCCTCCGTTACGCTTTGGGAGGAGACCGCCCCAGTCAAACTGCCTACCATGCACTGTCCCCAGTCCCGATTCAGGGACCAAGGTTAGAACCTCAAACGCACCAGGGTGGTATTTCAACGTTGGCTCCAGGCGAACTAGCATCCGCCCTTCAAAGCCTCCCACCTATCCTACACAGATCCGTTCAAAATCCAATACAAAGCTACAGTAAAGGTTCATGGGGTCTTTCCGTCTTTCCGCGGGGAGATTGCATCATCACAAACATTTCAACTTCGCTGAGTCTCGGGAGGAGACAGCGTGGCCATCGTTACGCCATTCGTGCAGGTCGGAACTTACCCGACAAGGAATTTCGCTACCTTAGGACCGTTATAGTTACGGCCGCCGTTTACCGGGACTTCGATCAAGAGCTTGCACCCCATCAATTAATCTTCCGGCACCGGGCAGGCGTCACACCCTATACGTCCACTTTCGTGTTTGCAGAGTGCTGTGTTTTTAGTAAACAGTCGCAGCCACCAATTTTTTGCAACCCCTTCGTGCTTCGATGTTCTCTACACACTACAAGGGCACACCTTCTTCCGAAGTTACGGTGTCAATTTGCCGAGTTCCTTCTCCCGAGTTCTCTCAAGCGCCTGAGAATACTCATCTCGCGCACCAGTGTCGGTTTGCGGTACGGTCAACTGCAAGCTGAAGCTTAGTGGCTTTTCCTGGGACCCCGTTTGGTTACTTCACGAACAAGTTCGCTCGATCGACAGCCTCGGTATATGACACGCGGATTTGCCTACGTATCGCCTACATCTGTCTAAACCGGGACTTCCAACACCCGGATAACCTATTAAGATCCGTCCCCACATCGCACTTGCAGTCGGTACAGGAATATTGACCTGTTTCCCATCAGCTACGCATCTCTGCCTCGCCTTAGGGGCCGACTCACCCTACGCCGATGAACGTTGCGTAGGAAACCTTGCGCTTACGGCGAGCGGGCTTTTCACCCGCTTTAACGCTACTCATGTCAGCATTCGCACTTCTGATACCTCCAGCAGGCTTCACAACCCACCTTCAACGGCTTACAGAACGCTCTCCTACCACGCACAGTAAACTGTGCATCCGCAGCTTCGGTAACTGGCTTGAGCCCCGTTACATCTTCCGCGCAGGACGACTCGATCAGTGAGCTATTACGCTTTCTTTAAATGATGGCTGCTTCTAAGCCAACATCCTGACTGTTATAGCCTTCCCACTTCGTTTCCCACTTAGCCAATTTTAGGGACCTTAGCTGGCGGTCTGGGTTGTTTCCCTCTTGAGTCCGGACGTTAGCACCCGGTGCTCTGTCTCCCAAGCTGTACTCGTCGGTATTCGGAGTTTGCATAGGTTTGGTAAGTCGCCATGACCCCCTAGCCTAAACAGTGCTCTACCCCCGACGGTAATACTTGAGGCACTACCTAAATAGTTTTCGGAGAGAACCAGCTATTTCCAAGTTTGTTTAGCCTTTCACCCCTATCCACAGCTCATCCCCTGGTTTTGCAACACCAGTGGGTTCGGACCTCCAGTACCTGTTACGGCACCTTCATCCTGGCCATGGATAGATCACTTGGTTTCGGGTCTACACCCAGCGACTGAATCGCCCTATTCGGACTCGGTTTCCCTACGCCTTCCCTATTCGGTTAAGCTTGCCACTGAATGTAAGTCGCTGACCCATTATACAAAAGGTACGCAGTCACCCCTTTCAGGGCTCCTACTTTTTGTAAGCATGTGGTTTCAGGATCTATTTCACTCCCCTCCCGGGGTTCTTTTCGCCTTTCCCTCACGGTACTTGTTCACTATCGGTCGATGATGAGTATTTAGCCTTGGAGGATGGTCCCCCCATATTCAGACAGGGTTTCTCGTGCCCCGCCCTACTTGTCGCTAGCTTAGTACCACACGGCTCTTTTCACATACGGGGCTTTCACCCACTATGGCCAGCCTTTCCAGACTGTTCTGTTAAGTGTCGTGCTATCACTAGCAGGCTTCTCCGATTTCGCTCGCCACTACTCTCGGAATCTCGGTTGATGTCTTTTCCTCGAGCTACTTAGATGTTTCAGTTCGCTCGGTTCGCTTCGCTGACCTATGTATTCAGTCAGCGATACCCTTGCGGGTGGGTTTCCCCATTCGGAAATCTCCGGATCAAAGCTAATTTGCCAGCTCCCCGAAGCTTATCGCAGGCTATCACGTCCTTCGTCGCCTATCATCGCCAAGGCATCCACCACATGCTCTTATTCACTTGACCCTATAACTTTGAACTCTGACACAGCTCACTTTAACCGCCTAAGCAGCCTCGTTGACGCATGATCAAATCCAAGTCTCTGAATCAAGGAATGTCTGTCAGGTCTCACACCTGACGCGTTATGCCGTATTCAATCCGCTTGAAACTCTCATTTCAAAGTTGAATTCGCTTTGACGCAATCAAAATCGCTGCTGACGTGGTCTGGTGTCTTGCGACACCTCACATCAGCAACATTGATTCGACTCTATGAATTTTTAAAGAACAGCCGTTTGCTGCAGTTTGAACTGACAGCGTTTTGTCGATGAAACATCAACATCCAAATGCTCGCCAATGGCAAGCGCTTGGATGTTGGGTCCAGTTTGCTGCGCCTTTGTGCGCAGCGTTGTTTGGTGGAGGATGACGGGATCGAACCGACGACCCCCTGCTTGCAAAGCAGGTGCTCTCCCAGCTGAGCTAATCCCCCTCTGAGGATGTGATGCATCGTTGCAGCAACGCTTGCATAGCGCTGCTATGCGGCGCGCTGCTGCGCCTCGCCTGACATCCTCATCTGCCTCGTTGCCAAAGCCTGCTGCATGCCACTGGGGCGCTTGCAACAGCCTCGGCTTAAACTTGGTGGGTCTGGTTGGGCTCGAACCAACGACCCCCGCCTTATCAAGACGGTGCTCTAACCAGCTGAGCTACAGACCCCAAGTCGGCCAACCGGATTGCTCCTGCAGGCTCTCTCTTGACAGCCCGCAGCGCTGGCGACTAACTCAAACAACCGATAAGTGTGGGCGCCTAAATGGGATTGCGCTTGGATTTTCCAGAAAGGAGGTGATCCAGCCGCACCTTCCGATACGGCTACCTTGTTACGACTTCACCCCAGTCACGAACCCCGCCGTGGTAATCGCCCTCCTTGCGGTTAGGCTAACTACTTCTGGCGAGACCCGCTCCCATGGTGTGACGGGCGGTGTGTACAAGACCCGGGAACGTATTCACCGTGACATGCTGATCCACGATTACTAGCGATTCCGACTTCACGCAGTCGAGTTGCAGACTGCGATCCGGACTACGACCGGCTTTATGGGATTGGCTCCCCCTCGCGGGTTGGCTACCCTTTGTACCGGCCATTGTATGACGTGTGTAGCCCCACCTATAAGGGCCATGAGGACTTGACGTCATCCCCACCTTCCTCCGGCTTGTCACCGGCAGTCCCATTAGAGTGCCCTTTCGTAGCAACTAATGGCAAGGGTTGCGCTCGTTGCGGGACTTAACCCAACATCTCACGACACGAGCTGACGACAGCCATGCAGCACCTGTGTGCAGGTTCTCTTTCGAGCACAGCCCCATCTCTGGAGCCTTCCTGCCATGTCAAAGGTGGGTAAGGTTTTTCGCGTTGCATCGAATTAAACCACATCATCCACCGCTTGTGCGGGTCCCCGTCAATTCCTTTGAGTTTCAACCTTGCGGCCGTACTCCCCAGGCGGTCAACTTCACGCGTTAGCTTCGTTACTGATCCAGCTAAGGACCAACAACCAGTTGACATCGTTTAGGGCGTGGACTACCAGGGTATCTAATCCTGTTTGCTCCCCACGCTTTCGTGCATGAGCGTCAGTGCAGGCCCAGGGGATTGCCTTCGCCATCGGTGTTCCTCCGCATATCTACGCATTTCACTGCTACACGCGGAATTCCATCCCCCTCTGCCGCACTCCAGCTTTGCAGTCACAAGCGCCATTCCCAGGTTGAGCCCGGGGATTTCACGCCTGTCTTACAAAACCGCCTGCGCACGCTTTACGCCCAGTAATTCCGATTAACGCTCGCACCCTACGTATTACCGCGGCTGCTGGCACGTAGTTAGCCGGTGCTTATTCTTACGGTACCGTCATTAGCCCAGGGTATTAACCCAGACCGTTTCGCTCCGTACAAAAGCAGTTTACAACCCGAAGGCCTTCGTCCTGCACGCGGCATTGCTGGATCAGGCTTGCGCCCATTGTCCAAAATTCCCCACTGCTGCCTCCCGTAGGAGTCTGGGCCGTGTCTCAGTCCCAGTGTGGCTGGTCGTCCTCTCAGACCAGCTACAGATCGTCGCCTTGGTAGGCTTTTACCCTACCAACTAGCTAATCTGACATCGGCCGCTCCAATCGCACAAGGCCTTGCGGTCCCCTGCTTTCATCCACAGATCACATGCGGTATTAGCACAGCTTTCGCTGCGTTATCCCCCACGACTGGGCACGTTCCGATGCATTACTCACCCGTTCGCCACTCTCAAGGGTTGCCCCTCTACCGTTCGACTTGCATGTGTAAGGCATGCCGCCAGCGTTCAATCTGAGCCAGGATCAAACTCTATAGTTCGATCTTGATTTACTCAATTCAACGGAATTGAAGTGTTTCCACTCCAAACTGTCTCATGAGCGTTTTTTGTCGTTCCGAAGAACTTGTTCCGAAGAACTGTCCATCGCGTAACCACATCCAAACGCCCACGCTTATCGGCTGTAACTTGTTAACGATCAACAGCAAACTTAAGATTCCGTCAGCACCTCAGCGCCAACTACACCTCTCATCCACCTCAGACTCGCTGCGATCAGCGAAGCCTTGAATTATGACACAGTTTTGTGTGTCT
>NZ_BAWN01000024.1 GCF_000696225.1 Serpentinimonas barnesii | reverse complement strand
CAGCTCTTTGCGCTGCAGCACGGCAGCAATCAGCTCGTCGGTGTGCAGGCTGCCTTTCATGATGGCATCGACCTGCCCGGTGGCGGCCAGCTCGGCGGCCCGCTCGGCGGCGGCGTGGCTGTGCGGCACGTGCAGGATGTCGCTCTCGCCCAAATCCAACTCGGCCTCGCGGGCGACCGCCAGAATGCGCTCCTTGGGGCCAATCAGCAGCGGGATCATCAGCCCATGCCGGGCGGCGTCGAGTGCACCCGACAGCGCGCCGGCATCGCAGGGGTGCACCACGGCGCAGCGCATCGGCGCCATGCCGTCGGCCAGCGAGAGCAGCTCGCGGAAACGCGCCTGCGGGTCGAACAGTTGAATGGTCGGGGCGTTGATCTTGGGCAGGCGAACCTTGGTGGTGGGGGCCAAGACCTTGGCCATGCCTTGCAGCACCTTCTCGTTTTTCTGGTTGACCACCAGGCAGTCGAGCTCGACCGCTTTCTTGACCTCGTCTTTGCTGAGCACGGTGGCGGTGACGGTGAGCGTGTCGCCGATGCGCACCGGGCGCACAAAGCGCAGCGCCTGCTCCAGGTAGATGGTGCCCGGCCCCGGAAACTGCGTGCCCAGCAGCGCCGAGATCAGCGCGCCGCTCCACATGCCGTGCCCGATCACGCCGTGAAACAGGGTGTCGTTGGCGTATTCGGGGCTTAGGTGGGCCGGGTTGGTGTCGCCCGAGACGGCGGCGAAGGCCTGGATGTCTTGCAGCGTCAGGGTGCGCAGCAGGCGCGCGCTCTGGCCGACCGAGAGCTCGTCGAAGGTCAGGTTTTCACTCCATTCGCTGGAATTTGTGGGCTGTATCATGGGGTTTCCGGTAGTGAGGCGTCAAGAATTGGAGCGCAGCGCCTGCAGGCGGCGCTGCAAGGGGGTGTCGGGCACGTCCACAACGGCCAAGGCGCCAGCATAAACGATGCCCTGGTTGCCGTCCAGGGTGAGGGTCTGCCCCACCGCGAACTCGTGCGGGCCAAAAGCCACCGTCTGGCGTTGCGCGTCGATGCGCAACCCTTCGCAGCCGACCAGACACACCTTGCCCAGTTGGCGCGCCACCACCGCCGCGTGCGCCGTGCGCGCGCCGCGCTGGGTCAGCAGCCCCTGCACCCGCTGCAGCGCCTCGATGTCCTCGGTTTGCGCGTCCTGGCGCAGCAAAAGCACCGGCACCCCGGCGCGGGCGCGCTCGATGGCGTGCTCCGGGTCGAGCGCGATCTCGCCGCTGGCAATGCCGCTGCAGGCGCTGCTGGCGCGTGCCAGCTCAAGCGGTGCGGCCGCGTCGGCAGCGCTGTCCCCGGCGCTGGGGGCCAGTTGTTGCAACACCAGGTCTTTGGCCTTGAGGTGGGCGGTGCGCTCGCGCGCCGTCTGGCGCTCGATCAGGCCGGCCTCGTACAGGTCCAGCGCGATGCGCGCCGCCGCACGCGGGGTGCGCTTGCCGCTGCGGGTTTGCAGCAGATACAGGTGGCCGTCTTGCACCGTGAACTCGAAGTCTTGCATATCGCCCAGCTCGCCCTCGAGCGTGCGCGCCGCCTGCTGCAGCGCCTCCCAGGCCTGCGGCAGGGTCTGCGCCAAGGTGGCGTGGCCGTGCGCATTGCGCTGCCCGCTAACCACGTCTTCCCCTTGGGCGTTGGCCAAAAAATCCACCCACAAGGCGGGCTCGCCGCTGCTGGGGTCGCGCGTGAAACCGACCCCGGCGCCGCTGCGGTGCCCGGTGTTGCCAAACACCATGCGCTGCACGATCACGGCGGTGCCCAGCCCTTCGTCGATGCCGTGCAGCTTGCGGTAGCTGGCGGCCTTGGGGCTAAACCACGAGCCATACACCGCCTGCACCGCCGCCGCCAACTGCTCCCGCGGGTCTTGGGGAAAGGGTTGCCCCGCCAGGCTTTGGTACAGCTCCAGGTAGCGCCGGCACAGGGTGCGCAGTTGCGCGTAGTCGAGCATGCGCTCGTCGGCCCCGGCGCAGGCCAGCAAGCGCTCGGCCTCGAACGGTTGCGCCGCCAGCCCGCCCACCACCACGGCGTAGCTGGCGATCAGGCGCCGGTAGGCGTCCCAGACCATGCGCGGGTTGCCACTTTGGCGCAACAACCCCGGCAGGGTGGCGTCGCACAGGCCGACGTTGAGCAGGGTTTCCATCATGCCGGGCATGGACACCGGAGCCCCGGAGCGCACCGAGACGATCAGGGGCGCGCGGGCGTCGCCCAGCTGTTGGCCGCACACCGCCTCGAACGCCGTCAGGCCACCGCCAAACAAGGGCAACAGGCTCGCGGCCGGTTCGCGGGTGTAGTGCGTGCCCAGCACCAGCGCCGGCGGCACCGGCAAACCGAGCCGCGCCATGCGCAGCAAATGCCATGCCTTGGACCCCATGGCCTCAAGACTGGCCTTGCTGTCTTTGCTGGCCTTGCCCGCTTTGGGCATGGGCTCCGAGCTGCTGATCAAAAACAGGTGGCGCGGCCAAGCCGATGCGTGGTTGGAGGGTTTTTTCATGCCACCACCCCGCCTGGGTTGAGCACGATGCGGCGCAGCACGTAGCCGGCGCGCAACAAGTGGTCGGTGGCCTCTTCGAGCGCGGCCGCGACCTCGTTGGCGAGCCCGAACAGCACCGGCTGCGTGGCCAGTTCGTGCACCACCTGCACCCGCGCCTCGCGGTACAGGTCGTCGCACAGGCGCTCGCCGCGCAAGGTGCGCCAGAGCGCCTGCAAAAAGGCCTCTTCGTCGGTGCGGTTGGCCTGCTGGCTCAGGTGGCGCGCAATCTCGATCGCCTTGATCTGGTCTTGAATGGCTGCCAGCGTGGTGTCGGCCAGGCGCTGCAGCGCTTGCACAATGGCGGGCGGCAGCCCGTGCAGGGGCTCGGTGTGCAGCAGTTGCAACAAAAAAATCGACTCTTCGAGCGTGTCGGCCACGTCGTCCATGGCGCCAAGCAGCTCCAGCAACGGCAGCCAGCGCTCGTGGCGGCGGGTGCGCTCGCGCGCGGTGGACAAAATCTGGTCGGCCTGGTGCTCCCAGGCCTTGGCGCGGCCCAGCGTTTGCAGCCACTGCGCGGGGTCGGCCCCGTTGTCCCCGGCCAAGGCACGGCACACTTCGGTGGCAATGGCATGCTGCAGCGCCGCGTGCTCGGCCAGCAAATCAAACTCAAAGCTGCGCTGGCGCATGGCGCGTGCCAGCAGCAAGCGCGCCTCGTCTTGCACCATGGCGGTGGGCAGTTGCTGGCGCAGTTTCAGGCTGGCCTCGGTCAGCAGGGCCTGCAAAAACTGGCGCGCCGCGGTTTCGCCCAGCACCTGATCCAGCCGCTCCCCGACCCGAAAGGCGTGGCTGTCGACCGCCTGCATGGCCCCATAGACCAGTTGTTCGCCGCCAGCCAGCAACCAGCCCATGTGGCCGACGTCGGTTTGGGCGCAGTGGGTCAGCACCTCGAGCGCCAGCGGTTTGGAGACGAACAGTTGCAGCCGCTTGCGGGCCCGGTTCCAATCGATCAGGAACACGATGCGCGAAGCCGCCGCCTCCAGCCCCTGCAACAGCGCCGCCGGCTGGCGCACCTGCAGCGTGGCATGGCCCAGCACGTAGGGCTTGCCCTGGTTGAGTCCGTCTACGGTTTGCGGGGCCAGCAACTCCCAGGTAAAACCCAGTGCCTCCAGTTGCAGGCGAAAGAAATCGAAGCGCACCTGGTGCAAGTCGGAGTAGGTCAGGCGCACCGTTTTGCCTTGCACCTCGAGCACCAGCACGTGCGCGTCGTTGGTGCCAATGTCGTTTTGGATCAGCAGCTTCTTGCCGTGGCGCGTAACCGCCGTGGCCAGACCGGGGTGGCCAAACTTGAGCGGTGCGGTGCGCTGCAAGCCGCGCATGAAGGCCTCGATCAGGGGCCGGTCGTCGGGCTCGATCTGCCACACATGGGCGCCGTCGATGTTTTCGGTGGCAATCTGGGCCGCCAAGGCGTTGAGCCGCTTGTGCAGGTCCATCACCAGCAGGTGCAGGCTGTCGCCGCGCGCGGGCTCGCCGTGGGTCAGGCTGCCCAAGTCGCCCGGGCGCAAGCCGCTTTGCTCCTGCAGCCGCTCGAGCACCGCGAGCCAGTGCCCGCGCCGGCTGCAAAATTCCGACTCGGGCGCATCGGCAAACTCGCACACCGGCTTGGCCATGGTTTCGAGGTCGTCGGCCATGGCCTGGGTCAGGGTCTCAATCTGCGGCAGCACCAGCAGCGAGTCTTGCATGTAGGCGTTGGCGGCCAGCTCGCCCAGCCAGAGCAGGTCGGCCTGGCCGTGCTGGCGCAGCTCGGTAGACCAATCGGGCAGCGGGGCTTGCGCATCGGCCGCGTGCGTGGCGGCCGACTGCAGCACCGACAGATAGAGCTTGAGGCGGTCGTTGGCCAGCAGCGAGGCCGTGATCCAGGCCGGCAGCAGCAGCGAATTCTGACCCATTGAGGCAACGGCTTTGTGTTTTTCCATGGTGTGGCTCCAACTCCAAAGGCCGAGCTTGCCTTGTTTGCGTGTCAGGCGTATTTCAGGCCGGCGCCCTCACGCACGGCAGCGGCTCACGCCATGTGGTGCAGGCCGGCATCGACGTAGATTACGTCACCGGTGATGCCCGAGGCCGCGCCGCCGACCAAAAACGCCACCGCACGCCCCACTTCGGCGATGTCCACCAAGCGTCGGCCGGGCGAGCGCGTCACCGCCATGTCGATGAGCTCGTCGAAGTGCGCTATCCCTGAGGAGGCGCGGGTTTTCAGCGGGCCGGGCGAAACGGCATAGACGCGCACATCCTTTTCGCCCAGCTCTTTGGCCAGGTAGCGCACCGAGGATTCCAGCGCCGCTTTCACCGGGCCCATCAGGTTGTAGTTGTTGACTACTTTGTCGGCGCCGTAGTAGCTCATCGTCACCAGCGCGCCGCCGGGGCGCAGCAGGGGCTCGGCGTGGTGCGCCATTTCGATGAAGGAGTGGCAGGACACCTGCATGGCCTGCAAAAAACCAGCTTGCGAGCAGTCAACGATGCGCCCGTGCAAGTCGTCGCGCGGTGCGTAGGCAATCGAGTGGATGACGAAGTCCAAGCTGCCCCAGTGTTGCTTGATCTGCTCGAACACCTGCTCCATCTGCCCCGGCTGGCTCACATCGAGCGGCAGCAGCAGCGCGGCGTCGATCTGCTCGGCCAGCGGCTCGACGAACTTTTTGGCTTTTTCGTTCAGGTAGGTCAGGGCGATTTCGGCCCCAAAGGCGCGCAGCTTGGCGGCGCAGCCAAAAGCGATGCTGTCGGCGTTGGCCACCCCCACCACCAGGCCGCGTTTGCCTTGCAGCATGTCGCCGATGCGGGCGTTTTCATCCCAGACCTTGGGCAGTGGGTCGCGTGATTGGGGGTCGATGAACATGGCTTTGCTCCAAAGTTGCTGAAAAATTTTTTAAGCGGCCGTCCACAGCGCCAGCGCGTGTTCGGCCAGCATGCGCTCTTCGTCGGTGGGCAGCACCAGCGCGCTCACGCGCGAGCCGGGCCGGCTGATCAGGCCCTGGCTGTGCGCACCGGCGTGCAGGGCGGCGTTGGCGGCGGCATCGAAGTCGATCCCGATCCAGCCCAGGTCTTGCACGATGCGCTGGCGGATGGACACCGCGTTTTCGCCGATGCCGCCGGTGAACACCAGCGCATCGAGCCCGCCCAGGCTGGCGCTCAGGGCACCGATTTCGCGCTGGCAGCGCGCCACAAAATAATCCAGCGCCTGCCCGGCCTGCGGCTGCTCGGATTGCAGCAGCTCGCGCACGTCGTTGCTCAGGCCCGACAGGCCCTTGAGCCCGGATTGCTGGTACAGCAGCTCGGTCAACTGCGCCGGGTTGTAGCCTTTTTCGGTGAGCAGGTAGAGCAGCACGCCGGGGTCGATCTGGCCGCAGCGGGTGCCCATGGGCAGGCCGTCGAGGGCGGTAAAGCCCATGCTGGAATCGATCGACACGCCTTGGCGCAGCGCGCACATCGAGGCCCCGTTGCCCAGGTGCGCCACAATCACGCGCCCTTGGTGCAGCGCGGGCCAGTGCAGTTTCAGGGCGCGCGCGATGAACTCGTAGGACAAGCCATGAAAGCCGTAGCGGCGCACGCCTTCATCGTAAAAGCGCCGGGGCAGGGCAAAGGTGTCGGCCACGAAGGGGTGCTGGCGGTGAAAGGCGGTGTCGAAACACGCCACTTGCAGCGCCTGCCCAAAGGCCGCCATGGCCGAGCGGATGCCGGCCAGGTTGTGCGGCTGGTGCAGCGGCGCCAAGGGGGCCAGCGCGTCGAGCTGCTCCAGCACCTGGGCGTCGATCCGCACCGGTTGCGCAAAATGCACCCCACCGTGCACCACGCGGTGGCTCACCAGCGCCACTTTTTGCTCAGGCAGGTGCTGCTCCAGCCAGTGCAACACGGCGTCTAGCGCCTGTTCGTGGCCACTGCGCCCACTGGACACTGTGGGCAGGGCCTGCACTTGTTGGCCGTGCTGGTTGGAGTGCAGGCTCAGGCGCGCCGCCGCACCGCCTATGCCCGACACCTGCCCGTGCGCCAGCGGCGCAGGCAAGGGGCTGCCGGGTGCCTCGGGCAGTGGGGTGAGCGAAAACTTGATCGACGACGATCCGGCGTTGAGCGTGAGCAGCAAGGGCATGGCGGGCAGCAGTGTCTATGGAACCGCCCCAGTATAGGGAAGGAATTTGACAAGGCGGCGGCACCGTCATGCGGTGCACCCAAGCTCAGCGCTGCGTTTCGGGCAGCTCGATCTTGACTTCCAGCACGTCGAGGTTTTCTTGGCGCTCCAAGTGGACGCGGATGTCGCCCGGGTTGACGTGCACGTACTTGCTGATGACGGCGATCAGCTCGCGCTGCAACTGCGGCAGGTAGTCGGGTTCGCTGGCGTTGCGCCCGCTGCGCTCGTGCGCCAGGATGATCTGCAGCCGGTCTTTGGCGATCGAAGCCGTCTTCTTTTTTTCGCCCAGCAAAAAGGACAGGAACGACATGGCGCTCACCTTCCGAACAGGCGTTTGAGCAGGCTGGGCTTTTGCGCGTCGATGAAGCGCAGCGGCCGCTCTTGGCCCAGAAAGCGCTCGATCACGTCTTTGTAGGCTTCCGACACCTCGCTGCCTTGCATGTGCACCGCCGGCAGGCCCTGGTTCGACGCTTGCAGCACCGTTTCGCTCTCGGGAATCACGCCGATGAGTGGTATGCGCAAAATATCCTGAATGTCTTGCAGCGAGAGCATCTGCCCCTCTTGCACCCGGTTTGGGTTGTAGCGCGTGATCAGCAAATGCTCTTTGATCGGCTCGCGGCCGTCGATGGCGCGCTGGGTTTTGCTGCTGAGCATGCCCAAGATGCGGTCCGAGTCGCGCACGCTCGAGACCTCGGGGTTGGTCACCACCAGCGCCTCGTCGGCGTAGTGCATGGCCATCAGGGCGCCGGTCTCGATGCCGGCGGGCGAATCGCAAACAATGTAATCAAAACCCATGCCCGCCAGATCGTTGAGCACGCGCGCCACCCCCTCTTGCGACAGCGCGTCTTTGTCGCGCGTCTGGCTGGCCGCCAGCACGTACAAGTTATCGCACTGCTTGTCTTTGATCAGGGCTTGATTGAGGTTGGCCTCTTGCTGGATGACGTTGATGAAGTCGTACACCACGCGCCGCTCGCAACCCATGATCAGGTCGAGGTTGCGCAGGCCCACGTCAAAGTCGATCACCACGGTTTTGTGCCCTTTAAGGGCCAGTCCGGCGGCAAAGCTGGCGCTGGTGGTGGTTTTGCCCACCCCGCCTTTGCCCGAAGTCACCACGACGATTTTGCTCATGTTTGTGTATCTTTCTTGGCCGTATTCTATTTTTTAAACAATGGGTTCGATCAGCAGTCGCTCACCTTGCTCGTTGCGTTGCAGCCGCACCACGGCAGGCTTGCCTTGCACGGTCTGCGGCAGCGGCACCTCACTGGTGCGGTAGGTGCCGGCTATGGCCAGCAGCTCGGCTTCGAGGCAACTGGCAAAAATGCGGGCATTCTCGTTTCCGCGCGCACCGGCGATGGCCTTGCCACGCAGCGGCGCATAGACGTGAATATGGCCATCGGCCACCACCTCGGCACCGGGGTTGACCATGGCTGTGACGATCAGGTCGCGCCCGCGCGCATAGACCTGCTGGCCCGAGCGCAAAGGTCGGTCGATTAGCAGGGCGCTGACCGGGATGGTTTCTGCGGGCGCAGGCGCGGGGCTGGCCGCTGGCGGCTGCGCCTTGCTGAGCACCCGATGTTGCACGGTGTCGGCGGCGTCGTCGGCGCGCGCCAAGCCGGCGGCGGTGGCTTGCATGCGCAGCGCATTCGATCCACCCTTAAAGGCCAAGGGATGCAAATTGGCCTTGCGCAAGAGCTGCAGCAGCGCTGGCAAATCGCAGGCTTGATCAAGGGCTTCGATGGCGCTGAAGTCGAGCAGCAGCGCGTCTTGATCAAAAAACCCCTCGGCGTCGCCATAACGCTGTTGCCAGTCGTGTGCCAGTTGCCTTGTGTCGGCGCTGCGCAGCGCCAAGGCCAGCAGGGGCCATTGGGTGCTTTTGAGTTCGAAACTCGTGGAGGGGTCAGAAGCCGCTGGCATGGACGGTGGGAGGTGGTCAAAGGCAAATCTTAACAGCCCAGCCGCCGCCCCAAGCAGGGCTGTGGCGCGCGTGGCGTCGCTTATGGCATAGGGCTCGGCCTGCTTTGTCCCCTATCTGTCTGAATGTATTTTTAAAACATAGTCGTAGTAGTAGGCCCCACGGATTTCGCTGAACAACCCATTTTTTTGTTTATTTTCAATTCATTGGCGGTTTTTTTAGGTGTGCACAGTGGGGCTGTTGTAAACCTTGCGGCGCGGAACAAGTGGCCCTAATCGGCTGGGCCTGTGGATAAGCCCCGACTTGTGCCAGATCTATCCACACCCTTGTGCCATGGATTTAAGCCGTTTCGGCATCGCTTGCGCTGTCATTGAGCTCGGGGTAGCCCGCTTCGGTCAGCGCGGCCGCCAGCGCGGGGCGGCTGCAGGTGCTGCGCACGCTCACGCGGCCACTGCTGCGCTCGATCTGCACCTCGGCCTGCGCATCGAGGCGGCGGATGGCTTGGCGCACGGCCCCTTCGCAATGGCCGCAAGTCATGCCCTGAACGGTGAAGTGTTGTGTGTCCATCTGGAATTCCTTTTTGGTTAAAGTCGCTAGTATGAAACGATTGCTGGAACCTTGAGTGAACCCTGCTGCACTGCCACCCGAGACCGACTTCAAAATCGTGGGCATGACCTGCGCCTCCTGCGTGGCGCGGGTTGAGCGCGCCTTGGCCAAGGTGCCCGGTGTGCAGCAGGTGAGCGTGAACCTAGCCACCGAAACGGTGCGCGTGCGCGCGGCCGCACCCGCGCCGGGCGAGCCGAGCCAAGCCGAATCGGTGGCTGCAGCGGCGATGGGAACGGATGAGCCCGCGCTCTGGCAAGCGCGGCTGCACCGCGCGGTGCGCGACGCCGGTTACGAACCCGTGCCACTGGAACAGGCGGCAGAGTCCGACCCCGCACTGGATCGACTCTGGGGCGTGCGGCGCGATTTCTGGCCGGTGTTGCTGGCCATTTTGCTCACGCTGCCGCTGGCGCTGCCCATGGTGGGCAAGCTCTGGGGCCAGCACTGGATGCTGGGGCCGCTGTGGCAGTTTGTGCTCGCCACACCGGTGCAGTTCGTGCTTGGGGCGCGTTTTTACCGCGCTGGTTGGTATGCGCTGCGCGCGGGCAGCGGCAATATGGAATTGCTGGTGGCCATCGGCACCACGGCGGCTTGGGGCATGAGCACCTGGCTGTGGTGGCGCGCCGAGCCGGGCACCCTGGTGCCGCTGTACTACGAGGCGGCGGCGGTGATCATCACCCTGGTGCTGCTGGGCAAGTGGCTGGAGGCGCGCGCCAAGCGCCAAACCACCAGCGCCATCCGCGCCCTGCAGGCGCTGCGCCCCGAAGTCGCGCACCTGCTGCCCGACGGGGTGCTGCGCGAGCAGTTGCAGGATGTGCCGGTGGCCGAACTGCTGCCCGGCGATCGGCTGCTGGTGCGCCCGGGCGAGCGCCTGCCCGCCGACGGCGTGATCGAGCAAGGGCAGACGCAGATCGACGAATCCTTGCTCACCGGCGAGCCGCTGCCGGTGCTGCGCCAGGTGGGCGACACCGTGACGGGCGGCAGCCTGAACGGCGACGGCGCCATCGAGTTGCGCGTGACGGCGCTGGGCACGCAGTCGGTGCTGCAGCGCATCATCGCGCTGGTGCAAGACGCGCAGGCGGTCAAGCCGCCGGTGCAGCGCCAGGTGGACCGGGTGGCGGCGGTGTTCGTGCCGGTGGTGCTGCTGATTGCGCTGGCCACTTTTGCGCTCTGGTGGGGTTGGCAGCAGGCGCCGTTCGAGCAGGCGTTGCTGGCGGCGGTGGCGGTGCTGGTGATCGCCTGCCCCTGTGCGCTCGGGCTGGCCACGCCCACGGCGATCATGGCCGGCACCGGGGTGGCGGCGCAGCACGGAATTTTGATCAAAGACCCGGAGGCGCTGGAAAGCGCGCGCCGCGTGGACACGGTGGCCTTCGACAAAACCGGCACTTTAACCCTAGGCCAGCCGGTGTTGGCGCACCTGCTGCCAGCCGATGGCGTGGATGAGGCGGCGGCCTTGCAGGCGGCGGCGGCCTTGCAGCGCCACAGCGAGCACCCGCTGGCGCGGGCGGTGTTGCAGGCGGAGCAAGCGCAGCGGGCACGGCAGGTGCCCACAGCGGGATCGGCAGGAGATGTGGCCAGTGAACGGGCGATTGGAGCCCCTACCGAATTGCAAGCCAGCGCCGTGCAGGCGGTGCCGGGGCGCGGCTGCCACGGCGTGGTGCAGGGCGCGCCGCTTTATTTGGGCAGTTGGGACTGGCTGCAGGGGCTCGGGGTGGACCTGCAGCGCTGGCAGGCGCAGGCCGAAGATTGGGCGGGCCAAGGTTGCAGCGTCTCGGTGCTGGCCTTGCGTGTGGGCGATCGCCTTGACCCCATTGAGCCTGCACCTAATGCAATGGAAACACCGGGCCGTGCCGTCCTCGCAGAGCAAGCGCCACAGCCAGCACAGCAGATAGAAGCGGGCTCTCCAGCCAGCACCGAGCCACAGCAGGCCGCAGCGGGCCTGCACCGCATGGCGGGCGCATGGCAGCCGCTGGCCCTGTTGGCTTTTGCCGACCAGCCCAAGCCCGGTTCCGCCCAAGCCATCACCGAATTGCGCGCCTTGGGTTTGCAGGTGCTGATGATTTCGGGCGACAACCAGCGCGCCGCCGAGGCCATGGCGCGCCGCTTGGGCCTCAAGCCCGAGGCGGGCGAGGTGCGCGCTCAGGTGCTGCCGGGCGACAAGGCGCGGCTGGTGGGCGAACTCAAGGCGCAAGGGCGGGTGGTGGCGATGGTGGGCGACGGCGTGAACGATGCCCCGGCGCTGGCCGCCGCCGATGTGGGGCTGGCCATGAGCCACGCCCAAGGCGGCTCCGACGTGGCGCTGCATGCGGCTGGCATCACCCTGATGCGCGGCGATCCGCTGCTGGTGGCGGCGGCACTCGATATTTCGCGCCGCACGGTGCGAAAAATTCGGCAAAACCTGTTTTGGGCCTTTGTTTACAACACCGTCGGCATTCCGCTGGCGGCGCTGGGCTTGCTCAGCCCGGTGCTGGCCGGGGCGGCGATGGCGCTCAGCTCGGTGAGCGTGGTGGGCAACGCCTTGCTGCTCAAACGCTGGCGGCCGCCGGGGCCGCGCTGATAGGCCCCTATGGCCGAACCCAGTGCGCTCCGGTCTCCCCTGCCGCCTTGGTGGCACGGCGTGCTGCTGGCGCTGTGGCTCTCGCTGGCGGCGGCGGTGGCGCTGGGCATCACGCGCTTTGCTTATGGGCTGTTGCTGCCGCCCATGCGCGCCGACCTCGGCTGGACCTATGCGCTGGCCGGTGCCATGAACACCTTCAACGCCATCGGCTACCTGATCGGCGCCCTCAGCGCCCCCTGGCTGCTGCGCCGCTATGGCGCTGGGCCGCTGCTGTTGGCTGGGGCGCTGCTGGCCAGCGTGTTCATGGCCAGCAGCGGGTTTTTTAGCGCCAGCGCGCCGCTGCTGGCGCAGCGGCTGGCGGCGGGCGTGTTCAGCGCCTGGGTGTTTGTGGCGGGGGGCCTGCTGGCCGCGCGCCTGGGTACGGTTTGGCCGACGCACAGCGGCTGGTTGCTCGGCCTGTACTACGGCGGCGTGGGCTGGGGCATCGTGCTGTCGGCGCTGGCGGTGCCGCCCACGCTGGCTTGGGCCGCCAGCGTGGCGCATGGCTGGGCTTGGGCTTGGTGGATGCTGGCGCTGGTCTGTGTGCTGACCACGGCCTCGCTGTGGTGGTTGCTGCGGGCGCTGCGTGGGCTCGGCTTGGAAGTCGATGCCGCCGCGCCCGGCAGCGCAGCGGGGGCGGGGCACAGCCATGCCTTGGGCTGGGGCACGATGGTGCAACACTTTGGCTGGGCGCTGGCCGCCTACACCCTGTTTGGCCTGGGCTACATCGGCTACATGACGTTCGTGATTGCGCTGCTGCACGAACAGGGGCACGCCACCCAAGCGATCACGCTCTTTTACACTCTGCTGGGGCTGGGGGTGGTGGCCTCGGCGCGGCTGTGGGCGGGTTGGTTGGACCGTTTTCGCGGGGGCCAGGCGCTGGCGCGCCTGAACGCCCTGCTCGGCCTGGCCACGCTGGTGCCCGCGCTCACGGCGGCCTGGCCGGCCTTGCTGGCCTCGGGGCTGTTGTTCGGGGCGGTTTTTTTGTCGGTGGTGGCCTCTACCACGGCGCTGGTGCGCCACAATTTGCCGGCGGCGCAGTGGGCCAGCGGCATCAGCGCCTTCACCATCGTGTTTGCAGCCGGGCAGATCGTCGGGCCCACGGCGGTGGGCTGGATCGCCGACGGCCCGGGCGGATTGGAGCGCGGCCTGTTCTACTCGGCGCTGGCGCTGTGGCTGGGCAGCGCGCTGGCCTGGAGGCAGCGTGCGCTGGTGCGCTGATGCGGCCCAACCCGCGCTTAACCCACAGCCAAGCCGCGCTCAAAGCACTAAACTCAGCCCATCGCAGGAGCCCCCATGGCCATTGGAGACTTTGCCTACGCCAACAACAGCAACCGCTTTCTGGGCTGCGCGCCGCTGGCCGAACAGCCCTTTGCGCTGGTCGGCGTGCCTTTCGATGGCGCGGTCAGCAACCGGCCCGGGGCGCGCTTTGGCCCGCAAGCCATCCGCGCCGCCAGCCTGATGCTGTGCGACGGCGAGCACCCGCACTTCAACCTCAGCCCCACGGCCTACCTGGGCGACGCGCTCGACATGCGCCTGCCCAATACCGCGCCGCTGCCAGTCTTGCAGGCCCATATCGAGCAGCAGGCGCAGGCCCTGATGCGGCGGCACCGCTGCGCCTTTTTGGGCGGCGACCACTCCATCACCCTGCCGCTGCTGCGCGCCGCCCAGCGCGTTTATGGCCAGGGCGAGCCGCTGGCGCTGCTGCATTTCGACGCCCACTGCGACACCTGGAGCGACCACTGCGGCGAGCCCTCGGGCCACGGCACCTGGACTTACGAGGCGCTGCAGCAGGGGCTGGCCAGCCCGGCGCATACGGTTCAGGTGGGGCTGCGCTCCAGCGGGGCGCGCGCCGCGCGCGAGTACGTGCGCGATCAGGGCGGGCTCATTTACACCGCACGCGCCTTGCGCGGCCTTGACGGCGCAGCGCTGCAACCGCTGCTGCGCGAAATCCGCCAGCGCATCGGCGCGCGCCCCTGCTACCTGACGATCGACATCGACTGCCTCGACCCCGCCTTTGCCCCCGGCACCGGCACCCCCGAGCCCGGCGGCCTGAGCAGCTCGCAGGTGCTGACCTTCGTCGAGGAGCTGGCCGACCTGAACTGGGTTGGGATGGACTGCGTGGAAGTGGCCCCGGCCTACGACCACGCCGAACTCAGCAGCAGCGCCGCCGCCACCCTGGTCTGGACCTGGCTCTCCGGCCAAGTGGCGCTCGGGCGCACCCACCCACCCCGTTAAAGCGAGGCTGCCGTGTTCAAGCCCGACGTGCTGCACAGCGACACCCTGCTCAACCAGCGCAGCTACTACGAGGCCTCGGTGCAGCGCGCGCCGCCGCATCCGCCGCTGCAGGGCGAGCAACGCGCCGATGTGCTGGTGGTGGGCGGTGGGCTGGCCGGTTTGAGCGCGGCGCTGGAGCTGGCCGAGCGCGGTTTGCAGGTCTGTGTGCTGGAGGCGCAGCGCATCGGCTGGGGGGCCAGCGGGCGCAATGGCGGCCAGGCCTTGGTGGGCTATGCCTGCGGTCAAGGGCCGCTGGAGCAGCAGCTAGGCCGTGCCGATGCGCGCCGACTCTGGGATTGGACGCTGGAGGGCATCGAGCTGATCGGGCAGCGCATCGCCCAGCACCGCATCGCCTGCGACTGGCAGCGCGGCTACCTGACCGTGGCCGACACGCCGCGCCAAGCCAAGCGCCTGCTGGCCGATATGGAGCAACAGCAGCGCGACTATGGCTTGGCCTGCGAGCTGGCGACAGGCCCCGAGGTGCGCCGCTACATCGACAGCCCGCGCTACCACGCCGCCGCCTTTGAGGCTATCAGCGGGCACCTGCACCCGCTCAAATACACCCTGGGGCTGGCGCAGGCGGCGCAGCAGGCCGGGGTGGCGCTGCACGAGCACAGCCCCGTGCTGCGCCTGAGCCAAACCGCTGCCGGCGTGACGGCGCACTGCGCCCAAGGCCAGGTCACGGCGCAGCACGCGCTGCTGGCTGGCAACTGCCTGCTGCCCGAATACGCCCCGGCGCTGGCCCCGGCCTTGGGGCGGCGCATCATGCCGGTGGGCACCTACTTGATTGCTACCGCGCCAGTGGCCCCCGCCTTGAGCCGGCGCCTGATCCCCAGCGCCGCGGCGGTGTGCGACAACAACCTGGTGCTGGACTACTTTCGCTTCAGCGCCGAACACAGGCTGCTGTTTGGCGGCCGCGTCAGCTACAGCACCCGCACCCCGCAAAATTTGCAGGCGCTCATGCGCCAGCGCATGCTGGCGGTGTTCCCCGATCTGGCGCAGGTGCCGGTCGAATACCTTTGGGGCGGCTTTGTGGATATCAGCATGAACCGGGCCCCGGATTTTGGCCGCATCTCGCCACAAGTTTATTATTTGCAAGGCTTTAGCGGGCATGGCGTGGTGCTGGCCGGGCTCGCCGGGCGGCTGGTGGCCGAGGCCATCAGCGGCCAAGCCGGGCGCTTCGATGTGTATGCGCGGCTGCGACACCACCCCTTTCCCGGCGGGCCCAGGCTGCGCACGCCGCTGCTGGCGCTGGGCATGGCCTGGCAGCGCCTGCGCGAGGCGTTGGGTTGAGTGAAATCAGCCTGTCGCTCCAGCCAAATTCTGTGACTTGTCCGGGGGCAGGCGGTTGCGACCCACAGGGTCACGCGCCACCGGACTGTCGCGTGACGTACTGGCGCAGCACACCATCCATTCGCGACTGCCAACCTTCGCCGGTTGACTTGAAATAGGCCAAGACCTCGGGGCTGTAACGCACCGACACCAGCAATTTTTTGTTTTCAGATTTTGGACGTCCACGCAAGGCGCGCATGGGAACCATGGCCTCCAGTTGCTTGGGCGTGAGGGGTTGCGCGTCCGGGTCGCTTCTGGCCGCCGCAGTAATGGCTTTGTCCTCTTCTGCGCTAGGCATGAGGATGCTTGGACGCTTAGAGATTTTCGACATAGTGCTTCACCTCGCGACGATTGGCGCGGCGCAGGCTGATGACCCTTCGCACCTCGCCCCGGTTTACAAACGCCACGCAGTACAGAATTTCGGTTCGCGCAGCGAGAGCAATCATGCGCGACTCGCCGTATTCGTACCGTTCATCCACCCACACCAGCGCGGTTTCCCAATCGAGATCGCTGGCTAGGGATAAAGACACACCGTGCTTGAGTTGGTTTGCCGCGTCTTTGGCCGGATCGAACTCGATCATCATGCTTTCATTGTAGCTACATAAAATGCGTGCGTCAAACGCTTGCTTTCCCACCCAGCCCCAGCCATAATCTCCCGCAAGGCCGCAGCGTTCCAAGGTGCCAGCACCCGGTTCCACAGCAGCTAAACTGCGGCTCCATGCGGGCGCGCTTTGCCGCCCGTCGCAGCCGCTCACCCGATGCACAAATTCCCCGCACCCCTTCCCTTGGTCTGGCTGCCGGCCGACCACCGCCTGCTGGGCGCGCAGGCCATGCCCTATTTGCTGCTGGGCGACAAGTACGCCCGCGCCGTCAAGCTGGGGGCGCAGGCGCAGCCGGCGCTGTTCCCGCTGGCCGAGGCCGCGCAGATAGAGGACTTGCTTGCGCTGGTCGATGGCGTGCTGCTCACCGGCTCGCCCTCCAACGTCCACCCGGCGCATTTCGACGAAGAAGTGCACGACCCCGCCCTGCCGCTGGACCCGGCGCGCGACGCGCTCACGCTGGCGCTGGTGCGCGCCTGCCTGGCGCAAGGGGTGCCCCTGCTGGGCATTTGCCGGGGTTTTCAGGAAATCAACGTCGCGCTTGGCGGCAGCCTGCACCAGACCGTGCACGCGGTGCCGGGGCTGATGGACCACCGCGACCCCGAGGGCCTGCCGCTGGAGCAGCAGTACGGCCCCAGCCACCCGGTGCGCTTGGCCCCCGGTTCGGCGCTGGCGCAGTGGGCGGGTGCCGAGCAGGCCATGGTCAACTCGCTGCACGGGCAGGGCATCGGCCGCCTGGCCCCCAGCTTGCGGCCGCTGGCCTGGGCCGAAGACGGGCTGGTGGAGGCCTTCGAGGTGCAGGGCGCGACCGAGTTTGCTTATGCCGTGCAGTGGCACCCCGAGTGGCGCTGCCAAGAAAACCCCTTTTACGCCGCCACCTTTGCGGCCTTTGGCGAGGCGCTGCGCAGGCGCCAGCAGCACCGCCAGACCCATCGGAGAACGACATGAAAAGCAATCCACCGCAGAGCTTCAACGAACTGGAACAGTGGCTGAACCAGCGCCGCGTGACCGAAATCGAATGCCTGGTGCCCGACCTCACCGGGGTGGCGCGCGGCAAAATCTTGCCACGCGGCAAATTCACCGAAGACCGCGGCATGCGCTTGCCGCAGGCCGTGGTGGCCATGGGCGTGACGGGTGAATTCCCCGAAAGCGGCCCCTACTACGACGTGATCGACCCCACCGACCGCGACATGCAGTTGCGCCCCGACCCCTCCACGGTGCGCATCGTGCCTTGGGCCACCGACCCGACCGCGCAAGTCATCCACGACTGCTTCGACCACGCTGGCAAGCGCGTGCCCTTTGCCCCGCGCAGCGTGTTGCGCCATGTGTGCAATCTGTACGAGGAAATGGGCCTGTCGCCCGTGGTGGCGCCCGAGCTGGAGTTCTACCTCACGGCGCGCAACACCGACCCCAACACCCTGCTCAAGCCGCCGATCGGCCGCAGCGGCCGCGCCGAAACCTCGCGCCAGGCCTACAGCATCGACGCCGTGAACGAGTTCGACCCCCTGTTCGAGGAAATCTACGACTACTGCGACCAGATGGAGCTCAACGTCGATACCCTGATCCACGAAGTCGGGGCCGGGCAGATGGAGATCAACTTCTTCCACGGCGCCCCGCTTGATCTGGCCGACGAGGTGTTTTTCTTCAAGCGCACGGTGCGCGAGGCGGCGCTGCGCCACGACATGTACGCCACCTTCATGGCCAAACCCATCGCTGGCGAACCCGGCAGCGCCATGCACGTACACCAGAGCATCGTCGAGCAAGAAAGCGGGCGCAACCTGTTTAGCCAGATCGACGGCACGCCCAGCGAGGCCTTCTACCACTACATCGGCGGCTTGCAGCGCTACATTCCGCCCGCGATGGCGCTGGTGGCGCCCTACGTGAACAGCTACCGGCGCCTGTCGCGCCACACCGCCGCACCCATCAACATCGAGTGGGGGCACGACAACCGCACCGTCGGCATCCGCTCGCCGATTTCGGTGCCGCAGTCGCGGCGGCTGGAAAACCGCGTCATCGGCGCCGACGCCAACCCCTACGTGGCCTTGGCCATGACCCTGGCCTGTGGCTACTTGGGCCTGAAAAACAAAATCCAACCCAAGCCCGAAATGAAGTCCGACGCCTACCTCTCGGCCTACGCGCTGCCGCGCACCCTGGGCGAGGCGCTGGACTGGCTGCGCCGCGAAACCGATCTGCACGAGGTGCTGGGGCGCGAGTTCATCACCATCTACACCGAGATCAAGGAACTCGAGTACGAGGAGTTCATGAAAGTGATTTCGCCCTGGGAGCGCGAGCACCTGCTGTTGCACGTTTGAGCCCCTATCGGCTTGAACCAGCCAGGAATCCTTATGCACACCGCCCAGCCCCAGCCTCTGCCCGATCGCCAGCCCCTCACCGCCGAGCTGCAAGCGCTCGACGCCGCGCACTACCTGCACCCCTTCACCGACCACCAGGCGCTGGCGGCCAAGGGCGCGCGCGTGATCACGCACGGCGAGGGCATCTACATCTGGGACAGCGAAGGCCAGCGCCTGCTCGACGCCATGAGTGGGCTCTGGTGCGTCAACGTGGGCTACGGGCGGCGCGAACTGGCCGACGCCGCGCACGCCCAGATGCTCAAGCTGCCCTACTACAACAGCTTTTTCCAGACCACGCACGAGCCGGCGGTGCGGCTGGCGGCGCGCTTGGCCGAGCTGGCCCCGCCGGTCGATGGGCGGCGCTTCGAGCACGTGTTTTACGCCAGCTCCGGCTCCGAGGCCAACGACACCAACCTGCGCTTGGTGCGCCGCTACTGGGATTTGCTCGGCCAGCCGCAGCGCAAGACCGTGATCAGCCGCCACAACGCCTACCACGGCTCCACGGTGGCGGCGGCCTCGCTCAGCGGCATGGGCGCCATGCACGCCCAGGGCGATTTGCCCATCCCCGGCATCGTACACATCGAGCAGCCGCATTTCGCCCAGCACGGGCTGCCGGGCGAGAGCGCGCACGATTTTGGCCTGCGCGCAGCGCGTTGGCTGGAGCAAAAAATCCTCGAACTCGGGCCCGAGCGCGTGGCCGCCTTCATCGGCGAGCCGGTGCAGGGCGCGGGCGGCGTCATCATCCCCCCGGAAAGCTACTGGCCCGAGGTGCAGCGCATTGTCGAGCGCTACGGCATTTTGCTGATTTCCGACGAAGTGATCTGCGCCTTTGGCCGCCTCGGGCACTGGTTTGCTTACGAAAAGTTCGGCATGCGCCCCGATCTGGTGACCTTTGCCAAGGGCGTGAGCAGCGGCTACGTGCCCCTGGGTGGCACCCTGGTGGGCGAGCGCGTGGCGCGGGTGCTGATCGAGCGCGGCGGCGAGTTCAACCACGGCTACACCTACAGCGGGCACCCGGTGGCGTGCGCGGTGGCGCTGGCCAACCTCGACCTGTTGCAACGCGAAGACCTGCCCGGCCGGGTGCGCAACGACACCGGCCCCTACCTGGCCGAGCGCTTGGCCACGCTCGAAGCGCACCCGCTGGTGGGCCGCGCCGAGAGCTGCGGCCTCGTGGCCGCCCTCACCTTGCAGCGCGACAAGGCGCAAGGTCTGCCCTTCCCCGAGGAGCAAGCGGTGGGCATGCGGTGCCGCGCGCACTGTTTTGGGGGCGGCTTGGTGATGCGGGCCGTGGGCGACCGCATGATCATCGCCCCGCCGCTCATCATCACACGGGCGCAGATCGACGAGCTGATCGGCCTGATCGTGCGCGCGCTGGATGCCACACAAGCGGAACTTCGGGCCCAAGGCGGGTTCTGAGCAGGGTCAAACCCCTGTGCTTCGGGCTAAAATTCAAAGTGGTACGCGGTTTGCTTGGTCTGTAAGGCCAAGCACCCGTGCGCGGCGCCCTCCCCATCCTTTTTTGCTCTTTCCTTGCTGGAGTGAAACCATGTTGAAGACCTTGCTGGCGGCCGCCCTTGCGGCCACTTTTCTGGTGGCTTGTGGGCCGCGCGAGCAGCCCGCCGCGGTGGCCCCGGCCCCGGCGGCCCCGCCGGCCGAGCCCAAGGTGCTCAACATCTACAACTGGCCCGACTACGTCCCCACCGGTCTGATCGAGGCCTTTGAGACCGAAACCGGCATCGACGTCACCTACGACACCTTCGCCTCCAACGAGGTGCTGCATGCGCGCCTGGTGGCGGGCAACACCGGCTACGACATCGTGGTGCCGGGCAGCGTGTTTGCGGCGCAGCAGATCGCGGCCAATTTCTTCCAGCCGCTGGACAAAACCAAAATCCCCAACTTGGCCAATATGGACCCGGCCCTGATGGCCACCCTGACCAAGGCCGACCCGGAAAACCGCCACCTGGTGCCGTGGGCTTGGGGCTTCACCACCGTGGGCATCAACCGCACCCGCCTGGAGCGCGCGCTGGGCAACACCCCCATGCCCGCCAACGCCTGGGAGCTGGTGTTCAACCCCAGATACACCGCGCTGGCGCAGCGCTGCGGCATCGCCTTCCTCGATGCGCCGTCCGAGATCATTCCGCCGGCGCTGCACTTCATCGGGCGCGACGCCTACTCCAACAACGCCGCCGATTACCAGGCCGCGCTCGACATGCTGCTCACGGTGCGCCCGCACATCCGCATCTTCACCTCCACCATGATCGACACCTTCGCGGGCGGCCAGGCTTGCGTGGTGCTGGGCTGGTCCGGTGACATCAACATCGCCGCCAACCGGGCCCGTGAAATGGGCAACACCGACGTGCTCGAAGCCCTGCTGCCCAGCACCGGCGGCCTGATCTTCGTGGACACCATGGCCATCACCCGCGACGCGCGCCACCCCAACAACGCGCACACCTTCATCAATTTCTTCCTGCGCCCAGAAAACGCCGCGCGCATGGCCAACGAGATGAACTTTGCCACCGGCAACCTGGCTGCCATGCCCCAGATCAAGCCCGAGATCGCCAACAACCCCACCATCATGGTGCCAGCCGAGGCCATGGGGCGCATGATCCAGCCGGGTAGCCTGTCCAACGAGGCGCGCGAAGCCATGGCCACCGCCTACAATAGCTTCAAGCAAGGCCGCTGAGCGAGCAGCCCAGAGTTCACCGTTCACACCACTCGCAGGCCGCTGGCACCCCGTTCGGGGTGCGGCGGCCTTCCATCTTGTACAGGGCAGACCGAGGCGCGCACATGCTCCCAGACGCAGGCAAAGAAGGATTTTTGGTCACCGAAAAAGTGGTCAAGCGCTTCGACGAAGCGCTGGCCGTCGATGAGGTGTCGCTCTCGATCGAGCAAGGCGAGATCTTTGCCCTGCTGGGCAGCTCGGGCTGCGGCAAATCGACCCTGCTGCGCATGTTGGCCGGGTTTGAGAAGCCCACTTCGGGCCGCATTTTGCTCGGTGGCCAAGACGTGGCCCAGATGCCGCCCTACGAGCGCCCGATCAACATGATGTTCCAGAGCTACGCGCTGTTTCCGCACCTGGACATCTGGGAAAACGTGGCCTTTGGCTTGAAGCGCGAGGGCTGCCCCAAGGACGAACTCAAGCGCCGCGTGGGCGAGATGCTCGACCTGGTGCAGTTGGGCGACTACGCCCGGCGCAAGCCACACCAGCTCTCGGGTGGGCAACAGCAGCGCGTGGCGCTGGCGCGCAGCCTAGCCAAGCGGCCCAAGCTGCTGCTGCTCGACGAACCGCTGGGGGCGCTGGACAAAAAGCTGCGCGAGCAGACCCAGTTCGAGCTCGTCAACATCATCGAAAAAGTGGGCGTGACCTGCGTCATGGTCACGCACGACCAAGAAGAGGCCATGATCATGGCCCGCCGCATCGCCGTCATGAGCAAGGGCCGGGTGCTGCAAGTCGGGGCCCCGCAAGACATTTACGAATTTCCCGTGAACCGCTTCGTGGCCGATTTCATCGGCAACGTGAACCTGTTCGATGGCCACCTGAGCGTGGATGAGATCGACCACTGCGCGGTGCAGACCGCCATCGGTGAGATCCAGGTCGGGCACGGCGTGAGCGGCTCGCTGAACATGCCGGTGGCGGTGGCGGTGCGGCCCGAGAAAATCGAAATCTCCAAAACCCGACCGAGCGGGGTGGAGTGCAACTTGTTTAGCGGTCGGGTCAAGGAAATCGCCTACTTTGGCTCCTACAACAGCTTTCTGGTGCAGGCCAGCAACGGCCAGAAAATCAAGATCACCGAGCCCAACACCTCGCGCCACGACCTGACCGACATCACCTGGGAAGACGAAGTCTTTTTCTGGTGGAGCAACCGCGCCGGCGTGGTGCTGCGCGACTGATCGCCGTTTCAGAAGCGAACCATCGTGGCCAAGCCCTTTCAACTGTCCATGCCCGGCCGCCGTTTTGTTATCGGCGTGCCCTATGTCTGGCTGCTGATCTTTTTCTTTTTGCCTTTTTTGATATTGCTGTATATCAGCTTTGTCGATATGGGCAACGAGATTCACCCCTTCCAGCCGCTCTGGGACGCCGAGCAAGGCGTGCTGCTGCTCAAGTTCGAGAACTACTGGAGCATTTTCCGCACCGGCCCCGACGGCGCGCTGTTCCAGACCCTGTACGTCGAATCCTATTTGCGCTCGATCGTCTATGCGCTCATCACGGCGCTGCTGTGCCTGGTGATAGGCTACCCCTTTGCTTACTTCATCGCCCGCAGCGCGCCCGAAACCCGGCTGATTCTGCTGATGATGCTGATGCTGCCGTTCTGGACCTCGTTCATGCTGCGCGTCTTTGCCTGGAAGGGCATTTTGAGCGATTTTGGCGTGCTGAACCAGTTTTTGATGTGGGTGGGCGTAAGCGAGGAGCCGCTGCGCCTGCTCTACACCGATTTTTCCATGTTGATCGGCATGGTCTATGTCTATCTGCCCTTCATGGTGTTGCCGCTCTACGCCAATCTGGTGAAAATGGATTTTCGCCTGCTGGAAGCGGCCTACGACCTCGGGGCCTCGCCCTTCAAGGCCTTTTGGCTGATCACGGTGCCGCTGTCCAAGCCCGGCATCATTGCCGGCATGATGCTGGTCTTCATCCCCTCGATGGGCGAGTTCGTGGTGCCTTCGCTGCTGGGCGGGGCCGACAACATCATGATCGGGCGCGTGGTCTGGGACGAAATGTTTATTGCCAACAACTGGCCGCGCGCGGCGGCGCTGGCGGTGCTGATGCTGGTGCTGATTCTGGTGCCCATGATGCTCTACTTCCGCTACGGCGTGCGCGATAGCGCCGACGGGCGCTGACACCCAGAGGGCCGCAACCATGAAAAGCAATTGGCTCAACAAGCACCTGGGCAAGGTCTGGCTGGCGCTGGTGTTCCTGTTTTTGTACGCCCCGCTGGCGTTCATGATTCTGTTTTCTTTCAACAGCACGCGCCAGCACGCATCATTTACCGGTTTTTCGCTGCGCTGGTACGAGGCGCTGCTGGCCGATACGCGCATCATCGAAGGCTTCATCGTCTCGCTGCAAGTGGCTTTCGTGACCGGCTTGCTGGCGGCGGTGCTGGGCACCTTTTGCGCCTTCGTGCTGGTGCGCTACCAGCGCTTTTGGGGCCGCACCGTGTTTTCCGGCATGGCCACGGCCCCCATGGTGATGCCCGAGGTCATCATCGGCCTGTCGCTGCTGCTGCTGATGGTGGGGGCGCAAAACGTGTTCGGCGGCCCTGAGCGCGGCCTGATCACCATCGTCATCGGCCACACCCTGCTGGGCATGGCGTTTGCCATGGTGGTGGTGCAGTCGCGCCTGCAAGAGGTGGACCGCAGCATCGAGGAAGCGGCGATGGACCTCGGGGCGCGCCCGCACCAGGTGTTTTTTCTGGTCACGCTGCCCAATATCGCGCCCGCCATCCTGGCGGCATTTCTGCTGGCCTTTACGCTCTCCTTCGACGACGTGGTGATCACCCTGTTCCTCTCCGGCCCTGGGGTGAGCACGCTGCCGCAGGTGATTTTCAACTACGCCGTGCGCGGCATCAACCCGACCATCTACGCCGCCGCCACGCTGCTCATCCTCACCGTGACGCTGTTCGTGCTGAGCTACGCGCTGTGGGTGGCGCGCTCGACGCGCAAGCGCCAGCGCGAGATGGCGCAGGCGCTGCGCGGTGCGTGATGACCCCGGAGAACGCCATGAGCCTGACTGCCGACACCTTGCGCCTCGACGGGCGCGCCTTCATCGCGGGCCAGCGCGTGGCGGCGCGGGACGGGGCCACGTTCAGCAAGACCTCGCCGATAGACGGCCGCGTGCTGCCCGAGGTGGCGCGCTGCGCCGCCGCTGACATAGACGCGGCGGTGGCGGCCGCCCGGGCAGCCTTCGAAGACCGGCGCTGGTCCGGCCAGGCGCCCGCCAAGCGCAAGCGGGTGCTGCTGCGCTGGGCCGAGCTGCTGCTGCAACACGCCGACGAGCTGGCCCTGACCGAAACCCTCGACATGGGCAAGCCGCTGCAATACGCCAAGGGCGTGGATGTGGCCGGGGCCGCCAACTGCCTGCGCTGGTTCGGCGAGGCCACCGACAAGGTCTATGACCAGATCGCGCCCACACCCGCCAATGCGCTGGCCCTGATCCAGCGCGAGCCGGTCGGGGTGGTGGGCGTGATCGTGCCCTGGAACTACCCGCTGCTGATGGCGGTCTGGAAAGTGGCCCCGGCGCTGGCGGCGGGCAACGCGGTGGTGCTCAAGCCCAGCGAAAAATCGCCCTTTAGCGCACTGCGGCTGGCCGAACTCGGTCTGCAAGCGGGCCTGCCGCCTGGGGTGCTCAACGTGGTGCCGGGCTACGGGCCCGAGGCCGGGGCGCCGCTGGCGCTGCACCCCGATGTGGATTGCATCGCCTTCACCGGCAGCACCCGCGTGGGCAAGCAGATCCACATCATGGCTGGGCAGAGCAACCTCAAGCGCGCCTGGACCGAGCTGGGCGGCAAGTCGCCCTTCATCGTCTTTGATGACTGCCCCGACTTGGAGCGTGCGGTGCAGGCGGTGGTGGGCAGCGTGTTCTTCAACTGCGGCCAGAGCTGCAACGCGCCTACCCGGCTGCTGCTGCACCATTCCATCCACGACGCCTTCGTGGCGCGCGCGCTCGAACTGCTGCCGCAGTTCCAACCGGCGCACCCGCTGCTGGAGCAGACGGTGCAGGGCGCGCTGGTGGATGAGGCGCAAACCGAGTCCGTGCTGCGCTACATCGCGGTGGGCCAAAGCGAGGGCGCGCAGTTGCTCGCCGGTGGCCAGCGCGTGCACCCGGTGCCGGGCGGCTGCTACCTGCAACCCACGGTATTTGGCGGTGTTCGCAGCCACATGCGCATTGCGCGCGAAGAAATCTTTGGCCCGGTGCTGGCGGTGCTGCCCTTTGCCGATGCCGCCGAAGCGGTGCGGCTGGCCAACGACAGCATCTACGGCCTGCAGGCCTCGGTCTGGAGCCGCGACATCAACCGCGCCCACGGCGTGGCGCGGGCGCTGCGCGCGGGCACCATCCACGTGAACCAGTACGACGAGGACGACATCACCGTGCCCTTTGGCGGCTACAAGCAAAGTGGCATGGGGCGCGACAAATCGCTGCACGCCTTCGACAAATACACCGAGCTCAAAACCACTTGGCTGCGCATCGACAGCCCGTTGGCTTGAGCCCGGCGCCCGCCGTGCCGACTGCTGAACCCAGCACCCCGCCGCCGCCTGGCCCGCTCTGGCTGCGTGCGCTGGCGCATCTGCCGCTGCCGCTGTGGCGCGCGCTCGGGGCGCTGCTGGGGTTGCTGTTGCTGTTGCTGGCCAAGCGCCGGCGCCAGATCGCCCGGCGCAACCTGCAACTGTGTTTCCCTGAGGCCACGCCGTGGCAGCGGCGGCGCTGGCTCTGGCAGGCCTTCAGGCACCTGGCGCAATCGGCGCTGGACCGGGTCTGGCTCTGGCACGGCAGCGCGGCGCTGGTGCGCCAGCGGGTGCGGCTCGACGACCCGCAGCAGGTGCTGCAGCGCCCCGGCCCGATGGTGTATTTTGCGCCGCACTTCAGCGGGCTCGACGCCTGCTGGACGCGCATCACGCTCGAAGTCGAACGCCCTTGGATCACGGTCTATTCGCCGCAAAAGCGGCCCTGGCTGGAGCGCTGGGTCAACCAGGGGCGCGCACGCTTCGGTGCGCCGCGCCTGGTCTCGCGCCGCGAAAGCATACGCCCGGTGCTGCGCGGCCTGCACGAGGGGGCCGCCTTGATGCTGTTGCCCGATATGGATTTGGGCGCGCACAACGCCGTGTTCGTGCCCTTCTTTGGCGTGCCGGCCGCCACCGTGACGGCGCTGTCGCGCTACGCCAGCGCCGCCCAGGCCCCCGTGGCCAGCCTGTTCTGCCGCATGACGCCCAGCGGCTACAGTCTCGAAGTCTCGCCGTTGTGGGCCGATTTCCCCAGTGGCAACGACGCCGCCGACGCGCAGCGCATGAACGCCACGCTCGAAACGGCCGTGCGCCAGACCCCGGGCCAGTACCACTGGCTGCACCGGCGCTTCAAGAGCCGCCCGCCGGGGCAGGCGTCGGTGTATTGAGGTCTGGATGCCGCTTGGGTGGGGCATGCGGCACCCGTGATGGTCCAAGGGTGTCGCGCGCCTATCGCCCTGCACTTTGCCATTGTGGTATCTTTCCCCCATGAAGGTCAGTGAGGTTCTGAGATTGCTCCAAGCGGGTGGCTGGCGTCTGGTTGCGACTCGTGGAAGCCATCGCCAATACAAGCATGCCAGCAAGCCCGGCCGCGTCACTGTTCCCGGCAAACCCAGCGATGAGCTGGCACCCGGCACCCTGAACAGCATTCAAAAGCAGGCCGGTTTGAAATTGTGAGGACGTATGCGCTATGCCATCGTGATTGAAAAGGCCGCAGCCAACTACTCGGCTTATGTTCCCGATTTACCGGGTTGCGTTGCCACGGGCACAACCGTCGCCGAAGTCGAAGCCGAGCTGCGCGAAGCCATCGTCTTTCACCTCGAAGGCTTGCGCGAAGACGGATTGACCATTCCAGAGGGTGCCAGCCAGGTTGAATACATCGAGGTTCTTGCGTAGCGGGTCAACGACCTAAAATCGCCCCTTGCGCCGCCCCTTTGCGGCCGCGCGTGTAGGCAAGGCGGACATGGCATGTGGTACCCGGAAGAATTTGATGTGATCGTGGTCGGCGGTGGGCACGCCGGGACCGAGGCCGCCTTGGCGGCGGCGCGCATGGGCTGCGCCACCCTGCTGCTGACGCACAACATCGAGACCCTGGGCCAGATGAGCTGCAACCCCAGCATCGGCGGCATCGGCAAGGGGCATTTGGTGCGCGAAGTCGATGCGCTCGGCGGGGCCATGGCGCTGGCCACCGACGCTTCGGGAATCCAGTTTCGCATCCTCAACTCCAGCAAGGGGCCGGCGGTGCGCGCCACCCGGGCCCAGGCCGACCGGCTGCTGTACAAGGCGGCGATCCGCCAACGGCTGGAAAACCAGCCCAACCTAACGCTGTTCCAGCAGGCGGTCGATGACCTGCTGCTCGACGCCGACGCCAGCGGCGCGCGCGTGGCCGGGGCGGTGACGCAGACCGGTATCCGCTTTCGCGCCCGCGCCGTGGTGCTCACGGCCGGCACCTTTCTGGACGGCAAAATCCACATCGGCCTAGAAAACCACCCAGGTGGCCGCGCCGGCGATGCGCCGGCGCAGCGCCTGTCGGCCCGGCTCAAAGAGCTGCAACTGCCGCAGGGGCGGCTCAAGACCGGCACCCCGCCGCGGCTGGACGGGCGCAGCATCGACTTTTCCCGCTGCACCGAGCAGCCCGGCGACGGCATGCCGGGCGGGGCCAATGCCGAGCGGCCGCTGCCGGTGTTTAGCTTCATGGGCAATCCGGCCATGCACCCGGCCCAGTTGCCGTGCTGGATCACGCACACCAACGAGCGCACGCACGACATCATCCGCTCCGGCTTCGACCGCAGCCCGATGTACACCGGCCAGATCGAGGGCGTGGGGCCGCGCTACTGCCCGAGCGTGGAAGACAAGATCAAGCGCTTTGCCGGCAAAGACAGCCACCAGATTTTTCTGGAGCCCGAGGGCCTGACCACGCACGAGTTCTACCCCAACGGCATATCCACCAGCCTGCCCTTCGACATCCAGCTCGCGCTGGTGCGCAGCATCCCTGGGCTGGAGCGGGCGCACATCCTGCGCCCCGGCTATGCGATCGAGTACGACTACTTCGACCCGCGCGCGCTGCGCAGCAGCTTCGAGACGCGCCAGATCGGCGGCCTGTTTTTTGCCGGGCAGATCAATGGCACCACCGGCTACGAAGAAGCGGCGGCGCAGGGCCTGTATGCGGGCCTCAACGCCGCCTTGCAGGTGCGCGGGCAAGCAGCCTGGCTGCCGGGGCGCGACCAGGCTTATCTGGGCGTGCTGGTGGATGATTTGGTCACCCAGGGCGTGAGCGAGCCCTACCGCATGTTCACCAGCCGGGCCGAGTACCGGCTGCAACTGCGCGAAGACAACGCCGACCTGCGCCTGACCGAAATCGGGCGCCGGCTTGGCCTGGTGGATGAGGCGCGCTGGAGCGCGTTTTGCCGCAAGCGCGACGCGCTGGCACGCGAGACCGAGCGCCTCAAGTCCACTTGGGTGAACCCGCGCACGCTCTCGCAGCCCGAGGCCGAGCGCGTGCTGGGCAAGGCGATCGAGCGCGAGTACCCGCTGTTTGAGCTCTTGCGCCGCCCCGGCGTGGGCTACGAGGCGCTGCTGAGCCTGGAAGGCGGGAGCTGGCGGCCGGCGGCTGGCGTGGAGCCGGACGACGCCCGCCCCGTGGTTTCACGTGAAACCTTGGGCGATGGCTACGCAGCCGTGGTGGAGCAGATCGAAATTGCGGCCCAGTACGCGGGCTATATCGAGCGCCAGCGCGACGAGGTCGAGCGCAGCGCCGCCTACGAGAACCTGCGTTTGCCGGCCGACATGGATTACCACCAGGTGGCGGCGCTGAGCATCGAGGTGCGGCAAAAGCTGGCGGCGCAGCGGCCCGAGACGCTGGGCCAGGCGGCGCGCATATCGGGCGTCACGCCGGCGGCGATTTCGCTGCTGCTGATCCACCTCAAGCGCAGCCGCGGGCGGGAATTTGCCCTGCCGGAGCCTGCCCCATGAGCCACCCGCTCGCGGATGGCTTGCGCACGGGCCTGGCCGAATTGCAACTGGACTTGAGCCCGGCGCAGCAGCAGTGCCTGCTCGACTACGCCGATTGGCTGCTCAAATGGAACCGGGTCTATAACCTGAGCGCGCTGCGCCAGCCGCAGCAGGTGCTCACCCACCACCTGCTCGACAGCCTAGCGGTTTGCGCCCCGGTGCAGCGCCAGTTGGCCGCGCTTGGGCTGGCGCAGGCGCCGCGCCTGCTCGATGTGGGTTCGGGCGGCGGCTTGCCGGGTGCGGTGCTGGCGATTGCCAACCCGGCGCTGCAGGTGCGCTGCGTCGATGCCGTGGCCAAGAAGGCGCTGTTCATCAGCCAGGTGGCGGCGGCGCTGCGCCTGCCCAACCTGCAGGGCTTGCACGCGCGTGTGGAGCAGATGGTGCAGCCGCACGATCTGGTGCTCTCGCGTGCCTTTGCCTCGCTGGCCGATTTCACCCGCTTGTCCCGCTCGGCACTGGCGCCGCAAGGGCTGTGGCTGGCGCTCAAGGGCAAGTGGCCGCAGGAGGAAATCGCGGCGCTGCCACCCGAAGTCGAGGTGTTTCACGTGGAACCGATCAGCGTTCCGGGGTTGGACGCCGAGCGCTGCCTGGTCTGGATGCGGCTGCGGGCCTGAGCCTTTGGGCTTGGTTAGGCCGAGGGCCGTACACGCCTGCTGCCCTGCGCACAGCTTGGGGTGGGCGGCTTGCGCGCCCGCCAGCACTGTGCGTGGCCGCGCTGTGGTGCGCCGCGCAAGGCTTACACTCTGCCCCATTGCAAGTCCACAATCCCACCCACTGCGCAGCGCAACGGATCGCAGCGTCTCACCCGCACGCTTCACCCACGTTACATGGCCAAAACCTTCTGTGTCGCCAACCAAAAAGGCGGTGTAGGCAAGACCACCACCGCCGTCAACCTGGCTGCGGGCTTGGCGCAGGTCGGGCAGCGCGTGCTGCTGATCGACCTCGATCCGCAAGGCAACGCCACCATGGGCTCGGGCGTGGACAAGCGCGCGCTGCAGCACACGGTTTACGACGTGCTGCTCGGAGCCACCCCGCTGACGCAGGCCGTGGTGCCGGCCGGGCCCGGTTGCGGCTACCAGGTGCTGGGGGCCAACCGCGAGCTGGCCGGTGCTGAAATCGAGCTGGTCGAGCTGCCGCAGCGCGAGCTGCGCCTGAAAATAGCGCTGGCAGCGGTCGAAGCCGACTACGATTTTGTGCTGATCGACTGCCCACCCGCCCTGAGCCTGCTCACCCTCAACGGCCTGTGCGCGGCGCACGGCGTGGTGGTGCCGATGCAGTGCGAGTATTTTGCGCTCGAAGGCTTGTCGGATTTGGTCAACACCATCAAGCAGGTGCACGCCAACCTGAACCGCGAACTCAAGCTGATCGGGCTGCTGCGCGTCATGTTCGACCCGCGCATCACCTTGCAGCAGCAGGTGAGCGAGCAGTTGAAGGCGCATTTTGGCGACAAGGTGTTCGACAGCGTGATCCCGCGCAACGTGCGCCTGGCCGAAGCCCCCAGCTATGGCCAGCCCGGCGTGGTGTTCGACCCCAGCGCACGCGGCAGCAAGGCCTTTGTCGAATTTGCGCACGAAATGGTGGCGCGCATCGACAAGCTCTGAGCCGATCCAGCCCCCAAGCCACACGCCCGGGCCCGCTTGCCTTTCACACCATTCCAAGATGAATCCCCACCCATCGTTTGCCACCCTCTGCATGGGCCGCTCAAAGGCCCTGGGCGGCCGCAGGACCCTGCCATGCTGAACAAAAAAACCAAGGGATTGGGCCGTGGGCTCGAAGCCTTGCTGGGGCCGCGGCTCGACGAGGGCCACGAGGGCCAAGACCCGGCGCAGCGCGACCTGCCGCACCAGTTGGCGCTGAGCGACCTCGTGCCCGGCACCTACCAGCCGCGCACGCGCATGGACGAAGGCGCGCTGTACGAGCTGGCCGAGAGCATCAAGGCGCAAGGCATCATGCAGCCGATCTTGGTGCGCCGGCTGGCGCAGGACGAAGGCGAGCGCCGCCTAGCCGCCTGGCAGGCGCAGCAGGGGCAAGCGCAGGCCGTGCGCGGCGCGCGTCCGGTGTATGAAATCATCGCGGGCGAGCGGCGCTTTCGAGCGGCTGCGCTGGCCGGTCTGGATACGGTTCCGGTGCTGGTGCGCGACGTGCCCGACGAGGCGGCCGCCGCCATGGCGCTGATCGAAAACATCCAGCGCGAAGACCTGAATCCGCTGGAAGAAGCGCAGGGCCTGCAGCGGCTGCTGCACGAATTTGGCCTCACGCACGAGCAGGCGGCGCAGGCCGTGGGGCGCTCGCGCAGCGCCACCAGCAACCTGCTGCGCCTGCTCAACCTGGCCGAGCCGGTGCAGGGGCTGCTGCTGGCCGGTGACATCGACATGGGGCACGCACGCGCTCTGCTGGGCTTGCAAGGGGCGGCGCAGATCACGGCGGCGCACCAGATCAGCGCCAAGGCGCTTTCGGTGCGCGAGGCCGAGCGGCTGGTGAAAAAGCTCTCAGCCGAGTTTCGCCTCACCCCACCAGCGCCAGCCCCAGAAAAGCCGCGCGATCTGGTGCGGCTGGAGCAGGAGCTGTCGGACCACTTCACCGCCCGGGTCGAGCTGCGGCTAAAAAGCCGCAGCCCGCGCAAGGGGCGCGGCGGCAGCCACCCCGAGCAGGGCGAGCTGGTGATAGGCTTTGCCTCAATCGACGAGCTCAATGGCCTGATCGAGCGCCTGCGCGCGGCCTGAGCGCAGAGCAATCGCTGCCCCAGGCCCCAACAAGCCAAGCCAAAAGTCGCCCCCCCGCCCCACGCCCCCATGCTTAGCTGGCTGCACCGCATCCCTTGGCCCCTGCCGCCGCTGCTGGTGTGGCTGCTCGCTTGGGGCGCTTACCTGGTGCTGACCCAAGCCGGGCAAGGCCCTGGCACGGCGGCGGTGCTGATCAGCCTGGCAGGCTGTCTTGCGGCGCGCTGGGGGCAGAGCCGGGGGCGGCGGCTCATCATCGGGCTGGGCTTCCCCCTGTCTTGGCTCTGGCTGGCCGACTGGGCCACCTTGGCCGCGCCGCTGTGGCTGCTGCCGCTGGCGGTGCTGCTGCTGCTGTATCCGCCTTCGGCCTGGCGCCTGCACGACCCCGCCGCCGAGCCCGATTTCGGCGACTTGCGCGAACGCCTGGAGTTGCCGCCGATGGCGCGCATCGTGGCCGTGGGGCCGCTTCCGGGGCTGCCGAATAGTCAGCCCCTGGGGCCGCTGCTGCGGGCGCTGGAGCGCGCCTTCCCGGATGCGCGCCACACCGGCCTGTGCCCCGGTTGGGCCGACTGGCTCCGCGCGCACCTGAGCGGCACCCAAGCGCACTTGCTGCGCGCCGACCCTTGGCGCAGCGATTGGTCGGCCTGCGAACTGCTGCTGCTGGCGCTGCCCACACCAGCCAGCGCTGCAGTGCCGGGGGCCAGCAAGCCCACCAGCCCCTTGACGGCAGCAAACGCAGGGCACGCAGCCCACCATGCAGCCCTCGAAGCCGCCGTGCACAAAGCCGCTCGCGAGCTGCCCCCCGGCGCGTGGCTGGGCAGCCTCGGCCAACCTTTGCCCAGTTGCCAGCCCAGCCTAGAGTGGTCCTGCCCCCAAGGCGGCACGCTCTGGCTCTATCAGGCCCCTTGGCCTTCTTCGGCCAGCCAGCGCCCAATGAGCGCCTCGGCCGGCTCTGGGCGGCCAAAGAGATAGCCCTGCATCAGGGCCCCGGGGTGAAGCCGGAAAATCGCAGCCTGTTCGTCGGTTTCCACCCCTTCGGCCACCACCCGCAACTGCATCAGGCTGGCAACCGACAACATGGCCGCCACCAACGCTGCATCGCCCGGGTTGTTCGGGGCGTCTTGCACAAAGCTGCGGTCGATTTTGAGCTCGTGAATGGGCAGTGTTTTCAGGTACGAGAGCGAGGAGTAACCGGTGCCAAAATCGTCGATGGAAAAGCGCACCCCCAAGCCAGACAGAAAGCCCATGCGCTCGATCACCTGCTCCACCTGGCGCAGCACCACGCTTTCGGTGAACTCCAGCATCAGGTCGTCACCGGACGCTGCGTGGCGCTGCAACACCTGCTGCAAGCGCAGGCTGAAGTCGGTCTGGTGAAACTGGTGCGGGCTGATGTTGACCGAAATCGGCAGCGGTCGCCCAAGTGCGCGCAACCGACCAATCCAAGCGCAGGCTTGCTCCAGCACCCATTGGCCCAAGGGCTCGATCAGGCCGGACTCTTCAGCCAACCCGATGAACTGCACCGGCCCCATGAGGCCACGCTGCGGGTGTTGCCAGCGCACCAGCGCCTCGGCGCCGACCATGCGCCCGAGCGCATCGACTTGCGGCTGCAAATACAGTCGCAATTCGCCCGCCTCGATGCCGCGCCGCAGGTCTTGCTCTAGCGCAAAGCGCTCGGCTACCCATTGGCCCATGCGGGCGTCAAAAAACACGCTCTGGTTGCCGCCGGCGTCTTTGGCTTGGTGCAACGCTGTGTCAGCCCGGCGCAGGGCCTCGGCGGCGCGCTCGTCGGCAATGCCATCGAGCAGCGTGACTCCGATGCTAAGGCTCAAGCGCAGCGCATCGGCGCCCACCACCACGGTTTGTTCGAACAGGCGGTGCAAGTCGCTGGCGCGGCGCATCAGGGCCGCCGCCGCCAAGCTGGCGTCGTGCCCGAGATCCACCATCAGCAGTGCGAATTCGTCGCCGTTGAGGTGCGCCAGCAGTTCTTTGGCTGCCACATCAGGCTCCTGAACCTGCTGGCGCAAGCGCTCAGACACCGCCAGCAGCACGGCATCGCCTTGGGTGCGCCCAAGGGCGTCGTTGAGCGCCTTGAAGCGGTCGAGGTTGAGGATCAGCAGCCCCGCAAACTCCCCGTTGCCGTTGCGGTGGCGCAAGGCCCGGCCTATGTCGGCCAGCAGACGCTGCCGGTTGGGCAAGCCCGTGAGCGGATCGAACCAAGCCAGCAGTTCGACCTGTGCCTCGGCGTCGCGCTGCGCCGTCACGTCCATTTGCACGGCAATGTATTGCACCACCTGGCCGCCGTGGGGGTCGCGCAGGGGCGCGATGGTGGCCGCCATGTGGCTGTGGCTGCCGTCTTTGTTGGTGTTGATGAGTTCGCCCTGCCAGACTTGGCCGGTCAGCAGCGCCTGCCACATCTGGCGGTAGGTGTCGCTTGGAGTGCGGTTTGATTGCAACAGGCGCGGGTTTTGGCCCTGTACCTCGGTGGCGCTGTAGCCGCTGATGCGCTCAAAAGCGGGGTTGACGTACTCGATATGGCCCTGCGCGTTGGTGATGAGCACCGCCGCCGGGCTTTGCGCCGTGGCTTGCGAGAGCAGCCGTATTTGCCGCTCGGCGCGGCGGCGCTCGCGGATGTCGCGCGAAACGCCTTGCACCTGGGCGGGTCGGCCCTGTGCGTCGAACACGATGCGGGCTGAAATCTCAACCGGCACGGCCTGGCCGTCTTTGTGCCGATGGCTGAGTTCGATCCAGATGTTTTGGGCGCTGGCGTCCCCGGCCGCCAATCGCTCTAGGTGGCGGCGCAGGACCTCGCGAATGTGGGCCACCACCGCGGGCTCAAACATGGCTGTGAGGGGCAGGTGGGTGCGTTCTTGGGGGTCGTAGCCCAGCAACCGCTCAATCGACGGACTGACATAGAGCTGGCGCTCGCTGGCCAGGTCAAACAGCCAGACCACGTCGTTGGCGTTCTCTGCCAACAGCCGGTAGCGGGCCTCGCTCTCTCTCAAGCGCACTTGGGCGCGCTCCAGCGCCGCTAGCGCCTGCGTGGCGCTGGCAAGCTGGCGCCGCTGCAGCAGCAAGCGGGTGCCGCCCAAGGCCAGCAGCAGGGCCAGCGTGCCGGTCAGACCCAGGCCGAGCAAGGCGCGATGGGCCCAGCCCATCAGTTCGGTGTGGTCGGCTTCCACCTGCACGATCCAGTCGGTGCCTTCAACCGGCAGCAGCATGGCCAGTGCCGGGTGGCCGTGGTCATCAGGGCCGTGCACCAAGGTGCCGGTGGCGATTTCGCCGCGCAGCAGGCGCTGGGCGAAGGTTTGCGCGGGGTCGTGCGGGCCCGGGGTCGAGGCAAGCGCGGGCAGATCGGACCAGTAATGCACCTGCTGGTCGCGGATGGAAAACAAGCGTGCGCTGCCGCTGTGTTTCTCCAGCGGCCACTGCGTGAGTGCAGCATGAAAATATGGGGGCCGTTGTGCATGCAGCGCCACCAGCGCCGGGGCAAAGCCCGGCGGGTCCAGCAGCCCCACATAAGCCAGTTGCACCCGGCCTTGGGCGTCGCGCCACGGGCCCACCACCTGGGCCTGCCCCTTTGCACGCACGTTCTGCAAGCCGGCGCTCAGAGTCGGGTGGCTGGGTGAGGCCTGCGAGGCGGAATGCCATAGGCTCTGCAAGCTGGAGTCGAACAACTCGATGGAGGCGATCGAGGGCGCGTGGGCGTAGTCGTGCAGCAGCTTGCTCATCAATTCCATGCGCTCGATGCCTGGTTGGGCCTGGTCTTGCGCCCAGATCTGATCCAAGGTGTCGCGGTGCTGCAGCAGGGTGGCGGCGGCCAGGCGCTCGCGGTGCCAGTCGGCCAGACGCTGCGCCATGCCAAAGGCGGTGGCTTGCAGTTGCGCCTCGGCGCGCGCCTGGGCTTGCTGCCACACGTACCCGCCCGCCAGCACGGTGGCGGCCAGGATGACCGCGCTGATCAGCCCCGCCACCAGCCACGGCAGCCCCTGGGGCGCGCTGCCCTTGCTCAGCGCGGGGCTTTCGGTGCTGCCGGGCTGGGAAGGGGTGTGGGCCGTAGCAGCAGCAAGGCCTGCGCCGATTGCATCGGGCAGAGGTGCCGGCTGGGGTTCGGGCCTAGGGCTGTGCGGGCTCACAAAAATATCTTGCCGGGGTTGAAAATTCCCTGCGGGTCGAGCGCTTGCTTGAGGCTGCGCATGGTGTCGATGGCGGCCGCTCCGGCCTCTTGGCGCAAAAAGTCGATTTTGTGCAGCCCCACGCCGTGTTCGCCGCTGCAGGTGCCGTCGAGCGCCAGCGCGCGCGCCACCAGGCGCTGATTCAGCCCTTCGGCCACGGCGCGCTCGGCCACGCTGTGCGGGTCGATCAGGTAGCCAAAGTGGAAGTTGCCGTCGCCCACGTGCCCCACCAAGAAGTAGGGCAGGCCCGAGGCCTCGGCGTCGGCCACCGAAGCCAGTAGGCAGTCGGCCAGGCGGCTGATGGGCACGCAGGCGTCGGTGGTGATGGCGCGGCAGCCGGGCCGGGTTTGCAGCGCGGCAAAGTAGGCCTGGTGGCGCGCCGCCCAGAGCCGGCTGCGCTGCTCGGGCGTGTCGGCCCACTCAAAGGCGGCCCCGCCGTGCTCGTGGCAGATTTCCTGCACCTGCTCGGTTTGCTCGCGCACCGCCGCCGGTGAGCCGTGAAACTCCATCAGCAGCAGCGGCTGCTCGCGCAGCCCAAGCTTGGCGTGCGCGTTCACGGCGCGCACCGTGGCGGCGTCGAGCAGCTCGCAGCGCGCGATCGGCACCCCATGCTGGATGGTGGCGATGGTGCTGCGCACCGCGGCCTCGATGCTGGGAAAGCCGCAAATGGCTGCCACCACCGCCTGCGGCAGCGGGTACAGGCGCAGCGTGAGCTCGGTGATCACGCCCAGCGTGCCCTCGCTGCCCACATACAGGCGCGTGAGGTCGTAGCCGGCGCTGGACTTTTTGGCGCGGCTGCCGGTGCGCAACACCTCGCCCTGGGCGTTGACCACTTCGAGCGCCAGCACGTTGTCGCGCAGGGTGCCGTAGCGCACCGCGTTGGTGCCGCTGGCGCGGGTGGCGGCCATGCCGCCCAGGCTGGCGTCGGCGCCGGGGTCGATCGGGAAAAACAGCCCCTGGTCGCGCAGCACCGCGTTGAGCTGCAGCCGCGTCACGCCCGGCTGCACGGTGGCGCTCAGGTCTTCGGGGTGCAGCGCCAGCACGCGGTTCATGCGCATCAAGTCGAGGCTGATGCCGCCTTGCACCGCCAGCAACTGCCCTTCGAGCGAGGAGCCCGCGCCAAAGGGAATCAGCGGCACCCGGTGCTGCGCGCACAGGCGCACGGCATCGGCCACATCGGTGGTGGATTCGGCATAGACTACGGCACCGGGCGGCGGCACGTCGATGTAAGCCGACTCATCGCGCCCGTGCTGCTCGCGCTGCGCCAGCGCGGTGCTGCACTGGCCCGGCCCAAAGCGCTGCTGCAGCGCGGCCAAGAAGGCCGGCGGCAGTGGTGGGGGTGGGTTAGGCGCAGCGGGTGTGGCGGTGGCTGGCCCAATGGGGGTATGGTTCATGGGTGCAAGCTCCTAAACACCCTGATTTAAAAATTTACTGCCACAAATGGTATCACAGCGCAAGATCCAATTTTTTGCCATGGTTAAACGCATGGGTATGCACGGCAGTTGCAGGCCGTGCTTGGCATCTAGCGCGGTTGCGAGGGGCCACTGGCGTGCTGGGGCAGCTTGAAAATGCCGATTGCGTTGCTGACTTGCACCGTTTGATCTGACAGGTTGCTGGTGGCCGCAGCCGCTTGTTCCACCAGCGCCGCGTTTTGTTGGGTCACGGTGTCCAGGTGCCCCACGGCTTGGTTCACCTGCGCGATGCCAGTGCCTTGTTCGCGTGCCGCGGCCGAGATTTCGGTCATGACGCCGGCGACCTTGGCAATGGAGCCAATCACGTGTTCCATCGACGCGCCGGCGCGCGTCGTTAGCGTCAAACCGGTATTGGCTTGGTTCAGTGACTCGGTAATCAGGGTTTTGATCTCTTTGGCGGCGGCTGCGCTGCGCTGAGCCAAGGCCCGCACTTCACTGGCCACGACCGCAAAGCCACGCCCCGACTCGCCAGCGCGGGCCGCTTCGACGGCGGCGTTGAGTGCCAAAATGTTGGTCTGGAACGCAATGCCGTCGATCACTCCAATGATGTCGCCGATCTTGCGCGACGACTGGTTGATGCCTTGCATGGTTTGCACCGCGCTGGCCACCACCTGACCGCTTTCTTGGGCTGCTTGCGTGGCCCGGCTGGCCAAGGCACTGGCCTGTTCGGCATTGCCCGCGCTTTGCGCCACGGTGGCGTTCAGTTGCTCCATGCTGGCCGCGGTTTGCTCGAGGCTCGAGGCTTGGGCTTCGGTGCGGTTGGAAAGGTCCATATTGCCCGCGGCCAGTTGGCGTGTTTCGAGGCGAATGGCCTCGAAGTTGTGGCGCACATCGCCGATGATGCTGCGCAAATTGATGTTGGTTTGGCGCAGCGCGTTTTACAACTGCCCCACGGGGTCTTCGCCCGCTGGGGGCATGGACTGGGTTAAGTCTCCGCCAGCCAAAATCCGGGCCTGAGCGGTGATTTCACGCAGTGGAGCCAAGACGCGCTGGTTCATCAGCCACATGGCCCAAACCAAGCTGGCGCCCCCAGCCGCCGCCAGCGCCGCACCCAGCCCGGCGCCGCCGAGCAGGCCCAGCGCTTGCAGGCCCAACAGCAGCATGCACCCCAGGGCCAACCCGGTGGCGGTTTTGAGCTGCAATTGCAAGTCAAAGCGCTGCAGCAGTTGCTGGGTGGGCGTGAGCACGCGCCCGCGCTGCACGCGCAGCCGGCGCGGGTTGCCTGCCCGAAGCTCTTGGTAGGCTTGCTCGGCTTGCTGCACCAAGGCCCGTGCGGGCTTGGTGCGGACCGACAGGTAGCCCGCTGGCTGCCCGCGCTCGTACACCGGGGTGACGTTGGCCTGCACCCAGTAGTAATCGCCTTTTTTGGTGCGGTTCTTGACCAGTCCGGTCCACGGGAGGCCGCCCTTAAGGGTTGCCCACATATCGGCATAAGCCGCAGGGGGCATGTCGGGGTGGCGCAGGATGTTGTGCGGAGCGCCCAGCAGCTCGTGGGGCGCAAAGCCGCTGACCTCGACAAAATACGCGTTGCAGTAGGTGATGTGGCCTTGCAGGTCGGTGGTGGAGACGATGGAGGCACCGTCGCGCAGAACGATTTCGGTTTGGGTGACGGGCTGGTTGTTGCGCATGGGGCTTTCTCTGCAGGACGAACACTTGTGACAAAATTAGCCCAAGAAACCCTGCGCCCGCAGATAAAAAGATGAAAGGTGAGTTGTCCTGACATTTTATTATCAATCTGCTGGCGCCCAATTGAATAACCACAGGCAAGATCATGGGTAATCGGCTGACGCAAATCGCCACCCGCACCGGCGACGCCGGCACCACCGGGCTGGGCAATAACCAGCGCGTGAGCAAGAGCAGCCTGCGCATCCACGCCATGGGCGAGGTCGATGAGCTCAACTCCCAGCTTGGGCTGCTGCTGTGCGAGCCGCTGCCGCAAGATGTGCGTGCGCTGCTCGACGCCATCCAGCACCAGTTGTTCAACTTGGGCGGCGAGCTCAGCATCCCCGGCTACGAGCTGCTGACCGGCGCGGCGGTGCTGGAGCTGGACCAGGCGCTGGCGCACTACAACGCGCAGTTGCCGCCGCTGCAAGAGTTCATCTTGCCCGCAGGCTGCCGCGCCGCCGCGCTGGCGCACGTGTGCCGCACCGTGGCGCGCCGCGCCGAGCGCCAACTGGTGGCGCTGGGCAACGAAGAAGCCCTGCACGAGGCCCCGCGCCAGTACCTGAATCGCCTGAGCGATTTGCTGTTTGTGCTGGCACGCGTGCTCAACCGCGCCGCTGGGGGCGACGATGTGTACTGGCGCAGCACCCGGCTGCAGCGCACCGATCCCGAGCCCGAGCAGCCGCAGGCCTAGCGCAGCCTGCTGTCCAGCGGGGCCACACGCCGCTGTGGCTGGTGGGCGTCTGCTGCCGTGTCAGAAATTGCCCTACAGCGCCCGGCGCAAACCCCGACGCATGCAACAGCCGCTTTCTGATTCAAGTTAAACAGGCCGGCTTTCACAATCCATTTCAACGCTTCGACGTTTTCCTGCTGTGCAACAGCAGGCGTCCCGAGGCCCCAACTGGAGAGTGAACATGAACGCCACCGCCATCGCCCCTGCTGCCACCCCCGTCTCGGCCCCCATCGGCGCTCCGGCCGCCTTGCTGGAGCAAATCCGCGAAGCCAACCTCACCTACCTGATGCTGGCGCAGCAACTCATCCGCCACGACTTGGGTGAGGCGGTCTATCGCCTCGGGGTGAGCGAAGAATCGGCCGAGCTGATCGCCGCCCTTTCGCCGGCGCAGGTGTTCAAACTCGCCAGCAGCAACACCCTGCTGTGCCGCATGCGTGCCGACGAAAACATGGTCTGGGGCCTGCTCACCAGCCGCCACAGCCCGCAGCGCAGCAGCAACGACACCACGCAGCAGCTGCACGCCAGCATCCTCATGGCCGGCCGTCTGGCCAGCGCCTAAGCGCTGCAAGCCCCGCATTCCTAGCCCCCAAGGAACACCCCATGAGCACCGCCACCAAAAGCCTGGTCAGTGAGAGCAAAGACATCGAACGCGCCGTGGCGCTGATCCACCTCGGGGCGCGTTTGCAGGTGCTCGAGAGCGAGACCGATCTGTCTTACGAAAAACTGCTGCGCCTGTACAAAGAGGTGGCGGGCAAATCGCCCAGCAAGGGGCAGTTGCCGTTTTCGACCGATTGGTTTCTGAGCTGGCAGCCCAATATCCACGCCTCGCTCTACGCCAACATCGCCGAATACCTGGATAAAACCGTGGCCCTGGAGCCGATCGAGGTGGTGATGAAGGCCTACAAACTCTACGCCGAGCAGATGCAGCTCTGCGGCATCGAGCCGCTGCTGAGCGTGACCCGCGCTTGGCGCCTGAGCAAGTTCATGGCCGCCAATATGCTGGTGCGCACCCGCTGCACCTGCTGTGGCGGGCATTTCGTGACCGACACCTACGAAAACGCGCGCTACTTCGTGTGCGGGCTGTGCAAGCCGCCAGCGCGGGCGGGCAAGGGCCGGGCGGCGGGCGGGCTGCGGCTGGAGTGAGCCGTGGCCAAGTGTTTATAGCCAGAAAGCATAACGTTACGAAATATAATTCGTTGGAGTTTTGAGGAAACCCTTGCATGATGAGGCCACCACGCTTCAATCACCGAGGATTTTTTCATGACGCATCGCCGCCAATTCCTGCAATTGCTGGGTGCCAGCGCCATCGGCCCCGCCGCCTTGAGCCTTGCCAGTGCTTCCACACCAGCCACCCCCGCCGCGCCGCTGACGCTGCTCAACGTTTCCTACGACCCCACGCGCGAGCTCTACGCCGAGTTCAACCCCTTGTTTGCTCAGCACTGGCGCGAGCGCACTGGCCAAGCGCTGTCTTTTCAGCAAGCGCACGGTGGCTCCGGGCGGCAAGCGCGCGCCATCATCGACGGGCTGGCCGCCGACGTGGCCACGCTGGCCCTGGCGGCTGACATCGACGCCTTGCACCACAACGGCAACTGGGTGCCGCGCGACTGGCAGCGCCGCCTGCCGCACAACAGCACGCCCTACACCTCGACCATCATCTTTGTGGTGCGCAGCGGCAACCCGAAAAACATCCGCGACTGGGGCGACCTGGTGCGCCCGGATGTGCGCGTGGTCACGCCCAACCCCAAAAGCTCGGGCGGGGCGCGCTGGAACTACTTGGCGGCATGGGAGTTTGCGCGCCGCCAAAGCGGCAGCGTGGCCGGCGCACGCGACTTCATCACGCGCCTGTACCGCAACGTGCCAGTGCTCGATGTGGGCGCCCGCGGTGCCGCCACCAGCTTTGCGCAGCGCAACCAGGGCGACGTGCTGCTGGCCTGGGAGAACGAGGCCCATTTGCTGGAAAAAGAATTTGGGCAGCGGGTGGATTTCGTATACCCCAGCATCAGCATCTTGGCCGAGCCCCCGGTGACGGTGGTGGACCGCAACGTGGAGCGCAAAGGCAGCCGCGCCGCAGCCCAGGCCTACTTGGAACACCTCTACAGCGAAGCCGGGCAAGACCTGGTCGGCAAACACTTCTACCGCCCGCGCTCGGCCGCGGCACAGGCCAAGTATGCGCGCCAGTTCCCGGCGCTGACCTTGTTCACCATCGACGAAGCCTTTGGCGGCTGGAGCAACGCCACCCGCGAGCACTTTGCCGAAGGGGCGCTGTTTGACCAGATTTTTACGCAGCGGCGCTAAAGCCAGGGCAGCAAACAATCAAAAGCTATTTAAAAACAAAAACAAAGTAGTTTGTCATATGAAGAAGCCGGGGCACACTCGCGCTTCGCACCGTATGCCTCTAGCCCTTGGAGCCCCTCTCATGAAACCCAGTAAGCGTGGCCTGTTGGCCGTTTTTGCCCTTTTTACCCTGCTGTTCAGCCCTTGGGCGCTGGCGCAGGGCACCCTGCTCAATGTGTCGTTCGACGTGTCGCGCGAGTTTTACCGCGAGATCAACGCCGCCTTTGTCGCACAGCAGCAGCAGCAGCGCGGCGCGCCCGAGCTGCGCATCGACATGTCGCACGCCGGCTCCAGCGCCCAGGCACGCGCAGTGGCCGACGGGCTGGCAGCCGATGTGGTAACCATGAACACCGTCACCGACATCGACTTTTTGGTCAGCCGCGGCGTGGTGGCCACCGACTGGCGCCAGCGCTTTGCCAACCAGGCGGTGCCCACCACCTCCACCATGCTGTTTCTGGTGCGCCAAGGCAACCCGAAAAACATCCGCGACTGGAGCGACCTGATCCGCCCCGGCGTGCAGGTGGTGGTGGTCAACCCCAAGACCGGTGGCAACGGTCGCATGGCTTATCTGGCGGCTTGGGGCTATGTGCGCAGCAAGGGTGGCAGCGACGCCGATGCCGCCGCCTTCGTGCGCCAGCTCTACCGCAACGTGCCGGTGCTGGCGCGCGGCGGGCGCGATGCCACCGGGGTGTTTTTGCAGCGCAACATCGGCGACGTGCTGGTGACCTTTGAGTCGGAAGTGATTTCGGTCGAGCGCGAGTTTGGCGTCGGGCGTGTGGATGTGGTGCACCCGAGCGTGAGCCTGCTCACTGAAAACCCGGTGGCGCTGGTGGAGCGCACCGTGAACCAGCGCGGCTCGCGCGAGCTGGCCACGGCCTACCTGAACTTCCTCTACAGCGAGCAGGGGCAAGAGATTGCGGCGCGGCACCACTTCCGCCCGCGCAACCCCGAGGTGCTGCGCCGCCACGCCCAAACCCTGCGCCCGATCCGGCTCTTTACCGTGGAGCAACACTTTGGCTCCTGGGCCGAGGCGCAGCGGGTGCATTTCAACGACGGCGGCACCTTCGACCAGATTTTCGAGGCGCGACGCTAAATGGCTGCCGCATCCGCTCTGGTGCTCGAGGGCGCGGCAGCGCCTGGTGGGCGCAAACCCGGCGCGCCGCAGGCGCAGACGCAAACCAAGCGGCGCGCGGTCAAGCGCGTGCTGCCCGGCTTTCACCTGGCGCTGGGTTACACGGTGTTCTACCTCAGCCTGATCGTGCTGATTCCGCTGGCGGCGCTGATACTCAAAACTTTTGAGATGAGCTGGGCCGAGTTCTGGGACGCGGCCACCACACCGCGGGCGCTGGCGGCTTACCGGCTCTCGTTTGGGGCGGCGCTGCTGGCGGCGCTGTTCAACCTGGTGTTTGGGCTGCTGCTGGCCTGGGTGCTGGTGCGCTACACCTTCCCCGGCAAAAAGATTGTCGATGCGCTGGTGGACCTGCCCTTTGCCTTGCCGACAGCGGTGGCGGGCATTGCGCTGGCTGCGATTTTGGCCGGCAACGGCTGGATCGGGCAGTTCTTTGAGCCGCTGGGCATCCAGCTCGCCTTCAACCCGACCGGGGTGGTGATTGCGCTCATCTTTGTCGGTCTGCCCTTTGTGGTGCGCACGGTGCAGCCGGTGCTGCAAGACGCCGAACGCGAGCTCGAAGAAGCAGCGCAGTGCCTGGGGGCGACGCGCTGGCAGATATTTTGGCGCGTGATTTTGCCGACCATCATCCCAGCGCTCATGACCGGCTTTGCCATGGCCTTTGCGCGCGGTGTGGGGGAGTTTGGCTCGGTGATCTTCATTGCCGGCAACATCCCCATGGTGTCGGAGATCGTGCCGCTGGTGATCATCGGCCGCCTAGAAGCCTTTGACTACCAGGGTGCGGTGGCGCTGGCTTCGGTGATGCTGCTGTTTTCCTTCGTCATGCTGCTGGCCATCAACGCTTTGCAAGGCTGGCAGCGCAGCCGCTCCGGGGGTGGCCTGTGAGCGCCGCGGAGGGGCGCTCCGGGCGCGTCGGCGTGCGCCAAGGCGAGGCACCCTGGGTGCGGCGCCTGCTGATCGGGCTGGCGCTGGGCTTTATGTTCCTGTTCCTGGTGCTGCCGCTGCTGGCGGTGTTCACCGAGGCGCTGCGGCTGGGCTGGGGGGCGTATATCGAGGCCCTGCGCGACCCCTACGCCATGTCGGCCATTCGGCTCACGCTGCTGGTGGCCGCGATCACGGTGCCGCTGAGCCTGGTGTTTGGGGTGGCGGCGGCGTGGGCGGTGGCCAAGTTCGAGTTCTGGGGCAAGTCTTTCCTGACCACGCTGATCGACCTGCCGTTTTCGGTCTCGCCGGTGGTGGCGGGCTTGATTTACGTGCTGGTGTTCGGGGCCCAGGGCTGGTTTGGGCCGTGGCTGGACGAGCGCGGCATCCAGATCATCTTTGCCGTGCCGGGCATTGTGCTGGCCACGCTGTTCATCACCTTCCCCTTCATCGCCCGCGAGCTGATTCCGCTCATGCAGGCGCAGGGCACCGACGAGGAGCAGGCGGCGCTGGTGCTTGGGGCCAGCGGCTGGCAGACCTTTTGGCGCGTGACCCTGCCCAATATCAAGTGGGGCCTGATCTACGGCGTGATTTTGTGCAACGCACGCGCCATGGGCGAGTTTGGCGCGGTCTCGGTGGTGTCGGGCCACATCCGTGGCCAGACCAACACCATGCCGCTGCACGTGGAGGTGCTGTACAACGAATTCCAGTCGGTGGCGGCCTTTGCCGTGGCCTCGCTGCTGGCGCTGCTGGCGCTGGTGACGCTGGTGATCAAGTCGGTTTCCGAGTGGCGCATGGAGCGCGAAATGAAGGCCCTCGACGCCATGGCGCCCGAGCGCCCCGGCGCAGCCGCTGGCGCCGCCAGTCCGTCATGGGCCGGGCGCCCGATTTGAAGCCCGGCACGCAAAAGATATTTTGAAAGACACCCCATGAGCATCGAAATCCGCCAAGTTTCCAAGCATTTTGGCAACTTTCACGCGCTGAAAAACATCGACCTCGACATCGAATCGGGCGAGCTGCTGGCGCTGCTGGGTCCCTCGGGCTGCGGCAAAACCACGCTGCTGCGCATCATCGCTGGGTTGGAAACGCCCGAGCATGGGCACATTTTGTTCAGCGGCCAAGACACCACCGACGTGCACGTGCGCGAGCGCAACGTGGGCTTTGTGTTCCAGCACTACGCCCTGTTTCGGCACATGACGGTGTTTGAGAACGTGGCCTTTGGGCTGCGCGTGAAACCGCGCCGCGAGCGCCCGAGCGAGGCACAGATAAAAGAGCGCGTGCACGAGCTGCTGAGCCTGGTGCAGCTCGACTGGCTGGCGGACCGCTACCCTTCGCAGCTCTCGGGCGGGCAGCGCCAACGCATTGCGCTGGCGCGCGCGCTGGCGGTGCAGCCGCGCGTGCTGCTGCTCGACGAGCCCTTTGGCGCGCTCGACGCCAAGGTGCGCAAGGAGCTGCGGCGCTGGCTGCGCCGCCTGCACGACGAGCTGCAGGTGACCAGCATCTTCGTCACCCACGACCAAGAGGAAGCGCTGGAAGTGGCCGACCGCGTGGTGCTGATGAACCAGGGCCGCATCGAGCAGGTGGGCACGCCGCAGCAGGTGTGGGAGCACCCGGCCAGCCCCTTCGTCTATGGTTTTCTGGGCGATGTGAACCTGTTTCACGGCCGCGCCCACGAGGGCCAGTTGCACCTCGAAGGGGTGGCGATCGACACGCCCGAGCACGCGCTGGCGCAGGACGCGCAAGCCTTTGCTTATGTGCGCCCGCACGACCTGGAGGTGGAGCGCTGGCGCCCGGGCGCGGTGGGGATTGCGGCCGAATTGCAGCGTCTGGTGGTGGTCGGGCCGATTGCGCGCCTCGAGCTGCAGCCGCTGGACGCCGAAGCCCCCGATGGGCACGACCCGCTGATCGAGGCCCAGATACCGGCCGAGCGGCTGCGCGCGCTGGGTCTTAAAGAGGGCGATCGGGTGCTGCTATCGCCCAAGAAGGCGCGCGTGTTTTTGCAGCCGCAGCCGGCCTAAGGGCGGGCCAGCAAGCAGCAGATCAAGCCCCCTCCTGTTCAAGCAGGCGGCGCAGCAGCGGGTGCGCCACCCGGCGCTCTAGGCTGAGGGCGTAGCAGGGGGCTGACACGCCCTCGCACACGCCGACGAGGGCCGCGCCGTGGCGCTGTTGCAGGGTTTCGGCCAGCGCCAGCGCCGCCGGGAATACCCCCATGCCCTGGCCGCCAAAGGTTTCGAGCAGGGCGCTGTCTTCAAACTCGCCCGCGATGCGCGGCGTCAGGCCATGCCGCGCCAGCCACTGGTCGAGCTGCGCGCGCACGCTGGCGTGGCGCGTGGGCAGCAGCAGCGGCAGCCCTTGTAGCGCAGCCGGGAAGGCGCGCTGGGCGGCGTGCAACCAGGGCGGCGCAGCAAACCAGCCGTAGGCGCTGCTGGCCAGGCGGTGGTGGTGCACCTTCAGGTGGGCGCGGCTGCTCACCGGGTGGTCGGTGAGCACCACATCGAGCCGGTGCATGGCCAGGTCGGCCAGCAGGTCGTCGATCTCGCCGTCGTGGCAGATCAGGTGCAGATCGGGCACATCCAGCACCGGGCGCAGCAGGCGCAGCACCTCCAGCTTGGGCAGCCCGTCGGCCAGGCCCACGGCCAGCCGCACCCGGGGCGCCAGCGCCGCTTGGCGCAGCAGCGTGGGCAGCGCCTCGCCGAGCTCAAAAATCTGCTGCGCCTGGCGCGCAGCCAGCACACCGGCCTCGGTCAGGGCCACGCCGCGCCCAGCCGGCTTGAGCAACTGGCAGCCCAGCGCTTTTTCCAGCTCGCGCACTTGGGCGCTGACGGTTTGCACCGCCATGTCGAGCCGTGCGGCGGCCTTGGACATGCCGCCTTCCTGGGCCACGATCCAGAAGTAGTACAGGTGGCGGTAGCTGTAGGCCAGGCTCATGTTCAGCTTGTTGCGATAAGAGATTGTCTGATTTTCTGCTTTTTCTAGGACACCAGAAGCCCTAGACTGCAAACTCCCCTCAACTGGCCTCAAGGAGCCGCGTATGAAATGCCCCAATTGTGTGGATGTGGAGCTGCTGATGAGCGACCGCCAAGGCGTCGAGATCGACTACTGCCCCCAGTGCCGTGGCGTCTGGCTGGACCGTGGCGAGCTCGACAAGCTGATCGAGCGCAGCCTCGGCCAAGCCCCTGCCGGGCGCAGCGGCGCCCAGGTGCGTCAACCGGATTTTGCAGACTCCGACTTTCGCAAGCGCAGCGGTGGCTTCACCCAGGGCGGCGGGCTGGGCAGCAAACTGGGGGGCTTGGCCGGTGGCCTGACGGGCGGACCCTTGGGCGGTTTTGCCGCAGGCTCCGGGCAGAGAAAGAAAAAATCGTGGCTGAGCGATATTTTTGACTGAAGCCGCCACGCACCGAGCCGGTGCCCGCAGAAAGCAGGCGAAAAAAAACCTGGCTCTAGAGGAGCCAGGTTTGGAAGCCTTTTTGCTGTCACACACAAAGGCGCCCGCTCAGGGAGGAAAAGCGGGGGGCCGGTGTTAAACGACCCGAGGAAAGTATAAACCAAGTTCCGCACAGACATCGGCTGGGCCGGTCAAAAAGCCCGTATAGCCAACATAGTTGTGTGCTATTCGGGGGCGGGGTCGGCGGGCTGGGCACCAGCGCGGGGTGTGCGGGCGCTGCCGGCCACCAGGTCAAAACGAAACAGGCGGCATTCGATCGGGCCGTTCCACAGCGGCACCCTGCGCGTGGCTTTGAGGCGCATGTGTGAGGGCAGTTGGGGGTCTGGGCTCAGCAGCCAAGCGGTCCAGCCGGCGTAGTTTTTTTTCCAGTGGCTGGCCAGTTGCGAGAAAAATGCCGTGTTTTCCTCGCCATCGGCGTGGCGGGCGCTTTCGCGGCCGGCACCGGGCACGAGCCCCTGCGCCGGCTGCGGTCGGGCCCGCGTTTGCGCCGACTGTCCGGCCACCCCGGCCGCCGCAATGCGCTCGCCATAGGGCGGGTTGAGCAGCATCACCCCCGGCGATGGGCAAGGTGGCAGGCGCTCTAGGGCATCGCCGCCGCGCCACTCGATGGCCTGCGCCACGCCGGCGCGCTCGGCGTTGCGGCGCGCAAAGTCCACCATCCGAAACGCCACATCCGAACCAAAAACCAAGGGCCGGCCACCCGGCACGGGCCGTTCGGCGGCCACGGCTTGCTGGCGCAGCGCCTGCCAGCGTGCGGGCTGGTGTGGCAACAGACGCTCGAAGCCAAAGCGGCGCAATTTGCCCGGTGCGATGTGCAGCGCCCGCTGCGCCGCCTCGATCGCCACCGTGCCGCTGCCGCAGCAGGGGTCGTAGAGCGGCTGCGGCTGGCCTTGCGCATCGAAGCCGGTCCAGCCGCTGGCGGCGATCATGGCCGCGGCCAGCGTCTCTTTGAGCGGCGCATCGCCGGTGTCGGTGCGCCAGCCGCGCTTGAAAAGGGGCTCGCCCGAGGTGTCGATGTAGAGCCAGACCTGATCTGGCCCGAGGTGGGCGTGCAGGCGCACCTCGGGGTGCAGCGTCTCCACGCTGGGGCGCTGCCCGAGGCGCTCGCGCATGCGGTCGCACACCGCGTCTTTGATGCGCAGGGCGGCAAAATTGAGGCTCTGGAACGGGCTGTGCTGGGCCGTGAGTTCGACCTTGAAGGTCTGCGCGGGCGTGAACCACAGCTCCCATAGCACGGCGTAGGCAGCCTCGTAGAGCGCGTCTTCATTGGGGCAGGGTTGCAGCGCCAGCCGCACCAGCACGCGCTGCGCCAGCCGGCTGTGCAGGTTCAGGCGCAGCATGTCGTCCCAGTCGCCCGTGAGCTCGACCCCGCCGCGCTGGCGCCGCACGTTTTGGGCTGCCGGGCAAATCTGTTGCACCTCGGCCAGCAGGTAGTCTTCCACCCCGGCGGGGCAGGGCAGGAACAGGGTCAGGTTGTGCATGGGGTTCAGAGCGCTTTGCGCAAATGGGTGGGGGCAATGCGCAGCGCCTCGCGGTATTTGGCCACGGTGCGGCGCGCGCAGGCGATGCCTTGGGCTTTGAGCAGGTCAGCGAGCTGGTTGTCGCTCAGGGGGTGGCTGGGGTTTTCGGCGGCAATCAGTTGCTGGATCAGGGCCCGCACCGCGGTGCTGGAGGCGCTGGAGCCGGCCTCGGTGGCCAGCGCCGAGCCAAAAAAATATTTGAATTCGAAGGTGCCCTGGGGCGTGGCCATGAACTTGGAGCTGGTGACGCGGCTGATGGTGGATTCGTGCAGCCCCACTTCGTCGGCGATTTCGCGCAGCACCAGCGGCCGCATGGCCAAGGCACCGTGCTGAAAAAACGGGCGCTGGCGCTCCACGATCGCGCTGGCGACGCGCAAGATGGTGTCAAAGCGCTGCTGGATGTTTTTGATGAACCAGCGCGCCTCTTGCAGGTGCTGCTGCAGCCCCACGTGGGACTGTCCGCCCCCCCGGCCTTGGCGCAAGGCCAGGGCGTAGGTGTCGTGCACACGCAGCCGCGGCAGCACCTCGGGATTGAGCGCGACCTTGAAGCCGCGCCCCTGCGCCGTCACGATCACATCGGGGCGCAACTGGTGCGGTTCCAGCACCGCAAAGCGGCGTCCGGGCTTGGGTTCGAGGCGGGCGATCAGGCCAAAGGCGGCCCGCACCAGCGCCTCGTTGCAGCGGCACAGTTGGGCCAGGCGGCGGCTGTCGCGCCGCGCCAGATAGTCGAGCGGCTGCTGGCAGATGGCCAGCGCGGTGCGGCTCTCGGGGCTGTTGCGCAGCTCCAGAATCTGCAGTTGCAAGCACTCGGCCAAGTCGCGCGCGCCCACGCCGGTGGGCTCCATCTGCTGCAGTTGCGCCAAGGCCTGCTGCAGGGCCTTGTGCCAGTGGGCCTGCCGCTGCGCAGGGTCGGGCGCCGGCTCGGCACCGGCGCGCTCCATGCGGCACAGGGCGGCGGCCAACTCGTCCAGCCCATCGGCGAGGTAGCCGTCGTCGTCGAGCGATTCGATGAGCGCGTGCAAGGCCAGTGCCACCTGGGGTTCGACCCGCAGGGCGCAGGCTTGCTGGTGCAGGTGCTGCGTCAGAGATTCGGGCGCGCGCGCCCAGTCGGGCCCGGCACCGTTGTCGTCCTCGGGCGCGGCGCCGGCGCGGGCGGCGCCCGGCTCACCCCAGTCGCCCGGCTCGCTGGACTCGGCGAAATCTCCCCCATCGTGGCGCTCGGCCTCTGGGTCGCCACCGGAGTCTGCCGCTGCGCCGGTCCAGGCGGCCTCGAAAGCGGTGTCGAGGGCGGGCACTTCATCGGGCGCGCCAGCACCCGCATCGGGGCTGGCAGGCGCATCCCGTTCGGGGCTGTCCAAGGCGGTCAAGGGCGGCGCCTCAGGGCCGGCCTCGAACGGCTCGTCGGCGTGGTCGGGCTCCAAAAACGGGTTGTCGTCGAGCATCTGCCCGATCTCTTGCTCCAGCTCCAGCGTGCTCAATTGCAGCAGGCGGATCGACTGCTGCAACTGCGGCGTAAGCGCCAGGTTTTGGCTCAGGCGCAGCGATAGGCCTTGTTTCATGGCCGCACAGTTTTAGAGGCGAAAGTGCTCGCCCAGATAAACGCGGCGCACCTCCGGGTTGGCCACGATCTCGGCCGGCGTGCCTTGGGCCAGCACGCGGCCCTCGTTGATGATGCAGGCGTGGTCGCAGATGCCCAGCGTTTCGCGCACGTTGTGGTCGGTGATGAGCACGCCGATGCCGCGCTCCTTCAAAAAGCCGATGATGCGCTGGATCTCGATTACGGCGATGGGGTCGATGCCGGCAAAGGGCTCGTCGAGCAGGATGAAGCGCGGCTCGGTGGCCAGGGCGCGGGCGATCTCGACCCGGCGCCGCTCGCCGCCCGAGAGCGCCGGCGCCGGCGAGTCGCGCAAGTGGCCCACGTGCAGTTCGTCCAGCAAGGCATCGAGGCGCTGTTCGATGCGCTGCGGCGACAGCGGCCGGCCGTCGGCGTCGCGCTGCAGTTCCAGCACCGCGCGCACGTTTTCGGCCACCGTGAGCTTGCGAAAGATCGAGGCTTCTTGGGGCAGGTAGCCCAGCCCCATCTGGGCGCGGCGGTGGATGGGCAGGCGGTCGATGCGCTGCCCATCGAGCAAGATGGTGCCGGCGTCGGGGCGGATGAGCCCGACGATGAGGTAGAACGAGGTGGTCTTGCCGGCCCCGTTGGGGCCCAGCAGGCCCACCACCTCGGCGCTGGCCAGGCGCAGCGACACGTCTTTGACGACTTGGCGGCGGCCGTAGCTTTTTTGCAGCCCGCGCACCTCCAGGCTGCTGCGCTCGGCGGCCTGAGTCATCGGCGCGGCTCCAGTTGCGGGCTGGTTTGAAGCGGAGCGGCGGCGGGGGCGGCGGGCGCTGCCGGGGCAGCGGCCGGGCGCGGGGTGATGAGCGCGCGCACGCGGCCAGCCGGGTTCTCGGGGGTGCGCGCCGCCGGGCCGCCGTCTACGGTGAAGCGCTCGGTCAGGCGGTTGACCACGATCAGGCTGCCGCTGGCTTGGTCGCTCAAGGCGCCGTCGCGCAGTCGGCGCAGCACGGCCTGGTCGACCAAGCGCAGGTTGCCTGTGGCAGCGTCGTACTCGATGCGCAGGGCCTCGCCTTCGAGCAGTTCGTTCAACCCCGGGCGTTGCTGGCGGAAAAAGGCGCGCTGACCGGGTGCGCCTTGCAGCACACCCGACTGATTGCCTTGGGCGTCTTGGCGCAACTCGGCGCGCTGGCCGCGCAGCACCAGCGTGCCCTGAGTGATCACCACGTTGCCAGTGAAAACGCTGACTTGCCCAGCTTGGTCGTGCTGGAGGGCATCGGCCTCGATCAGCATGGGTTGTTCGCGATCACTCGGCTGCGCCAGCGCGGGTGCGCCCAAGCACGCCAGAAGCAAGGCCAGCCCTAGCGCACGCCAGTGCGGGGCAGCCTTGGGGCGGGGGGTGGGGGCGGTGTGGGTGGGCACGAAAATTGCATCAATCAAGCGATGCAGGCATTGTAGCCACAGCCGGCGCGCAAGGCCATGCGCAACCTCCACGAATTGACACCACCCAAGGTCCGGTGCCGCCTCAGCCGCGCCGCACCCGCGCGATCAGGGCGTCGGCCACCTGCACCGTGCGCTGGGCTTGGCCGGGGATGTAGAAGCGCCCGGCTATGCCCAGCGCTGGTGTGCCCTCGACTTGGTAGGCGTCTTGCAACTGGGTGGCGCGGCGCACCCGGCCCACCACGGCAAAGGAGTTGTAGGTTTGGGTGAACTGGGCCCGGTCCAGCCCGGCGCTGGCGGCCCATTGGGCAATGGTCTCGGCGTTGTGCAGGCGTTGGCGCTGGGTGCCGTGGATGGCCTGGAACACGCGCTCGTGGTGGCTATCCAAGCGGCCCATGGCCTCCAGGGTGTAGAACAGCCGCTGCAGCGGCTCGAACTCGGGCGTGAAGCCGACCGGCACATGGCGCACCACCACGTCGGCGGGCACGGTCCGCTTCCAGGCTTTGAAAACGGGCACAAAGTTGTAGCAGTGGATGCAGGTGTAGGCAAAAAACTCCAGCACCTCGATGCGGCCGGCCGGTGCATCGACTGGGGCCGGTTGGCGCAAGCGGCGGTAGTGCGTGCCTTCGCGAAAAGCCTGGGCTGCGGCTGGGGTTTGGGCCCCCAGTGGCATCGCACTGCCGGTGGCAACGAGGCCGCCTAGGCCGGCCAAGGCTTGAGAAAATTGGCGTCTGTGCATGGTGCGTCCTTGATCTGAATCGGGCAAGCCCTGGGGGCTGCCCAGTCTGAGGCTGAAGGTGGGGCCTTGAAGTTCCGCGTGTTTACCGGCCGTTGCAACTGGCGTGCGGGCGGGCTTAGCGCGCCACCCGCACCAGTGCGGTTTCCACATTTTGCGCCTGCAGGCGCTGACCGACGGCGTCGGCCTCGGCTTGGGTGGCAAAGGGCCCCAGCCGGACCCGGAACAACGATCGGCCGTCTTGCGTGCGCTCGCTCACACTGGCCTCCAAGCCCAACATGGCGAGCCGGGCGCGCTGGGCTTGCGCCTCCTCGGCGCTGCCAAAGGCACCGGCTTGCACGAAATAGCTGATGCCAGCGGCTGCAGCCGCAGCAGGGGCTGCAGGAGGGGCCGCAGCGGCGGTGCGCTGTTCGATCAACTGGGCCAGCGGGTCGGCGGGCGTGGCGGCGCCGGGGGCTGGGCCTGCCGGCGTGGTTGGTGCCGCAGCCTCGGGCAGAGCGGCCGGACTGACGGGGCGGGTCGAGAGCCCGGCGTTGGGGTTCCAGTTGCGGTTCTGTTCGGCCTCTTGGGCGGCCGAGGGCACGGGCCCTTGGGCGTTGCGGTCTTCGAGGGGTGTGGCCGATCGGGTGACGTAAAGCGCCACCACCAGCGCCAGCGCCAAGCCCACCAGCAAGCCGGCGGCAAAACCCAGCAGCGTGCTGCCGCGATGGCGGGTATGGGGATGGGTGTGCATCAGGGGCTGGGTGTGGCTTGCGGGTTGTGGATGGGCGGGCATCACATCTTCTCGGGCGCGCTCACTCCGAGCAGCGCCAGTCCATTGTGCAGCACTTGGGCGGTGGCTGCAACCAGTGCCAAGCGGGCGTGTTTGAGCAGCGGGTCATCGACCAAAATCCGCTCGGCGTCGTAGTAGCTGTGGTAGGCGGCGGCCAGCTCGCGCAGGTAAAAACTCACGTCGTGCGGGGCAAAATCGGCGGCGGCGTGGCTCAGCACCTCGGGGTAGCGCGCCAACAGGCGCAGCAGCGCCTGCGCTTGCGGGCCTTGCAGGGGGCTGAGGTCCACGGTTTGCAAATGCTCGGGCGCACCGCCCCAAGCCGCCAGCACCGAGCAGATGCGGGCGTGGGCGTATTGCACGTAGTAAACCGGGTTGTCGTTGTTTTGTTGCACCGCCAGATCGACGTCGAAGGTGTATTCGGTGTCGGGCTTGCGCGAGAGCAGGAAAAAGCGCACCGCGTCGCGGCTGGTCCAGTCGATCAGGTCGCGCAGTGTCACGTAGCTGCCGGCGCGCTTGGAGATTTTCACCTCTTGCCCGCCGCGCAGCACGCGCACCATGGTGTGCAGCACGTAGTCGGGGTAGCCGCTCGGGATGCCGACCCCAGCCGCTTGCAGCCCAGCGCGCACGCGCGCAATGGTGCCGTGGTGGTCGCTGCCCTGGATGTTGACCACCTTGGTGTAGCCGCGCTCCCATTTGGCGATGTGGTAGGCCACATCGGGCACGAAGTAGGTGTAGCCGCCCTCGATCGGGCTGCCGTCGGCCGCCACGGTGGCGGACTTGCGCATGACCCGGTCTTTGTCGTCGCCAAAAGCGGTGCTGCGCAGCCACAGCGCGCCGTCTTGCTCGTAGGTGTGGCCGGATTCGACCAAGCGCTGCACCGTCTGCGCCACCCGGCCGCTGCTGTAGAGGCTGGATTCGAGGTAGTACTGGTCGAAGCGCACCGCCAGCGCCTGCAGGTCCAGGTCTTGTTCGTGGCGCAGCCAAGCCACGGCAAACTCGCGCATGCCGTCGAGGTCGGTCGGGTCGCCGCTGGCGCTGTAGCTGCGGTCGTCGGCGCGCACGGTCTGGCGCGCCAGAAAGCCGGCGGCGATGTCGGCGATGTATTCGCCGTTGTAGGCGGCCTCGGGCCAGTCGGGGTCGCCCGGTTTGCGGCCTTGGGCGCGCAAATGCACGCTGCGCGCCAGCGTTTCGATCTGCACCCCGGCATCGTTGTAATAAAACTCGCGGTGCACCTGCCAGCCTTGGCTGTGCAGCAAGTTGCAGATGGCATCGCCCAGGGCGGCCTGGCGCGCATGCCCGACGTGCAGCGGCCCGGTCGGGTTGGCCGAGACGAACTCGACCAGCACGCGCTGGCCGTTGCTGGGCTGCTGACCGTAGTGCGCCCCAGCCTGCAACACCTCGCGCAGCACCTGCTGCTGGGCGGCGGGCTGCAGGCGCAGGTTGATGAAGCCCGGGCCGGCGATCTCCAGCCCCTGCACCCAGCGCCCAAAGGCCGGCTGCGCCTGCAGTGCCGACACCAGTTGCTGCGCCAGCTGGCGCGGGTTGGTTTTGAGCTGCTTGGCCAGCGGCATGGCGGCGGTGCAGGCCCAGTCGCCGTGCGCGGCGAGCTTGGGCGACTCGAAGCGCGCCAAGTGGGCGGCACCGGGGGCGAGGCGTTCCAGCTCGTGCGCCAAGGCAGCGAGCAGTTCGGATTTGACACTGAGCATGGGGGGATTTTAGGGCTTGTCGGGGCCAGCCGCAGCGTGCGTGCCGGGTCTGGCCGACTTCAGCCCGGCAGCACAGGTCCCAGCGCCGCCGCCGCCGCGGCTTTGACGGCTTCGGTCAGGCGCTGCGCGCTGAGTGGCTCGTGCGCCCAGTGGTGCCAGTACAGCGCCACCTCGACCGTGGCCCCGGGCAGCAAGTCCACCAGCGGCGTGGCGCTGGCTGGGCGGCGCTGCAGATGCAGTTCGGGCACCATGCCCCAGCCCAGCCCGAGTTCGATCGCGGCCTCGAAGGCGTCGATGGCCGGGGCGAAGTGGCGCGGGTAGTGCGCCTGGTGCAGGCCGAAGTGCTGCGCCAGAAAGCGGTCTTGCAGCGCGTCTTTGCGGTTGAAAATCACGGCCGGCCACTCCAGCAAGCGGTGCACCGAGAGCGCCCCGGCGGGATGGTGGCTGCGCTGCGCCACCTCGGGCGTGGCCACGCAGCGGTAGCGCATGGTGCCCAGCGGCTCGGCCCGGCAGCCGGGCATGGCTTGCGCCAAGGTGCTGACGCAGCCCAGCACCTCGCCGCTGTGCAGCGCGTCGTGGGTGTGGTCCTGGTCGTCGATCCAGACGTCGAGCAGCAGGCGCTGCTGCAGCAACAGGGGCGCGACGCCGGGCAGGAACCAGCTCGCCACCGAATCGGCATTCACCGCCACCGACAGGCTGTGCCAGTGCGCGCGCTGCTGCAGCCCCGGGGCCGATCCCGCAAGCGCCCCCAGCAAATCGGCCTCCATCAGTTGCACCCGCTTGGCGTGCGCCAGCAGGCTTTGCCCGGCGGCGGTGGGGCGCACCCGTTTGCCGCGCACCAGCAGGCGCTGGCCGAGCGACTCCTCCAGCGCCTTGATGCGCAAGGACACCGCCGCCACCGTGAGCGACAGGCCGTGGGCGGCGGCGGCAAAGCTGCGCTGCTCGACCACGGCGCTGAGGGCTTGCAGTTGGCGCGGGTCGAGCATGGGTGGGCAGGCGGTGGCGGGTAGGGACGTGCGGACGAGGCGGCGGGTGCAGGAGTGGGAGCAGACGAACCAGTAGGGCATGGGTAGGGCAGCCCAACAGCCCCGACCCGCACATTTTATCAAGTTAAATTTAATCGAATCAATTTAATTTAAATCTACTAAACCAGGCTGTGGCTTGGGGCACACTCAAGCGCAGGCGCTGCCACTTGCGCGCCTCGGGTGTTTGGCCGCCGTGCCTGCCTAGGCCTTGATTGGCTGCAACCCCCTGCCCTTGCCTGCCCTTGCTGGAGAGTTTGCGTGACCCTGACCCTGTCCACCCCGGCCTTTGCCGCCGGCCTGCTGCTGAGCCTGTCGCTGATCATGGCGATCGGGCCGCAGAACGCCCATGTGCTGCGCATGGGCCTGCAGCGCCAGCACGTGGGGCTGACGGTGGCGGTGTGCGTGCTGGCCGACCTGGCGCTGATCGCCCTCGGGGTGCTGGGGCTGGCGCAGTTGGGCGGTTTGTCGGACAAGCTGCACGGCGCGCTGGTGGGGGCCGGGGTGGTGTTTTTGCTGATTTACGGTTGGCTTGCGTTTCAGCGCGCTTGGCAGCCGCCCACGGCTGCTGCAGGCCCGGTGGGTATGGGGGCAACTTCGGCAGCGTCGGCCCCGATTTCGCGCCGTCAAGCCGTGCTGGCCGCGCTGGCTTTTTCGTGGCTGAACCCGCATGCCTGGCTCGACACGGCGGTGCTGATCGGCAGCGCCTCGCTGGCATGGGGTGCCGCCGGCCCCGACTTTGGCTTGGGCGCGGCCACCGCCTCGCTGCTGTGGTTTTTGCTGTTGGGTGGGGCGGCGTTTTGGCTTGGGCAGCGGCTCAATTCGCTGCGCCTGTGGCGCGCCCTCGACGGCGTGGTGGCGTTGATGATGTGGGGCATGGCGGGGCTGCTGCTGCACAGCCTGTTTTGAGTGTGCAGCCGCAGCGGCTCTGCTGGCCCTCAGCCGAGCATCGTGCCCCACATCAGCTGGGCCCATTCGAGCGAGCCCTGTTTGGAGCGCGCGTTGTGCTGCGGATCGACCTCGAAGCTCAGGCGCGCCGCCTGCCCGATTTGCATGCTGGCCGAGACGTTGACCATGATGGCCGACTTTTCATTCACCTTGGCCCAGCAGATGCCGCCCGGCAGCGCCACCGTGGTGCCGGGTGCCGGAGCCGGCTCCGGACGGCCGGCGACCAGCCCCAGGATTTCCTTGGCCACCTGCATGCCGGCCCCGTGGGCCACGTGTCCGCTCTTGGGCAGGATGGAGCCTTGGGCGTCGCCGATGACATAGACCAAGGGGTCGGCCGTGCTGCGAAAGCTCGGCAGATGCACGCTGGCCCAGCGCTCCCCCAAGCCGGCCTGACGGATCAGGCCCGGGGCGCGCATGGGGGGAATGATGTTGGCCACGGTGTAGTTGATGTCGCCCTCAGGGGTGCTCAGGACGCGCCGTGCGGCGTCGATGCGCGAGGGCACGAGGTCGCGCCGGTACTCGATTTCGTTCGGGTAAAGCGTCTCCATGGCGTGTACGATGGAGCGCGCGGTGGGGGCCGGGGTTGGGTCGGAGTTGGCATCGACGATGACGATCTTGCCCCGGGTGCGGCGGCGCTGCATCTGCTCGGCGAGCATGCAGGCGCGCTCGTAGGCGGCAGGCGGGCAGCGGTACGGTGGCCGGGGCACTGTCATGACGTAAATCCCGCCTTGGCTCAGGAAGGCGTCGGCCTGCTGGCGCACCGCTTCGTGCTCGAAGGCCCGAAAGCCCACCGGCAGTCGGTCGCGGCCTTCGGCATAGCCGGGCAGGCTTTCTTCCATGTATTCAATCCCGGGCGAGAGCACCAGGTAGTCGTAGGGCAGGCGCTGGGTTTCGGTCTGCACAAAGCGCGCGCTGCGGTCGATTGCGGTGGCGCGCTCGCGCACCCGGCGCACCCCGGTGCGATCGACGTTGCGGTAGCTGTGGTTGAGGTAGCTCAGGGGCTTCAAGCCCGCGATGTAGAGCGCGCTCATGGGGCTGGACATGAAGCTGGGGTGGGGTTCCAGCATCGTCACCTCGACTTGGCCACTCTCGGCCAGCGTGCGCGCCGCGCCTATGCCGCCCCAGCCGCCGCCGACCACCACCACGCGCGCCTTGGCCGTACCGATTGGGGTGGCGCAGCCGGTGGCGAGCAAGGCCAAGCCGACGGCGGCTCCGCCGTGCAGCAACTGGCGCCGTGAAGGATGTGGCAAAGGTGTTGGGCTCATGAGGGGGCTCCGGCATGTGGTGGGTGGACAAATTGAAGGCCCTGCACCTGATACCTGTAGGTGTAAGGGTATTAAATGCTAGCTTTGCAAATTCAATTCACCATCGGGACTTACCCTTGCTCCGGCGTCGCAGCGCTTGCGCCCCAGCCACCGCGCAAGCCAAACAGCGGCTGGGCGTAATGCGCCTTGAGGAAATCGATCCACGCTCGGGTGCGCAGCGGCAGGTGCTTGCGCTGCGGGAACACGGCGTAGATGCCACTGGGTGGGGCGGCATAGGTGGGCAGCAGCTCCAGCAGGCGCCCGGCCTGCACGTCGGCTTGGACCTCCCAGGCGCTGCGCCAGGCAATGCCGTGGCCAGCCAGGCACCAGTCGTACAGCACCTGGCCGTCGGTGCAGTCGAGCGCACCACGCGGGCGCACGTGCAGCAGTGTGGGGTTGGGCGCAGTGCCCGAGCCCGCTGGGGGCCCATGCGTGGCCCGAAAGGCCCAGCCGCGCGTCTGCGAGGCTTCGGAGGTGAGGGCCAGGCAGTCGAAGCGCTGCAGGTCGGTCGGGTGCTGTGGCTGGCCGTGGCGCTGCACGTAGCTGGGGGCGGCCACGCACAGGCGGTGGTTGTCGGCCAGGCGCACGCTCACCAAGGCAGAGTCGGGCAAATCGCCCACGCGCACGGCGCAGTCGTAGCCCTCGGCGGCCAAGTCGATGACGCGGTCGCTCAGGTTGAGCGAGAGCGACACCTGCGGGTGCTGTTGGCGAAAGTCAGGCAACAGGGGGGCCACATGGCGGCGCCCAAAGCCGGCCGGGGCCGTGAGGCGCAAATGGCCTTGGGCGCGCGCGCCGCCGGCGCTGACGCTGGCTTCGGCCTCGGCCAGCTCGGCCAGCAGACGCTGTGCCTGCTCCAGCAGGGCCGCGCCTTCGGTGGTGAGCGCCAGACGCCGGGTGCTGCGCAGCAGCAGCCGCACGCCCAGATGTTGCTCCAGCGCGTCGAGCCGGCGCCCGATCACGGCCGCTGCCACCCCCTCGGCGCGCGCGGCAGCCGCTAGGCTGCCACGGGTGGCGACCGCGACCAGAGTCTGCAGGGCTTTGAATTTGTCCATGGCGGTGGCTGGCAGTGAGATTGATCCCTTAAGCAGAGGTTATGCAGGCTGATTTTGCCTTATTGCATACAAAAAAGTCACGTCTGCTGGTGGCTCCAGCGCGCCAATGCGGGCCCCGCCATGCCCTACAGTAGGCCCCATCGCATACACCCTTTGTCCGCATCCTTTGGAGCTTTGCATGTCCACCGCCCCCGCCACCGCCCGCACCGCCGCCGGCCGCCTGCAAGTTGCCAGCGCCCTGTACGACTTTGTCAACCAAGAGGTGCTGCCCGGCACCGGCATCGACAGCGCCCCCTTTTGGGCCGGTTTTGAGGCCATCGTCACCGATCTGGCGCCCAAAAACGCCGCCCTGCTGGCCGAGCGCGACCGCCTGCAGGCCGAGCTGGACCGCTGGCACCGCGCCCACCCCGGCCCGATCACCGACATGCCGGCCTACCGCGCGTTCCTCGAAGGCATAGGCTACCTGGTGCCCGCGCCCAGCGGCGTGCGCGCCAGCACGGCCAATGTGGATGCCGAACTGGCGCTGCAGGCCGGGCCGCAGCTGGTGGTGCCGATTTTGAACGCGCGCTACGCGCTCAATGCCGCCAATGCGCGCTGGGGCTCGCTCTACGACGCGCTCTATGGCACCGACGCCATCCCCGAGTCCGAGGGCTGCGAGCGCGGCCGTGGCTACAACCCGCTGCGCGGCGCGCGCGTGATCGCCTTTGCGCGCCAGTTCCTAGACCAAGCCGCCCCGCTGGCGATCGAGTCGCACCAAGACGCTTGCGGCTACCGCATCGTCGCCGGGGCGCTGCAAGTGAGACTGGACGACGGCCAGCAGACCGGCCTGCGCCAGCCGCAGCAGCTGCTGGGTTACCGGGGCGCACCCGAGGCCCCGAGCGCGCTGCTGCTGCAGCACCACGGCAACCACATCGAAATCGTGCTGGACCGCCAGGCCACGATCGGGCGCACCGACCCGGCCGGCATCTCCGACGTGGTGCTGGAGTCGGCGCTCTCGACCATTCTGGACTTGGAAGATTCGGTCGCCGCCGTCGATGCCGAAGACAAAATCCTGGGCTACCGCAACTGGCTCGGCATTTTGCGCGGCAACCTGACCGAGACCTTCGACAAGGGCGGCATCAGCCTGACGCGCGGCCTCAACCCCGACCGCTGCTACACCCGGCCCGACGGCGGCGAGCTGCGCCTGCACGGGCGCTCGCTGCTGTTCGTGCGCAACGTCGGGCACCTGATGTGCAACCCGGCCATCCTCTACACCGATGCCGCAGGCGTGGCGCGCGAAATCCCCGAGGGCATCCTAGATGCGGTGCTGACCACCACCATCGCCTTGCACGACCTGCAAGGCCACGGTCGCCTGCCCAGCGGCGAGCCGATCCGCAACAGCCGCAGCGGCAGCGTGTACATCGTCAAGCCCAAGATGCACGGGCCGCAGGAAGTGGCGTTTGCCGCCGAACTGTTTGGCCGCGTCGAGCGCTTGCTGGGCCTGCCCGAGAGCACAGTCAAGCTGGGCATCATGGACGAAGAACGGCGCACCAGCGTCAACCTCAAGGCCTGCATTGCCGCCGCCGCCAGCCGCGTGGCCTTCATCAACACCGGTTTTTTGGACCGCACCGGCGACGAGATGCACACCGCCATGCAGGCTGGCCCCATGGTGCGCAAGGGCGAGATGAAGTCCAGCGCCTGGATCGCCGCTTACGAGCGCAACAACGTGCTGGTGGGCCTGGGGATGGGCTTGCGCGGGCGGGCCCAGATCGGCAAGGGCATGTGGGCCATGCCCGACCTGATGGCCGAGATGCTGAAACAAAAAATCGCCCATCCCAAGGCCGGTGCCAACACCGCCTGGGTGCCCAGCCCCACCGCCGCCACCTTGCACGCGCTGCACTACCACCAGGTGAATGTGGCCGAGGTGCAGCAAGAGCTGGAGCGCATCGACGCCGACGCCGAGCGCGCCGCCCTGCTGCAGGGCTTGCTCACGGTGCCGGTGGCGGCGCAGCCCAACTGGAGCGAGGCCGACAAGCAGGCCGAGCTCGACAACAACATCCAAGGCATTTTGGGCTATGTGGTGCGCTGGGTGGACCAGGGCGTGGGCTGCTCCAAGGTGCCCGACATCAACGACATCGGCCTGATGGAAGACCGCGCCACGCTGCGCATCTCCAGCCAGCACGTGGCCAACTGGCTGCTGCACGGGGTGGTGAGCGAGGCCCAGGTGCGCGCCACCTTCGCCCGCATGGCGGCCAAGGTCGATGCCCAAAACGCCGCCGACCCGGCCTACCGCAGCCTGCTGGCGCACCCCGACGGGGCCGCCTACCAGGCCGCGCTCGACTTGGTGTTCAAGGGCTGCGAGCAGCCCAGCGGCTACACCGAGCCGCTGCTGCACGCCTGGCGGCTCAAGGTCAAGGCCCAGTCGGCTAAAGCCTAAACCAGGTGCGAGAGCGCAAAGCGCACGGCGGGGGCTAGGGCGATCGGCAGCGCGTCGATCGGGACTTGCATTTTTTCTGACATCACCGCCGTGTCACCGCCGTGCTCGTCGTGGGCGGTGGCGCGCAACCGCACCAGGCGCAACACCGGCAGACCCGCCCAGTTGCCCGCCAGTACCTGGTGCAGTTGCGGCGCGTCGGCGGGCGGGTGCTCTGCGTCAAAAATCAGCAGCGACACCGGGCGCTCGCGCAACAAAGCCAAGGCTTGAACCGCGCTGGCGACGGCATCGGTCACCAAGCCCATGGGTTGCAAGAGCGCCAGCGTGTCGCGGCGCACGGCCGGGTCGGCGGAGCACACCAGCACCGCACCGGTCTTGGCCGGTGGCTCCGGCTGGGCTGGGGCGGGGGGCGTTGGCGCCTTGGATAGCGGGGTGGCCGGTTCATCGGCTGGTTTGGATTCTTGTGCGACGCAAACGCGGCGCAAGCGCGCGCTCAGTTCGACCCCGTCTTCGGTCGCGCGGCTCTGCAGCTCGATGCCGCCATCGGTGTCGGCCAGTTGGCGCAACAGCAGCCATTCGATCGAGTCTTGCAGCAGCCGCTCGGCGTCTGCGGCTTGGCTGCCCTCATGCGTGCGCAGCGTCAACACCGCGCAGGGCTGGAGGGGGTCGAGCTCCAGGCGCAGCTCGAGGTGCTCGCCAAAGCGTTGCGCCCAGTCCACCATCGCCAGACACAGGCTGTAGCCCAGCGTCGGGTCGATCAGCAGCTCGATGGGTTGCAGAAAGCGCCGCAGCGTCAGGCCGCGGGCCATCCATTCATCGCGCCGGTCGTGCAGCACCGCCTCGATCACCAGAGCGAAATCGATTTTCTCGTGCGACAGCCGCACCTGGCCGCTTTGCGTGCGCAGGATCTGCTGCACCTGCTTGGCGCAACGCTGCAAGCGCAGGGCCGGAGTGGCCAGCACCTGCATTTCGGGGGCACTCAGGCGCTCGCGCAGCACCAGCATCTCGAGCCCGCGCAACATCCGGTCTGCGGCTTCCAGCGCCTGGGTGGCGAGGGCGGCGCTGAGCTCGGGCCAATGCTCGGCCATGCGCCAAGCCTGATCGGGCGCCAGCGGCTCGGCGGTAGGGGTCCCAGGAGCGCTTGGGGCAGGGGTCGGGTTGGAAGGGGGCATGGGCTCAAAATGAAAAAACACATGCAAGGCGCTTGCGACCCTCAAGGCCCGCGCATTTGTGCGGCGGAGTTTGCCACAATACGCGCATGAGCCAGCCCCCTGCCCCTTTTCCGCTGTCGCGGCCGCGTCGCCTGCGCCGCGATGCCTTTAGCCGCAACCTGGTGCGCGAACACCAGCTCACGGCGCACGACCTGATCTACCCGGTGTTCCTGCTCGAAGGCAGCCAGCGCTGCGAGCCGGTGGCCTCCATGCCCGGCGTGGAGCGCCTGAGCCTGGACCGGCTGCTGGTGGTGGCGCAGGAGTGTGTGGAGCTGGGCATTCCGGCGCTGGCGCTGTTTCCGGTGATCGACCCAGCCCTCAAAACCCCAGACGGGCGCGAAGCCTGCAACCCCGAGGGCCTGGTGCCGCGCGCGGTGGCGGCGCTGAAAGCGCGCTTTCCCGAACTGGGGCTGATGACCGACGTGGCGCTCGACCCCTACACCAGCCACGGCCAAGACGGCCTGCTCGATGACAGCGGCTACATCGTCAACGACGCCACGGTGCAGGTGCTGGTGCAGCAGGCGCTGTGCCAGGCGGCGGCCGGGGTCGATATCGTGGCCCCGAGCGACATGATGGATGGCCGCATCGGCGCCATCCGGCAGGCACTGGAGGCGCAGGGTCAGGTGCACACGCGCATCATGGCCTACAGCGCCAAGTACGCCAGCGCCTTTTACGGGCCGTTTCGCGATGCGGTGGGCAGCGCCGCCAACCTGGGTCGCGCCGACAAAAAGGTCTATCAGATGGACCCCGGCAACAGCGACGAGGCGCTGCGCGAGGTGGCACTCGACTTGGCCGAAGGGGCCGATATGGTGATGGTCAAGCCGGGTCTGCCCTACCTCGACATCGTGCGCCGCGTGAAAGACGAGTTCCGCGTGCCCACCTTTGCCTACCAGGTGAGCGGCGAATACGCCATGCTCAAGGCGGCGGCGCAAAACGGCTGGCTGGCGCACGATGCCGTGATGATTGAGAGCCTGCTGGCCTTCAAGCGCGCCGGGGCCGACGGCGTGCTAACCTATTTTGCGCGCGAGGCGGCGCGGCTGCTGCGGCGAGAATAAGCCCCTATGCAACACTTTTTACCCCGCCAGGCTTGGGACTGGCTGCAAAGCCACAACGATCGCCCGGCTGAGCAACGCCCGCTGTTCGTCGATGTGCGCATGGAAGTCGAGTCGCTCTACGTGGGCCGACCGCCCGGTGTGGTGCAGGTGCCGTGGTACGAATACCCCGAACTGCGCCCCGATGCGCAGCGTTTCGTGCAGCAGGTCGAGCGCGAAGCCGGCAGCAAAGAGCGCCCGCTGCTGCTGATTTGCCGCAGCGGCAAGCGCACCCTCGACGCCGGGGCGGCGCTGGAGGCGGCTGGCTTTGGCCAAGTGGCGCACGTGCTGCACGGCTTCGAGGGCGAGTTGGATGCCAACTTTCACCGCTCCACCCGCAACGGCTGGCGGTTTGACGGCCTGCCTTGGGAGCAGATGTGATCGCCGCCCGTGACTGAGGCGGCGCTGGCACCTCTGGGGCCGCAGGCCACCGCCGACCCCTGCTTGCAGGTGCTGCAAGAGGTGTTTGGCTACCCCGCCTTTCGCGGCGCGCAGGCCGAGATCGTGGCGCACCTGAGCGCGGGCGGCGACGCGCTGGTGCTCATGCCCACGGGCGGTGGCAAATCGCTCTGCTACCAGGTGCCCGCCATCGTGCGCCAGCGCGCCGGGCATGGGCTCACGGTGGTGGTCTCGCCGCTGATCGCGCTCATGCACGACCAGGTGGGGGCCCTGCTCGAAGCCGGGGTGGAGGCGGCCTACCTCAATTCCAGCTTAAGCCCGGAGCAGGCCGCAGCGGTCGAGCGGCGCATGATGAGCGGCGCGCTCACCCTGCTCTACGCCGCCCCCGAGCGGCTGGCCACGGCGCGCTGCATGGCGCAACTGCAAGCCCTGTACGAGCGCGGCACCCTGAGCCTGTTTGCCATCGACGAGGCGCACTGCGTGAGCCAGTGGGGGCACGATTTCCGGCCCGACTACCGCAGTCTGGTGGCGCTGCACGAGCGTTTTCCCGGCGTGCCGCGCATCGCCCTAACCGCCACCGCCGATGCCCTCACCCGCGCCGACATCGTCGAGCAGTTGCAGTTGCAGCAGGCGCGCACCTTTGTGAGCAGCTTCGACCGGCCCAATATCCGCTACGCCATCGTCGAGAAAAAAGACAGCCTGCAGCAGTTGCTGCGCTTTATCGAGCGCGAGCACAGCAGCCAGCTCAATGGCCAGTTGCAGCACGACGCGGGCGTGGTCTATTGCCAGTCGCGGCGCAAGGTCGAAGACGTGGCGGCGCAACTGGCGGCGCACGGCCTGCAGGCGCTGCCCTACCACGCCGGGCTCGACGCCGCCACGCGCCAGCGCCACCAAGACCGCTTCTTGCGAGAAGAGGGGCTGATCATGGTCGCCACCATCGCCTTTGGCATGGGCATAGACAAGCCCGACGTGCGTTTTGTCGCGCACCTCGACTTGCCCAAAAACATCGAGGGCTACTACCAAGAGACCGGCCGCGCCGGCCGCGACGGCCAGCCGGCCAATGCCTGGATGGCCTACGGGCTGCAAGACGTGATCCAGCAACGCAGCCTGATCGACGCCAGCCCGGCCGCCGACGAATTCAAGCAAGCCATGCGCGGCAAGCTCGACGGCCTGCTGGCCCTGGCCGAGGCCAGCGATTGCCGCCGCGTGCGCCTGCTGGGCTACTTTGGGCAAGCCTCCAGCCCGTGCCACAACTGCGACAACTGCCTGGCTCCGCCCCAAACCTGGGACGCCAGCGAGGCGGCGCGCAAGCTGCTCTCGTGCATCTTTCGGGTGCAGCAGGCCAGCGGCAGCGCCTTTGGGGCTGGGCACCTGATCGATATTTTGCGCGGCAAGGCCACCGACAAGGTGCAGCAGCACGGGCACCAGCGCCTGAGCACCTTTGGCATCGGGGCCGAACTGGGCGAGCGCGAATGGCGCAGCCTGCTGCGCCAGCTCATTGCGCGTGCGGCGGTGTGGGTCGATGGCGAGCACTTCAACACCCTGCGCTTGGGCGAGGGCGCACGCGCCGTGCTCAAGGGCGAGCAGAGCGTGTACCTGAAATTGCAGGCCAGCACCCGCACCGCGCCCGCCGCATCGGCGCGCACGCGCAGCAGCGCCGCCAGCACGCTGCCGCTGGCCGCGCGCGAAACCCTGGCCGCCCTCAAAGCCTGGCGCGCCGAAGTGGCGCGCGAGCACAACCTGCCCGCCTATGTGATTTTTCACGACGCCACGCTGGAGGCGCTGGCGCAGCGCCTGCCGCGCACCTTGGCCGATCTGCAAGGCATCCCCGGTTTGGGGCAGAAAAAACTGCAGGCCTATGGCGCCGAAGTGCTGCGCGTGCTGGAACGCCGGCTCTGAAACCGACCCAGTGGTGGCCGGTCCGAGGCCAAGTCAAACACAGGCGCAGAGGCGGCATCAGTTTATGCAAGTCTTGCATGAGAAAATCCAGCCAATTTCACGCACCTTTCATAAAATTCAAGGTTAAACCCAAGCGGCTCGCATGGCGCTTTCTCACAAGGCCACAAAACGGATCCGGCAAGTCCCTCAGCGGGGATTTTCCACATCCGTTTTTTTAGTCTCTGGAGTCGATTGCATGAACGCACCTGCGATGTCGGGCCTGGCCCTGAACGCACCCGATTGGGTCAAACACGCCCGCCTGCTGGCCTGGGTGGCCGACATGGCCGCCCTGTGCCAACCCGAGCGCATCGTCTGGTGCGACGGCTCGCCAGCCGAATACGACCGCCTGTGCCAGCAGATGGTCGATGCCGGCACCCTGGAGCGCCTGAACCCAGCCAAGCGCCCCAATTCCTACCTCGCCCGCACCGACCCTTCCGACGTGGCTCGGGTCGAAGACCGCACCTACATCTGCTCCGAAAAGGCCGAAGACGCCGGTCCGACCAACAACTGGATGGCCCCGGCGCAGATGCGCGCCACCTTGCAGCCGCTGTTTGAAGGCTGCATGCGCGGGCGCACCCTGTACGTGATCGCTTTCTCCATGGGGCCGCTGGGCTCGCCGATTGCGCACATCGGGGTCGAGCTCTCCGACAGCCCCTACGTGGTGGTCAACATGCGCCACATGACGCGCATGGGCCGCGCGGTTTATGAGGTGCTGGGCCGCGAGGGCGAGTTCGTGCCCTGCATGCACACCGTGGGCGCACCGCTGCAGCCGGGGCAGGCCGACGTGGCTTGGCCTTGCAACCCGCAAACCAAATACATCGTGCACTACCCCGAGACGCGCGAAATCTGGTCCTACGGCTCGGGCTACGGCGGCAACGCGCTGCTGGGCAAAAAATGCCTGGCGCTGCGCATCGCCTCGGCCATGGGGCGCGAGCAAGGCTGGCTGGCCGAGCACATGTTGATTTTGGGCGTGACCAACCCCCAAGGCAAAAAGTACCACGTTGCGGCCGCGTTCCCCAGCGCCTGCGGCAAAACCAACTTCGCCATGCTGATCCCGCCCAAGGCCTTCGAGGGCTGGCACGTGAGCACCGTGGGCGACGACATCGCCTGGATCAAGCCCGGCGCCGATGGCCGCCTGTACGCCATCAACCCCGAAGCGGGCTACTTTGGCGTGGCCCCCGGCACCAACACCCTGACCAACCCCAACTGCATGCGCAGCCTCGAGCGCGACGTGATTTTCACCAACGTGGCGCGCACCGACGACGGCGACGTCTGGTGGGAAGGCATGGGCCCAGCCCCGGCGCACGCCATCGACTGGCAGGGGCGCGACTGGACGCCGCAACTGGCCCAAGACAGCGGTGCCAAGGCGGCGCACGCAAACGCACGCTTTACCGTGTCGGCCACCAACAACCCGGCGCTCGACCCGGCTTGGGACGACCCGGCCGGGGTGCCGATCGACGCCTTCATCTTCGGCGGCCGGCGCAGCAGCACGGTGCCCTTGGTCACGCAGGCGCGCAACTGGAACGAGGGCGTGTACATGGCTGCCACCATGGGCTCTGAGACCACCGCCGCCGCTTTTGGCGCGCAAGGCGTGGTGCGCCGCGACCCCTTCGCCATGCTGCCCTTTTGCGGCTACCACATGAGCGACTACTTCCAGCACTGGATCGATCTCGGGGCCCGGCTGGCGGCCAGTGGGGCGCGCCTGCCAGCCATTTTTTGCGTCAACTGGTTTCGCAAAGGCGCTGACGGCAAGTTCGTCTGGCCCGGCTTTGGCGACAACATGCGCGTGCTGCACTGGATGCTGCAGCGCCTCGAAGGCCAAGCCGAGGGGCAGGATCACGCCTTTGGCACCAGCCCGCGCTACGCCGATTTGAACTGGGACGGGCTGGCCTTTAGCGCGCAGCAGTTCGAGGCCGTGAGCCACATCGACGCCGCCGACTGGGCGCAAGAACTGGCCAGCCACGGCGCACACTTCGAGCAACTGGCGCACCACCTGCCGCCCGAGTTGCTGGCGGTCAAGGCGCAGCTGGAGCAGCGGCTGGTGGCCGGCGCGGACGCTTAAGGGCTTTTGCGCAAATCAGTGGGCGCAGCGTCAGCTGCCTCCGCTGCCTCCGCTGCCTCCGCTGCCTCCGCTGCCCGCGCGGCGGCGGCTTCCGTGTTGGCCCATTCCCGCCAGATGGCCAGCAGCACCGCCAAGATGACCGGGCCCACGAACAGCCCGATCAGGCCGAACGCGCCCAGCCCGCCGAGCACGCCAAACAACACGATCAGGAACGGCACCTTGGACACGCCGCTGATGATCAGCGGGCGCACCAAGTTGTCGATCCAGCTCACCGCCAGCATGCCCCAGAGCAGCAGGCCGATGCCGGCGGCGACGTGGCCGGTGAGCAGCAGCCACAGCCCCATCGGCACCCAGATCAGCGTTGCGCCGAACGGGATCAGCGCCAGCATTGCGGTCGCCGCACCCCAAAAAACCGGCGCCGAGATGCCCACCGCCCAGTAGCCCAGCCCGGCCATGAAGCCCTGCACGATGGCCGCCAACAACAGACCGTAGACGACGGCGCGGGTGGTGTCACCGACCGCGTTGAAGTAGGCCTGCACGCGCGCACCGAGCAGGCTGTGCAACACCTGACGCGATTGCGCAATCAACTCCGCACCGTCTCGGAACAAGAAGAAGGCGGTCAGCAAGGCGATCGCAAAGCGCATTGCATTCAGGCCCAGATCGCCAAGCAGGCCGACCGCATGCGCGCCCAGCCACTGCCCCCACTGCTCGCCCATGGCGGCAAGCTGGCGGCCCAGTGCCTCACCGTCGCCGCCGAGCAGCGCCAGCCGCTCCTGCAGCCAAGGGCCGAGCCATGGAATGGCCGCCAGCGGTTCCGGCAGCTCGACGCCGGCGCGCAACAGGGCCACCGCGTCGCGCATCGCGCCATACCCTTCGCGCTGCAGCATGAACAGCAGCCAGGCCGGCACTGCGACCAGGACCACCGCCAGCCCCATCGTCATCGCGAACGCGGCCCAGCCGCGCCGGCCATGGAAGCGGGCCAGCAGGCGCAGGTACAGCGGCCACGAGACATAGACCAAGATCGCCGCCCAGGCGACGGCGGTGACGAAGGGCTGCAGCACCACCAGACCGGCCAGCAGCAGCACGCTCAGCAGCGCGGCAATCAGGGCGCGGCGCAGCCAGAGCGGAGGGTGGGCTTCGTTCATTGGTGCGTGGGTTAGGCTAAGGGGGTGACGGCATTATGGGGCAGGGCGCGTGGGCGCTGGCCTCAATCCGACGCAACCGATGGCCCATCCTGCGACACGCGCAATTCGGTCTGCAAGCGGGCATCGTGTTTGGCCAGCGCCATAAACCGGGCGTCGGCCCGGGCCTGAGCGCGTCGCCGGGCCCAGTGGTCCAGCGCATGGGCGCAGCGCTGGGCCATGCGGCGCGTGGTGCCGGCCAGCAACAGGCAGCCAGCAAACAGCAGCAGCCACAGAGCCAGCCAGGCCAGCAGCAGATAATCGTTGGCCCGCTCGCTCAGCAGCCGCTCGCTGGCCAGCGCCAGCAAGACCACGCCCAGCGACAGCAGCAGCGCAGCCAGTGGGCGCACCCAGATGCGTGGGCGCTCCGCGAGCGCAATGCCTAGGCCGGGTCGGGCCCGCGCAGGCGCGGGCTTGGCCGGGCTTGCAGGTGTTGGTGCGGCATCACCCAGCGCTGAGCGGGCCGGCATAGAGGGGGATGAAGTCGTCATCACAGTCCTTTTGCTGCAATGCAGCATAATCAGGCCCCGATCTTAGGGTAAACCCTAGATGCTTGCCAAGTCCTTTTTCAATCCCTTACATTCGCAGCTCCATTTCGACCCCTTGCAGGGGCGCAGGCTGACTGGGTTCGCCTTCGTCGCACGACCCGCCTTGCTCCATGAAAATACAACTCCTGAGCGATTTGCACCTTGAGGTTCAGCCGGGTTGGCAAGCCAGACCCGCGCCGGGTGCGGATGTGCTGGTGCTGGCGGGCGACATAGGGTCTTACCAACGCGCATCGGCGCCCAAAACCGCCCCAGGCGCCACCCCGGCTGCCACAGCCAGCCCGGCTGCTGACCGGGTGCAGCCGCATGCGCCGCAGCCGCAGCCATCGCCCCCCGCGCCGCCCCTGATGAGCGAGCCCGACTGGGGCTTGCGCCGGTTTTCACCCTTGCCGCAGTACGCGGGCTGGCCCACGCCGGTGCTGTTTTGCCCGGGCAACCACGAGTACGACGGGCTCGATTTCGACGCCACCCACCAGGCCCTGCGCGCCTGCTGCGAGCGGCTGGGGATCGTCTGGCTGGAGCGCGAGCAGTGGCTTTACCGAGGCGTGCGTTTTGTCGGGACCACCTTGTGGAGCGACTTTGACGCCTTGGCTGAGCGGCCCTACAGTGGGCGCGGCCTGCCAGCCGACCCGCAGGCGCGGCGGCTCAAACTGCGCGAGCGCGCCTTTCGGGCCGCCAACCACTATCTGCACAAAATGCAAACGCTGCGCCACGGCCAGGTTTTTGATGCCGCGGCCATGCGCGAGCAAGCCCTGCTGTGCCAGCACTGGTTGCGCCAGGCGCTGGCGCAAGCGCACCCCGGCCCGACCGTGGTGGTGACGCACTTTGCCCCCAGCCTGCGCAGCCACGACCCGCGCTACGGGCTCAATCCGGGCAGCGCCGGTTTTTGCAACGCCCTCGACGAGCTGTTGCCGCTGGCCGACCTGTGGCTGCACGGCCACCTGCACTGCGCCCACGATTACACGGTGGGGCGCTGCCGGGTGGTGGCCAACCCACTGGGTTACGCAGACAAAAACGAACAAGCCGGATTTTTGGCGCAGCAACTGATCGAATGCCCGCGGCCCGCAGCCTGATCGGAGCGCCCTGCCAACAGGCACTTGGGCCGGTGGTGGGGATGGAGCTGGGGAATGCGGCAAAATCAACGACACAACGGGCCCCAAGCGGCCCACGAAAGGAGCTTGCATGCACGTCGTCGTTCTCGGGGCTGGCATCATCGGCACCTGCAGTGCGTGGCATTTGTTGCAAGCCGGGCACGAGGTCACGCTGGTGGACCGCCAAAGCGATGCGGCGCTGGAAACCAGCTTTGCCAACGCGGCCCAAATTTCGGTCGGTTACAGCGCGCCGTGGGCCCACCCCGACACCCCCCTGAAGGCCTTGGGCTGGATGTTGCAGCGCCAAGCCCCTTTGCTGCTGCGGCCGCAGTGGGACCGGGCCCAGTGGTCGTGGCTGTTGCGTTTTTTGCGCCAGTGCACGCACAGCGCTTTCGAGCGCAACCTGCGCCAACTGGTGGCGCTGGCGCGCTACAGCCAGACCACCCTGGAGCAGATGGTGCAGCAGACCGGCATCGAGTACCAGCGCAGCCAGCGCGGCATCGCGCTTTATTGCACCGACGCCGCCAGCCTGCGCGGCGCGGCCCGCGTCACCGACATGATGCAGGCGCTCGGGGTCCAGCGGCGCCAGCTCGGGCGCGACGAGTTGTTGCAGCTCGAGCCGGCCCTGCAGCCCTTTGCCGAGCGCCTGCTGGGCGGCTGTTACACCCGCACCGACGAGCATGGCGATGCGCGCGCCTTCACCCAGGCGCTGGCGCTGCGCTGCCAAGGCGCGGGGGCGCACCTGCTGTATGGGCACCTGATCGAGCAGTTGGCGCTCGAAGGCGGGGTGCTCAAGCGGGCGGTGATCCGGCACCAGCGCACGGGCGTGACCCGGGTGCTGCAGGCCGATGCCTTTGTGCTGGCTTGCGGCAGCGACTCGGTGGCGCTGGCTCGGCCCTTGGGCTTGCGTTTGCCGGTCTATCCGTGCAAAGGCTACAGCGCCACCCTGAACCTGCTGCGGCCCGAGCGCGCGCCGGCCCTCAGTCTGATCGACGACGAATGCAAAATCGCCGTCTCGCGTCTGGGGGACCAGTTGCGGGTCGCGGGCACGCTCGAACTGGCCGGCATGGACCACGCGCTCGATACCCCCTTGGCACGGGCACGCTGCGCGCGCCTGTTGCAGCGCATTGAGGCGGTGTTCCCGGGTGTGGCCGACACCCGTTTGCCTGAACAAGGCGGTGCGCCCAACTTTTGGTGCGGCCTGCGCCCCACCACCCCCAGCAACGTGCCGCTGATCGGCCCCAGCCGCATCGGCGGCTTGTGGCTCAATGTGGGCCACGGCACCTTGGGCTGGACGCTGGGGGCCGGCTCGGGGCGCGCGCTGGCCCGTCAGATGAGTGGGCAAAGCCCCGAGTACGGACCGGCATAAATCCCTTGCGCCTTGAGTGCAAATGGGCGCAGGGGCAGATTCGGTGACAATCTAGCCCGTTTATGACGCCACGCACCAACGCACCCCACCCTTCCCCGCAGGACCTGCGCGCTGCGTTGGGCCGCTTTGCCACCGGCGTGACCATCGTCACCACCCGAGCGGTCGATGGCTCCCCGGTCGGGCTGACGGTGAACTCCTTTAATTCGGTGTCCTTGGAGCCGGCGTTGGTGCTCTGGAGTCTGGCTTTGCGCTCCAACGCACTGCCGGTGTTTCGGGATGCCCGGCACTTTGCCATTCACGTGCTGGCGGCCTCGCAGCGCGACCTGGCACTGCGTTTCGCCACCCCCGGCATCGACCGCTGGGCCGGGGTGGAGCACCAGCCCAGCCCCGCCGGTGTGCCCTTGCTGGCCGGCGGCGTGGCGCGCTTCGAGTGCCGACACCACAGCCAGCACGCCGAGGGCGACCACCTGATCTTCGTCGGTGCGGTCGAGCGCTGCGAGCATCGGCCAGATGCCCGGCCCTTGCTCTACCACGGCGGGCGCTTTTACACCGAGCACCCACTCTGAGCCGGGTCGGGTGTTCAGTGCAGGGAGACGGCCTCAAAGACCGGGTGCAACTCGTCGATCCAGTGCTCCACTTCAGCGGCATCGATTTGCAAATGGGCCAAACAGGCGGCCCCGCAACGGGCCCAGTCGGCCGGTGCATTAACGCCCTCGTGCTGCAGCACCAGGTAGTCGGCCACCAGCAACAGCGCCACCAGTTGGCGCACTGGGGCACCAATGCGGGTATCGCCTAGGCAGGTGAAATCGTGGTGCAGCCGCACCGCCAGCGCCACCTCGGTCGGCAGCTTCCAGGTGCGGGCCACGATTGCTCCCACCACCGCATGGTCGGTGCGGTGGTTGGCCTCTTCGGTCTGGGAAAAGCTGCGGTCGCGCCGCGCCAGCGCTTCGGCGATGGTGCTGCCGTAACCCTTGAGGCCTCCGAGCATGACCGGCATGCCCACATGACAAAACAGGCCCGCGCTGTAAGCCAGCCCGGCGTCGAGGTCGTAGAGTTGCCTGCTGATGTGTGCGCAGGCCAGTGCGCGCCGGGTCGAGGTGTCCCAGAAATGCCGCAACAGGGGCGAATGCACCGGCAGCGCCCGGCGCGCCAGAAAGCCGCTAAGCAACTGCACCGCGGCCTGCAAACCCAGCACCGTCATGGCGCGTCCAACCGTTTGCACCGGGTGTTCTAGGGCAAAGAGGGGGCTGTTGGCGTGGCGCATCAAGGCCGCAGCCATGGCCACGTCGGAACTGGCAATGCGGTCGATCTCGACCAAATCGGGCTCCGCCTCGGCCATGGCCTGCTGCAACTGTCGCAGCAGCTCGGGGCACGGCGGAATCAGGATGTCGCGCACCGGGCCACTGCGCCGGGCGCGCTCAAGTTCGTCAAGTAGGGGCTGAGACATGGCAGAAGCAACGGTAAGCGTGAATAATGTAGATCAGAGGGGCTAGGGGGCGACTCGCTCCACCGCCTAAGCGTATTGTGCCCAGACTTGGCCCCACTCGGGCAACAGGCTTGCAGCGCTGGCTTGGGCGGTTTACACTGCGGCAAACCAGCCACACCAACCCACCCCTACGCATCGTGCAAAACTTGGCGCTAACCGGACTATCAGGCATGCGGGCGGCGCAATTGCGCCTGGATGTGGCGGCCCACAACGTGGCCAATGCCCAAACGCCGGGGTTTCAGCGCAGCCAAGTGCGCCAGCAGGCCCAAATGCCCAGCGGGGTGGTCGCGCAGGTCGAGCGCTTGCCCCAACCCGGCGCCGATCTGGTTCAAGATGTGGTGCAGCAGCGCGTCGCGGCCACCGACTTCGCGGCCAACTTGCTGGCGGTGCGCATGGCGCTCAAGACGGACCAAGCGCTGGGCTCTTTGCTCGATACACGGGCCTGAGTGCAGGCCGTCTAGGCAAGCGCCCAATAAAAACGCCAGCACGGGGCTGGCGAGGTTTGGGCCTTGCGGCCCTTGGTTTCGGAATCGGTTCTTTGACCGAGCTAACGCTGTTGTTCGACGTTCAGGGTTGTCTCCTCTGACCTTGTGCATGCAAGGGCTAGAAGCCGCTTGCACCAACAATCCTATTGATCATAAGCAGGCGCGCCGCTTTTGTGCATAGGGATTTACCCGCGCAGCGTCGGCGGCCTGCAAACCGAACGGGCTACCCGAACGGAGCGGGGTCGTCGTCGCGCAGCGCAAATTCGCCCCGCAAAAAGGCCTGATAGATCGCTTGGGCTTCGGTCAGTCGCTGCTGCGGCACCATCACGCGCGCCGGAATGGCTTGCGCCAGCAAAGAATAGATCTGTGCCATCTGGTCGTCGGCGACCATGGTTGGCACGCCGCAGGCTTGCAGCCGGCCTTGCAACAGCCAAGCCTCGGTCGGGTTGGCAAAGCTGGTGAGGGTCTGCCAGTCGCCCAGTTCGGGGTCGTAGGGGCTGTTGTCTGGCATGGTGCGGCGTGGCTGTGGTGGGGGATGGGATTGGTGTAGCATGGCGCAGCGGTGGCGTGCTCGGGTGGTGGTGCCGCCAAGGCTTGTGACCGCCGTTAAATTGCGCCGCAGCCGGTTCATCATCGTACACCGTGCAGTCAATATGACACCCGATCCCCAACACGACACCTTCGACTACCTGATTGTGGGCGGCGGCTCGGCCGGCTGCGTGCTGGCCGCACGCCTGAGCGAAAACCCGGCCGTGACGGTGGCGCTGCTGGAGGCCGGCGGCGACGGCCGCGACCTGGCCATCCGCCTGCCCGCCGGGGTGGTGGCGATGCTGCCCGCGCGCCCCTTCAAGTACAACAACTGGGCTTTCGAGACCGTGCCGCAGCCGGGCCTGCTCGGGCGCTGCGGCTACCAGCCGCGCGGCAAGGCGCTCGGCGGCTCCTCGGCCATCAACGCCATGCTCTATGCGCGCGGCCACCGCAGCGATTACGACGACTGGGCCGCAGCCGGGGCGGCGGGTTGGTCGCACGCCGAGGTGCTGCCCTTTTTTATGCGCAGCGAGCACAACCAGCGCGGCCCCAACGAATGGCGCGGGGTTGGGGGGCCGCTGCACGTGGCCGATCAGGTCAGCCCGCACCCGGTCACGCAGGCTTTCATCGAGGCCTGCGCGCAGCAAGGCATCGCGCCCAACCCCGACTACAACGGGCAGGAGCAGGAGGGGGCTTACCGGTTCCAGGTGACGCAGTTCCACGACCCGGCTCGGCGCGGCCAGCGCTGCTCGGCGGCGGCGGCCTTTGTGCACCCGGTGCTGCAGCGCCCCAACCTCACGCTGCTCACCCGCACCCACGCCACCCGGGTGCTGTTCGAGGGGCGGCGTGCCGTGGGGGTGCAGGCGCGCCAGCGCGGCCGCCACATCAGCCTGCGCGCCCGGCGCGAAGTGGTGTTGTGCGCTGGGGCCTTGCAGTCGCCGCAGTTGCTGTTGCTCTCGGGCGTGGGGCCGCCAGACGAACTGCAGCGCCACGGCATCCCGCTCGTGCACCGCCTGCCCGGGGTGGGGCAGAACCTGCAAGACCATCTGGACTTGACGCTCTCGTACCGCAGCAGCCGCACCGATCTGTTTGGCATCGGTTTCGGTGCCGCCTGGCAGCAGTGGCAGGGCTGGCGGCAGTGGCGCCGCGACGGCAGCGGGCTGCTGAGCTCACCCAGCGCCGAAGGCGGGGCCTTTTGGCGCTCCGATGCGCAGCAGCCGCGCCCCGATCTGCAACTGCATTTTTGCATCGGCATTGTCGATGACCACGCACGCAAGCTGCATTGGGGCTACGGCTTTAGCTGCCACGTGTGCGTGCTGCGGCCGCATGCGCGGGGTCGGGTTGGCTTGCGCAGCGCCGATCCGCTGGCGGCACCCCTGATCGACCCGGCCTTTTTGTCGGATGCGCGCGATCTGCATCTGCTGAGCCGGGGCGCACAGCAAATGCGTGAGATCTTGTTGCGCAGCCCCTTGCAGCCTTGGCGCGGTGCCCCGCTGTATGACGAGCAACTGCAGGGGGAGGTGGCTTGGGAGCAGCTAATCCGCAGTCGCGCCGACACCATCTACCACCCGGTCGGCACCTGCCGCATGGGGGCGGATGAAGGCGCGGTGGTGGATGCGCAACTGCGTGTACACGGCCTGCAGGGGCTGCGCGTGGCCGACGCCTCGATCATGCCCACGCTCATCGGCGGCAACACCAATGCGCCCTCGATCATGATCGGCGAGCGCGCGGCGGCGTGGCTGCAGGCAGGTGCGTAAAGTGCGCAGTCTAAATTAAATCTGTTTGATTTGGCGCAAATAGGTGCGCGTACATGTGGCATAGCATGCGCGTCTTGGATCGGGTGTGCCGGCCCATTCTCGATCAACGGAGACTTTGATGACCGCCCCACCCCGTACCCGCATCTGGGCCCAACTGTTGCTCACCATCGCCGTGGCCTTGCTGCTGGTCTGGACCGCGGTGATCGTCTGGCAGGGCCACACGGCGCGCCAGGCGGCGATCGAGCAGGCGCGGGTGTTTACTTCCAGCCTGCACGACGCCACCATGGCCGGCCTGACCGGCATGATGATGACCGGCACCATCGACCAGCGCCAGTTGTTTCTGGACCAGCTCAACCAGCTGGGCAGCATCGAAGAGGTGCGGGTGGTGCGCGGGCCTGGGGTGGCGGCAACCTTTGGCCCCGGCACCGAAAACAACCTGCGCCCCGACGCCGCCGAGCAGTGGGTGATCGAGACCGGGCAGGAATACGCCGAGGTGCTGCAAGACGAGCGCGGCGAATTTTTGCGCGTGATCCGGCCCACGCTCAACGCCAGCAACTACTTGGGCAAGAACTGCATGACCTGCCACGCCGTGCCCGAAAACACGGTGCTGGGCACCGTGAGCATGCGCGTGCCGCTGGCCGAGGTGAACCAGCAGCTGGCCATGCAGCGCTGGCAGTCGATCCTGCTGGCGCTGCTGACCAGCATTCCGGTGCTGCTCTTGATCTACCCCTTCATCAACAGCATGGTGACGCGGCCGCTGCGCCGCGCGGTGGGGCTAGCGCACGACATCGCGGGCGGCGATTTGTCGCAAGACGTGGCGGTGGACTCGCGCAACGAAATCGGCCAACTGCAAGCGGGCTTGCGCGACATGACGCTGAGCCTGCGCAAGCTGGTTGGGCGCGTGCACAACGGCACCGAGTCGATCCTCGCGGCATCTGGCGACATCGCCAGCGGCAACAACGATTTGTCGCAGCGCACCGCCTTGCAGGCCGACTCGACCGAGCAGATCGTGGGTGCGCTGGAGCAACTCACCGGAGTGGTGGGTCAGAATGCGGCGCACGCGCGCTCGGCCGATGCGCTGGCGCAAACGGCTTCGGCGGTGGTCGGCCGGGGCGGCGATTCGGTGCGGCAGGTGGTGCAGACCATGGAGGCGATCGAGGTCTCGTCGCGCAAGGTGGCCGACATCATTGCAGTGATCGACGCCATTGCCTTTCAGACCAACATTCTGGCGCTCAACGCCGCCGTGGAGGCGGCGCGCGCGGGCGAGCAAGGGCGCGGCTTTGCGGTGGTGGCCGCCGAGGTGCGTGCGCTGGCGCAGCGCTCCTCGCAGGCGGCGCGCGAGATCAAGGCGCTGATCGACGCCTCGGTGCAGCAAACCGCAGCCGGCACCGCGCAGGTGCACCGCGCCGGCCAGACCATGGCCGAGGTGGTGCAGTCGATCCAAGCAGTGACGCACCTGATCAGCGACATGGCCGCCGCTGGGGCGCAGCAGGCAGAAAGCATCGAAGGGGTCAAGCGCTCGGTGTCCGACATCAGCGACGTGACGCAGCAAAACGCGGCGCTGGTCGAGCAAGCCGCCGCTGCTGCCAGTTCGCTGCAAGAGCAGGCGGCCGAGCTCGATCGGGTGGTGGGCACCTTCAAGCTCTGAGGGCCACGGGGCAACAGCGGAGGCCCTTCAGCCGCGCCAGAAAAACAAGGCGCTCATCACCAGCCCGGTGCAGACCACCACCGCGCGCACGCTGCGCATCGACAGGCGCCGCGCATGGCGTGCCCCGACGTAACCGCCAGCCGTGGCGGCGGCCATCATCAACAGCGCCGGGCCCCAAGCGATCACCCCGGCGAGCACAAAGGTCAGCACCGAGACCAGCGAGAGCACCAGCGAGTTGAGGTTTTTGAGCGCGTTGGCGGTGTGCAGGTTCTTTTCGCCGCTGGCGCTGTAGAGGGCCATGAGCAAGATGCCCAGCCCGCCGTTGAAGTAGCCGCCGTAGGTGGCCACCGCCAGCAGTCCGGGGTTGCGCCAGCCGGGTTCGCCCTGAGCGCCGGCCCGCACCAGGCGCTGCGCCAGCCAGGGCCCGAGCAAGAACAGGGCGGTGGCAAACAGCAGCAGCCACGGAATCAGGCCACGAAACACCTCGGAGGGGGTGAGCAGCAGCAACAAGGCCCCCAGCACACCGCCCGCCGCCGACAGCAGCGTTTCGCGCAGCAGCCGCCGGCGCGGCAGTTGCGCCAGCTCGGCCCTAAAGCCCAGCGTGCTGCCCAAGTAGCCGGGGCTGACGGCCAAGGCGCTGGTGGCATTGGCCACGATCGGCGGCAGGCCAGCCACCAGCAGCGCCGGCAGGGTCAGAAAGCTGCCGCCGCCGGCAATGGCGTTGAGCGCCCCGGCGGCAAAGCCGGCGCTGGCCAGCAGGAGGGTCAGGGTCCAGGCATCCATGAAGGTGAGTACAGAGTGTGGGTGCCGTCACCGCTGACCAGAGGGTGCGGGGCTGGCGGGGTGAGTGTGGGGGTTGAGGTGCTGTGGTGCTGCGAAGGTCTGCGAAGGGCATCAGGGCCTCAGGGCAGCGGCTCGACCGACACCGGCACCCTGGCGGCCAGCGCGCACATCAGCTCGTAGCCCAAGGTGCCGGCGGCCTGCGCCACCTCGTCGATGGGCAGCAGCGCGCCGCAGCGGCTGCGGCCCCAGAGCGTGACCTCGTCGCCGGGCTGGCAAGGCCCCAAGTGCGCTTCGACCGGGCCCAGATCGACGGCCAGCATGTCCATGCTCACGCGCCCGACCAAGCGCGTGCGCACGCCGCGCACCAACACCGGGCCGCCGTGGGCGTTGTTGCCGGGGGCGTGGCGCGGGTAGCCGTCGGCGTAGCCGCAGGCCACGATGCCAATGCGCATGGCTTGGGTGGCGCTGTAGGTAGAGCCGTAGCCCACGGTTTCGCCCGCAGGCACGTCTTGCACCGCGATCAGTTGGCTGGCTAGGGTCTGGGTGGCTTGCAGGCCCCAGTCGGCGGCGCTGTGCTGGGGAAAATCGGGCGCGCTGCCGTAGAGCGCGATGCCGGGGCGGGTCCAGTCGGCCGCCAGCGGCTGCACCTCGGGGCCGCTGCCCAGATGCAGCGCCAGCCCGTTGCGCAGCAGGGCGGCGCTGTTGCACAGGCTGCGCTCGCCGGGCAGGTCGTGGGTGGTGCGCACAAAGGTGTCGATCTGGTGCCGCACGCCTTCTTGGCCGCCGCGCAGGCCGTCGGCGTCGCTAAAGTGCGTCATCAGCCCGACTTCTTCGACTTGGGGCAGGCGGCTCAGGCGCGTCCAAGCGGCGCGAAAGGCGTCGGGGCGCAGGCCGAGCCGGTTCATGCCCGAGTTGAGCTTAAGGAACACGCGCTGCGGCGCTTCGGTCTTGTGCGCCGCCAGCCAGTCGATCTGCTCGCTGCGGTGCAGCACGTGCCAGAGTTGCAGCCGCGAGCACAGTTCCAAGTCGCGCGGCTCGAAAGCGCCTTCGAGCAGCAAAATGGGGCCGCGCCAGCCCAGGGCGCGCAGCCGCTCGGCCTCGCTCAGGTCCAGCAGCGCCAGCCCATCGGCGCCGCGCAGCGCGGCATAGACGCGCTCGATGCCGTGCCCATAGGCATTGGCCTTGAGCACCGCCCACACCCGCGCCGCACCACCCGCTTGGCGGCAGCGCTGCAGATTGTGCTGCAGCGCAGGCAGGTGGATGGTGGCGTGAATGGGGCGCGGCATGGCGCCAGCTTACCTCAAACGGCGGCGGCCTCCGCCTCGGCGGCGGCTGTGAGCGCCTCGTCGAGCACCTCGATCCAGTGCCGCACCGGGGTCTGGGTGCCGCTTTGCAGGTGCGTGATGCAGCCGATGTTGGCCGAAACGATCTGCTCGGCCCCCAGTTCGCCCAAGTGCCCGAGCTTGCGCTCGCGCAACTGGCTCGACAAGCCCGCTTGCAGCACCGAGTAGGTGCCGGCCGAGCCGCAGCACAGGTGCGCCTCGGTGCGCGCTGTCTGCACCTCAAAACCCAGCGCCCGCAAACCCTGCTCCACCCCGCCGCGCAGTTGCTGCCCGTGTTGCAAGGTGCAGGGTGGGTGGTAGGCCAGCTTGGGGCGCGGCACGGCGGGGCTGCGGGCTGCATCGGCCAGGGCCAGTTTGCGCTGCAAGGCGGGCAGCAGATCGGGCAGCAGTTCGCTGATGTCGCGCGCCAGTTCGCTCACCCGCTGCGCCTTGGCGGCGTAGGCCGGGTCGTGGCGCAACTGGTGCCCGTAGTCTTTGAGCAGCACGCCGCAGCCCGAGGCGTTGCTGACGATGGCCTCCACCGGCTGCGCGCTGTCGGGGCGCACGTGCGGCCACCAGGCGTCGATGTTGGCGCGCATCTGGGCCAAGGCACCGCTGTGGTCGTCCAGGTGCAGCCGCAGCGCACCGCAGCAGCCGCCTTGGGGCAGGCGCAGCACCTGCAGCCCGGCGGCGTCGAGCACGCGCGCGCTGGCGTGGTTGATGTGCGGCAGCATGGCCGGTTGCACGCAGCCTTCGGGCAGCAGCACCCGGCGCGCATGTGGGCGCTGTGGCCACGGACCCGGCGCCACGCGCTGCGGCACCTTGGCGCGCAGCGCCGCCGGCAACAAGGGGCGCACGGCCTGCCCGAGGCGCATGGCGGGGGCAAACGCGCGCGACGTTAAGCCCTCTTTGAGCAGCCAGCGCAGCGCGCGCTGGGGGCTGGAGCGCGGCACCTGCGCCGCCACGGCCTTGCGCCCGATGTCGAGCAGTTTGCCGTACTCCACGCCGCTGGGGCAGGTGCTTTCGCAGTTGCGGCAGGTCAGGCAGCGGTCCAGGTGCTGCTGGGTGCGCTCGGTCGGGGTGACCCCTTCGAGCACCTGTTTGATCAGGTAGATGCGTCCGCGTGGGCCATCGAGCTCGTCGCCCAGCAACTGGTAGGTGGGGCAGGTGGCGGTGCAAAAACCGCAATGCACGCATTTGCGCAAAATGTCTTGGGCCGTCTGCCCATCGGGGCTGCCCAGGTAGGGGGGGGCGAGTTGGGTTTGCATCGCGGGGCTGGGCGGGTTAAAGGTGGGGGTGGAGTGGTTCGGAGGGCTGGCATGGAGCGCCAGGCGCTCACAAGCCCCAGCCCCACTGGCCGGGGTTGAACAGGCCGTGCGGGTCGAATTCGGCCTTGAGGCGCTGGTGGATGGCTTGCAGCGCCGGGGCCGGGGGGGTGAAGCGCAAGGCCGCCAGGGCAGCGGCAGCCGAGCCAGAGCCAGAGCCAGAGCCAGAGCCAGAGCCAGAGCCAGAGCCAGAGCCAGAGCCAGA
>NZ_BAWN01000025.1 GCF_000696225.1 Serpentinimonas barnesii | reverse complement strand
GGCGCCCGCCGCCTTGGGGCGGCCCGGCGGCGGCGGGGTTGATGCCCCCACGCTTGCCGCTGGTGGCGGCGCGCAACGGGTCTTCATGCGCAGCCTGGCCACGCGCGACTTTGGCAGCGAAATCAGCGCCGCCCTGCCCGATGTGCTCGCGGCGTGCAAGGTGGCGGGCTTCGATCTGATCATCGTCGAGACCTCGGGCATCGGCCAGGGTGACGCCGCCATCGTGCCGCTGGTCGATGTGCCGCTGTACGTGATGACGCCCGAATTCGGCGCCCCCAGCCAACTTGAAAAAATCGACATGCTCGACTTTGCCGAGTTCGTGGCCATCAACAAGTTCGACCGCAAGGGCGCGCTCGACGCGCTGCGCGACGTGGCCAAGCAGGTGCAGCGCAACCGCCAGGCCTGGAGCCAGAGCCCGGAGCAGATGCCGGTTTTTGGCACCACCGCCAGCCGCTTCAACGACGACGGCGTGAGCGCCCTCTACCAGGCGCTCAAACCGCGCTTGGCCGCGCTCGGCCTGCCGTTGCCGCTGGGCGCAGAGGGCGGGCGTCTGCCGCCCGTGAGCGTGCGCCACAGCTCCAACCAGTCGCCCGTGCTGCCGCCCGCGCGCACCCGCTACCTGGCCGAAATCGCCGAAACCGTGCGCGGCTACAAGCAGCAGGCGCGCGCGCAGGCGCGGCTGGCGCGCGAAATCCAGCAACTGCGCGCCGCCAGCGCCATGCTGCGGGTGGACAAGGCGCACCGCCCCAAGGCCGCCGAAGCCACGCTGGAATTGGCCGAACAGCGCGAGCAGCGGCTGGACCCGGCGGCGCGCAAGCTGCTGGCGCAGTGGCCCGCCATGCAGCAGGCCTACGCCGGCGACGAGTACGTGGTGAAAATCCGCGACCGCGAAATCCGCACCGCTTTGGTGCACACCACGCTCTCGGGCAGCAAAATCCGCAAAGTGGTGCTGCCGCGCTACGAGTGCGAGGGCGAAATCCTCAAGTGGCTGCTGCTCGACAACGTGCCCGGCAGCTTCCCCTACACCGCCGGCGTGTTCGCCTTCAAGCGCGAAAACGAAGACCCGACGCGCATGTTCGCCGGCGAGGGCGACGCCTTTCGCACCAACCGCCGCTTCAAGCTGCTGTCGCAGGGCATGGAGGCCAAGCGCCTGAGCACGGCCTTCGATTCGGTCACGCTCTACGGCGCCAACCCCGATCCGCGGCCCGACATCTACGGCAAAGTGGGCAACAGCGGCGTGAGCATCGCCACCCTCGACGACCTCAAAGTGCTCTACAGCGGCTTTGACCTGTGCAACCCGAGCACCAGCGTGTCGATGACCATCAACGGCCCGGCCCCGACCATTCTGGCGATGTTCATGAACACCGCCATCGACCAGCAGATCGACAAGTTCAAGACCGACAACGGGCGCGAACCGACCGACACCGAAGCCGCCAAAATCCGCGCCTGGGTGCTGGCCAATGTGCGCGGCACGGTGCAGGCCGACATCCTCAAAGAGGACCAGGGCCAGAACACCTGCATCTTCAGCACCGAGTTCAGCCTGAAGGTGATGGGCGACATCGCCGAGTGGTTCGTGCACCACGATGTGCGCAATTTTTACTCGGTCAGCATCAGCGGCTACCACATTGCCGAGGCCGGCGCGAACCCGATCAGCCAGCTTGCCTTCACGCTCTCCAACGGCTTCACCTTCGTCGAAGCCTATCTGGCGCGCGGCATGCACATCGACGACTTTGCGCCCAACCTGAGCTTCTTTTTCAGCAACGGCATGGACCCGGAATACACCGTGTTGGGCCGGGTGGCGCGGCGCATCTGGGCCGTGGCCATGCGCGACAAATACGGTGCCAACGAACGCAGCCAAAAGCTCAAATACCACGTGCAAACCAGCGGCCGCAGCCTGCACGCGCAAGAGATCGCCTTCAACGACATCCGCACCACGCTGCAGGCGCTGATCGCCATTTACGACAACTGCAACAGCCTGCACACCAACGCCTACGACGAGGCCATCACCACGCCGACCGAAGAAAGCGTGCGCCGCGCCATGGCGATTCAGCTCGTGATCAACCGCGAGTGGGGCTTGGCGAAAAACGAGAACCCGAACCAGGGTGCCTTCATCATCGACGAGCTCACCGAGCTGGTGGAAGAAGCGGTGCTGGCCGAGTTCGAGCGCATCAGCGAGCGCGGCGGGGTGCTGGGCGCGATGGAAACCGGCTACCAGCGCGGGCGCATCCAAGACGAATCGATGCACTACGAGCACCTCAAGCACAGCGGCGCCTACCCGATCATCGGCGTCAACACCTTTCGCAACCCGCACGGCGACGCGCTGCCCACGCAGATCGAGCTGGCGCGCTCGTCCGAGGCCGAAAAACAATCGCAACTGCAAAGGCTGGAGGCGTTCCACGCCCGCCACGCCGAGCAGGCCCCAGCTATGCTCAAGCGCTTGCAGCAGGCGGTGATCGACAACCAGAACGTGTTCGAGCTGCTGATGCAGGCGGTGCGCGTGGCATCGCTGGGGCAGATCACGCAGGCGCTGTTCGAGGTGGGCGGGCAGTACCGGCGCAGCATGTGAGCGCGGCCGGGGCACGCTGCGGGCTTCAGTCCAACGGCCAGACTGCGCCGTTGTCGTTCAAGATGGCGTCTAGCGGCCAGTCGTGCGGCTCGGGCTCGAGGTCGGGCAAAAAGCCCTGGGTGTAGGCCAGCCCCACGGTGTAGGGGCGCGGCTGCAACTGCGCCAGCGTGCGGTCGTAAAAGCCGCCGCCATAGCCCAGCCGGTAGCCGCCCGGCCCGTAGCCCACGCAGGGCACAAACAGCAGCGTGGGTTCGATGCGCTCGGTGCCCTTGGGCTTGGGGATGTCGTAGGCGTCTTCTTCCATCGGGCAGCCAGGGTACCAGCGGTGAAAGCTCAGCGTTTTGTTGCTTTTGTCGATCACCGGCAGGCCGATTTTGCGCTCGCGGCTGGCCCCCAGCGCGTCGGCCTCGCGCCCGGCCTCTTGCCAGCGAAACAAGGCCGGCAACGGGTCGAACTCGCCCTTGATTGGCCAGTAGGCGCCTATGGCGGTGTCGGGCCGATCGACCAGCCACACCCGCATGACGCGCTGCAGCGCCTCGTTGCGCGCCAGCCGGTCACCCAAGCGCAGGCGCTGCTCAATGAGGTGCTGGCGCCACTGGGTTTTACGCGCCGGCTGGTCAAGTGGGCTTTTGTTGTCCATAATCGGCGAATGCAAAAATTGTGCGTGGATCGGAGCGCTGCGGCGCGGCGGCTGCTGCCTTGGGCAGCGTTCATCTTACTGCCTCTGGGCGCGGTGGGGGCGACTGCCCTGCCTGCAACACCACCGCCCGCTGCCACGGTTGCGGCTGCAGCGGGCGCTGTGCCCGCTGCACTCAGCGCCGCCGACCGCGTTCTGCTCGACATGGGCCGCGCCTTCGAGCGCAACGACACCCCGCGCCTAGCGGCCCTGCTGCCGCAAGTAGCCGGGCATCCGCTGGAGCCACTGGCCGGCTACTGGGAGCTGTCGGCGCGGCTGCGCAGCGCCAGCCCCGAGGAAATCCGCGCTTTTATGCGCCGCTGGAGCGGCACCGCTTACGAAAACCGGCTGCGCACCGAGTGGATGATCGAACTCGGCAACAACCGCAACTGGGCAACCTTCAACGAAGAGCTGCCGCAGTGGCGCCCCACCAGCGAGCGCGAGCTGCGTTGCCTGATTCTGGCCGCGCCGGGGCCACGCCCAGCGGCTGAGCGCGCCGCCGAACTGGCCCCGCTGTGGCTGGGCCAAACCCGCGCCGACGAAGGCTGCGCGCTGGCTGCCGAACAGTTGCTGGCCGCTGGTGCGCTCGCGCCCGAAGTGGTCTGGCAGCGCGCCCGGCTGGGAGCGGAAAACAACCAGCGCGCCATCTCCACCCAGGCGGTGCGCCTGGTTGCCCCCGGCCGCGCCGCCGATGTGGCAGGCATCATGGAAAACCCGGCGCGCTTTCTGGCCGCCGACAGCTCGGCTGCGCACACGCGCGAGCTGATCACGCTGGCCCTGATCCGGCTGGCCATGAACGACCCGGCGGCAGCGGCCGAGCAACTGGGCAGCGCACGCTGGCGCACCCAGCTCGGCCCCGAGGAGCAAAGCTGGGTGCGCGGTGTGATTGGCCGGCGCCTCACGCAGCGCCTCGATGCAGACGCGCTGGAGCACTTTGGCCGCGCCCAAGTCGAGCACCTGCACGACGAGCACCTGATCTGGAAAACCCGCGCCGCCCTGCGCGGCGGCAACTGGGGCATGGTGCATGAGGCCATCATGGCCATGAGCCCGGCGCAGCGCGATCAGCCGGCTTGGAGCTACTGGCTGGCGCGCGCGCTGATCGAGCGCGCCCGCAGCGCCCCGGCGGCGCAGGCGGCGCAAATGCGCCAGCAAGCCCAAGGCCTGTACCAGCGCATCGCCGGCGTGGGCGGCTTTTACGAGCAGCTTGCCCTGGAAGCGCTGGGGCAGGCCATCACCACCCCGCCCGCCCCGGCCCCACTCACGGCGGCCGAAATCGCTGCGGCGCGCAACAACCCCGGCTTGCAGCGCGCCCTGCACGCCATCGCCATTGGCTTGCGCGCAGAGGGTGTGCGCGAGTGGAACTACCAGACCATCACGCACCAGAGCGGCGGCCTGAGCGACCGCGAGCTGCTGGCTGCGGCCGACTTCGCCTGCAGCCGCCAGGTCTGGGACCGCTGCATCAGCACCAGCCTGCGCACCCGGCAGGAAGTCGATCAGCGCCAGCGCTTCCCCACGCCCTTTCGCGAGCAGGTGGTGCAGCGCAGCCGCGAGATCGGGCTCGACCCGGCCTATGTGTTTGGCCTGATCCATCAAGAAAGCCGCTTCGTTATGGATGCGCGCTCGCACGTGGGTGCCTCTGGCCTGATGCAGGTCATGCCCGCCACCGCGCGCTGGACTGCGCGCCAGATCGGGCTGCGCGACTTCCAGCCCGAGCAGATCAACGACCGCGACACCAACATCGTCATCGGCACCGCCTATTTGCAACTGGCGCTGGAGAACTTCGACGGCGTGCGGGCGCTGGCGGCCGCGGCCTACAACGCCGGTGCCGGACGGCCGCGCCAGTGGCGCAACGGCCCGGTGCTGGAGGCCGCGATCTGGATCGAGAACATTCCCTTTGCCGAAACGCGCGACTACGTGCAGCGCGTGCTGGCCAACTCCACCAACTACGCCGCCCTCATGAGCGGGCAGCCGCAGCGCATCAGCGCGCACCTGCCCCCCATCGGGCCGCGCGCGGCCAATGCCGCCAGCGCCCCCAACGCAGCCACCACGGCGGCCCGGCCTTGATGCGCGCGATGGCTCCTCCAACCCGAACCCGATCGACCCCATGAACAACGTCCTGATTTTGGGCGGCACCGGCTTTGTCGGCCGCCACCTGTGCGAGCGGCTCAACCGGGCCGGCATTCGCGCCACCGTGCCGACCCGACGCCTGCGCAACGCCCAGGCGGTGCAGACGCTGCCGCTGGTGCAACCCCTCGAAGCCGATGTGCACGATGCGCAAGCGCTGGCGCGGCTGCTGCCCGGCCACGACGCCGTGGTCAACCTGATCGCGGTGCTGCACGGCAGCCGCCAGCGCTTCGAGCAGGTGCACGTGGAGCTGCCGCGCAAGCTGGCGCAAGCCATGCAAGCCAGCGGCGTGCGCCGCCTGGTGCACGTGAGCGCGCTTGGCGCCAGCGCCAACGGCCCGTCCGACTACCAAGCCACCAAAGCCGCGGGCGAGGCGCTGCTGCAAAGCGCCGGGCTGGACCTCACCATCTTGCGCCCGAGCGTGATCTTTGGCGCCGAAGACCGCTTCCTCAATCTCTTTGCCACGCTGCAAAAGCTGTTCCCGATCATGCCGCTGGCGGGTGCACAGGCGCGGCTGCAACCGGTCTGGGTCGGCGATGTGGCGCAGGCGCTGCTTTACTGCCTGCAACACCCGGCCACCAGCGGCCAGATTGTCGAGTGCGCTGGCCCCGAAGTCTTTACCTTGGCCGACTTGGTGCGGCTGGCCGGCAGGCTAAGCGGCCATGTGCGCCCGGTGCTGCCCTTGCCCATGGCGCTGGGCCACTTGCAGGCGGCGCTGTTGCAGTGCCTGCCCGGCGAGCCGCTGCTGAGCCGCGACAACCTGCGCTCGCTGCAAGTGGACAACGTGGCCAGCGGCAAACTGCCGGGCCTGCAAGCGCTGGGCATCACACCCCAAGCGCTGGAGCCGCTGGCGGCGCGCTACCTGGAACAAGCCGGCCGCGCCGACCCGCTGCTGGCGCTGCGGCAAAATGCGGCCAAGCGCAAATAAAACCTACGCTCCACCCTATACCCTACCGCCCTACCCCAGCCCACCATGAGCAAAAGCACCACCAAGTCGGCCAGCAAAGCCGCCCTGCCAGCGCCCGCCACCCTGCCCACAGCGCCGCCAGCGGACTTGATCCCAGCCCCCACCGAACCGATCTCGGCGCACCGCGCCCAGCACCAGCGCGTCATAAGCAACCGCTTGCGCCGCATCGAAGGCCAGGTGCGCGCCTTGGTGCATATGATCGACGAAGGCCGCCCCTGCGAAGACATCGCGCAGCAAATGGCCGCTGCCCGCAAGGCACTCGACAAAGCCTTTTACCGCATGATGGCCTGCTCCATGATGGAGGCCGTCGGCGGCTCGGACGCCGAAAACGACCTCGAACGCTCCACCCGCATCCTGGAAAAATACGCCTGAGCGGCTATCGGCCAGCCCGTGCACGCTGATGCGGCCCGATTGCGCTCCTAGCACCCACCCGATGCAAATCTACCTCGTCGGCGGGGCCGTGCGCGACGGCCTCTTGGGCCACTACCACCTGGCGCACCGCCGCCCCGACGGCAGCGTGCACGCCGACCGCGACTGGGTGGTGGTGGGGGCCACGCCCGAGCAGATGCGGGCGCAGGGCTACTTGCCCGTGGGGCGCGACTTCCCGGTGTTCCTGCACCCGCATACGCACGAGGAATACGCGCTGGCGCGCACCGAGCGCAAGACCGCGCGCGGCTACCACGGCTTCGATTTTTACGCCGACCCGACGGTGTCTATCGAGCAAGACCTGGGACGGCGCGACCTGAGCATCAACGCCATGGCGCTGCCCGCCGCTGCGCTCGACGCCGAGGGGCGCTTCGACCCGCACAGCCCGGCGTTGATCGACCCCTACGGCGGCCGCGCCGATTTGCAAGCCAAGGTGCTGCGCCACGTCACGCTGGCTTTTGCCGAAGACCCGGTGCGCATCTTGCGCATGGCGCGTTTTGCCGCCCGCTGGAGCGATTTTCAGATCGCGCCCGCAACCTTGGCCCTGATGCAGCAGATGGTGGCGCACGGCGAAGCCGACCACTTGGTGCCGGAGCGGGTCTGGCAGGAGCTGTCGCGCGGCCTGCTGGAGCCGCGCCCCTCGCGCCTGCTGACCGTGCTGCGCCAGTGCGGTGCGCTGCGCGTGCTGCTGCCCGAAGTCGATGCGCTCTGGGGCGTGCCACAGCGCCCCGAACACCACCCGGAAGTCGATACCGGGGTGCACCTGGAACTGGTGCTCGACATGGCGGCGCGACTCGGGGCGGGGCTGGAAGTGCGCTACGCCTGCCTCTGCCACGACCTCGGCAAGGGCAGCACCCCGGCCGAGCTGCTGCCGCGCCACCACGGGCACGAGCAGCGCAGCGCCAAGTTGGCGCAGGCCATCGGGCAGCGCTGGCGCGTGCCGCGCGACTGCCGCGAACTGGCCGACGTGGTGGCGCGCGAGCACGGCCATATCCACGCCAGCTTGGGGCTGGGCGCGGCGGCCACGCTGCGCCTGTTGCAGCGCTGCGATGCGCTGCGCCGCCCCGAGCGCTTCGAGCAAGTGCTGCTGGCCTGCGAGGCCGACGCGCGCGGCCGGCTCGGCCACGAGTCCAACGCCTACCCGCAGGCGCAGCGGCTGCGGCTGGCCTTGCAGGCGGCGCTGGCGGCCGACACCGCCACGGTGGCAACGGCGCTGCAGGCGCAGCCCGGGCTGAACCCGCGCACCAGCGGCCCGCAGATCGGGCGCGCTATCGAAGCGGTGCGCGAGGCCGCCATCGAGGCGGCCTTGCTGGTGGCAACCCCCTAAGCCGCCCACCAAGCCACCCGCAGCGCCTCAGAGCGTGTGCGTCCGATCCCCCACCCGCAGCCCCGAGGGCAGCCAACCCTGCTGCAACGCCGCCGGGGCCAGCGCCAACACCTTGAACAGCTCGCCCATCTCGTGTTCGTTCACCAGCCGGGCGGCGGCGGCGCGTTCGGCCAAGCCCCAGTCTGCCGCACCCTCGAACAGCCCGGCATTGATTAAAAAGCGCCCCTGGCTGGTGTAGCCCAGCACCTCCAAACCGCCCTGCTGCGCCGCCAGCGCAATGCCTGTGAAGTTCACATGCGCCGTGATGTCTTTCAGCCCCACCTCGGCCAGCGGGTCGGCGTCGGCGCGGTGGGCGCGGTGGCACATCAGGGTGCCGCCGCTGCGCTGCGGGTGGTAGTACTCGGCCTCGGGGAAGCCGTAGTCGATGAAAAACGCCACCCCGCGCTGCCAGCGCTCGGCCAAGGTGGCGATGAAAGCCTCGGCCTGCGGGTGGATTTCGCACAGGTAGTCGTGCTCGCCAGGGATTTGCAGCGGCGGGCGCAAGTCCGTGGGGCGATCCGCCCAATCAAAGGTCTGCGCACCATGTGCCGAAGGCGGCCCCCCAGCCAACCCCACCCCGCGCTCATGCCAGACCCCGCTGCGGCGGCACAGCAACTGCACCGGCATCGCATCGAGCACCTCGTTGCCCAAGATCACCCCCTGCATCTGCGGCGGCAAGGCATCGGCCCAGGCCACGTGCGGGGCAAAGGCCGCCAGCCGCTGCTGCTGGCGCCCGCGCAGCTCGGCGGATAGCTCGACCAAGGTGTAGCGCGCCAGCGCCACCCCGTCGGCCTGCAATTGCTGCAGCACCTGCTGCGCCAGCGCCCCGCTGCCGCCGCCAAACTCCCACACCTCATCGGTGCCGCTGGCCTGCAGCGCCTGCGCCACCTGGCGCGCCAGCGTGCGGCCAAAGGCCGGTGTAAGCTCCGGCGCGGTGACGAAATCGCTGCCGCTGGCCGGCATGGCCCCAAACTTGCGCCCCGCGTGCGCGTAGTAACCCAGCCCGGGCTGGTACAGCGCCAGCGCCATGAAACGGTCAAAGGGCAGCCAACCACCAGCCGCCTGAACTTGCTGGCGGATAATGCCGGCCAGTTGTACCGCCGAGGGCTCTGTAAAGGAATCGTTAGTCATGAGATGCAGAAAAGCGCTGTTTGGCCGCCTGGGAAGGGGTTCTGGCGGATGTGCTGGCGGCCGCCCACCCCAACCGCCCACATCGGCCTTGGCCGATTTTCCCGCTTTTTTCGCCGACCCAAGCGGCGCCGTCGCCGGGGGCCAGCCATGAGCCGGCGCGTGCTCATCACCGGCGGCGCGCAACGCCTGGGCGCCGAACTGGTGCAGTGCTTTGCGCGCGCGGGCTGGCAGGTCTGGTGCCATTACCACCGCTCGGCTGCGCAAGCACAGGCTTTGCAAGCACGCTTGCAGGCCGAGGGCTTGCGCATCGAGCTGATTGCGGCCGAACTGGGCGACGAAAGCGCCTTGCGCGCCATGATGGATCACATCGCCGCCCACGGCGGGGCGCTGCAGGCGCTGGTCAACAACGCGGCCCTGTTCGAGCCCGACACCGGGCTGGACTTCAAACCCGATCAGGCCTTGCGGCAACTGCAGGTCAACCTGCTGGCGCCGTTGCTGCTGGGTCAACTGCTGGCGCAGCAGCAAGCCGTCACCGCGCCACAGCCGCTGCAGGCCCGCGCCCAAGCCCAACCACAGACCGGGTCTGCCCCCAGCCCCTGCCTGATCCACATCCTGGATCAAAAAGTCTACAACCTCAACCCCGACTATTTCTCCTACACCCTGTCCAAACAGGCGCTGGAGCGCGCCGTCGCCCTGCAAGCCCAAGCACTGGCGCCCACGGTGCGCGTGTGCGGCGTCGCACCCGGCCTGTTGTACCTAAGCGGGCCGCAGAGCCCGGAAAATTTTCACTTGGCCAGCCGCATCAACCTGCGCCGCCAACCCATAGCCCCGCAAGACGTGGCCAAAACCTGCCTCTTCATGGCCGAAACCCCTTCCATCTGCGGCACCACGCTGTGCGTGGACAACGGCCAACACCTCGTGCCCCTGAACCAGGACGTGATGTTCGCCGTCGATCAATGGCTTGCTGCACACCCATGAATACCCGCACCGCCCCCGCTGCACGCCCCGACGCGCCCCCGCCCAGCCTGCACCACTGCCGCAAGCTGTTTTTGCGCCGCCTCGAGGTGCAGGCCCAGATCGGCATCCACGACTTCGAGCAAGTGGCCCCGCAGCGGCTCTGGATCGACGTCGATCTGTACGTGCCCTATGCCCAGACCACCCCCTTGCGCGATCAGATCGACGAAGTGGTGGACTACGACTTCGTGCGCGCCGTGGTGGCGCAGCGCCTCGCCCAAGGCCCGATCGGCCTGCAAGAAACCCTGTGCGACGACTTGGCCCAGCGCCTGCTGGCGCACCCCGGCGTGCAGGCGGTGCGCCTATCAACCTGCAAGCCTGACGTCTACCCCGATTGCGAGAGCGTGGGCGTCGAGGTCTTTCATACCAAAGCCGAGCGCCAAGGGACCCCCCAAGCATGAGCCCCCCCGCCCACGCCGCCCACGCCGGCACCCAAATCCTCACCCTCACCGGCCTGTGCTTTGACGCCAACCTAGGCATACTCGATCACGAGCGCAGCAGCCCGCAGCCCATCCGCGTCGATGCCGATCTCAACCAGGGCACGCAGCCGCTGCAGCCGCACGACGACGACATCAGCCACGTGCTCGACTACCGCAAGGTGCGCCAGATCATCATCGACGAGTGCACCGCCGAGCACGTGAACCTATTGGAGAGCCTGATCGGCAAGCTGGCGCTGCGCCTGCTGCGGCTGCCGGGCGTGATCGGGGTGCGGGTGCGCATCGCCAAGCTCGAAATTTTTGACGACTGCGAAGTGGCCATTCGGATCGAGAGCGGGCAGTGGTGAAGGCGGGCGCGGACAGCGGGTGCGGGTGCCGCTCTGCCCCCTAGGCCGCTGCCCCTAGGCTACAGCCTGACCGCAGCGCACGCTTGGGGGGCATGCTAAACTGTCTGACCTATTTCCCTCTTTTCCCTAGGCGGCGAGATGAACCAAGCGCTGGGCCAGCGTTGCCCTTGCGTTCCCCGTTGGCGATCGTGGATCTGCGTTTTCAGCCCTGATGGTGCAAGTTCGTATGATGCAACGACGTGAGCAATTCAAGCTGGCTGCCGCCTTGGCTGCCTCGGCTGTGTTGCCGCTGCGCGCCCAAAGCGCCGCCACCCCGCTGCGTTTTGGCGTCGTGCCCTACTTGCCAGCGCGGCGTCTGGCGGTGCTGTTCGAGCCGGTGCGGGCTTTTTTTGAGCGCCAGTTGCAAACCCCGGTGCAGTTTCATTTGGCCCCAGACTACGCCGCGCACCTTGACATGTTGCGCCGCCACGATTACGACCTCACCGCCGATGCGCTGATTTTTTCGCGCATCGCGCAGCGCCAGTTTGCCTATCTGCCACTGGCGCGCACCCAGGCCCCGCTGCAACCGGTGCTGGTGACGCGCCGCAGCGGGGCCCCCATCACGGACCTGAACGCCCTGCGCGGCCAAACTGTGGCCGTCTCTGACGGATTGGCCACCCTGACCGTGATCGGCATGCGCTTTCTGCGCGACAACGGCCTGCGCCCCGGCACCGATGTGCAGGTTCGCATTGCGGGCAGCCACGCCAATGCCATGCAACTGGTGCTGCTCGGGCAAGCGCAAGCGGCCGTGGTTTCGCTCACGGCGCTGCGCCAAGTGGACCCCGCCGTGGCGGCGCAGTTGCAAGTGATGCGCGAACTGCCCGCCGCGCTCTCGGCCGTGGTCTATCTGCTAAGCCCTAGGCTGGCGCACCTAGCCCCCACGCTGGCTCCGGCGCTGCTGCAATTTGCCAACCAGCAACCGGTTGGACGCGCCTTTGTGCAGGAGCTGGGACACCAAGGCTTGCTGCCCGTGGGGCCGGAATTGGCCCAGGTCGATCCGCTGGTGGTCGAGTTGTACCGCTTGTTGGCGCAAGGCGGTACATGAGCCCCCGCTGCAGCAGTCAGTCGCTGACCGCTCACCGCTTTCCGCCACCCCTTGCACCAACCGCTGCCCGCGCCGATGTCTAATTGGTTTCAAACGCAGCGCGCGCGCTTTCCCGCCAGCTTGCAAACCCAGTTTGCGCTGCTGGTTGCGCTGGTGGTGGGGTCTGCCACCCTGCTCATGGCCGTGGCCGCTGCCACCGTGTTCGTGCTGCACGCGCAGCGCTTGGAGCAGCAGCAAACCCAGACCTTGGCCAGCACGCTGGCGCTGGCGCTGCAGACGCCACTGCTGGAGCGTGATTTTGCCCAAATGTCCGATTTGCTCGCCGCCACCCAGGCGCACGAGGCCATTGGTTTTGTGCGGGTGCACCAAGACGACCACTTCGTGCTGGCCGAGTTTGGGCAGCGCCGGCACGGCTGGCTGGCGCCCGCTCTGATTGAATCCGACATCGCCTTGGGTGGCCGCAGCTTGGGCCGCCTGTCGATCCAAATGAGCACCACCACGCTCGAAGACTCGGCCCCCTACGTGCTGCTGGCCCTGCTGCTGGCGCTGCTGCTCTCGCTGATTTGCTCGCAGGCGGTGTTTCGGTATTTCGTGCGGCTGCACCTAACGCGTGCGCGCCAGTTGCGCTTGGCCATCGAGGCCTTTGGCCAAGGCCAGACTGGGGTGCGCGCCGACCTGCAAGGCCGTGACGAACTGGCCCATTTTGCCGCCGCTTTCGACCGCGCCGCCCACGAGGTGGAGCAGCACAAGGCCGCCTTGACGCAGGCCAAGTTCGAGGCCGAGGCCGCCAACCGCGCCAAATCGCAGTTTCTGGCCAATATGAGCCACGAAATCCGCACCCCCATGAACGCCGTGCTGGGCCTGACGCAACTGGTGCGCGACCAAAACCTGCCCGAGCGCCCGCGCCAGATGCTCGACATGGTGCTGCGCTCGGGCCGCTCGCTGCTGAGCTTGCTCAACGACATCCTAGACTTTTCCAAAATCGACGCCGGGCGGCTCGAACTGGAGCACATTCCCTTCTCCATCGAGCAGGTGCTGCGCGATGTGAGCGACCTGTTTAGCAGCCGCTTGACCGAGAAAAGCCTCGAACTGCTGGTCGACTTGGCGCCGGACCTGCCCAATGAGGTTCTCGGCGACCCGCTGCGCCTGCGCCAGGTGCTGGTCAACTTGGTGGGCAACGCCATCAAGTTCACCGAGCGCGGTGTGGTTACGGTGCGGGTGCGCGCCAGCGGCCCGCAGCAGCCCGCCGATGGCCGCTTAATGGTTCGCTTCGAGGTCAGCGACACCGGCATCGGCATGAGCGAAACCGTGGCGGCGCAACTGTTCCAGCCCTTTATGCAGGCCGATAGCAGCGTGACGCGCCGCTATGGTGGCACTGGCTTGGGGCTGGCGATCTGCCAGCGCTTGGTGCAGCTCATGGGCGGCTCGATCGGCGTGCGCAGCACGCTGGGCCAAGGCTCGACCTTCAGCTTTGAAGTTCCGCTCGCCAGCACCTCGGCGCAAACCGCGCCCGCCGTGCAGCCGCAAGCGCTGGGCCTCAAGGTGCTGATCGTGGACGACCAAGAAAGCGCACGCGCCATCTTCAGCACCCAACTCACCGCCTGGCAGATTGAGCACGCCTGCGCCGCCAGCGGCCCCGAGGCGCTGGATCTGTTGGCGGCGGCGCAGGCGGCCGGCAGCCCGTTTGGCACCTTGTTGCTGGACTGGAAAATGCCCGGCATGGACGGCGTCGAGCTGTTGCACCGCATCGCCTCCCATCCGCAGCGCTACGGCCAGGCACCGGCCACGCTGATGGTCACCGCCCACGATGGCGAGCCACTGCTGCAGGCGCTGGGCGATATTCCAGCGCTGGCCGTGCTGCGCAAACCGGTGCTGCCTTCGGTGCTGCTCAACGCCTTGAGTGGCCACGCCTTGGCCAGCCCGGGCTCATGGTGTGCGCTGCCCGAACACACGAGCCTGCACTTTCAGTCGGCCCGCGTGCTGGTGGCCGAAGACAACCCCTTGAACCAGCAAGTGGCCCAAGGCCTGCTCGAAAGGCTCGGCTGCCGCGTCACCCTGGCGCACGATGGCCAGCAGGCACTGGCGCTGGCGCGCACGCAGCCCTTCGATCTGATCCTGATGGATTTGCACATGCCGGTGCTCGATGGGTTGCAAGCCGCGCGCCAGTTGCGTGCGCTGCCGCAAGGCCAGGCAGTGCCCATCATCGCCTTGTCGGCCGCCGTGTTCGACGAAGACCGCCGGCGCTGCCTGGATGCGGGCATGAACGGTTTTGTGCCCAAGCCCATCGATCCGGCCGAACTCGCGCGTGTGCTGGCGCAGCATTTGCCCGCACCGCATTTGCCTGCGCAAGCGCTGCCGCCGCATCTGAGCCCACCCGCTGCCTCGGCACCCACGCCAGCCACCGCAGCGGCGGATGCGGTGCTGGATTTCGAAGCCGCCTTGCAGCGCTGCGCCGGCCAGCGCCCGCTGCTGCTGCGGCTGCTGCGCGACTTTGCGCACCAGCAGACCCGCACCGTGGAACTGCTGGCCAACGAGCTGGCGCTGGGCGAACTGGAGGCCGCAGCCGGGCCACTGCACAGCCTCAAAGGGGTGGCAGCCAACCTGGGGCTGCTGGCACTGGCGCAAGCGGCGCGGCAAGCAGAAGCCGAACTCAAGGCCCAGCGCATACCAGATCTGCAAGCGCTGGAGATGCAACTGGAGCGCGCGCTGGCAGCCATTGCCGGCTTGGAACAGGGCCCCGATGGCGCGCATCAAACCGCTGCTTCGGTGCCTGCGGCATACACCGCACCCACGCCCGCAACCCAGGCGCCAGACAGCGCCGAAGCCGCCCTGCAAACCGTGTTGCAAGGCCTGCGCCCCCTGCTGGCCGAAGGCGAACTGCCGCCCGACAATCTGATCGAAGATTTGACCGCACTGCTACCGAGCCTGCCCGCCCAGCAATCGCTTATCATGCGTTTATTGCAATTAATAGATGATTTCGACTACCCCGGCGCGCTGCGCCTGATCGACTCCCTGTTGCCGCCACCGGCCAGCCACACCGCCGCACCCGCCCCATGAGTGAGCCGCACCCCGAAGCCCCGCGGGCTCCCGCCAAACCGTTGCTGTTGCTGGTCGATGACGTACCCACCAACCTGCACCTGTTGGCGGCGCTGCTCAAGGCCGATTACCGCATCAAGACCGCCACCAGCGGCCAAGCGGCGCTGGATCTGATCGCACGCACCGAACACCCCGAACTGATTTTGCTCGATGTGATGATGCCCGGCATGAGCGGCATCGAGGTGCTGCGCCACCTTCGTGCCGACCACACCACGCACGAAATCCCGGTGATCTTCGTCTCGGCCGACACCTCCGAGCAAACCCAGCTCGACGGGCTGGAACTCGGGGCCGACGACTACCTCACCAAGCCCGTGGTGGGCACGGTGCTGCGGGCACGGGTCAAAAACATTCTGGCGCGCAAGCGCAACGAGCGCCAGTTGCGCCTGGCCGCGCACGTGTTCGACTACAGCGGCGAAGCCATCCTCATCACCGACCGCGACAACTGCATCATCGAAGCCAACCCGGCCTTCACGCGCCTGACCGGCTACAGCGCCGAGGAAGTGCGCGGGCAGGACCCGCGCATCCTGTCCTCGGGGCGCAACCCGCGCGCGCTCTACGCCGAAATGTGGCGCGCCATCAAAGACCGGGGTTTTTGGCAGGGCGAGCTGTGGGATCGGCACAAAAACGGCGCCACCGAGCCGCGCCTGGTCACCATTTCCACGGTGTGCAACCCACACGGCGAGATCGACTACCACATCTCCACCTTCTCTGACATTCGCGAGCAAAAGGCCACCGAGGAGCGCATCCGCCGCATCGCCTACCACGACTCGCTCACCGGCTTGCCCAACCGCTTGCATTTGAGCGCCGCACTGGAGCAAGCGCTGAACCAGGCGCAGCGCAGCGGCACCGAAGTGGCGCTGCTGTTCATCGACATGGACCGCTTCAAGCTCATCAACGACACCCTGGGGCACCAGGTCGGCGACGAGTTGCTGGTCGAGGTCGCGCAGCGCCTCAAGGCCTGCGTGCGCGAATCCGACATCGTGGCGCGCCAAGGTGGCGATGAGTTCGTGGTTGCCATCACCGGGCTGAGTGAAGATTTGGCGGCCACCGCGGTGGTGGGAAAAATCTTGGCCTCCCTCGGTCAGCCCTACCTCATTGGCCAGCGCGTGCTGCACTCCAGCCCCAGCATCGGCATCAGCATTTACCCAGTGGATGGCACCGACGCCACCACGCTGATGAAGCACGCCGACGCCGCCATGTACCACGCCAAGGACCTGGGGCGCAACCAGGTGCAGTACTTCAAGGCGGAGCTCAACGCGCAGGCGCAGCGCCGACTCGAACTCGAAACCGACCTGCGCGGAGCCTTGGCGTCGCAACAGTTCGAACTGCATTACCAGCCCAAGTGGTGCACCAAAAGCCAGCGCATCAGCGGCGTTGAGGCCCTGCTGCGCTGGCACCACCCGCGGCTCGGGCTGGTGCCGCCGCTGAGCTTCATTCCGCTGGCCGAAGAAACGGGCCTGATTGACTCCATTGGCCAATGGGTGCTGGAGCAGGCCTGCGGCCAACTGGCGGCTTGGCGCGACGCGGGCATTGTGGGCCTGTCGATGTCGACCAACCTGTCGGCGCATCAGTTGCGCTCAGCCCAGTTGCTGCCCAGTGTGCGCGCCTTGCTGGAGCGCTTTGCACTGCAAGAAGATGAGATCGAGTTTGAGATCACCGAATCGGTGGCCATGACCAACCCAGCGCAGGCCATCGAGTTATTGCGCGCCCTGCGCGCCTTGGGCGTGCGGCTGGCCATCGACGATTTTGGCACCGGTTATTCCTCGCTGGCCTACCTCAAGCACCTGCCCATCCAGTGCCTGAAGGTGGACAAAGGCTTTGTGCGCGACATCGAAACCGACAGCAACGACGCCGCCATCTGCGCCGCCACCATCGCATTGGCGCACCAGTTGGGGCTGGAGGTGGTGGCCGAAGGCGTGGAAACCCAAGCCCAAAGCGATTTTCTGACCAAGTTGCACCACTGCGACCAACTGCAGGGCTATTTGATCGGCCGGCCCATGCCTGCGGCCACCCTAACGCCGCTGCTGCGCCAAAGTAAGCAAAATTAGAAAGTTTATCTTTTTAGGATAACTTTCTGAACTGGGCTATAAGACTCCCATGAACCTCGAACGCGAAAACCACAAACTCGAAAAACGCCTGTGCCGCCTGACCGGCCAAGCGATTGCCGACTACCGCATGATTGAGGCCGGCGACCGCGTCATGGTCTGCCTCAGCGGCGGCAAAGACAGCTATGCGCTGCTCGACATTTTGCTCAAGCTGCGCCAGCGCGCCCCGATCGAGTTCGAGCTGATTGCCGTCAACTTGGACCAAAAACAACCCGGCTTTCCGGCCGAGGTGCTGCCCGCTTACCTGTCGCAGCTTGGGGTGCCCTTTCACATCGAGACCCAAGACACCTACCGCGTGGTGAAAAAAGTGATCCCCGAGGGCAAAACCCTGTGCAGCCTGTGCAGCCGCCTGCGCCGGGGCATTTTGTACCGCGTGGCGCGCGAACTGGGCTGCAACAAGATTGCGCTCGGGCACCACCGCGACGACATCTTGCAAACGCTGCTGCTCAATATGTTTTTTGGCGCCAAGCTCAAAGGCATGCCGGCCAAGCTGGTGAGCGACAACGGCGAATTCATGGTGATTCGGCCACTGGCCTACGTGGCCGAACCGGACCTGATCCGCTGGGCCGAAGTGCGCCAGTTCCCGCTCATCCCCTGCACCCTGTGCGGCAGCCAAGACAATCTGCAGCGCCAGCAAGTGGGCCAGATGCTGCGCGAGTGGGAGAAAAAACACCCGGGGCGGCTCGACAACATGCTCAAGGCGCTGCAAAGCGTGGTGCCCAGCCACCTGATGGACCGCGAATTGTTCCCTTTCGAGACCCTGCAAACCACGGGCCAGCCCTCGGACGAGGGCGATACCGTGTTCGATAGCGAAGAGGCGCCCGCAAACGCCGCCCCCACCGGACTGGGGGTGCCGGTGCCGGTTCCGGTATCGGTTTCGGTGCAAGCCCTGCGCCAAGCGCGCCCCGCCGCGGGCAGCGCGTGTGCCGCACCGCCGCCCGATCCAGCGCAAGCGCAGACTCAGGCCACCACGGCCTCGTAGCGCGCCAGCGCCTGGCGCAGCACCACATCGAGCTCGCGCGCGGCAAACTTGGCCACATAGGCGTCGGCCCCGGCGCTGCGCACGTGCTGCTCGTTGGTGTCGCCGGTGAGCGAGGAGTGGATCACCACCGGCACGCTGCGCATGACCGGGTCTTTTTTGATGTTGCGCGTGAGGGTGAAGCCGTCCATCTCGGGCATTTCGAGATCGGTCAACACCAGCGCCACGCGCTCGTTCAACTCCTGCCCCTGGGCCTTGCACTCGGCGGCAATGGCCTGCAGCCGATTCCAAGCCTCTTGGCCGGTCTTGGTCATTTCGTAGGGCAGCTTGAGCGCCTTCAACTCCTGCTCGATCATGCTGCGCGCCACGAAGGAGTCGTCGGCGGCCAGGATGATCGCGCCGGGGCGCAATTTAAGCTCGGGACCGCTGGAGTTGGCCTTGAGGTTCACTTCCTCAGCCGGCAAAATGCGCTGCAAAATCGATTCCACATCCAAAATCTGCGCCAGCCGGGTGCTGTTTTTGTCGCCATCGAGGCGCGCGATGCTGGTCACGTAGCCGCGCGCCATGGCTTCGTCGGCCGACAAAATTTGCTTCCAATCTAGGCGCACGATGTCTTCCACCGACTCGGCCGCAAAGGCTTGCGTGGTGCGCGCGTACTCGGTCACCAGCATGATGTTGAGGCCGGTCTTGGGCACACAGCCCACCACGGCCGGCAGGTCGATCACCGGGATCACCTGGCCGCGCAGGTTCACCACCCCCAGCACGTGCTGCGGCGCACCGGCCATGGCCGTGACTGCGGGCATGGCCACGATCTCGCGGATTTTGAACACATTGATGCCAAACAGCTCGGAGCGCTCGCTGCCCTTGGCGTCGCCAAGCCTGAACAGCAGCATCTCGAACTTGTTGGAACCGGTCAGGTTGGTGCGCTCGTCGATCTCTTTTTGGGCAGCAGTGGGCATAAAAACTCCTCGTGGCGACAGCACCGCGCCATCCCCGTTACCATTCTAGGGCTTGCCGATCTGCTGTCGGCTTTTTTTAGGGGACACAAGCGTGCACTGCACCCGCATTTTGGCGATCCGGCACGGCGAAACCGCCTGGAACCGCGACAACCGCATCCAAGGCCAGCTCGACATCGAGCTCAACATGACCGGCCGTTGGCAGGCCGAACGCACCGCCGAGGCGCTGCGCGGCGAGCCGCTGGGGGCCGTTTACAGCAGCGATTTGTTGCGCGCCGCCGACACCGCCTCCGCCATCGCCCGCACCCAAGGCCTGGAGACGCAACTGCACCTGGGTTTGCGCGAGCGCCACTTTGGCGTCTGCCAAGGCAGCCGCTGGAGCGAACTCGAAACCACGCAGCCCGATCTCACCGAGCTTTGGCGCCGCCGCGTGCCGGATTTCGCCCCGCCGGGTGGCGAGTCGCTGCTGGCGCTGCGCCAGCGCGTGCAGCAGGCGCTGGAAGAAGTGGCGGCGGCGCACCTGGGGCAGCAGATCGTGATCGTCACCCACGGCGGCGTGCTCGATACCCTGTACCGCCTGGCCACCGGGGTGGACTTGCAAGCGCCGCGCACCTGGCAGTTGGGCAACGCCGCCATCAACCGCCTGCTCTGGAGCCCGCAGGGGCTGCGGCTGGTGGGCTGGGCCGACACCCTGCACCTGGACGCCGCGCCGGTCGATGAGCCGCTGAGCTAAGCCCCTCGCGCCCGTCTTGTAGGCTTGGTCACTCGGCGGCAAAGAGGTCGTGGGCGGCGCTGGGCGCTGCCAGCCCCAAGTGCCGGTACGCGGCTTGGGTGGCGATGCGCCCGCGCGGGGTGCGCTGCAAATAGCCTTGCTGGATCAAATAGGGCTCGATCACGTCCTCGATGGTGCCGGGCTCCTCGCCGATGCTGGCGGCGATGTTGTCCAGCCCCACGGGGCCGCCGTCGAATTTGTGGATCAGCGCTTCCAGCAGCTTGCGGTCCATCAGGTCAAAACCGAGCGCATCGACGTCGAGCATGGTCAGGGCGCGCTGCGCTGTCTGCTCGGTGATGCGGCCGTCGCCCTTGACTTCGGCGTAGTCGCGCACCCGGCGCAGCAGCCGATTGGCAATGCGCGGGGTGCCCCGCGAGCGGCGCGCAATCTCAAAGCCCCCGGCGGCATCCAGCGGCACCGCCAGCAGGCCGGCGCTGCGGCGCACGATCAGCTCCAGCTCCTCGGGGCTGTAAAACTCCAGCCGCGCCACGATGCCAAAGCGATCGCGCAACGGATTCGTGAGCATGCCCGCGCGCGTGGTCGCCCCCACCAGCGTGAAGGGCTGCAAATCGAGCTTGATCGAGCGCGCCGCCGGCCCTTCGCCGATCATGATGTCGATCTGGTAGTCCTCCAGCGCCGGGTACAGGATTTCCTCCACCACCGGCGAGAGGCGGTGGATTTCGTCGATGAACAGCACATCGTTGGGCTCTAGGTTGGTGAGCAGCGCCGCCAGGTCCTTGGGCTTTTCCAGCACCGGGCCGCTGGTTTGGCGCAGGTTCACGCCCAGCTCATAGGCGATGATGTGGCTGAGCGTGGTTTTGCCCAAGCCCGGCGGGCCAAACAGCAGCACGTGGTCGAGCGCCTCGCGCCGCTTCTTGGCCGCCCCAATGAAAATCTCCAACTGCTCGCGCGCCTTGGCCTGCCCCACGTACTCGGCCAGCCCCTTGGGGCGCAGGGCGCGCTCCAGCGCCTCCTCGCGTGGGCTTTCGGGCCGCGCCGACACGGTGCGCCGGGCGGCGGGGGCAAAGTCGTCGGTTTCTATGCTCATGGCAGCCCCTTAGCGCGCCAGCGCTTTCAGCGCCAGCTTGATGCCCTCGCTCACCCCCACCTCGGGCGGCAGCGCCTTCAGCGCGGCGGCGGCCTCGCGTTCGTTGTAGCCCAGCGCCAGCAGGGCTTGCTCAATGTCGGTCTGCGCCGCGCTGGCGGGTGGTGTGCGCCCAGGCACCAACGGCCCCAGATCGGCCCCGAGCTTGCCCTTGAGTTCGAGCAGCAGCCGGTCGGCGGTTTTTTTGCCTACGCCCGGCACCTTGATCAGGCGCGCCCCGTCTTGCGCCGTGACCGCCTGCGCCAGCTCGGCCACGCTCAAGCCCGACAAAATCGACAGCGCCAGCCGCGGCCCAATGCCCGCAATCTTGATCAACTGCCTAAAGGCCTGGCGCTCCACCGCCGTGGCAAAGCCGTACAGCAGGTGCGCGTCTTCGCGCACCACCTGGTGCGCCAGCAGCGCCACCGGCGCACCCAGCGCGGGCAGGCCGTAGAAGGTGCTCATGGGCACCTCAAGCTCGTAGCCCACGCCGTGGCAGTCGATCACGATCTGCGGCGGCGATTTTTCCAACAGGGTGCCGCTTAATTTGCCTATCATCGGGGTATTCCTTTCTGCGGATTATCGGTTTGATTCTGCGCCACACCTTCACCCCGCCCGACAACCTGCGCATGGCGCACTTGTGCGGCCCGCTGGACTGCCACTTGCGCAGCATCGAGGCCGCCTTGCAAATCAAAGTGGCGCACCGATTCGAGCAGTTTCGCATCGAAGGCCCCAAGGCGCGCGCCGAGCAGGCGCTGCAGGTGCTGCAAGCGCTGTACGAAATGGCGCGCGCCCCGATCCCGGCCGAGCAGCTGCAGCTCATGCTCAGCGGCGAAACCGCCCTGCCCAACGCCGGCCCCGAGGCGCTGCTGCTGCAAACCCGGCGCGGCACGGTGCAGGGCCGCAGCCCGAACCAGCAGCGCTACCTGGCGCACATGGCCACGCACGACATCACCTTTGGCATCGGCCCGGCGGGCACCGGCAAAACCTTTCTGGCCGTGGCCTGCGCCGTCGATGCGCTGGAGCGCAGCGCGGTGCAGCGCATCGTGCTCACGCGCCCGGCCGTGGAAGCGGGCGAGCGGCTCGGCTTTTTGCCCGGCGACCTGGCGCAAAAGGTCGATCCTTATCTGCGCCCGCTGTTCGACGCGCTCTACGACCTGATGGGCTTTGAGAAAGTGCAAAAGGCCTTCGAGCGCCAGCAGATCGAGGTCGCGCCGCTGGCCTTTATGCGCGGGCGCACGCTGAACCACGCCTTCGTCATCCTAGACGAAGCGCAAAACACCACCCCGGAGCAGATGAAGATGTTTCTGACCCGGCTCGGCTTTGGCAGCAAGGCCGTGATCACGGGCGATGTGAGCCAGATCGACTTGCCGCGCACCCAGCTCAGCGGCCTGATCGACGCCGAACGGGTGTTGAAGCGCGTGCAAGGCATCGCCTTCAACCGCTTCAGCAGCGCCGACGTGGTGCGGCACCCGCTGGTCGCGCGCATCGTCGATGCCTACGACAGCGGCGGCGGCCGGGTGAGCGAAGGCGCGCACTGTGCGCAGGGTGCCACCCAGCGTGCCTCCAACCCTGCAGCCCCTGGCACCGCACTTGGTTCTGCGCCCCGCCCTGCGCCCGCCCGAGCGCGCCGCCGCCCGCCTACGGCCCCTGCCGCAGCCCCTGCTGCCACCCCCGTCGTTCCCGCTGCACCCGCCCCATGAAGCTGCCCCCCCTCACGCTCTCGCTGCAATTCGCCCCCCCAGAGGGTGCACCGGCCAAGGCGGCCCTGGCCACCCACCGCGCCGCCCTGCCCCGGCACCTGGTGCAGCGCTGGCTGCGCCACGCGCTGGCGGCACCGGGCGAAATCACGGTGCGCATCGTCGGCAGCGCAGAAGGCCGGGCGCTGAACCGCGACTACCGCCAGCGTGACTACGCCACCAACGTGCTCACCTTCGACTACGCCCAAGCGCCCGTGGTACACGCCGACCTGGTGCTGTGCGCCCCGGTGCTGGAACAAGAAGCCGCCGCCCAGGGCAAAAGCCTGCAAGCCCACTATGCGCACCTGATCGTGCACGGCGCGCTGCACGCCCAAGGCTGGGAGCACGAAACCAGCGCAGCCGACGCCGAGGCGATGGAGGCGCGCGAGCGCGAGATCCTCGCCAGGCTCGGATTTGCCGATCCCTATGCCGCGCAGCCACCGGGCTAGGGCACCACCACGGCGTTTGGCTGCCCCCTCAGGGCCGCACGTGCCACACCACCTCGCGCACCTGCCGCTGCACGCCGATGGGGGCGCCCGCTTGGCCCAGTTGCGTGGCGGCGATGTCTTGCTCACTCGGGTACAGGCCCAACAACAGGTAATCAAAGACCCGCCGTGCGATCGGCGCCGCCGCCACCGAGCCAAAGCCGGCGTTTTCCACGATCACCGCCAGCGCCACCGTGGGCGACTCCAGCGGCGCAAAGCCGATGTAGAGTGAGTGGCTGCGCTGATGCTCTTCCAATTGGGCGGCGTCGTAGCGCTGGCCTTGGGCGATGCCCACCGCCTGCGCGGTGCCGGTCTTGCCGCCGCTGCGGTAGGGCGCGCCAGCAAAGACGCGCGCAGCCGTCCCGCCTTCCACGTTGACCGCCTCCATGGAATCGAGCACCGCCTGCAGGTGCGCAGGATTCAGGTTCAACGCATGACCCTCCGGCTCAACCAAGGCGCGCCCACGCGGTGCGCTGGGGTCGTAGACGCGCAGCCCCAAATGCGGGCGCTGGCGCACGCCACCGCTGGCCAGCGTGGCGGTGGCCGAGGCCAGTTGCAGCATGGTGAAGCTGTTGTAGCCCTGCCCGATGCCGGCCGCCACCGTATCGCCCGCAAACCAGCGCTGCTGGGAAGGGTGTTGGTAAGCGCTGCGCTTCCACGCCTGATTGGGCAACAAGCCGCGCGACTCACCCACCAAATCGATGCCGGTGAGCTGGCCCAAACCCAGTGGCTGCATGAAATCGTGCATGGCTTCGATGCCCATTTCGTGCGCCAAGGTATAAAAATACACGTTGCTCGAAACCGCCATGGCGCGCCGCAGGTCCACTGGCCCCAAGTGGCGCTCCCCCACGCTGCGAAAGCGCTGGTTGCCCAGCACCCAAAAGCCGGGATCGTAAACCACGGAATCGGGCCGCCGCAAGCCCAGTTCCAGCCCCGCCAAGGCCATGAACGGCTTGTAGGTCGAGCCCGGTGGGTAAGTCGCGCGCAAAGCGCGGTTGTGCATCGGCCGCTCGATCGATTCGTTGAGGGCGCGCCAGTCTTCGACGCCAATGCCATCGACGAACAGATTGGGGTCGAAGGTGGGCAGGCTGACAAAGGCCAGAATTTCGCCGTTGCGCGGGTCGATCGCCACCAAGGCGCCCCGGCGCTGGCCAAAAAGCTGCTCGATCAGATGTTGCAGGCGCGCGTCGATGGTCAAGCGCAGGGTGTGCCCAGGTTGCGCCGCCGTCGTTTCCAAGGTGCGCACCGCCTGGCCGTGGGAATTGATTTCGACCCGTTTGAAACCGGTCGTTCCGTGCAGGCTTGGCTCGTGGCTTTGCTCCACCCCCAGCTTGCCCAGGTGGTCGGTGCCGCGGTAGTTGGCCAACCGCTCGGGCGGCCACTCGGCCATGCGCTCTTGATCGCGCTGATTGATGCGCCCCACATGCCCCACCACGTGCACCGCCGTCGCGCCCAGCGGGTAGTGGCGCAAGTGCCGCGCTTGGATCGAGACGCCGGGCAACCGGAACAACTGCGCGGCAATGACAGGCATTTCCTCGGCCGTCAGGCGCGTGCGCAGTGGCAGCGAATCAAAGCGGTGCGACTCGGCGCGCAAGCGCTGGAAGCGGCGCAGCTCGCGCGGCGTGATCGGGATCAATTCGGCCACAGCGGCCAGCGTTTGCTCCAGATCACCGGCCAGCGCCGGGGTGATTTCTAGCGTGAACACGGCCTGGTTGTCGGCCAGCACCACGCCGTGGCGGTCCACGATTTGCCCGCGCAACGGCGGCAGCGGCAGCACGGCGGTGCGGTTGCTCTCGGCCCGCCCCTGCAAATCGGCGTGGCGCTGGATTTGCAGCACATACATGCGCAGCCCCAGCAAACCCAAGGCCAGCAGCACCACCACCAGCGCCACCTGCACCCGGTGCCGAAAGCGCAGCAACTGAAGTTCAACGTCGTGCATGGCAGGCTGGCATGGTTTGGTGGCGCTCAGAGCGGCCGGTCGTCATCGCGGTCGTGCGCGCGCCGCTGGGGCGCCAACAACAAGGCCGTAGCCAGCGGCCACAAGGCGGCCTGCCACAGGGGCGCCAAAACCATCCCGAGATCGGGCCCGCCGTCGCCCGCCAAGGCCCGCACCAGCCACTGCAGCGCGTGCGCCAGCACAAACAGCAACAGCACATGGGCGGTTTGGCGCAACCAATCGAACCACAGCAAGCGGCGGTGAATCAGCACCGCCAGATAGCACATCACGCTGTAAGCCAAGGCGTGCTGACCCAGCAGCGCCCCTTGGTGCACGTCGATCAGCAAACCCAGCCCGAACGCCACCCCCACCCCGATTCGGCGCGGCTGGTGCACCGTCCAAAACACCAGCGTCAGGGCCAGCAAGTCGGGCGCCCAAGCGGCCCGCCCCAGCAAGGCCATCTGCAGCGCCATCTCGAACATCAGCACCCCCATCAGGGTGCCCCAGATGAAGACGGGATTGGCGGGCAACAGCAAGGCTTGGCCGGCGCGCATGATCATGGTGCAGGCCTCTCGGGGTTGGGCTGAGCAGCGCCCGGGGCAGTCGCTGCAGCCGGCGTGGACGCCGCCGCAGGCAGCCCCACCGGATCGATCACCAGCACATGCAAGACGTGCTGGATGCGGGCCAGCGGACGGGCTTGCACCTGGGCAAAACCGTCAGGGCCCGAGGCCGCCACCAGGTCGATTTCCGCCACCGGCAAACCGGCTGGATAGACCCCGTCGATGCCGCTGGTGGTGAGCACGTCGCCCACCATGGCCTGGGTGTCGGCGGGCTCAAAGCGCAGCTCGATGCGCGCCGGTGCGTTCCATGCCACAGGCACCCCAAAGGCAAGGCTGCGTTGCCCGGTGCGGGTATTGACCACGGCCATGGCTTGCTGCGGATCCCCCAACAAGCGCACCTCGGAACTGGCCCAGCGCACGCGGGTCACTTGCCCCAGCACCCCAAAGCCGTCCACCACCGCCGATCCGGGACGCACGCCGTCTTGCTGCCCGAGGTCGATCACCACGCCTTGGGTGTAGGGGTCGGCCAGCTCGTGCAAGATTTGGGCCCCGCGCGCAGCCGTCGGCAAGCGGGCGCGCATGCCCAGCAAATCGCGCAATTCGCGGTTCTCTTGGGCCAGGTGTTCGACAATGGCGGCGCGCTCGGCCTGGCGCACCAGTTCGGCCCGCGCCAGCGCCGCCTCGGCCTGGGCGGCCTGCAAGCTGCCCAGGTAATGACCCGACCAGCGCGCGGCGTGCAAAGGCTGCAAGGCCAGCCATTGCAGCGGGCTGAGCGCCACCGCCAGCGTCTGGCGCACCGGGGTGGCCCAGTGCAGCCGGGCGTCGAGCACCATCAGCAGCAGCGCCAGCGCACCCAGCACCAGCAGCTTGGACAAGGCCGACGGACCCTGCTTGAAAAACGGGGGCGGTGCTTGGTCGAGGGTACCCAGCGGCATGGCCGGATGCTGCGCAGGCTTATTCGGTCGCGAAAATGCTGCCGCCCAAGCGGTCCATCTGGTCCAGCGCCATGCCACAGCCCAGCACCACACACAGCAGCGGTTGCTCGGCCACCAGCACCGGCAGCCCGGTTTCTTCGGCCAGCAAGCGGTCGAGGTCGCGCAGCAAGGCGCCGCCGCCGGTGAGCATCATGCCGCGATCGGCAATGTCGGCCCCTAGCTCGGGTGGCGTCTGCTCGAGTGCGGTCTTGACCGCCTGCACGATTTGGTTGATCGGGTCGGTCAGGGCTTCGAGCACCTCGTTGCTGGAGATGGTGAAGCTGCGCGGCACCCCTTCGGCCAGGTTGCGACCCTTGACTTCAATCTCTTTGACCTCGGAGCCGGGAAAGGCCGAGCCGATGGTTTTCTTGATCATCTCGGCGGTGGGCTCGCCGATCAGCATGCCGTAGTTGCGCCGAATGTAGCCAATGATGGCTTCATCGAACTTGTCGCCGCCCACGCGCACGCTGCCCTTGTAGACCATGCCGCCCAGGCTGATGACGCCCACTTCGGTGGTGCCGCCGCCGATATCGACCACCATCGAGCCGCGCGCGTCCGACACCGGCAGCCCGGCCCCGATCGCCGCCGCCATCGGCTCTTCGATCAGGTAAACCTGCGAGGCCCCGGCCCCCAGGGCCGATTCGCGTATGGCGCGCCGCTCCACCTGAGTCGAGCCACAGGGCACGCAGATGATGATGCGCGGGCTGGGGCGGAACATCGAGCGCGGATGCACCATTTTGATGAACTGCTTGAGCATTTGCTCGGTGACGGTGAAGTCGGCGATGACGCCGTCTTTCATGGGCCGGATGGCCTCGATGTTGCCGGGCACCTTGCCCAGCATCGCCTTGGCCTCTTTGCCCACCGCCTGAATGGTTTTCTTGCCTTGCGGACCGCCTTCGTGGCGGATCGAGACCACCGAGGGCTCATCGAGCACGATGCCCTTGCCGCGCACGTAGATGAGGGTGTTGGCGGTGCCGAGGTCGATGGCCAGATCGGTAGAGAAATGCTGACGAATGGATTCAAACATGATGAGGATGGCCCTGTACCACCGGACGCGGTGGCCGGCTGGTTTCCTGCGCGGGCGCAAACTGGAGATAATACCCGATCGACGCCGCTCCGGGAGGCGCTTACACCTCCTTACTCATTGCCCCATGTCATTGTCATTGCAAGAAATCGAACGCCTGGCACGCCTTGCGCGCCTGCGCCTATCGCCCGAGCAAGCGCTGGACGCCCAACAGCGCCTGAACGGCTTTTTTACCTTGGTCGAGCAGATGCAGGCGGTGGACACCACCGGCGTCGAGCCGCTGGCGCACCCGGCCGCCGTGCTGCAGCAGGTGGCGCTGCGCCTGCGCCCCGATGAGGCCAGCGAGCCCAACCAGCGCGAGGCCAACCAGCGCAGCGCCCCGGCCGTACAAGACGGCCTCTACCTCGTGCCGCGGGTGATCGAATGAGCGCCACCACCCCCACCCCCGAACTGCACCAGATGGGCGTGGCCGAACTCGGCGCCGCCCTGCACGCACGCCAGACCTCGGCCACCGAAGTGGCGCAGCACCTGCTGGCCCGCGCCCACGCCCACAGCGGCCTAGGGGCCTACCTGGCGCTGAACGAAGAAGCCACGCTGGCGCAGGCCGCCGCCGCCGATGCGCGCCTGGCCGCCGGCGAGCGCGGCCCGCTGCTGGGGGTGCCGCTGGCGCACAAAGACGTGCTGGTCACGCGCGACTTCCCCACCAGCGCCGGATCCAAAATGCTGCAAGGCTACCGCAGCCCCTTCGACGCCACCGTGGTGGCGCGCCTGGCCGCCGAAGGCGCGGTGACGCTGGGCAAGCTCAACTGCGACGAATTTGCCATGGGCTCGGGCAACGACCAATCCGCCTTCGGCCCGGCGCACAACCCCTGGGATGTGGCGCGCGTGCCCGGCGGCTCCTCCGGCGGCTCGGCGGTGGCGGTAGCAGCCCGGCTGGCCCCGGCCGCCACCGGCACCGACACCGGCGGCTCGATCCGCCAGCCCGCCAGCTTTTGCGGCATCACCGGCATCAAGCCCAGCTACGGCCGCTGCTCGCGCTACGGGCTGGTGGCCTACGCCTCCAGCCTCGACCAAGCCGGCCCGATGGCGCGCAGCGCCCTCGACTGCGCCCTGCTGCTCACGGCCATGGCCGGGCCCGACCCAGACCGCGACTCGACCAGCCTGGAGCACCCGCCCGAAGACTACACCCGGCTGCTCGGCCAGCCCTGGCCCGGTGCCAGCGCCGCCCAGCCGCTGCAGGGGTTGCGCATCGGCTTGCCGCGCGAATTTTTTGGCACCGGCTGCGACGCCGACGTGCTGGCCGCCGTGCGCTCCGCCCTGAGCGAGTGCGAGCGGCTGGGTGCTACCTTGCTCGACATCGATTTGCCGCGCACCGAGCTGGCCATTCCGGCCTACTACATCATCGCCCCGGCCGAGGCCAGCTCCAACCTGAGCCGCTACGACGGTGTGCGCTACGGCCACCGCGCCGCCGAATACGCCGATTTGCTGGAAATGTATAAGCGCTCGCGCAGCGAGGCCTTCGGGCCCGAGGTGCAGCGCCGCATCCTGCTGGGCACCTACGTGCTCAGCCACGGCTACTACGATGCCTACTACCTCAAGGCGCAGCAGATCCGGCGCCTGATCGCGCAAGATTTTCAGTCCGCCTTTTCCCACTGCGACCTCATCGCCGGCCCGGTGGCCCCCAGCGTGGCCTGGGCCATCGGTGCCAAAACCGCCGATCCGCTTTCCGCCTATCTGGCCGACATCTACACCCTGCCGGCCTCGCTGGCCGGTCTGCCGGGCCTGAGCCTGCCCGCCGGTTTTGGTGCCGCAGCCATGCCCGTGGGCCTGCAACTGATCGGCAACTACCTGAGCGAAGCCCGGCTGCTGCAAGTGGCACACCAGTTGCAATTGGTGAGCGATTGGCACACCCGCATGCCGCCGCCCTTGACCCCTTCCTGCCCCGGAACCCGCCCATGAGCGCCCTTTTGATTCAAGGCTACGAAGTCGTGATCGGCTTCGAGACCCACACCCAGCTCGCCACGCGCAGCAAAATTTTCAGCCGCGCCTCGGTGGCGTTTGGGGCCGAGCCCAATACCCAGGCTTGCGCCGTTGACTTGGCGCTGCCGGGCTCGCTGCCGGTGATGAACCGCGAGGCGGTGGCCTGCGCCATTCGCTTTGGGCTGGCGGTGGGGGCGCACATCGCCGAGCGCAGCGTGTTTGCGCGCAAAAATTATTTCTACCCCGATTTGCCCAAGGGCTACCAGATCAGCCAGTACGAAATCCCGGTGGTGCAAGGCGGCAGCGTGGGCTTTGAGCTGGCCGGGCAGGCGCGCACGGTGCGGCTGGTGCGCGCACACCTCGAAGAAGACGCGGGCAAGAGCCTGCACGAAGATTTTCACGGCCAGAGCGGCATCGACCTGAACCGCGCCGGCACGCCGCTGCTGGAGATCGTTACCGAGCCCGACATGCGCAGCAGCGCCGAGGCGGTGGCGTATGCCAAGGCGCTGCACCAGATCGTGACCTGGATCGGCATCTGCGATGGCAATATGCAAGAGGGCTCGTTTCGCTGCGACGCCAACGTGAGCGTGCGCAAACCGGGGCAGCCGCTGGGCACCCGGCGCGAGATCAAAAACCTCAACAGCTTCAAGTTCATGCAGCAGGCGATCGACTACGAGCTGCGCTGGCAAATCGGGCAGATCGAAGACGGCCACGCCATCCAGCAGGCCACGGTGCTGTTCGACCCCGACAGCGGCCAAACCCGCGCCATGCGCAGCAAGGAAGACGCGGCCGACTACCGCTACTTCCCCGACCCCGATCTGCCGCCGCTGTGCATCGCGCCGCAGTGGATAGAGCAGATTCGCGCCGAGCTGCCCGAGCTGCCGCGCCCCATGGCCGAGCGCTTCGTGGCCCAGTATGGCCTGCCCGCCTACGACGCCGCCACGCTCACCCAAAGCCCGGCCATGGCGGCGTATTTCGAGCGCGCCGCCGCCGCCAGCGGGCAGCCCAAGCTGGCCAGCAATTGGATCATGGGCGAGCTTTCGCGCCGCCTCAACGAGGCGCAACAGGGCATGGAGGCGGCCGCGCTGGGCCCGCTGCAACTGGCGGCGCTGTTGGTGCGCATTGCCGACGGCAGCTTAAGCCACAACGCCGCCAAACAGGTGTTCGAGGCGCTCTGGAGCCAGGCCGAGGGCGCAGCGGTCGAATCGCTACCCGCCGCGCTGGCCCAAGTCGATGCGCTGATCGCCGCCAAGGGCTTGCAGACCCTAAGCGACAGCGGCGCGCTGCACGCCATCGCCGAGCAGGTGCTGGCGGCGAACGCCAAAAACGTGGCCGAATACCGCGCCGGCAAAGACAAGGCCTTCAACGCCTTGGTTGGGCAAGTGATGAAAGCCAGCCAAGGCAAGGCCGACCCGGCGCGCGTGAACGCGCTGCTCAAGCAGCTTTTGGGCGCCTGAATCAGCGGGCGGGGCCCTGCGCATCGCGCTCCGCCCACAGGCGCTGCAGCAGTTGCAGCTCGGCGTTGAAGCGCTCCTCGATGCGCTCGAGTTCGCGTTGATGACCCCGCACCAAGCCCTCTTGCGACACCATTTGCTGCTCAATATCGGCCTTGCGCTGCAGCAAGCGCGCGGGCGCGGCTGCAGCAGGATCGGCGCGCTGCAGGTGGGCCAGTTCGTCGGCAACCGCTTGCTGCTGCCGCCCCAACTCTTGCTGGCGCCGCTCGGCCGCCGCCAACATGGCTTGCACCGGCCGCAGCGCCTGCGTGCGTTCGCGCTGGTGGGTGGCTGGGTCGGCATAGCGCATCAGCAGCGCCTGTTGCTGGCGCCGCTCATCGGTGGCGCGGTCGCGCGCTTGCGCCTCGGTGCGGGCGCGCTCTTGGGCACGCAAGCGCTCCTCGTTGCTGAGGGACGGCGCGATCACGCGGCGCACCACCCCGCTGGGGCTGAGTTCGCGCTGTTCACGGTCCAAGCAGGCCATGATGAGCCGGTCCGAAGTCAGCTTGCGACCCTGCGCGTCAGTGCAGGTAAAAATGCTGCCGGTTTGCGCCAGCGCAGCGCCACCCAGCAGCGCCGCCGCCACCACCAACCCCACCCGCACCTTCAGCACGTTTCGTGCGCACCGCATCGGCACCCCCTAAAAAATCTTTATCCCCTCAGTCTACACCGTAACGCTGGCGGTAGGCCTGCACGCGCGCGCGGTGCCCGGCCATCTCGGGGCTGTGTTGCTGTTGCAGATAATCGAGCAAATCGTTTAGGCGCGCAATCGCGCACACCTGCAAGCCGAGCTGTTCGCGCACGTACTGCACCGCGCTGTGCGGCAGGTCGCGCAGCGCGCCGTCGGGGCCGGTTTCGGTGGCGCGCTCTTGCCGATCGAGCGCAATCGCCACCGCGTGCGGCGTGGCCCCGGCGGCCCGAATCAGATCGATCGACTCGCGCACCGCCGTGCCCGCGCTCATCACATCGTCCACGATCAGCACCCGCCCGCGCAGCGGCGCGCCCACCAGCGTACCGCCTTCGCCGTGCGCCTTGGCCTCTTTTCGGTTGTAGGCAAAGGGCCGGTTGTGGCCCAACCGCGCCAACTCCACCGCCAGCGCCGCCACCAGCGGTATGCCCTTGTAGGCCGGGCCAAACAGCAGGTCGAACTCGATGCCGCTGGCAATGATGCGCTGCGCATAGCACTGCGCCAGTCGGCCCAGCTTGGCGCCGTCGTCAAAACCGCCCGCGTTGAAAAAATACGGACTCAGGCGCCCGGCCTTGGTCTGGAACTCGCCCCAGCGCAGCACGCCCGATTCAACCGAAAATCGCACAAAGTCCTGCGCCAGCCCATCGAGACCGGCGTCGGCCTGGGCCATCTTGGCCACCTGTTGCACATCTGCCATGGAGAAAATCCTTGTTACGCTTGACCCGTCTGAACCCCAGCAGCCCCGCTGCGCCACCCGCAAGGGCCTGCAGACATGGGTGCAAGAAGCCGCGCCCGGATTGTAGGGGGCGTGCAGGAGCTGCGCGCCCAACCTGGTGCTGCAGCGCTTGGACGCCAGCCTGACAGAGGGCCGTGTGCGCTGCGCTTAGGCAGCGCATCCACAAAATTTCACATAAAATATGACTCATTTTTGAATATTTTCTGCAATAATTTAATACTTGTTTATAAGGAGACGGCCTATGTTGCTTGAGTTTCGGGTTCGAAACTACCGTTCAATCCGTGACGAGCAGGCTCTCACCCTGATCGCGTCTGGTGACAAGGAAATGGCCGCAACGCACTTGGCGCCTACCGGGCTGAAGGCGGCGCCACATGCCTTGCGCAGCGCAGTGGTCTATGGGCCCAACGCCAGCGGCAAATCGAGCCTGCTGCGTGCCTTGGACTACCTCCGTGCCGTGGTGGCCGAGTCGGCCACCACCATCCAGCCGGGCCAAACCTACAATGTTCAGCCCTTTAAGCTGGACGCAGCCAGTGCCCAGCAGCCCACCGAGTTCGAGATCACCTTCCTGCTGTCTAGCGTGCGGCACCAGTACGCGTTCTCGATGACGCCCCAGCGCATCGTCAGTGAGTCGCTGCTGGTGTATCGAAGCAGCAAGCCCACCCAGCTCTTCAGCCGGCAGCACCTCGAAGGCGATGGCTACGACTACGAGTTCAGCACCTACCTGACGGGCCCGCGCAAACTCTGGCAAGAAAGCACGCGCCCCAATGCCCTGTTCCTGTCCATGGCGGCCCAGCTCAACAGCGAACAACTCAGCCCGGTGTTCAACTGGATCGTGCGCAACATCCTGTTCCTGCCGGCCGGCGCCACCGTGTGGCCTGACTTCACCACGGCGCTGCTGGCCACCGAACCAGGGCGCGCCTCGATTCGCGAATTCCTGTCGGCAGCCGACATCTCCATTGCTGACGTTCAGGCGGTGCCCCGCAAGGGCATGCACGCCCAATGGGTGCTGGGCGCCAGTGGCCTGCAAGCCAGCCAAGAGGAGCGTGAGTTCCTGCTGCCGGTGTTCGAGCACAGCACGCCCAAGGGCTCGGCCAAGTTCGAGCTGCATGACGAGTCCGAGGGCACACAGCGCCTGTACGGCCTGATCGCGCCCGTGCTGGATTGCCTGCGTGACGGGCGCGTGCTGGTGGTGGACGAGCTCGACAGCAGCCTGCACACCCTGCTGGTGCGGCGCTTGATCACCATGTTCCAAACGCCCGAGCTCAACCCCAAAGGCGCGCAGCTCATCTTCAGCACCCATGACACCTCGCTGCTGGACCACACCCTGTTCCGGCGCGACCAGGTCTGGTTCACCGAGAAGGATGCCGACCAAGCCACCCGCTTGTACCCCTTGACCGACTTTAGCCCCCGCAAGCAAGAAGCTTGGGAGCGCGGCTACCTAACGGGCCGCTACGGTGCCGTGCCCTTCTTTAGCGATTGGCCGACCTCAGCCAAGGCCGGGGTGCTCTGACGCGATGGGCAAGGACAAGCAGCCCAAACACCGGCAGGCCGCCCGCGACCTCAAGCGCCGAGCGGCCGTGCGCCAGCCCTATGAGCGCCTGCTTATCGTCTGCGAAGGCGCGCAGACCGAGCCGCAGTACCTGCGCGAAATTCAGCAGACCTTTAGGCTAGCAACCGCCCATGTTCAAGTGCTCCACAGCCAGATCGGTACCGAGCCACAGCAAGTGCTGGAGTACGCCCTGACCGTTTTCAAGGAAGGTGACCGCGAGCGTGGGGTTCATGCCGGCGAGTTCGACCGCATCGTGGTGGTGTTTGACCGCGACGAACACAAGACTTATCACGCGGCCTTGGCACAGGCAGCAGCACAGAGCGGCAAGATTCGGAACGACAACCGTGCCGCCGTGCCGGTGGACGTGGTGGCCTCGGTGCCGTGCTTCGAGCTTTGGCTGCTGCTGCATTTTGAAGACGTGCATGCGCCGCTGCACCGCCACGAGGCGCTGCAGCGGCTGAAGAGGCATCTGCCAAGCTACGAGAAGGGCAGCGGCGGCCACTGGGCCGCTGCGTTAGACCGCATGGAGCTTGCCACCCAGCGCGCGCAGCGCCTGGCCAAGGCCACCACCGCCCACGATGGCACCCAGCCGTACACCGCGATGCACGAGCTTGTCTCGCGGCTCGTGCACCTGAAAGACTGATCTGGTAGCAGCTTCAAGCCAACGAGGCGGCTGCTCGCCCCCGTTCCGTAGCCACAAGCCTCGTGACCACCGAGTTCAAAAAATGAAAATCATCACCGCCAACCTAAACGGCATCCGCTCTGCGGCCAGCAAGGGCTTTTTCG
>NZ_BAWN01000026.1 GCF_000696225.1 Serpentinimonas barnesii | reverse complement strand
CGGAGCGCGAGGGCTTGGAGTGCAGAAGCCAGAGCGAGGCCTAACGTTGAGGTTAACCGGCGTGCCGAAGGCACGTCCGAGTTGAACCGCAGGTTAGGCGCTGTGGACAAGGGTGCTGTGGCCTTGGAACGCTGCGGTGTCGCCGGAGATTATGGCAGGGGCCTTGCAGGAAAGCAAGCGCGGTGTGCCCGAACGTTCACCGAAGGCCAAGCAGCAGGCCAGCAACTGGGCAGCGTCGCCGGAGCACGCGGAGGTGGAACGGCAGAAGCCAGAGCGAGGCCTAACGTAGAGTGTACACCACCCAAGGCGTACAATCCGACCGATCAAAAGGTGTATATCTCACTCATGCCCCTGCGATGACTCCTGAAACAACACCCAAGCCGGTGCTAGGCACGGCTACCGCAGGCCCCGCAGCGCCGAAGCTGCTGGAACTGCTGCGTGAGCGCATCCGTCTGCGCCACTACAGCATACGCACCGAGACGCAGTATATCCACTGGGCCAAGCGCTTCATCTTGTTTCATGGCAAGCGCCATCCGGCCGGGATGGGGGCGCCGGAGGTGGAGGCGTTCTTGACGCATCTGGCGGTGGAGGGCCATGTGGCGGCTTCGACGCAGAATCAGGCGCTGTCGGCCCTGTTGTTTTTGTACCGCGAGGTGCTGGGGCAGGACTTGCCTTGGATGCAAGGCATGGTGCGGGCCAAGCGCCCTGCCAAGTTGCCGGTGGTGCTCACGCCCAGCGAGGTGTCCGCGGTGCTGGAGCGGATGCAGGGCACCCATGCGCTGATGGCGCGTCTGCTCTACGGCAGCGGCATGCGGCTGATGGAGGTGGTGCGGCTGCGCATCAAAGACGTGGACTTCGAGCGCACCGAGCTGCTGGTGCGCGACGGCAAGGGCGGCAAGGACCGGGTGACCATGCTGCCGCGCAAGTTGGTCGAGCCGCTGCGTGCCCATTGGGTCTGGCGGCGGCATTTGTACGAAGACGATCGATCCAAGGGCATGGCCGCGGTTTATCTGCCCGATGCGCTGGATCGCAAATATCCGCACGCCGCCCAAGAGTGGGGCTGGCAGTACGCCTTTCCCTCTGGCAGCTATTCGGTGGATCCGCGCAGCGGCCTTGAGCGGCGCCACCACGTGGACGAAAAGGTGTTGCAGCGCGCCATGAAGCAGGCGGTGCAGGCGGCCGGGCTGGCCAAACCGGCCACGCCGCACACCTTGCGCCACAGTTTTGCCACCCATTTGCTGCAAAACGGCTACGACATTCGCACCGTGCAAGAGCTGCTTGGCCATGCCGACGTGGCCACCACCATGATCTACACCCACGTGCTCAACAAGGGTGGCAAGGGCGTGTTCAGCCCGCTTGATGCCTTGTGAGCCCCGCTGCGCGGCCAGCCGATAATCCGCCCCATGAACCCGCCCGATACGCCTACCCCTTCGTCACCTGCTTGGCCAGATCCCGCATCCCAGCCCTCCCGCCCAGCCCCCGCCGAAGGGCCTGAACCCGCTCCGCTCCACTCAAGCCCCAGCGCACCCCCCGATGACCCCAGCAGCGTAGCCGCCTTTGCCGAGCGCGCTTACTTGGAGTACGCGCTCAGCGTGGTCAAGGGGCGGGCCTTGCCGGATGTGAGCGATGGGCAAAAGCCGGTGCAGCGGCGCATTTTGTATGCCATGCAGCGCATGGGGCTGGGGTATTCGGGGCCGGGGGCGGGCACGGCGGCCAAGCCGGTCAAGTGCGCGCGCGTGGTGGGCGATGTGCTGGGGCGCTATCACCCGCATGGCGACCAGGCGGCTTACGACGCGCTGGTGCGCATGGCGCAGGATTTTGCGCAGCGCTATCCGCTCATCGATGGGCAGGGCAATTTTGGCAGCCGCGATGGCGATGGGGCGGCGGCCATGCGCTACACCGAGGCGCGGCTGGCGCGCATCAGCGCCTTGTTGCTCGATGAGATTGACCAGGGCACGGTGGATTTTGTGCCCAATTACGATGGCTCGACCGAGGAGCCGCGGCAATTGCCAGCGCGCCTGCCCTTTGTGTTGCTCAATGGCGCCAGCGGCATTGCGGTGGGCATGGCGACCGAAATTCCGAGCCACAATCTGCGCGAGGTGGCGGCGGCCTGTGTGGCGCTGATTAAAAACCCCGAATTGAGCGAAGACGAGCTGTTGGCGCTATTGCCTGGGCCGGATTACCCCGGCGGCGGCCAAATCATCAGCAGCGCAGCAGACATTGCCCAAGCCTATCGCAGCGGGCGCGGCAGCCTTAAAGTGCGGGCGCGCTGGCGCATTGAAGAATTGGCGCGCGGCCAATGGCAATTGGTGGTGAACGAATTGCCGCCAGGAGTGAGCGCGCAGCGGGTGCTGGAAGAAATCGAAGAGATCACCAACCCCAAAATCAAGGCCGGCAAAAAATCGCTCAGCCCGGAGCAGACGCAACTCAAGGCCGCCGTGCTGGGGCTGCTGGATGCGGTGCGCGACGAATCGAGCCGCGAGGCGCCGGTGCGGCTGGTGTTTGAGCCCAAGAGCAGCCGCACCGAGCAGGGCGAGCTGATCGGCGCGCTGCTGGCGCACACCAGCCTGGAGTGTTCGGCCCCGATCAACCTGACCATGGTGGGCCAAGATGGCCGGCCGCTGCCCAAGAGCCTGCGCCAGATGCTCGACGAATGGGTGGACTTGCGCCAGCAGACCGTGCGTCGGCGCACGCAGCATCGGCTGGGGCGGGTGCTCGAGCGCATCCACGTGCTGGAGGGGCGCCAGACCGTGCTGCTCAATCTGGATGAGGTGATCGCCATCATCCGCGCCAGCGACGAGCCCAAGGCGGCGCTGATGGCGCGCTTCAAGCTGAGCGAACGCCAGGCGGAGGACATTCTGGAGATTCGCTTGCGCCAGTTGGCGCGGCTGGAGGCGATCCGCATCGAGCAGGAACTGGCCCAGTTGCGCACCGAGCAGGGCAAGCTCGAAGAGGTGGTGACGAACCCGACCAGCCTGCGCCGGCTGCTGGTGCGCGAGATCGAGGCCGACGCCAAGGCCTTTGGCGATGCGCGCCGCACCCTGATCCAGCCGGACCGGCAGACGCTGGCCGAGCCCAAGACGATCGACGAGGCGGTGACGGTGGTGGTGTCGGCCAAGGGCTGGGTGCGCACGCGCAACGGCCACGGCCACGAGGCGGCGGGCTTTGCCTTCAAGCCGGGCGATGCGCTCTATGGCACCTTCGAGTGCCGCACGGTGGATGCGCTGCTGGTGTTTGGCAGCAATGGCCGCGTCTACAGCGTGCCGGTGGCCAGCCTGCCCGGCTCGCGCGGCGACGGCCAGCCGATCACCACGCTGATCGAGCTCGAAGCCGGCACGCAGCCACTGCACTATCTGGCCGCTGCGGCCACGACGCGCCTGCTGCTGTGCGGCTCGGGCGGCTACGGGCTGCTGGCCACGGTGGCCGACCTGATTTCGCGCCAGCGCGCAGGCAAGGCTTTTGTGGCGCTGGCCGAGGGCGAAACCCTGTGCGAACCGCAGGCGGTGGGAGAAGCGACGCAGGTCTGCGCCGTGTCGGCGGCCGGGCGGATTCTGGTTTTTGCGCTCGATGAGCTCAAGCACCAGCCCAAGGGCGGGCGCGGCTTGCAACTGATGAGCCTGGATGAGGCCGACCGCTTGCTGGCGGCGGTGCCCTTTGTGCGCAGCGCGCGCATCGAGGGGCTGGGCCGCGGCGGCAAGGCGCGCGAGGAAACGCTGGAGCTGCGCAGCCTCAACAACGCCCGCGCCGCCCGGGGCCGCAAGGGCAAGGACGGCAATTTCGGCTTCAAGCCGCAGCGGGTGTTGCGGGTGGTGTGAGGCGGCGGTACTACGCCAGTTCGGCAATCAGTTCAATTTCCACGCAGGCCCCGAGCGGCAACTGCGCCACGCCAAAGGCGCTGCGGGCGTGCGCCCCAACTGAGGGGCCAAACACCTGGCCCAGCAGTTGCGAGCAGCCGTTGGTCACCAGGTGCTGCTCGGTGTAGCTGTTGGTGCAGTTGACCAAGCTGAGCACCTTGACGATGCGCTTGACGCCGTCGAGGTCTGTCCCGGCGGCCACGCAGGCGGCGTGCAGGGTGCCCAGCAGATCGATGGCCACGGCGCGCGCCGCCGCTTGGCCTTCGGCGGTGTTCATGGACAGGCCCAGTTGCCCAACCCACGGCAGGCCGTTTTGCTTGGCGATGTGGCCGCTCAGAAACACCAATCGGCCGCTTTGCACGAAGGGCACGTAGGCCGCCGCCGGGGTGGAGACGGGCGGCAACTCGATTTGCAGCGCTTTGAGGGTGTGATAGACGCTCATGGGGGGCTTTCTGGGGGCTGTGAGGGGGTGGATGGGGGTGGATGGGGGAGCCGTGGGCGCAGGACGGGCGCTGGCCCGGTGCCGCCGAGGGTGGGCCGGTGCCGGTGATTTTAGGGCGATATGATGCGCAAAATTGACGCGCAACTGCCCGGCAAGCCTGCGGGAACGGGTACAAGAAAGAAAAGCCTATCGGTACGGGAGGAGGGCAGGATGGACAAACCAGATGCGATGCATCCGGCGCTCGCGCTGGGCCTGCCGCTGATGCTCGGTGGCATAGGCGGGGCGTGGCTGCAATTGCAGCAGCCGCTGCTCTGGTCTGGCTGGGCCTATGGTGCGCTGGCGCTGGCGGCGCTGTTGCTGGGCCTGGTGTTGTGGGGGCGCCAAACTAGCGCGGGTTTGGCTGCCAGAGCGCTGCCGAGCCTGGGCTGGCTGCTGGTGGGGGCGGCGCTGCTGTTTGCCAGCACGGGTGGGCGGGCGCTGTGGTTTCAGGCCGGTGCGCTGGCGGCCGAGCTGGAGGGGCGCGAGCTGGTGCTGGAGGGCTTCGTGGCGGGCCTGCCGCGCCAAGGTGAGCTGGGCTGGCAGTTTGAGTTCGAGGTCACGCAGGCCACGCTGGCCGAACCCAGCCGACGCGCTCGGCAGGGTGCGCGCGCTGAGCCAGCCGACCCCACTGGCCCAGCCGGGCAAACAGGCCAGGCGGGGCAAACGATGCAGGCCGGGCAAGCGGTGCAGGTGCCGCAGCGGGTGCGGCTGGCCTGGTTCGCGCCGCGCCCGGGCCGTGGGGCAACGACGCAGGCCAACACCCCAGGCACCCTAGGCACCCAAGCCCTCAGCCCATCATCAAGCCTGCCCGAACTGCGCGCTGGCCAGCGCTGGCGCCTAACGGCGCGTTTGCAGCGCCCGCATGGCTTGGCCAACCCGGGCGGTTTTGATTTCGAGTTGCGGCTGTGGGAGCAGGGCATTCATGCCACGGGCAGCGTGCGCGCTGGACTAGGCACACCGGCGCCGCAGTTGCTCGGCCATGGCTGGCATTTTCCGGTGCAGCAGGCGCGCCAGTGGGTGCGCGACCGCATGCAAGCGCAGGTGCAGCCCCCGGCCACGGCGGGGGTGCTGGCGGCGCTGGTGGTGGGCGACCAAGGCGCGATCCCGCAAACGCACTGGGAGACTTTTCGCATAACCGGTGTCACGCACCTGATGGTGGTCTCGGGCACCCACATCACCCTGTTTGCCTGGATGGCCATGGCGCTCATCGGCCTGCTCTGGCGCGTGGCCGGGCGGCGCCGTCCGGCCTTGCTGCTGGCCGTTCCTACGCCGGTGGCCGCCGCGGTGGGCGGGCTGGCGCTGGGGTTTGTGTACGCGGTGTTCTCGGGCTGGGGCGTGCCGGCGCAGCGCGCGGTGCTGATGTTGGCAACCCTGGTGCTGTTGCAACTCAGTGGCCGCCAGTGGCCGTGGCCCTTTATGTGGCTGGCGGTGATGCAGATGGTGGTGCTGCTGGACCCGTGGGCCTTGCTCAGCGCCGGATTTTGGCTCAGCTTCGTGGCGGTGGCGATTTTGTTTGCCACCGGCCAGCCGCTGCCTACCGACGGGCGCAGCGGGCGCCACTACGTGCTGGGACTGGTGCGCACGCAGGCGCTGATGACGCTGGCGCTGGCGCCGCTGCTGCTGCTCTGGTTTGGCGAGTTTTCGCTGGTGGGGCTGCTGGCCAATCTGCCCGCCATTCCGTGGGTCACGCTGGTGGTGACGCCGCTGGCGCTGGCCGGGGTGCTGCTGTGGCCGCTGTGGCTGCTGGCGGGCTGGATGATCGATGCCCTGATGCTGTGGCTGCAAGCGCTGCAACACTGGCCCTGGGCCGCCATCACCCGCCCGGCGCTGCCGCTCGCGCTGGCGCTGCTGGCTGCGCTGGGCGGGCTGCTGCTGGTGCTGCGCTGGCCGTGGTCGCTGCGCGCCTGGGGGCTGTTGCTGATCTGGCCGGCGCTGGCCTACAGCCCGGCACGGCCGCCGCCAGGGCATTTCGAGTGGCTGGCGGCCGACATCGGGCAGGGCACGGCGGTGATCGTGCGCACCCAGAACCACACCCTGGTCTATGACACCGGGCCGCCCATGGGCCCGCACAGCGACGCCGCCGAGCGCGTGCTGCTGCCGCTGTTGCAGCGCCACGGTGAGGTGCCTGCCAAGGTGCTGATCAGCCACATCGACGCCGACCACGCCAGCGGCATCGCCACGCTGGCGCGGGCTTTTCCGCAAACCCAGTGGCGCACGTCTTTCGACACCCAACCCTGGGGCCTGAGCAGCCAGCGCTGCCTAGCGGGCCAGAGCTGGGTCTGGGACGGGGTGCCGTTTCGCATCCTGCACCCGGGCCCAGAGCACTACACCACGCAGCGCTCCGACAACGCCATGTCCTGCGTGCTGCAAGTGGGCCACGGCGCCGCCTCGCTGCTGTTGACGGGCGACATCTACATTGACGAGGAAACCCGGCTGGCGCTGGCCCAGCCCGATCTGCGCGCCGGGGTGTTGTTTGCCGCGCACCACGGCAGCCGGACTTCGACCGGGCCGGTCTGGCTCAACACGCTGCAACCGCAGTGGGTGGTGATCCAGGCCGCGCACCGCAGCCGCTACGGGCACCCGCACCCCGAGGTGCTGGCGCGGCTGCAGGCGCGCGCGATTCCGTGGGTGTCCACGCCGCAGTGCGGGGCCGCTTGGGGCAGCAGCCAGCGCCCGGAGCAGGTGCACTGCCAGCGCCAGCAGCGCCAGCGCTACTGGCAGCACCCGGATGGTGCGGGCGCGGACCGCTAATCGGGCAGCAGTTCCAGCCGCCGCGCTGGCCAGTCGAGCACGGCGCAGCGCCGGTGCATCAGAGGCGCCAAATCGGGATGTGCTTCGGTGATCACTTGGGTGGCGAAGTGGGCCAGAAAACGCGCCCGCAAGGCGGCCCCGGCGCGCTCGACGCCCTGGTTTTCGTAGGGCATCGAGGTCAGCAGCAAAAAACCATCGGCGGGGATGCGTTTGGCGTGCATGTTGCTGTGGATGATGCTGGCGGCGGTGCGGATGGGTTGCGCCAAGTCGGGGCTGTAAGGCCCGATCATCAGGGCCAGATTGGGGGTGTGCAAAAAATCGAAGCCGCGCCCGAGGCAGATTACCCATTCGCGGTGCTCGATCACCAGCTCGCGCGCGGGCTGGGCGCGCACGGCGGCGATGTGGGCCAAATTGCCCAGCAGCAGCGGCAGCAAATCGGCGCGCACCGGGCGCGGCAGACCGGGCAGCGTGCGCACCAACTGCGCTTCCAGCGCCAGGGCATCGGGTTCGGTGCCGGTGCCGGCGCCGGCGCCGGTTCCAAAGGACGGTGGCGGCGTTTCGCTGAAAGCAGCCAAATCGAGGGTTTCGCCGCCAGGGCCGTGCAGCAGCAGGGCTTCTTCGTCGGTCTCGAAGCCGCACACCAAGGGGAAGACGCTCTGGTGCGCAGGGCCGAACAGCTCCGAGACTTGGGCGTGGATGGCCCAGGCGTGCGCCAGGCTGTCGTCGCGGCGGTAGCGAAATCCGGCGCAACCGCGCTTGCGCTCGCCCCGCGACCAGTGGTAGGTAATGAGCAGCAGCACCCGGCGCCCGCTCTGGGTTTGGGTGTTGACGTAGTCGATCAGCAGTTGGCTCAAGTAGGGCCAACCTAGGTTGAACATGCCGCCGAGGTTGCGAAAGGGCGTGATGATGCCGGCTGGCAGTTGGGTGGCCAGCGCGAGGTTGACGCGCCCGTCCATGCACATCAGGGCGGCGATGGCGCTGGGGTGTTGCGCCCGGTAGCGCTGGCGCTCCAGCCAGGTTTCGGGGCCGCGAAAGGCTTCGCCGTGGCGCTGGGCCAGATCGTGCAGCCAGGCTATGCGTTGGGCGATCGGGGCCTGGTGGATCGAATCTGAGGCAGTGGGTCCGGCTGGGGGTGGGAGCATGGGGTTGATCCTTTTAAGCCTGGCGTTGCGCCCGCACCGCCTGCCCCAGGTCGATCACCGCCATCACGTAGTAGCTGCTCGGGTTGTAGCGCGAAATGGCAAAGAAGTTTTGCGTGCCGAGCCAGAAGCTTGAGGGCTGGCCGCCGCGTGCCGGGTCGCCTTGTTCCAGCTCCACCAGGGCCAGCGGGCCGCTGTGCTGCGCCGCCGCCGGGCTGGGTTGCACGCCCAAGGCTTGCAACTGCTCAAGCGTGAAGCTGGGGCGGATGCTGGGGGCCAGCAGTGCGGGCAGGTCGAGCCGCGCCGCATCGAAGCTGAGCGCAAAGTGGGTGGCCATGCCGGGCTGCCAGCCGTGCTCGCGCAAAAAGCGCCCCACCGAGCCGATGGCGTCGGGCACGCTGTCGATCAGGTCGATGCGGCCGTCGGCGTCGAAATCGACACCAAAGCGCGGCCAGTTGCTGGGCATGAATTGCGGCAACCCGATGGCCCCGGCAAAGCTGCCGCGCCAGCCGTCGGGGAGGCGCGGGTGCTCGCGGCTCAGGCGCAAAAAGGCGGCCAGCTCGGAGCGGAAAAATTCGCTGCGCTGGGCCGCGCGCGGGTGCTCGGGTGGGAAGTCGAAGGCCAGCGTGGCCAGCGCGTCGAGCACGCGGTGCGTGCCCATGTGGCGGCCATACAGGGTTTCAACGCCGATGATGCCGACGATGAGCCAATCGGGCACGCCAAACTCGCGCTCGGCGCGCTCTAGGCTGGCGGCGTGCTGCTGCCAAAAGCGCAGCCCGGCCTGGATGCGCACCGGTTCCACGAAGCGCGCCCGGTAGGCCGGCCAGTCGCGCAGGGTGCCGCGCGGCATGGGGGTCATGAGGCGCACGATCTGTGGCCGGTGCCGGGCTTCGTGCCCGATCCAGCGCTCGGCCCAGCCTTCGCTCCAGCCTTGCTCGGCGTCGAGCTGGCGCGCAAAGGCCAGCGCGGCGGGGTGCTGGGCAAAACCGCCGGCAGCCGCTGCCACGGGAGGGGCAGCAGGGGCCGGGCGGTGGATGGCTGGGTTGGCCAGCGCGGCGGCGGGAAGTGCGCTGACAGCCAGGGTGGCCAGCGCCAGCCGGCGGCGCGAGAGGCTGCGCGGCGGCGCGGGTTCGAAGGGCGAGGGGGCCAAGGGCATGTTCAAGGGCGCGGAATATAACCGGCTAAGTTCGAGGTGAAGGGCTGGGGTGTGCAGGGCTGGGCAGAGCAACAGGCAGCGGCGGCAAGTGGCGCCATTGTCGGTGCAAAACAGCCAGATCGAAGCGCTGGCTCGGGTCGTAGCGCTGGGCTTCGAGCCGCAGCAGCCAGTCGGCCCAAGCCGTGGCCGTCGGGTTGGCGTTGGCAGCGCCCCCTTCAGCCCCCACCCCGTGCAGCAGCGCGTGCGCCAACTGGCGCGGTGTGGCCTCGGGGGGCATGGGGTAGCCCTGTTTTTGCAGCAGGCGGCGCGCGCGCTGCAGCAGCCGCAGCCACGGGTCGGGGCGCGGGCGCAGCCAGTGCAGCCACGCCGCCGCACCGAGCGCAGCCAAGGCCAGCAGGCCCGCCAGCAGCCCCAGCAGATGGTGCCACTGCGGGGCCTGAATGCCGAGCTGGCGCAGCCAATCGAACTGGCGCGTCTGGCCGTGGTTGAGCACCCACTGGTTCCAGCGGTTGTTGGTGGCTTCCCAGAGCGAGCGCAGTTGCGCCAATGCGGTCGGGTTGAGGTTGATGAGGGCCCCTTCGATCAGCCCCGGCGGGGCCAGCAGGCGCGCCAGTTCGCTGGTGCGCGCCGGCGCCACGTGGGCGGTGGGGTCGACGCGCACCCAGCCTTGGCCGGCCAGCCAGACTTCGGACCAGGCGTGGGCGTCGCTCTGGCGCACGGTCCAGACGCCATCGACCGGGTTCAGTTCGCCGCCGTGGTAGCCGGTCACGACGCGCGCCGGTATGCCTAGGGCGCGCATCAGCACCACGAAGCTGGCCGCGATGTGTTCGCAAAAGCCCTGGCGGCGGTCGAACCAGAATTCGTCGGCGCTGTGGCGGCCAAACAGGCCCGGTTCGAGCGTGTACTGGTAGCCGCCGGTGCGCAGGCGCAGCAGCACGGCATCGACCCAGGCTTGCGGCGGGCTGTTAGGGCCCAGTTGCTGGCGCAGGTCGGCCGCCAGTTGCAGGGTGCGCGGGTTGAAGCCCGCGGGCAGTTGCAAGTCGATCTGCAGGCTGGCGTCGGGCTGCAGCGGCCCGAGCCGGAAGTTGGGGAAGGCGCTGGCCTCGAAGCGGGTCAGTTCGGCCACGGGCTGCGCGGCCAGCCACTGCAGGTCGGGCGTCAGGCGCGCGGCTTGGCCGCCGATGGCGGGCAGCTCGGGTGTGGCCTCCAGGGCCAGCAGCCAGGGCCGGTTGCTGGGCTCTAGGGTGAGCCGGTAGCGGATTGGCTGGCCGCTGACTTGCAGCGCCGCCGCCGCGTTGGCCCCGGCAATGATGGGCGGCTGCGCGCCGTGCAGCGGGCGCCAGACGAGGCCGTCGAACAGGCTCAGCACCGGGCCGCGAAAATACAGTTGCTGCTCGGTGGGGCGCTGCCCGGGCTCGAACTCGACCCGAAAGGCAATGCTTTGGTCGAGCGCCAAGCGGGCGATCTGGCCCACCTGCATCTGGTCCGACAGGCCGCTGCGGCCCAAGGCACCATCGTTGGGCAGGCTCCAGAGCGGGCCAAAGCGGGGAAAGAGCAGAAACAGCAGCAGCATCAGCGGCGCGCCGAGCGCGGTCATGACGGCCGCCAGTTTGAAGGCCAGCCACAGTGGTGGCCGCCCGACCGGCAAATGCGCCAGCACCAGCGCGCTGAGCAGCCCCAGCAGCGCCAGCACGATGCCCAGCGCCGTCAGCAGGCTTTGCGAGTGCAGCAGCAGCGTGAGCAGAGAGAAAAAACCGAGGAAGAAAATGACCAGGGCGTCGCGGCGGGCGCGCAGCTCCAGCGTTTTGAGCGCCAGCAGCAGCACGATCAGGGTGGTGCCGCCCTGCTGGCCCCATATGCTGCCGTGGCTGCCCCAAGTGGCGAGCAGGGCCAGCAGCAACAGACCCGACAGCAGCACGCGGCCGGGCAGGGGGCGCTGTTGCAGCGCCAGGCCGGCGCGCCCGAGCAGCAGCGCCAGCGCCAGCGCCATGATCCAGAGCGGCTGGTGTGGGGCTTGCAGCAGCACCACCAAGGCGGTCACGGCGAGCACGAACAGGGTGTCGCGCAGCTCGCGCGGCCAAGCCGACGGGCGCGCCAGCGCCGCCAGCGCCGTGGGCAAGGGGGTGTTTAGCGCCATGCCAGCGCCTCAAGGCAGCGGCGGCGCTGGGCCGGGCCGTGGTCGGGGGCGATTTCCAGCCCGGGCAGGCGCAGGCCGTAGCGCAGCCCTTGCGCCTCGGCTTGCAGCACCCAGGCGCACAGGCGCGCGCGGCGCGCTTCTTCGTCGGCCAGGCCGCAGCGGCTGGCGTCGAGCCACAGCTCGGCGGCGCTGGGGTGGCCGAAATCGCGGCTCAGCCACTGGGGCTGGTCGCTGCCAGCCAGGCGGGCGGCTTTTTTCCAGAGCACCCATTTGAGGGGGTCGCCGCGCCGGTAGGGGCGCACATCCTGCGCCTCGTCGCTGTGGCGGCTGCCGGCTTGGCGCTGCGCCGGCCCGTCGTCGGCGTGTGCGCCCAGCGGCAGCGGCGGCGCGGGGCTCTCGGGGGCCGGATAGACCCACAGTTGTGCCGCCGGGCGCCACCAGTGCCAGACCTTGAAGGTGCCCAGCGGAAACACGGTTTGCACGCGCAGCGCGGGCAAGCTGTGGCGACCGCGCCGCTGCGTGGGGTAGGCCAGGTGCACGGTGTGCTGGTCTTGCGGCCCCACGTCGGCCCAGACGTCGCTCGCCGTGGGGCCGCCCGCGCCGGCCAACACGCCAGCGCCGGGTGCAGGGCGGGATGCGGGGGCGCCGTCCAGCCACTGCAAGCCCACGGCGTAGCGCGCGCGCTGGCTGGGGTTGTGCAACTGGATTTCGATGGCCGCGCTCTGCCCGGCAAACACGGGCTCGCCGGGGTGCAGGCTCAAGCTCAGCCCGACCAGGTTGCGGTGCCCGACCCAGACCCCGGCCGCCGCGCTGCCCGCCAGCAAGAAGGTGAGCAAATAGCCGAGGTTGAGCTGGTAGTTGATGCTGCCCAGCAGAATCAGCAGCAGGGTCAGGGCCAGCATCCAGCCGGCGCGGGTGGGCAGCAGGTAGAGGTTGCCGTGCTGCAAGGCGGTCTGGTCTTGCGGCGGCAGCCGACGCAGCCACCAGGCTTGCAGGCGCTGGCGCATGGGGTGTCTGGTGCCCAGACCCGGCAGGCTCCCCGCCAGAGCGCGCCAACGCCCCCAAGCCGATGGCGCGGGCGGGTGGGCGGGGTTGGAGGCGGCTTGCATGGCAGGCGGCCTATCAGCGCAGGGCCGTGGCCTCGAGCATGGCCTGCACCTGCTCGGCCACGCCACGGCCGGCGCTGCTCACCGCCACCAGCCGGTGCGCAGCCGTTTGCGGCAAGATGGCGGCCAGATCGTCCGGGGCCACGTAGCGGCGCCCCTCGATCAGGGCGCGGGCTTGGGCGGCGCGCAAGATGGCCAGGCCGGCGCGCGGGCTCAGGCCCTGCACGAACCAGCGCCCGTTGCGGCTGGCGTCGAGCAGGTCTTGCAGGTAGTCGAGCACGGCATCGCTCACGGCCACCTGCTGCACCGCCCCTTGCAGGCGCGCCAGCGCAGCGGCATCGAGCAAGGCGGGCAGGTTATCGAGCAAGGCACGCCGGTCCCGGCCGCGCAGCAGCTCGCGTTCGGCGGCGCGGCCGGGGTAGCCCAGATGCAGGCGCATCAGAAAACGGTCCAGTTGCGACTCGGGCAGCGCGTGCGTGCCCAATTGGTCGTGCGGGTTTTGGGTGGCGATGACGAAAAACGGCTGTGGCAGCGGCCGCGTGGCACCTTCCACCGAGACTTGCTTTTCTTCCATTGCCTCCAGCAGCGCGCTTTGGGTTTTGGGGCTGGCGCGGTTGATCTCGTCGGCCAGCAGCACCTGGGCAAACAGCGGGCCGGGATGGAACACGAATTCGGCGCGCTCGCGCTCGAACACCGAAACACCCATCAAATCGCTCGGCATCAGGTCCGAAGTAAACTGCACCCGAGAGAACTGCAAGCCGAAGCTGTGCGCCAGCGCGTGGGCCAAGGTGGTTTTGCCGACACCGGGCAAGTCTTCGATCAGCAGGTGCCCACCGGCGAGCAAGCAGGTGACGGCGTCGCGGATGACCCCGGATTTGCCCACGATGACTGATTCGAGCTGGCGCAGCAGCGGTGTGATGGTGGACAATGGTTCGCTCATGGCGCTACGATAACGGAAAACGGAGACACTGCCTTATGAAACCCACCGGCTATTTCACGCATCCGATTTGTCGCAAACACGATATGGGAGCCGGCCACCCCGAATGCCCGGATCGCTTGGGTGCGATCGAAGACCGCCTGCTCATCACCGGGCTGGCCGATGCGCTGGAGCGGCGCGAGCCGAGCCCGGCCTCGCAGTCGGAGCTGGAGCTGGCGCACTCGCGCAGCTACATCGCCTCGCTGCGCGGCATGACCGACGAGCTGTGCGAGGAAATCAAGGCCGGTGGGCCCGATCGTTTGCAGCTCGACCCCGACACCTCCATCAACGTCCACACCTACCAAGCTGCCCTGATGGGTGCTGGGGCCGCGCTCAATGCCACCGACGCGGTGCTGGCCGGTGAGCTGCAAAACGCTTTTTGCGCCGTGCGCCCGCCCGGCCACCACGCCTGCCGCGACCGCGCCATGGGTTTTTGCATTTTCAACCACGTGGCGCTGGCGGCAAAGTACGCGCTCGATCGGCACGGCTTGCAGCGCGTGGCGGTGATCGACTTCGACGTGCACCACGGCAACGGCACCGAAGAAATCGTGGCGGGCGACCCGCGCATCCTCATGTGCAGCTACTACCAGCACCCCTTTTACCCCGAGTGGCCGCACGCCGAGGCCGACAACCTGGTGAATGTGCCGGTGCCGGCCTACAGCAAGGGCATGGACGTGCGCGAGCTCATCGACAGCGTCTGGATGCCGCGGCTGGAGGCGCACCGGCCTGAGATGATTTTTATCAGCGCCGGTTTTGATGCGCACCGCGAGGACGACATGGGCCAGCTCGGCCTGGTCGAGCAAGACTATGTGTGGATTACGCAGCGGCTCAAGGCGGTGGCGGACCGGCACGCACAGGGCCGCATCGTCAGCGTGCTCGAAGGCGGCTACAACTTGAGCGCCTTGGCGCGCAGCGTGGAGGCGCACGTGCGCGTGCTGGCTGATCTGTGAGCCGGTGCCAGAGCGGCGGCGGGCGCGAGATAATCGCCGTTGCCCGCTCCTGACCCAGCTCTGCCCACTCACGCATGTCTGCCACCGCCACCGCATCTGCAACATCTTCGGCACCTGCTCAAGCGCTGGCCGCTCCAGCCGCTGCGCTGCCGCCCCCTGCGCCGCTTGCATACCCTCCCGCCCCGCTGCACGACCTTAACCTTTGGTTGCAGGCCTTAGGCCAGCCTGGGGTGTGGGTTGAGCTGGCGCTGCTGGCGGTCTGCGTGGCGCTGGCGCTGGGGCTGGTGTGGGCGCTGCGCCGGGGCTTTAAGCCGGACCAATACACCTCGATCTGGTTTGGCCGCAGCCTGATCGACGGCGTGCTGTTCCCGGCCCTGCTGCTGGCGCTGGCCTACGGGGCGCGCGCTGTGCTGGTGCAGCAGCAAGAGCTGGTGGTGTTTAAAGTTGCCATACCGGTGCTGCTGGCGCTGGCAGCCATCCGGCTCGGCGTCAAGGTGCTGCAAGTGGCGTTCAAGGATGCCGCTTGGCTGCGCCCGATCGAGCGCAGCATCTCTTGGGGTGCTTGGCTGGCGGTGTTGCTCTGGCTCAGTGGCCTGCTGCCGCTGCTGCTGCACGAGCTGGACCAGATCACCTGGCAACTGGGCGGCACCACGCTCTCGGTGCGCAACCTGATCGAAGGTGCTTTGAGCGCGGCCGTGGTGCTGATCGTGGCGCTGTGGGTCTCGGCCGCCATCGAAGCGCGGCTGCTGCGCAAGGCGGTGGGGGAGGATTTGTCGCTGCGCAAAGCCGGCGCCAACGCCCTGCGCGCGCTGCTGATGTTCGTCGGGCTGCTGGTGGCGCTGTCGTCGGTGGGGATCGACCTCACGGCGCTGTCGGTGCTCGGCGGCGCGGTGGGGGTGGGCATCGGTTTTGGTTTGCAGCGGCTGGCGGCCAACTACGTGAGCGGCTTTGTGATCCTGACCGAGCGCAGCATGCGCATCGGCGACATGATCCGCATCGACAACTTCGAGGGCCGCGTGACCGACATCAAGGCGCGCTTCACCGTGATCCGCAACCTGGGCGGGCGCGAGTCCATCGTGCCCAACGAGATGCTGCTCACGAACCGGGTCGAAAACCTTTCGCTGGCCGACCCTCGGGTGTGGCAGAGCACCGTGGTCGGGGTGGTGTATGGCAGCGACGTGGAGCTGGTGAGCCGCCTGCTGTGCGAAGCCGCACTGGCGCAGCCCCGGGTGCTGCGCGACCCGCCGCCCGTGGCCTTGCTCAGCGCCTTTGCCGCCGACGGGCTGGAGTTCACGCTGGGCTACTGGATTGCCGACCCGGAAAACGGCCCGCTGGGCTTGCGCTCGATGATCAACCGCTCCATTTTGGCGGGGTTTTTGGAGCACGGGGTCGAGATTGCCACGCCAGCCCGGGTGCTGCCCGCCGTGGGTGCGGCGCCACCGGCTGAAGTGGCCCAGCCCCCGGCGCGGCGGGTGTAAAGCCGCTCAGGCCGCCACCCCCACAATCACGCTCGAGGCCTTGAACAGGGCGCGCGCTGGCTGCCCCGGCGCCAGCCCCAGATCGGTGCAACTCTGGTTTGTGATCACGGCGGCGATGCTGGCGCCCGCGCCCAGATCGAGCACCACCTCGGTGTTGACGGCCCCAGCGCTTAGGCGCTGCACCGTGCCGGGCAGGCAGTTGCGCGCCGAATAGCGCGCCCCTTGGTCGCCGTCGCCCGCCAGCAAAATCACCGACGAGGCCTTGACCAGCGCGAACGCCTCGCTGCCCACTTGCAGGCCGAGGTTTTCGACACTTTCATGCGTCAGCACCGCCACCAGCTCCATGCCGTTGGCGAGTTCGAGCGCCACCTCGTCGTTCACGGCACCGCGCTGGATGCGGCTGATGCGGCCCAAAAATTGATTGCGTGCGCTGGTTTTCATGCCCATGCTCCTGATCAACAGAAAGTCGTCGGCCAGCGCGCCGGATTGGCGGCTCAGGTGCTCGATGAAGCGCTGGTGTTCGGCCTGGATGCGCCGGAAATTGGCCACCAGCAGCTCGCCGCGGGGCGTGAGCCGGGTGCCGCCGCCGCCCTTGCCCCCGGCCACGCGCTCGACCAGCGGCTCACCGGCCAGGTTGTTCATGCTGTCGATGGCGTCCCAAGCGGCCTTGTAGCTGAGCTTGACCGCCTTGGCCGCTTGCGTGATGGAGCCGCAGGCGGCGATCTGCGCCAACAACTCGATGCGCCGCGGGCCGCCCAAGTTGCGCTCGCCCAGGCGCATCCACACCAGGCCTTGCAAGCTGAATGGGGCGTCGGGGGCGGGCGGGTTCATGGGTTGCTTCAGTCGGGGGCCCGCACCTGCCCCTCGTGCAGGCGCAGCACCTGCTCGCCAAACAGGGCCACGTCTTGCGGGTCGTGGGTGATGAGCACCATCGGCACTTGCAAGCGCCGCTGCAGTGCGTCGAGTTCGGCGCGCATGGTTTGGCGCAAGTCGGCGTCGAGCGCGGCAAAGGGCTCGTCGAGCAGCAGCGCGCGCGGCTGCGCCACCAGCGCCCGCGCCAAGGCGGTGCGCTGGCGCTGCCCGCCCGAGAGCTCGTGCGGGTACTGGTGCGCCAAAGGCCCCAGCTCGAAGGCCTCAATCCAGTATTCCACCGCCGCGTGGCGCGCGCTGCGGCGCGGGTTCAACCAGCCGCGAGAGAGGGCAAACGCGATGTTTTGGCGCACATTCAGGTGCGCAAACAAGGCGTAATCTTGAAACACATAGGCCAGCCGGCGCGCTTGCGGCGGCATAAAAATCCCTTGCTGCGCGTCGTACAGGGTCTGGCCGTCGATGCGCACATGGCCGGCGTCCGGGCGCAGCAGGCCAGCCAGGCCCTTCAAAGTCTGGCTCTTGCCCGCGCCTGAAGGCCCGGCGATCACCACGCGCTGCGCCTGCGCTTGCAGCCGCACATCGAGCGTGAACGCGCGCGTGCCCGATTGCAGGGTTTTGCGTATGTGGAAATCGAGTTGCATACCGGGTTTAGCCCTACTGGTGCGCCACCCGGCCCGGCATCAGGCGCGTGGCCGACAGCAGCACCGCAATGCACACCAGCGAGGTGATGAGGGCCAGGATGTTGGCCACGTCGTCGCGCCCAGCCTGCACCGCTTCATAAACCGCAATCGAGAGCGTCTGCGTCTGGCCGGGGATGTTGCCCGCGATCATCAGCGTGGCGCCAAATTCGCCCAGCGCGCGCGCAAAGGCCAGCAGCAACCCGGCCATGATGCCGCGCCAGGCCAGCGGCAGCGTGACGCGCAAAAACAGCGCCCATTCCGAGATCCCCAGCACCCGCGCCGCCTGCTCGTACTGGCTCTCGACCGCCTCGAAGGCCGCCCGCGCCGGTTTGAACACCAGCGGAAAGGTGACGATGGCCGCCGCCAGCACCGCGCCTTGCCAGGTGAAAATCAGATTGATGCCGAAATGCTCCTGCAGCCAGGCCCCAATCGGGCCACGGCTGCCGACCAGCACCAGCAGGTAGTAGCCCAGCACCGTGGGCGGCAGCACCATCGGCAGGGTGCACAGGGTGTCGAGCAGCTCGCGGCCAGGAAAGCGCTTGCGCGCCAGCAGCCAGCCCAGCGCCACGCCAAACACCAGCGTGATGGCGGTGGCCCAGCCCGCCACCTTGAGCGAGAGGCTCAGCACCGTCCAGATGTCGGCCCAGTTGCTCGTGTCCATGCGCTGGTGTGGCTACCTGCTCAGGGTTGCAAAAAGCCGTGGCGCTGCAAAATGGCTTGCGCGGGCGGCGCGAGCACGAAGTCCACGAAGCGCTGCGCCGCCGCCGGCTGGCCACTGCGCGCCACCGGGGCAATGGGGTAGACGATGGGCTTGGGGGTCGGCACTTGGAACGCCACCCGCACCCGCTCGGGCATGAGGTCGGCGTCGGTGGCATAGACAAAGGCTGCCTCGACCTCGCCGCGCGCCACGTAGTTGAGCGACTGGCGCACGTTCAGGGTGTAAATGGCTTTGGCCGACACCGCGGGCCAGAGCCCAGCGGCCTCCAGCGCGGCCTGGGTGTAGCGCCCCACCGGCACGCTGGCCGGGTTGCCGATGGCCACACGCCGCACCGCGTCCTGGCGCAAATCGGCCAAGCTGGCCAGCACCAGGCGGCTGTCGGCGGGCACCGCCAGCACCAGCAGGTTGCGCGTGAAGTCGCGCCGCTGCGCCGGCACGATCAGGCCGCGCTGCTGCGCCAGGTCCATGGTGAATTCGTCGGCGGAGGCGAATACGTCCACCGGCGCACCGCGGTCGATCTGCTGCAATAGCGCGCCCGAGGCCCCAAAGTTCAGCGCCACCCGCACATCCGGGTTTTGTGCCGTGAAGGCGGTGCCAATCTCGTTGAAGGCGTTGGTCAGGCTGGCGGCGGCCGAGACGGTGAGCTGGATCGGCTGCGTCTGGGCCCAAGCCGGGGCGCTGCCCAGGGGCGCCAGCAAGGCCAGCGCCAGCAGCAGGGGTGGCCGGTGCAGCCGGTTCCAGAGGCGCAACAGGGGTAACCAAGGCTTGGGCATGGCTGTTTCCTTGAGAGCGAATGCGGGTGTAAGGGTGAGCGTAATATACAGCAGTTTATAACGCTATCGGGTTTGACCAGCCCCCGCGCCCGCCCCTCAGCCCAGCCCTTACACCAAGGAGATTGCCGCCTTCATTGGGGCTTGCGCGAGGCGCCGTCCTATTGACACCCCCCCTTCTCAGATACACAATCTTGCCCGAATTCACTCCAAAATGAACAAACATGCAGGGAGCGTGTCAGGATTCGGTTGGCGTTGCGTATGTTGAGTCTGCGGCCGCGCTTTGGCTGCTGGGCGGGCTTGCGGCATTCTTTCGTCGTCCGTTCGAAGCCGAGCTGATCCTCAAGCGTTTTGCTCCGCCCTTTGATCTGCCCGCTCTGATCGAGTTGCTGGAGGCGCTGGGTCTGAAGGCGGGGTTGGCCGCATGGCCCACAGGCGACTGGAAGTTGCTGCCACTGCCGGCAGTGGCCTTGCTGGTCGAACCGCAGCCGGATGGGGCTGTCACAAGCCATGCAGCCGGGCCGCCGCGCCAGCCGGCGCTCACTCCCGCGCTGATCGTCCAGCACGACGAGACAAGCCTATCTTGGGTGCGCCCCGGACAGTTCGCACCGCAAACCCTCTTGCTTGCAGCCGCCCGCGCGCAATCCGCGCCATTCATGCTGCTGGTGGCAGAAGCCGATCCCCCGCTGTCCGATTCGAAGCGGCCCCGGGTGCTGATTTTTGACGAGGCGATTTCCAACCTCGACCAAGAAACCGCCGAACACTTTGCCCAGACCGTCAACCGGCTCAAAGGCAAGGTGACGATGATATTCATCACGCACCAGGTGCCCAAAGGCTTGCAGGTGGATGAGGTGGTGAATATGGGTCGGCCTGACGGGCCAGAGAACTGTGGCAAGGAGCCAACATGAAGCGAATGAGCAAAGAGCGATGGCGCGAACTGCATGGCATCAGGGAGCCCAAGGATCCGGCCGATCCGGCCGTTCTGGGTCGCAGGCACTGGCACGAAGCGATCGCCCGGTGGGAAGTGAAGTGGTTAAATCGCTTTTGGGTCATCTCTGGCACGGCGGCGTTCGTGGTGGTGCTGTTGCCGGTGCTGCTTGATCCGTGGCGAGCGGTGGTCATGAATACGCCGGTGCTGGCAGCCGTTTATCTGGAGTTTTCGGGGCTGGGCGGATGGCTGTACTTTCTGCTCGCCATGATGCTGGCCACAGCTTTTTACTCGGCTAGCAAATGGGATGGCAAGAAATATTCGGAATATGGCTACCCCATTAACCTGCAGGGTGTCGGCTCGCCGCAAGACATCCTCTTTGCCGAGCTGTACCCGCGCACCAAGCTGGAGGAACGGGTATTTTGGGTGGACAGCTTGGGGGGGCTTTTGGGTTCCTTATTCGTTCCATTTGTTGTGTTTGGCGGCTTTGCCGCCATGTTGAAATCCGGAGGATACTGAAATGGGCCTTTTTGCAATTCCAAAAAATCTCAGCGCGCTCGGCAGCGCCGGCGAGGTGGCGGCAGCGGCAACAGACGCCAGGGCTGCCTACATGGGTGGGCTAGACCAGCCAAAGAACGTCGCGCCGATGGGCGCCGCGGTAGTCGCTGCTGCGGCTGTAGTGGTTCAAATGATTCAGGAAGCTCATCCACTTTTGCGAGGTTTGGCTGCCGGCACCGCCCCGGCAGCAGCGGTCACACAAGCCACTTTGAGCTTCACCTCTCTTTTAAAAGCCGAAACGTCGGCGGAGCGGTTTGCTGCCTCCTTGGGCTTGTTGGCTGGCGTGAGTGGCGTCCTTGCCACCATTTTGCCGCCGTCCCCAGTCAAGGTTGCAATGCTTGCGCTCTCCATCACGGCCACTGCCGCCCAGGCGCTGGTGCTGGCGAACCAGCCCTTGGGGCAAGACCTGCTCGATGCGCTCGATGCGGGCAATCAAGCGCTCTCCAGATTTTTTTACACCCAGCCCGGTGAGCGCCCCCTCGACCACATCGAGCGCCAAACCCAAACCGCCTCGACCTATCTTTCGCCGATCATCCTTGACCTCGACGGCATCGATACCGGGCGCGAGCTGTTTGGCTCTGAAACGCGGCTGGCCAACGACACCTTCGGCGCCCGGTTCGACAAAGAGACTGGAGCCCCCGAAGCGCTCAAGAGCCTACTCAAAGGAGAACGTTGGCGCCTGAGGGGCGGCACGAGGTGCGCGAATTGCGAAGCATGGAGGGATGCGGCGTGAACGGTAAATCGTGGCCTATTCTTACGCACCTGCCCACCACCTTGAACAGAATCGCAGAAGGATGGCGACGTTTCCCAAAAAGTGATAGGTATTTTCGGATACCGGTCTCGTTTGCGTTTGTTGCATTGTTGGTATGGGTGCCACGAATTTATGTGTTGGCAACCGAAATACCGCCTTTTGAACAACTGCAGCGCAGCTCAGGGGAGATTTACTTTGAAGATGCGGCCCGAGCTGGGTGGCGCACTACGCTTAAGACCGACCAAGGAACCTTGTCATTCTCGTGTTGGACTGGGGTCGGATCAACCTGTATTTTCTCCCCCAATCTCAATGAATGGCAAAGCCGGCCGGCCACTGTGTGGTGGTTTCATAGCCCTAATCTCTACACGGGGGATCAATTTGCCGCTCAGGTTGAAATCGACGGTGTGATCGTGCTGTCCTATCAGGATAGCGTCAGAAGACTGCAGATTGCCAAAGAATCCGCGCCCGTTGTTATAGTGATTTTTTTGATTTTGCCATTTTTCTACTGGGCGAACCAGATCAGACTCAATCTCAAGAAAGAGGTAACACCACATGAATAAAGCAACCGTTCAGGCCGTGGCCTTGGTTTCCGGCAAAGCCCCGCTATCCACCTCGCTCACAGCGATGGTAGAAAATCTCTCCGAAGGCCAGTTATTGGATGCCGCTATCGGTGCCGCACAAGCCGTCCAAGGGTTGGCGACAAATATTGGCTCAGCAATGCGTATTCCGCTTCTCAATCCGATGGCGATAGTCAACGACCTCAATAATTTTCGACAAAGTTATGCAGAAAGAGGAGAAATCGACACCAAAGACGCGCTTTCTCTGGCTTCAACCCTGACCGCTATGGCGGGAACGGCAGCGCTCGGTGCCGCCGTCGGCGCTGCCGCTGTTGTCGCTGCCCCTGCGGTTACCTTGGGTGTGCTTGCCTTGACGGCCAGTGCCGCCTTGACCTTGGCCAGCGTCAAAGCCGACGGTTCTATCGACGTGTCAAGTCATGTGGACGCCATGAAGGCGACTGCGCGGCAACTGTCTGATCGATTTGGCGATATGTACGTCGCCGCATCGAGCGCGATCCATTTGGCGCTCGAGCGTGCGGGCAACACTCTGTCTGACATTACAGACAGTCTGGTTGATGGCTTTATGCGAGCCGTACCGGGTTTTGACATCTGGGGCTCTGAATTCGACGCTGTGATCGACCACATCGAGCGCCAAACCCAAACCGCCTCGACCGTACCCTCGCCGATCATCCTTGACTTCGACGGCGACGGCATCGAGACGGTGGCGCTGGCCAGCGGGGCCTGGTTCGACCACGCCGCCGACGGTTTTGCCGAGCGCACGGGTTGGGTGGGGCGCGACGACGCCCTGCTGGTGCAAGACCTCGATGGCAATGGCCGCATCGAGTCCGGGCGCGAGCTGTTTGGCTCTGAAACGCGGCTGGCCCATGGCACAAAGGCGGCGCACGGCTTTGCGGCGCTGGCCGAGCTCGACGCCAACGGCGACCGCCGCATCGACGCCAGCGACCCGGCCTTTGCCCGGCTGCGCATCTGGCAAGACGCCAACGGCAACGGCCACAGCGAGGCGGACGAACTGCGCCGGCTCGATCTGGCCGGCGTGCACCGCCAGATCTACGGCAGGGTGCGCGATTTGCAGCAGGCGCTGGCGGCCAATGAGGGGCGGTGGAGCATGGCGGCATGAAAGCGCACACGACTGCCGAGATCACGCGGCAACCCCCGCGCAAACCATTTGCCACATCCTAGGGGATTACCCTGGTTGCGGGGTATGGCGCAGCATCGGGTCAAGAAATCCCACCCCATCCAGCCCGTGCGCGTCTATAATTTCGAAAAAAAGAACGGTCGTTCTATTTTTGGTGTGCGTAAAATCTTGACGTTTACGTAAACGTCAACTCGGCGTGCGCCGTTTCACCCTCAATCACAGGAGCAAGGCATGAAAATTCTCGTCCCCGTCAAGCGCGTGGTGGACTACAACGTCAAGGTGCGCGTCAAGGCCGACGGCACGGGCGTGGACATCGCCAACGTCAAGATGAGCATGAACCCCTTTGACGAAATCGCCATCGAGGAGGCGGTGCGCCTGAAAGAAAAAGGCGTGGCCACCGAAGTGATCGCGGTGTCGTGCGGCGTGGCGCAGTGCCAGGAGACCCTGCGCACCGCCATGGCGATTGGGGCCGATCGGGCCATTTTGGTGCAGACCGAGGCCGAGCTGCAGCCGCTGGCGGTGGCCAAGCTGCTCGCTGCCTTGGTGGCCAAAGAGCAGCCCGGCCTGGTGATTTTGGGCAAGCAGGCGATCGACGACGACGCCAACCAGACCGGCCAAATGCTGGCCGCCTTGGCCAAGCTGCCCCAAGCCACTTTTGCTTCCAAAGTGGAAGTGATCGAGGGCCGGGCGCGCGTGACGCGCGAAGTCGATGGCGGGCTGGAAACGCTCAGCCTGAGCCTGCCCGCGCTGGTGAGCACCGACTTGCGCCTCAACGAGCCGCGCTACGTGACCCTGCCCAACATCATGAAGGCCAAGAAAAAGCCGCTCGACACCGTGACCCCGGCCGATCTGGGCGTGGACGTGACCCCGCGCCTCAAAACCCTCAAAGTGGCCGAGCCCGCCGCGCGCAAGGCCGGCATCCGGGTCGGCAGCGTGGCCGAGCTGGTCGACAAGCTGCGCAACGAAGCCAAAGTGATCTGAGACTGGAGAACAACCCATCATGACCGCACTCCTCATTGCTGAACACGACCACGCCTCGCTCAAAGGCGCAACGCGCAACGCCCTCACTGCCGCCTTGGCTTGCGCCCCAGAAGTGCACGTGCTGGTGGCGGGCCACCAGGCCGCACCCGCTGCCGCTGCCGCCGCGCAGCTCGCCGGGGTGAGCAAGGTGCTGCACGCCGACGGCCCGGCGCTGGCGCACGGCCTGGCCGAAAACCTGGCGGCGCAGGTGCTGGCGCTGGCCGCTGGCTACAGCCACATCGTGTTTGCCGCCACCGCCAGCGGCAAGAACGTGGCCCCGCGCGTGGCCGCTCTACTCGACGTGGCGCAGGTGAGCGAGATCACCAAGGTGCTCGCCCCCGACACCTTCGAGCGCCCCATCTACGCCGGCAACGCCGTGGCCACGGTGCAAAGCCTGGACGCCGTGAAAGTGCTCACGGTGCGCGGCACCGGCTTCGACGCCGCGCCCGCCAGCGGCGGCAACGCCACCATCGAAACCGTGGCGGCAGTGGCCGACAGCGGCTTGAGCACCTTCGTGGGCAGCGAGCTGGCCAAGAACGACCGGCCCGAACTCTCGGCGGCCAAGGTGATCGTCAGCGGTGGCCGGGCGCTGGGCAGCGCCGAGAAGTTCAAGGAGCTGCTCACGCCGCTGGCCGACAAGCTCGGGGCCGCCATTGGAGCCAGCCGCGCCGCCGTGGATGCGGGCTATGCGCCCAACGATTTGCAAGTCGGGCAGACCGGCAAGATCGTGGCGCCGCAGCTCTACATTGCCGTGGGCATTTCGGGCGCGATCCAGCACCTGGCCGGCATGAAAGACTCCAAGGTGATCGTGGCCATCAACAAAGACCCGGAATCCCCGATCTTTGGCGTGGCCGACTACGCCCTCGAAGCCGACCTGTTCACGGCGCTGCCGGAGCTGGTCAAGGCGCTGTAAGCCTGCGCAAAACGGGCAGCGCTTGGGCTGCCCGCAAACCCTGCTAAACGGAGATAAAAGATGAGCTACGTCGCCCCGGTCAAAGACCTGATGTTCAACCTCCAGCACCTGGCCGGGCTGGAGCAGGTGGCCAGCCTGCCCGGCTTCGAAGACGCCGGGCTGGAAACCGCGCAGGCGGTTCTGGAAGAATGCGCGCGCCTAAACCAAGAGGTGATTGCGCCGCTGAACTGGGAGGGCGACAAGTACCCATCGTCCTATCACGATGGCAAGGTCAGCACCACGCCGGGCTTCAAGCAGGCGTTTCGCCAGTTTGCCGAGGGCGGCTGGCAGGGTTTGCAGCACCCGGTGCAGTTTGGCGGCCAGGGCCTGCCCAAGGCCATTGGGGCCGCGTGCGTGGAGATGCTCAACTCCGCCAACCTCAGCTTTGCCCTGTGCCCGCTGCTCACCGACGGCGCCATCGAGGCGCTGCTGATTGCCGGCACGCCGGAGCAGCAGCAGACCTACCTGCCCAAAATGATTTCGGGCGAGTGGACCGGCACCATGAACCTGACCGAGCCGCAGGCCGGCTCGGACCTGGCGCTGGTTCGCAGCCGCGCCGTGCCGCTGCACGACGCCGCCGGGCAGCCCGATGGCCGCTACCAGGTGTTTGGCACCAAAATCTACATCACCTACGGTGAGCACGATATGGCCTCCAACATCGTGCACCTGGTGCTGGCGCGCACCCCCGGCGCGCCCGAGGGGGTCAAAGGCATCAGCCTGTTCATTGTGCCCAAGTTTTTGCTCAACCCTGACGGTTCTTTGGGGCCGCGCAACGATGTGCACTGCGTGAGCATCGAGCACAAGCTGGGCATCAAGGCCAGCCCGACGGCGGTGCTGCAATTTGGCGACGGCCTGGCGGGCAAGTTGCCCACGGGGCCGGGTGCCATAGGCTATTTGCTGGGGCAAGAAAACCGCGGGCTGGAAACCATGTTCATCATGATGAACGCGGCGCGCTACGCGGTGGGCGTGCAGGGCATTGCGGTGGCCGAACGGGCCTACCAGAAGGCGGTGGGCTATGCGCGCGATCGGCTGCAAAGCCGCCCGGTGGATGGCAGCTTGGCGGCGGCGGCGCCGATCATTGTGCACCCGGACGTGAAACGCATGCTGCTCACCATGCGCGCCTACACCGAAGGCTGCCGCGCCATGGCCAGCGTGGCGGCAGCGGCCTACGACGGCGCGCACCACCACCCCGAGGCCGAGCAGCGCCAGCAGCACGCCGCGTTTTACGAATTTTTGGTGCCGCTGGTCAAGGGCTACAGCACCGAAATGAGCATCGAAGTCGCCTCGCTTGGGGTGCAGGTGCACGGCGGCATGGGCTTCATCGAAGAAACCGGGGCTGCGCAGTACTACCGCGACGCCCGCATCCTCACCATCTACGAAGGCACCACGGCCATCCAGGCCAATGACTTGGTGGGGCGCAAAACCCTGCGCGACGGCGGCCGCACCGCGCGCGCCGTGGCGGCACAGATCGAGCGCACCGAAGCCGAGCTGCAAGCCAGCGGCAGCGCCCACGCGCTGGCCGTGTGCCAGCGGCTGCAAGCGGCGCGGCTGGCTTTTCTGGAGGTGCTGGAGTTCGTGCTCGAAAACGCCAAGTCCGACCCGAACGCCGTTTTTGCCGGCAGCGTGCCCTACCTGCTGCTGGGTGGCAACTTGGTGGCGGGCTGGCAAATGGCGCGGGCCCTGCTGGTGGCCGAACGCGAGCTGGCCGCTGGCAACGAGGCCGATTTCATGCGCAGCAAAATCCTGACCGCGCGCTTTTATGCCGACCACCTGCTCAGCCGCGCTGGCAGCCAGCGCGACAGCATCGTGCAAGGGCACGCCGCCGTGACCGAAATGGCCCCTGAATCTTTTTAAGCAAACTTTATGTCTCACTTGCCAGCCGCCTTGCAGCGCGTGCCGTTTCCGGTCATCGGCGCACCGCTGTTCATCATCAGCAACCCCAAACTCGTGATCGCCCAGTGCCAAGCGGGCATCGTGGGCTCCATGCCGGCGCTCAATGCGCGCCCGGCCTCGCAGCTCGACGAGTGGCTGGCCGAAATCACCGAGGCGCTGGCCGCGCACGACCGCGCGCACCCGGAGCAACCCGCGGCCCCCTTTGCCATCAACCAGATCGTGCACAAGAGCAACGACCGGCTGGAGCAGGACCTGGCCCTGTGCGCCAAGTACAGTGTGCCGATCGTCATCACCAGCTTGGGCGCCCGCACCGACGTGAACCAGGCCGTGCACAGCTGGGGCGGGGTGGTGCTGCACGACATCATCAACAACGCCTTTGCGCACAAGGCGATTGAAAAGGGTGCCGACGGGCTGGTGGCGGTGGCCGCTGGCGCCGGTGGGCACGCGGGCGTGAAAAGCCCCTTCGCGCTGGTGCAAGAAATTCGCCAGTGGTTCGATGGCCCGCTGGCGCTCTCGGGCTCCATCGCCAGCGGCGGCGCGGTGCTGGCGGCGCAGGCCATGGGGGCGGATTTTGCCTACATCGGCTCGGCCTTCATCGCCACCGAGGAAGCGCGCGCCAGCGCCGAATACAAGCAGTGCGTGGTGGACAGCAACTCGGACGACATCGTTTACAGCAACCTGTTCACCGGCGTACACGGCAACTACCTCAAGGCCTCGATCCGCAACGCCGGGCTGGACCCTGACAAGCTGCCCGAGAGCGACCCGAGCGCGATGAACTTTGGCGGTGCTGCCGCCAAGGCCTGGAAAGACATCTGGGGCTGCGGCCAAGGCATCGGCGTGATCGACCGCGTGCTGCCCGCAGCCGAGCGGGTGGCGCAACTCAAGCGCGAGTACGCGCAGGCGCGCCAGCGGCTGCTGGGTTAAAGCAGCTGCGCTGCCGGGGGTTCAGTTCCCGGCGGCGCTTGCTGTGGGTGCCAGCACGGCGCGCCAGCGCTCGGCCGTGAGCGAGTAGGCGCGGCCAAAGCCAGCCACGAAGCGCGCCGACTGCGGCTCGATCAGGAACAGCGAAAAATCTGGAAACGAGAACAGCTCCAGCGCCTCGGGCAGCCGCTCCAAGTAGGCGGCGCGGGCGGCGGCGTAGCGCGGTGAATCGGGCGGGCAGGGCAGGGCGCGGCCCTTGAGGCTCAGGCGCGGCCGTGCCAGCGGGTTGTCGCCCTCTTGCGCTTCGGCCTGGACCAGCAGCGCCACCGCCGGCTGCTCTTGCATGTCTTTGCTGTGCGTGGCCAGCCGGCTGACGTGGATGACTGCGCTGCCGCACGCGGGCAGCAGCGCAAAAGGCACCATCGACGCCGCCGGTTCGCCCCGGTGCAGGGTGGCCAGCGCGGCCAAGCGCTGCGCTTGCAGCAGGCGCTGCAGCAAGTGGAGGTCGGCGTCGGGTATGCTCACGCTGGCAGTGTAGTGCAAGCGTGGGGGCGCGAAAGACGGCTGGTGGCCCGCGCTCTGTGGTGCATGGCATTGCGCAGACCAATCTGGCAGTGACAGGATTAAACCCTGTTCATTCAATGGGTGCACGCAAGCTCGCGCAAGGGGTGCGGTTTCTGGAAAACATCGCCAGATTGGCGGGGCGGGGCCGCATCCCCGGCTTCGACGCAACCCAAGGCGCGTGCAAAAAGTACCAAAGTTTGGTATATTTTGCGGCCTGAATAGGAGCTTGCCTTATGAGCCGAAACACATCCGTAGCCCTCGGGCCACACTTCGCCAACTTCATTGATGCCCAAGTGCAGGGCGGGCGTTATGGTTCAGCCAGCGATGTCGTCAGGGCAGGTTTGCGCTTGCTGGAGGAGCATGAAGCCAAGGTGAAGGCGCTGCAAGAGGCGCTGAACGCAGGCCTTCAATCTGGTGAACCGCGCCCGTTCGATAGCACTGCGTTTTTGAGCCGAATGCACGCACAGCGTGGCTAAGCCCTATCGACTATCCCCGCTGGCCGAGGCAGACCTCGAGGAAATATGGATCTACACGCTGAAGCATTGGTCGATCGAGCAGGCGGACGACTACCATCACAAGCTTGTGGCGGCATTTGAGGGACTGGCGGCGGGCACCAAGCAGGGCCGTCCCGCCGATGTTCTGCCGGACTTCATGAAGTACCTGTGTGGCTCTCACGTGGTCTATTTTCTGAACTACCAAGACCATCTGGACGTGATTCGCATCCTGCACCAAAGGCAGGACGCCGAGCGGCATCTTTAGCCCAAGCGGTGGCGTTCTAGCAGCCTGAGGCTGCAAATCCCTACAATCCCGGTACTTCCAGCAGACGCACCCAGCGAGCGCCCATGCACACCATCCAAATCCGGTTTTTTGCCGCCCTGCGCGAGGCCTTGGGGGCGACCGAGTTGAGGCTGCCCACGGCGGCGGCCACGGTGGCCGACTTGCGCGACGAGCTGATCGCTCGCGGCGGCGCTTGGGCTGAGGCGCTGGCGCGCGGGCGTGCGGTGCGTGCGGCGCTGAACCAGGACATGGTGCCGGAGTCGGCGCCGCTCAAGGACGGCGACGAGGTGGCTTTTTTCCCGCCGGTGACAGGGGGCTGAAGGTGGCGCCACAGCCCGCAGCATTGGCGCAGGTGCGCATCCAGACCGAGGATTTCGACCTGAGCGCCGAAGTGGCCGCCTTGCACGCCGCCGATGCGCGGGTGGGGGCAGTTGCGGTGTTCGTGGGCACGGTCAGGGCGCTGGACGAGGGTCAAGCGCTCGACTGCCTGGAGCTGGAGCACTACCCCGGCATGACCGAGCGCGCCATTGAGGGCATGATCGAGCAGGCGCGGCAGCGCTTTGAGATTTTTGGCGCGCGCGTGTTGCACCGCGTCGGGCGGCTGGGGCTGGGCGAGCAGATCGTGCTGGTGGCGGTGACGGCAGCGCACCGGGGCCAAGCCTTTCAGGCCTGCGAATTTTTGATGGACTACCTCAAGACCCAGGCGCCGTTCTGGAAAAAAGAGCACAGTGCCAGCGGTTCGCGCTGGGTCGATGCGCGCGCCAGCGACGACGCGGCGCTGGCCAAATGGGGCATCGCGGCCAGCAACGCCAGCTTGGGCTAAACAGCGCCCCAGCGGCAGGCTGCGCCGCTTGAAATTTCCTGTCTGGCCCCCAACTTATGCTGCATCCACCCTTTGCGAAAGCGGCGTATGCGACTCGACAAACTCACCACCAAATTCCAGCAGGCCCTCAACGAAGCTCAGACCTTGGCGCTGGGGCAGGATCACGCCTACATCGAACCGGCGCACCTGCTCTCCGCCCTGCTGCGCCAGCCCGACGGCCCCAAGGCGCTGCTGCAGCGCGCCGGGGTCAATGTGGCGGCGCTGGCGCAGGCGGCCGACGAGGCGCTGGCCAAGCTGCCCTCGGTGCAGGGGCAAGAGCAGGTGCAGGTCGGGCGCGATTGCGTGGGGCTGCTGCAGGCGGCAGAAAAAGAATCCCTCAAGCGCGGCGACCAGTTCGTGGCCAGCGAGCTGTTTTTGCTGGCGCTGGCCGACAGCAAGTTGGCGCTGGCCGATGCCGCACGCCAGGCTGGCCTCAAGCGCCAGCCGCTGGAGGCAGCGATTGCCGCGCTGCGCGGCGGCCAGAAAGTGGACAGCCCCGAGGCCGAAGGCCAGCGCGAGGCACTGAAAAAATACACCCTCGACCTGACCGAGCGCGCCCGCGCCGGCAAGCTGGACCCGGTGATTGGGCGCGACGACGAAATCCGGCGCGCCATCCAGGTGCTGCAGCGGCGCAGCAAAAACAACCCGGTGCTGATCGGCGAGCCTGGCGTGGGCAAAACCGCCATCGTCGAAGGGCTGGCGCAGCGCATCGTGGCGGGCGAAGTGCCCGAGAGCCTGAAAGACAAGCGCGTGCTGGTGCTCGACATGGCCGGGCTGCTGGCCGGGGCCAAATACCGGGGCGAGTTCGAGGAGCGGCTGAAATCGGTGCTCAAAGAAGTGGCCGCCGACGAGGGCCGCATCATCCTGTTCATCGACGAGCTGCACACCATGGTCGGGGCGGGCCGGGCCGAGGGCGCGATCGACGCCGGCAACATGCTCAAACCGGCGCTGGCGCGCGGCGAGCTGCACTGCATCGGTGCCACCACGCTCGACGAATACCGCAAATACGTGGAAAAAGACGCGGCGCTGGAGCGGCGCTTCCAGAAGGTGCTGGTCGATGAGCCCAGCGTGGAGGCCACCGTCGCCATCCTGCGCGGCCTGCAGGAAAAGTACGAAGTGCACCACGGCGTGGAAATCACCGACCCGGCCATCGTCGCCGCGGCCGAGCTCAGCCACCGCTACATCACGGATCGCTTTTTGCCCGACAAGGCCATCGACCTGATCGACGAAGCCGCGGCCAAAATCAAGATCGAGATCGACTCCAAGCCCGAGGCGATGGACAAGCTGGATCGGCGCATGATCCAACTCAAGATCGAGCGCGAGGCGGTGCGCAAAGAAAAAGACGAGGCCTCGCAAAAGCGCATGGCGCTGCTCGAAGAGGAGCTCACCAAGCTGCAACGCGAATCCAACGACCTGGAAGAAATCTGGAAAAGCGAAAAAGCCGCCGCCCAAGGCTCGGACCAGGTGCGCAAAGACATCGAGCAGATCAAAATCCAGATTGAGGAATGGACCCGCAAGGGCGACTTCAACCGCGTGGCCGAACTGCAATACGGCCGCCTGCCCGAGTTGGAAAAGCGCCTGCGCGACGCGCAAGCCCAAGAAGCGGCGGGGGAGGGCACAGCCGGTGCGCCCAAGCTCTTGCGCACCCAGGTGGGGGCCGAGGAAATCGCCGAAGTGGTGGCGCGCGCCACCGGCATTCCGGTGGCCAAGCTGATGCAGGGCGAGCGCGACAAGCTGCTGCAAATGGAGGGCAAGTTGCACCAGCGCGTGGTCGGGCAGGACGAAGCCATCGTGGCCGTGGCCAATGCCATTCGGCGTTCGCGCGCAGGCTTGAGCGACCCGAACCGGCCGCTGGGCAGTTTTCTGTTCTTGGGGCCTACTGGCGTGGGCAAGACCGAGCTGTGCAAGGCGCTGGCGGCGTTTTTGTTCGACAGCGAGGAGCACCTGATCCGCATCGACATGAGCGAGTTCATGGAAAAGCACTCGGTGGCGCGCCTGATCGGGGCACCGCCGGGCTATGTGGGCTACGAGGAAGGCGGCTACCTGACCGAGCTGGTGCGGCGCAAGCCCTACAGCGTGATCTTGCTCGACGAAGTGGAAAAAGCGCACCCGGATGTGTTCAACGTGCTGCTGCAAGTGCTCGACGACGGGCGCCTGACCGACGGCCAGGGGCGCACGGTGGACTTCAAAAACGCCGTGATCGCCATGACCTCCAACATCGGCTCGCCGCTCATTCAAGCCATGGTCGGGCAAGACCCAGAGGACATCAAGGACGCGGTGTGGGGCGAGCTCAAGCAGCACTTTAGGCCCGAGTTTCTGAACCGCATCGACGAAACCGTGCTCTTTCACGGCCTCAATGCCGAGCACATCGCACGCATCGCCCGCATCCAGTTGCAGGTGCTGGCCGAGCGCTTGGCGCGGCTCGAGCTGGGCTTGCAGGTGAGCGAGGCGGCGCTGGCGGAGCTGGCCAAGGTCGGTTTCGACCCGGTGTTTGGGGCGCGCCCGCTCAAGCGCGCCATCCAGCAGCGCATCGAAAACCCGCTCTCGCGCCAGATTCTGGAGGGGCACTTTTTGCCCAAAAGCGTGATCACGGTGGAGGTGGACCCGATCCAGGCGCCGGGGCAGTTCCAGTTTGGCGCCGCCGACCCAGCCTAAAGCCAGAGGTCTGGGGGGCGGTCACCCCGCCTTGGGGGCAGTGGCGCGCTGCTTGTCAGGCAGGCGCAAGCCGTGCGGACAAAATCGCGCCAGTTGAAGAAAAAACCCCCAAGGCCGCCGCCTTGGTCACCCCGTCAGGAGCCAAACCCCATGACCGCCAGCGCCGCCGCACCCAGCGCCCCTTACGCCGACTTTTACCGCCGCTCGATCGACGAGCGCGAGGCTTTCTGGGCCGAGCAGGCGCAGCTGATCGATTGGCAGCAGCCCTTTGAGCAAGTCTGCGACGCCAGCCAGCCAGCCTTTGCGCGCTGGTTTGTGGGTGGGCGCACCAACCTGTGCCACAACGCCGTCGATCGGCACCTGCCCGAGCGCGCCGAGCAAAACGCGCTCATCTATGTGTCCTCCGAAACCGGGATTGAAACGGTTTACAGCTACCGCGAGCTGCACGCCGAGGTGCAGCGCATGGCGGCGGTGTTGCTTGACCTGGGCGTGCGCAAGGGCGACCGGGTGCTGATTTACATGCCCATGATCGCCGAGGCCGCCTTTGCCATGCTGGCCTGTGCGCGCATCGGGGCCATTCATTCGGTGGTTTTTGGCGGTTTTGCCAGCCACGCGCTGGCCAACCGAATCGACGATGCGCGCCCGGCCCTGATCGTCAGCGCCGACGCGGGCATGCGCGGCGGCAAGGTGCTGCCCTACCAGCCCTTGCTCGACGAAGCGCTGCGCTTAAGCCAGCACCCGCCGCAGCAGGTGCTGATGGTCAACCGCGGCCTGGCCGCGCTCAGCCCGGTGGCCGGATGCTATGTGGACTACGCCACTGCGCGGGCCCGCTTCCTGCACGCCCAAGTGCCGTGCGAATGGCTAGAGAGCAGCGAGCCGAGCTACATCCTCTACACCAGCGGCACCACCGGCAAGCCCAAGGGGGTGCAGCGCGACACCGGCGGCTACGCGGTGGCGCTGGCGGCCTCGATGCGCCACATCTACCTCAGCCAGCCGGGCGAAACCTTCTTTGCCACCTCCGACATCGGCTGGGTGGTTGGGCACAGCTACATCATCTACGGCCCGCTGCTCAACGGCATGGCCACCCTGATGTACGAGGGCCTGCCGATCCGCCCCGACGCAGGCATCTGGTGGAGCCTGGTAGAAAAATACCGCGTCAACGTGATGTTCTCGGCCCCCACGGCGGCGCGCGTGCTCAAAAAGCAAGACCCGGCCTACCTGAGCCAATACGACCTCTCCAGCCTCAAAGCCCTGTTTTTGGCGGGCGAGCCGCTCGATGAACCGACCGCGAGCTGGATTGGGGCCGCCATCCACAAGCCCATCATCGACAACTACTGGCAGACCGAGACCGGCTGGCCGATTCTGGCGCTGTGCAGCGGCGTCGAGCCCGGCGCCGTGGGCCAGATCGGCTCACCCGGCCGCGCGGTCTATGGCTTTGATGTGCGCCTGGTGGACGAGAGCACGGGGCAAGACATCACCGAACCGAACCGCAAGGGCGTGCTGGCCATTGCAGGGCCGCTGCCGCCGGGCTGTTTGCAAACCGTGTGGGGCGACGACGCGCGCTACCTGCGCACCTACTGGTCCAGCATCCCCGGGCGCGAGCTCTACAGCACCTTCGACTGGGGCCTGCGTGATGAAAAAGGTTTTTACTTCATTCTGGGCCGCACCGACGATGTGATCAACGTTGCCGGGCACCGGCTGGGCACGCGCGAGATCGAGGAGGCCATAGCCAGCCACCCCAATGTGGCCGAGGTGGCGGTGGTGGGCCGCGCCGACGCGCTCAAGGGCCAGGTGGCGGTGGCGTTTGTGGTGTCCAAAAACCCGGCGCTGCTGGCTTCGGCCGAAGCGGTGCAAGAGCAAGAGCAGGCCATCATGCAGTGTGTGGATGCACAACTCGGGGCCGTGGCGCGCCCGGCGCGGGTCTGCTTCGTGACCACGCTGCCCAAAACGCGCTCGGGCAAGTTGCTGCGCCGCGCCATGCAGGCGGTCTGCGAGGGCCGCGACCCCGGCGACCTCAGCACCCTGGACGACCCAGCGACCTTGCAGCAGATTCGGGATTTGCTGGGCTGAGCGTGTCGGCTGGGCTGGCGTTCGTTGCGGGCTTTGACAGGTCTGCCCGGGCAAGCCAGCACGGTTATCATTGAGGTTTGGCAACCTCCGGTTCATACCCATGCACACCCACGACGACGCGGCGGCCACTCACGACAATGACCGCGTGTTTGAGCGCGCCGCCGAGTTGTTCGGCATCTTGTCCACGCCCATGCGCCTGCGCATCCTGAGCGCGCTGTGCGACAAGGAGAAATCCGTCTCCGAGTTGCTGGCCGAAATCGACACCACCCAGCCCAACCTGTCGCAGCACCTCAATTTGCTGTACCGCGCCGGTGTGCTGGCCAAGCGCAAAGAGGGCACGCAAGTGATTTACCGGGTGCAGAGCGCGCGCGCCGTCAACCTGTGCCGCAGCGTGTGCACCCAGATTGCGATCGAGCTCGATGACCCACCCTCGGTGCCGGTTTCGCAGCGCCTCGTGCCACCCACCATGCCCTGATGGCACCCTTGCAACCCCCTGTTTCGATGATGGGCGAACCCAGCGCCGCTTGGCAGCAGCGCAGCCTGGCCAGCGTCTGGCACCCTTGCACCCAAATGCAGCGCGCCGCCGCCGTGCCGCCGCTGCCGGTGGCGCGCGCCAGCGGCCCTTGGCTCTACGACCCCGAGGGGCGGCGCTACTTCGACACCAGCAGCAGTTGGTGGGTGAACTTGTTTGGCCACGCCGACCCCGGCATCGCCGCCGCCCTCAAGGCCCAGCTCGACGAATTGCCGCACGTGATGCTGGCCGGCTGCACCCACGCCCCGGCGGTGGAGCTGGCCGAGCGCCTGAGCTCGCGCACCAGTGGCCAGCTCGGGCACCTGTTCTTTGCCAGCGACGGCGCTTCGGCGGTGGAAATTGCGCTCAAGATGAGCGTGCACCACTGGAGCAACTGCGGCCAGCCGGGCAAGCGCGAGTTCGTCTGCCTGCAAGGTGGCTACCATGGCGAAACGCTGGGCGCGCTGGCCGTGACCGACGTGCCAGTGTTTCGCAGCGCCTACGCGCCGCTGCTCTACGGCGGCGCGCACCTCGTGCCATCGCCCGATGCGCGCCTGGCCGGGCCGGGTGAAGACGCCGCCGCCGTGGCCGAGCGCGCTGCCGCTGCGCTGGAGGCCCTGCTGGCGCAGCGCCACGCCCACATTGCGGCGCTGATCGTCGAGCCGCTGGTGCAGGGCGCGGCCGGCATGGCCATGCACCACGCGCACTATCTGCGCCGCGCCCGCGAGCTGTGTGAGCGCTACCAGGTGCACCTGATCGCCGACGAAATCGCGGTGGGCTTTGGCCGCACCGGCAGCTTTTTTGCCTGCCAGCAAGCCGGCATCTGGCCCGACCTGCTGTGCCTGTCCAAGGGCATCACGGGCGGCTTTTTGCCGCTCTCGGTGGTGCTGTGCCGCAGCGCCATCTACCGCGCCTTTTTGAGCGACGACGTGGCGCGCGGCTTCCTGCACTCGCACTCGTACAGCGGCAACGCGCTGGCCTGCCGCGCCGCGCTGGCGGTGTTGGATCGCTTCGAGCAGCGCGATGTGCTGGGCGACAACGCCCGCCTGGCGGCCGTGCTCGACACCGCGCTGGCCCCGCTGGCGCAAGACCCGCGCCTGCAACACCTGCGCCGCTGCGGCATGATCTGGGCCTTCGATGTGCGCCCCGAGCACGCACCAGAGCGCTTTGCCGAGCGCCTGCACACGGTGGGGCGCGCACACGAGTTGCTGATTCGCCCGATCGGCCGCACCGTCTATCTGATGCCGCCCTACGTGCTCGATGCAGCGCTGGCGCGCTGGCTGGGCGAGCGCCTGATCCAGACCCTGAATACCACCCTGAACCCTGCGGCGGCTGGCTACCCCGGTGCCGCATGGCCCCCCGATGCTGATCGAACACCTGAACCGTCAACTGCTTGAACTCGACGCCGCGGCCCTGCGGCGGCGCTTGCGCACCCACACCACACCCTGCCAGCCGCACCTGCAACTGCAAGGCGCGCCACAGCCGCTGCTGGCTTTTTGCAGCAACGACTACCTCGGGCTGGCCAATCACCCGGCGCTGGTGCAGGCGCTGGCCGACGGGGCGCGGCGCTGGGGCGTGGGCAGCGGGGCTTCGCACCTGGTCAGCGGCCATTACGCGGCGCACGTCGCGCTGGAGCAGCGGCTGGCCGACTGGCAGGCGGCGCACATTCCGGGTGCGCGCGCGCTGCTGTTTGGCAGCGGTTACGCGGCCAACATCGGGCTGCTCACGGCCTTGGGCGAGGCCGCGGCCACGCTGTTTTGCGACCAACTCAACCACGCCTCGCTGATCGACGGTGCGCGGCTGGCCAAGGCGGCGGTGCAGCGCTACCCGCACGCCGACCTGGCTGCGCTGGCGCAGCAGTTGCAAGCCTGCACCACGCCGCTCAAGCTGATCGTCACCGACTCGGTGTTCAGCATGGACGGCGACCTGGCCGACCTGCCCGCGCTGCTGCAACTGGCCGAGCGCCACGACGCCTGGCTGATCATCGACGACGCGCACGGCTTTGGGGTGCTGGGCGCGCGTGGGCACGGCTGCTTGCAGCACTTTGGCCTGCGCAGCGAGCGCCTGATCTACATGGGCACGCTGGGCAAGGCGGCGGGCGTGTATGGGGCCTTCGTGGCCGCGCACCCCAGCATCGTCGAATGGCTGCTGCAACGCAGCCGCACCTATATCTACACCACGGCGCTGCCGCCCGCGTTGGCGCAGGCGCTGCAAAGCAGCCTAGATTTGATCGAAGGCCCCGAAGGCGCGGCGCGCCGGCAGCAGCTCCAGGCCCTGATCGGGCGCTGGCGCGCTGGGGTGCAGCCCTTGCTGGCGGCCGCAAAGGGTGAGCAAGGCGGCCTGCACCTGCCCGATTCGCACACCCCGATCCAGCCGCTGATCGTCGGCGATAATGCGCGCACGCTGGCCTTGGACGCCGCCTTGCAGGTGCGCGGCCTGCGCGTGCCAGCGATCCGCCCGCCGACTGTGCCGCTGGGCAGTGCGCGCCTGCGGCTCACCTTCAGCGCCAGCCATACCCAGGCCGACCTGGAGCGCCTGCTGGCGGCGCTGGCCGAATCCTTGCAGGAATTGAATTCATGACCCTTCCTACCGCCCCAGCCCCAGCCCCAGCCCCAGCCCCAGCCCCAGCCCCAGCCCCAGCCCCAGCCCCA
>NZ_BAWN01000027.1 GCF_000696225.1 Serpentinimonas barnesii | reverse complement strand
ACCGCTCTGGCCATGAACAAAGGAGAGCGCCTTGAGTCTATATGATCATCCGGGATGCGACAGCTAAAATTCAGCTGGTGCTTCTTTTAAGGCAAATAGGAATAGACTTCTTTGGTGGAGGCAACGACTCCTATTTCTATGACGCCTATGCACGGGGCATTGTAGATACGACGGTTAACTCATGGAACACTTTGCTGAGAGTTCTCTATCAGTGGTCGCTCTATTCGCGTCAAGGTGTAAGCAATGCGCTAACGCTTATTGCCTTTTTAGTGCTGCCGATGTGCGTAGCGGCTTTGTGCAAGGTTAAACAATCCCCGCTTAAGGTACGGGCTTATTGGGCTGCAGCCTGCATAGTTGCGGCATACCCCACAATTATTTTTTACGCCATGGACATTTACCGCGACGTTTTCATGCTAATAGTCTGGGCGGTTGGCCTTTTTGTCTTTAAGGCGCTGGCAGAGGAGCCACGAATTGGCCAGCGCGCTGCGTTGCTTTTGCTTGGGCTGGCTTTTGCAATGGCGCTATTCACGCTTCGGCCATATCTGGGTTTTGCTTATTTGGTGGCATTGTTTTTTTCGGGGTTCTACAGCTTCAAAAAGTCCTCATCCATGGTTTCAGTGCTGCTAGTTGGTTTTGCACTATTTGGGTTTTACCTTTTGGGTTTGCTAGAACCGATATTAACCTACCGTGAGCTCTTTGACGAGATGAGCGGCGGTTCCACATTAGGAATTGAGTTTGCGTCTGCAGCCACATTTTTTCCTGATTTGATCAGATCCACTGCTGCGCAGCTTTTTGGCCTGCACTTTTCTGGCATGGCAGCAGTAGCAGTGTTTTTGCTTGAAACCATACCTTTTGTTTTATTCTTGGCTTATGTAGTGGCCAACCGTGCCCACAGCAATAAATTTATTGATTATTTGATTGTGTTTTTTGTTGTGTATTCGATCGTTTGGTTGCTGGGCAATGACAATTTAGGCACAGCAGTTCGGTTGCGTACATTCAACTATCTCGCGATAGTTGTGGCGTTTTTTGTGATTTATCAAAATAAGTCTATGGCACTCAGATCCATTACTCCTGTGCGATTAAAGCGCCGCTTCCGATTATGGCCTGTGCCGGTTGTAGCCCTCAGCACCACCCACTAATGCCCTATCACCTCACCATCGTCTCCCAATGCACCACATCGGTCCTCAACTTCCGCAGCCCTTTGATTGAAGCGCTGTGTGCTGTTGGCGTGCACGTGCAAGTGCTGGCACCCAACTGGCAGCCGCAAACCGAACAGGCCGCGCAGGCTTTGGGTGCCCAAACCGGGGCATACACTTTATCTCGCGCAGGCTTAAACCCCTTGGGCGATTTGCGCACCGCAGTCCAACTGTGGCGCAGCTTTAAGGCTCACAAACCCGATGTGGTATTTACCCACGCCGCCAAAACCAATGTTTGGGGCATGCTGGCTGCTGCGCTGGCGGGCGTGCCGCACCGCGTGGCCATGGTAGAGGGCATGGGCTATGCCTTTACCGAAGGTGCAAATGGCCGCAGTGCCATGCAGCGCCTGCTGGGCGTGTTGTTAGCCAGCTTGTACCGCTTGGCTTTTAAACTGGCACACCGGGTGGTGGTGCTCAACCCCGATGACGCTGCCGACTTGCAACGCCTGTGCGGCCTGCCGCCGCACAAAACGGTGTTGCTTGGCGGCATAGGCGTACCGCTGCAAGATTGGCCTTTGCACCCCCCTCACACCGAGCCCATCAGCTTCACACTCATTGCCCGCTTGCTGCGCGAAAAAGGCATCTTGGAATACCTGCAGGCGGCGCGCTTGGTTAAGGCGCAGCACCCACAACTGCGGTTTTATCTGTTGGGTGCGCTGGATGAAAACCCCGGCGCCCTTAGCCAAGCCGACATCCAGCCCTGGCTGGACGATGGCACCGTGGAGTGGCCCGGACAGGTGAACGTGAAGCCTTGGCTGGCTAAAACCAGCGTGTATGTGTTGCCGTCTTACTACCGGGAAGGGGTGCCGCGCAGCACGCAAGAGGCCATGGCCATGGGCCGCCCCGTGATCACCACCGATGCACCGGGCTGCCGCGAAACGGTGGTGGAAGGCGTGAATGGCTTTTTGGTGCCGCCCCGCGATGTGCCTGCATTGGCTTCAGCCCTGCTGCGCTTTGTGCATAACCCCGGCCTAGTGGCCACGATGGGCGCCCAAAGCCGCCGCTTGGCCGAAGAGCGCTTTGATGTGAACCGCATCAACCAGAAGTTGATGGAGGTGCTGGGAGTAGGTGCCAAGAGGCACAGTGAAGGATGAAGCCTTGATGCGCCATTACCTCGTGACCGGCGGTGCCGGCTACATTGGCTCGCACACCACGCTGGAGCTGTTGCAGGCAGGGCACGCTGTGGTGGTGCTGGACAACTTGTGCAACAGCTCGGCCAAATCGCTGGCGCGGGTGGCGCAGTTGGCGGGCAAAGCGCCGCAGTTTGTGCAGGGCGACATTCGCGACGGTGCCCTGCTCGATGCGCTATTTGCCACCCACAAGGTAGATGCCGTGCTGCACTTTGCCGGCCTCAAGGCCGTGGGCGAGAGCGTACAGCAGCCACTGGCGTATTTTGACAACAACGTGGCGGGCACCCTCAAGCTGTGCCAAGCCATGGCGCAAGCGGGTGTGTTTAGGCTGGTGTTTAGCTCTTCGGCCACCGTGTACGGCGAGCCCGAGCGCATGCCCATAGACGAAACCACACCCACCGGCCGCCCCACCAACCCCTATGGCCGCAGCAAGCTGATGGTGGAAGAAATCTTGCACGACCTAGCTGTGTCTGACCCGCGCTGGCGCGTGGCAGTGTTGCGCTATTTCAACCCGGTGGGGGCACACGCCAGCGGCCTAATGGGCGAAGACCCCAACGGCATACCCAACAACCTGCTGCCCTACATCAGCCAAGTGGCAGTGGGCAAGCTGCAAGAGCTGGCCGTGTTTGGCGACGACTACCCCACCCCCGACGGCACCGGCGTGCGCGACTACATCCATGTGCTGGACTTGGCACTAGGCCACCTGAAAGCGCTGGCAGCCCTTGAAGCCCGCGTCGGCCTGCATGTGTGGAACCTAGGCACCGGCCAAGGCTATAGTGTGCTGGAAATGGTGCGCGCATTCGAACAAGCCAGTGGCCGCAAGGTGCCCTTCAAGGTGGCACCGCGCCGCCCCGGCGACATTGCCCAATGCTGGGCCGACCCCAGCAAGGCCATGGCCGAACTGGGCTGGCGCGCCCAGCGCGGCCTAAACGACATGATGGCCGATACTTGGCGCTGGCAGGAACGCAACCCTGATGGTTATGCTTGAGCGCATGGCGGGATGGATGCAGGAGGATGATTCCTTGATGGATGGCATGCAGTGCAATCATTGCTTACAATAAAAACCTGTTGGCTGAACCGGAGCGCCTGATGAGTACCCTAACCGTCCGCAATCTTGATGAATCCGTTAAGCTGGGTCTGCGCGTGCGCGCCGCACAGCACGGATGGTCTATGGAGCAGGAGGCTCGACACATTCTGCAGAGTGTGGTGTTGGGCCACACCCCTGGTACCCAGGCGCTGAATTTTGCCGAGCGGGTGAACCAACGCTTTAGGGGCTTGGGTTCCGACGACCTGCCCATACCGCCAAGACAAGCACCACGCCCTGCTCCCAACTTGTCATGACGTCCGCCTACTTGCTGGATACCAATGTGCTGTCGGAATTGATGCGCGAAAACCCTTCCAGCAAGGTGATGGCGTGGTTTGCGCAACTACCGCAGGCGGCCATGAGAACGTCGGCCATTACACAAGCCGAGATTTTGACGGGCGTGGCTTTGCTGCCTGCAGGCAAACGGCGCGATGGTTTGGCACAAGCGGCCGAGGAAATGTTTGCGTCCGAATGGTCGGGGCGCTGCTTGCCTTTTGACGCCGCTGCGGCAGCACATTGCGCCATGGTTCGAGCACAAAGAGTGCGATCTGGGCGACCCATCACCACAGAAGACGCACAAATTGCGGCTATTGCACTGGCCAATCGGCTGCCACTGGTGACCCGCAACACCAAGGACTTCGAGGGGATCGACCATCTGACGGTAATCAACCCTTGGGATGTAAAACCAAGCGGGCCATGAAGCGCCCGTTTGACCTTGTACTTTCAGCCAAGGCCGGCTGGCCTTGGCACTGCCCCTGCTGGGCTGCATGAGCACCGCAATCGTTTTGCCCCGGGGCTCGTGTATAAAGGAGCGGTTTGAAAATGAATTTACCGAAATCTTTGGCATCGAGCCAAGCGCACTCACAGCCAATGAAGCAACGCCACCTGGAGCACATGGTGCCCAAGGTGTAAGTGCAAAATCAGCGCAGTGATTCCCGGGCACCTTGTGATATTTTATTTGAAGTATGAAGAAGCTTAAAGTCATGTCGGTCGTAGGCACACGGCCCGAGATCATTCGACTGTCGCGCGTGTTGGCTAAGTTGGATGCGCATTGCGACCATGTGCTGGTGCACACCGGGCAGAATTACGATTACGAGCTGAACCAGGTGTTTTTTGACGACCTGAGTGTGCGCAAACCTGATTATTTTTTGAACAGTGCCGCAGGCAGCACGGGCGCCGCCAACACCATAGGCAACCTGATTACAGCCGTGGATGGGGTGCTGGCCCAAGAGCAGCCCGAAGCCATGCTGGTGTTGGGCGACACCAATAGCTGCCTGTCGGTGATTCCGGCCAAGCGGCGCAAGGTGCCGATTTTCCACATGGAAGCCGGCAACCGCTGTTTTGACCAGCGCGTGCCCGAAGAGACCAACCGGCGCATCGTGGACCACACCGCCGACATCAACCTCACCTACAGCACCATTGCCCGCGACTACCTGTTGCGCGAGGGCTTGCCACCCGACCAAGTGATTAAAACCGGCAGCCCGATGTACGAGGTGCTGCACCACTACTTGCCCCAGATCAAGGCATCTGACGCCTTGGGCCGCTTGGGTTTGCAGCCCGAGCAGTACTTTGTGGTGAGCGCGCACCGGGAAGAGAACATCGAATCGGATAAGTCTTTCACCAAGCTCGTTGCCGTGCTGAACGCCGTGGCCCAAGACCACGGCTTGCCAGTGGTGGTGTCAACCCACCCGCGCACCCAAAAGCGGGTGGACTTGACAGGTGCCAAGTTTCACCCTCTGGTGCGCCTGCTGAAACCACTGGGCTTTCACGACTACGTAAACTTGCAAATGAACGCCCGTGCCGTACTGTCTGACAGCGGCACGATCAGCGAGGAGTCGTCCATCCTCAACTTTCCGGCCCTGAACCTGCGCGAGGCGCACGAACGCCCCGAGGGCATGGAAGAAGCCGCCGTAATGATGGTGGGCCTAGAGGTAGAGCGCGTGCGCCAGGGCTTGGCAATTTTGCAAACCCAGCCCCGTGGCCACGAGCGCGCGCTGCGCTTGGTGGCCGACTACAGCATGCCCAATGTGAGCGCAAAGGTGCTGCGCATTATCCACAGCTACACCGACTACGTGAACCGTGTGGTGTGGAAGAAGTACTGAGGCCGCCGGTGCGCAAAGCCATTCGCGTTCTGCTGCTGACCCAATGGTTTGACCCTGAACCCACCTTCAAGGGCTTGGTGTTTGCCCGCGAATTGGTGAGGCAGGGTTTTGAGGTGGAGGTGCTGACTGGCTTCCCAAACTACCCTGGCGGCAAGCTATACCCGGGCTACAAGCTGAAGTGCTTGCAACGCGAGCACATCGATGGCGTCCACATCACCAGAGTGCCGCTCTATCCCAATCACGACCAATCGGCTCTGAAGCGGGTGCTGAATTACTCCAGCTTTGCGGCTTCGGCACTGTTTTATGGTCTGTTCGTGGCCAAGCGGGCCGATGTGATCTATGCCTATCACCCGCCATTGACGGTGGGCGTTGTGGCGAGCATCATGCGTGTTTTCCTGCGCATTCCGGTGGTGTACGACATTCAAGACATGTGGCCCGATACCTTGCGGGCAACGGGTATGCTTAACAACGCCCGTGCTCTGCGGGTGGTGGATGTGGTGTGCAATTGGGTGTATCGACGGGTGGACCGAATCGTGGTGCTGTCACCAGGCTTTAAGCGCCTGTTGCAACAACGAGGCGTGCCCGAAGCCAAGTTGAGCGTGGTGTACAACTGGGCCGACGAAGGGTCGCTGTCCTCTCCAGTAGGAGAGGTTGCCGCCACATTTCCCAGTGCGGGCCAATTTCGTATTTTGTTTGCTGGCAATATGGGCAAGGCTCAGGCGTTGGACACTGTACTGCAAGCCGCAGAGTTGCTGCAGCAGCAAGGCAGCCGGGTCTGCTGGGTGATGCTGGGTGGCGGGGTAGAACTGGAGCGTCTAAAATCCGAAGCTGCGCGACGGCACCTAAGCAATGTGGTTTTCTTGCCCGCCGTACCCATGACCGAGGTTGGGGCTTACTTGCAAGCTGCGGACGCGCTTCTGGTGCATTTGCGCAAAGACCCGCTATTTGAAATCACGATTCCCTCAAAAACCCAAGCCTATATGGCAGCGGGTAAACTGCTAATCATGGCAGTGGGTGGAGACGCCGCCGAGATGGTCCAACAGTCTGGTGGCGGTGTGGTTACCGAATCAGAAAACCCGCAAGCCTTGGCCCAAGCCGCAGAGCAGTTGGCCAACGCAAGCCCCGATGAGTTGGCAACGATGGGCCGGCAGGCCAAGGCGTTTTACCAACAGCACTTGGGTTTGGAAGTTGGCGTACAGCGGTTTGGTGAATTGTTCAAGCAGTTGGCACAAAGCCGTTGAGCACCATGAAGCGCCTGTTTGACCTTGTACTTTCAGCCCTAGGCCTGCTGGCCTTGGCACTGCCCCTGCTGCTGCTGATCTGGCAGGTGCGCCGCAAGCTGGGCAGCCCGGTTTTTTTCCGCCAGGTGCGCCCCGGCCTGCGCGGCCAACCGTTCCAAATGGTGAAATTCCGCACCATGACGGATGCGCGCGGCCCTGATGGCCAGTTGCTGCCCGACACCGTGCGCCTGACGCCCTTTGGGCGCTGGCTGCGCGCCACCAGCCTAGACGAACTGCCCGAGCTGTGGAATGTGCTAAAAGGTGACATGAGCCTAGTGGGTCCGCGCCCGCTGCTGATGGAATACCTGCCGCTCTACACCCCCGAGCAGGCCCGCCGCCACGAGGTGCGCCCCGGCATCACGGGCTGGGCGCAAGTAAATGGGCGCAACGCCATTGGCTGGGAAGACAAGTTCAAGCTCGACCTGTGGTACGTGGACCACCGCAGCCTGTGGCTGGACATCAAGATCCTCTGGCTCACCGTGAAAAAGGTGCTGCTTCGCGATGGCATCAGCGCCCAAGGCGAGGCCACCATGCCCAAGTTTAAGGGCACGCAAAACAAGGTGCATGGCGACTGAGTTTGTGTTGTAATACGTCAGAGTCATATGACAAGGAGGGTGCCATGACCATCACCGCAAAGGTATTCATGAGTGGTCGCAGCCAAGCGTTGCGCTTGCCTGCGCGCTTGCGCCTGACGGCCAAAGAGGTGCGCATCGAGCAGGTTGGAGCTGATTTATGGTTGCACCCGCAAACTCCGACCACGCAGGACATGGGCGTTTGGCTGCAGGGGTTTTACGCCAACGCAGCGCCCCTGCCAGACAACTTTTTGGCCGACAGGCAAGACCTTCAGCCGCAAGAGCGCAACTGGGGCTGAGCGAGCGCCATGCGCCGCACCTTGGACACCAACATTTGCAGCTACATCCTGCGGCGTCACCCTGCCGAAATGGTGGCGCGCTTTGCCGGGCTTGAGCGCAGCCAAGTGTGGCTGTCGGGCATCGTGGCGGCCGAGCTGCGCTTTGGGGCAGCCAAGTTGGCGTCACCCAAGTTCAAGGCAGCGGTGGAAGCGTGGTTGGCGGGTTTTGACGTACGGCCTTGGCCCCTAGAGGCTACCCACCATTACGCCCACATTCGGGCCACGCTGGAGCGCACCGGGCAGCCGATTGGTGGCATGGATTTGATGATTGCTGCGCACGCCTTGGCCGAGGACTCGGTGCTGATCACCAACAACGCCAGAGAGTTTTTGCGCGTACCGGGCTTGGCGGTAGAGGAATGGGCGCTGGGCGCATAGAACGCAGGAAGCGCAAGCAATGCCCATCATGAAAACGCTGCAGGTGTGACAAAAGCAAATTTTCCGCCATGAAACAAATCGCCATTTTTGGTGCCAGCGGCTGTGGCCGTGCTGTGCTGCCACTGGCCCGCCAGCAGTGGGCCGCCAGCGGCGAGCCGCACCAGTTGGTGTTTGTGGACGACAACCCCCCCGCAGCCGAGTGCAATGGCCACCAAGTGCTGCGCTATGCCGATTGGCTGGCCTTGCCAGCCACCAGCCGACACATCAACATTGCCATAGCCAACAGCAGCGTGCGCCAGAAGCTGGTGGAGCGCTGCATGGCCGATGGTGTGCAGTTCTTCGAGGTGCGCGCCGCGAACGTGGTGCAGCTAGACGATGTGCAACTGGGTGTAGGGGCCATTCTCTGCCCCTTTGTCACCCTCACCAGCAACATCCGAATTGGCAAGCACTTCCATGCCAACCTGTACAGCTACGTGGAACACGACTGCGTGATTGGCGATTACGTGACCTTTGCCCCCGGTGTGATGTGCAACGGCAATGTGGTGGTGCAAGACCACGCCTACATTGGCACCGGTGCCGTGATCAAACAGGGCCAGCCCGGGCAGCCCTTGGTCATAGGTATGGGGGCGGTGGTGGGCATGGGGGCGGTGGTGACCAAAAGTGTGCCGCCAGGGGCCACGGTGGTGGGCAACCCGGCCGCCCCCTTTGCCAGCCGCAAATCGTGAATCAATTACAGCAATTTTTATGCTAAACACCGCCTTTTCCCCCTGGCCCAGCCACAGCGCCGATGAGGTGCAGGCGGTGCTGCAGGTGCTGCAATCGAACAAGGTGAACTACTGGACTGGCACCGAATGCCGCGAGTTTGAGCGCGAGTTTGCCGCTTGGTGTGGCACGCGCCACGCCATCGCCTTGGCCAACGGCACGCTGGCGCTTGACTTGGCCCTGAAGGGGCTGGGGATAGGCCCCGGTGACGAGGTGGTGGTAACGCCGCGCACCTTTATTGCCAGTGTGTCGTGCGTGGTGAATGCCGGGGCCACGCCGGTGTTTGCCGATGTAGAACCCGACAGTGGCAACCTATCGGCCCGCACCATCGAGGCGGTGCTGACGCCGCGCACCAAGGCGGTGGTCTGCGTGCATTTGGCGGGCTGGCCTTGCGACATGGACCCGATCATGGCCTTGGCCGAGCGGCACGGACTTAAGGTGATTGAAGACTGCGCCCAAGCCCATGGGGCCCGCTACAAGGGCCGCAGCGTGGGCAGCATCGGCCACGTGGGGGCTTGGAGCTTTTGCCAAGACAAGATCATGACGACCGGCGGCGAAGGCGGCATGGTCACGCTCAACGATGAACACTTGTGGCGCGCCATGTGGGCCTACAAAGACCACGGCAAAAGCTATGCGGCCGTGTACGAGCGCCAGCACGCGCCCGGTTTTCGCTGGTTGCACGAGAGCTTTGGCACCAACTGGCGCATGCTGGAGGTGCAGGCGGCGATTGGCCGGGTGCAATTGCGGCTGATGCCGGAATGGACGGCCCAGCGCAACGCCCATGCCGCCCTGCTTAGGCAGGCGCTGCTGCCTTTTGCTGGCCCTGATGGGCCGGTGCGTTTGCCTGAACTGGTGGGTGCAGAGTCGGTGCATGCGCAGTACAAGTTTTACGCCTACGTGCGGCCTGAAAACCTAGCAAGCGGCTGGAGCCGCGACCGCATCATTGAGGCCATCAACGCGCAAGGTGTGCCCTGCTACCAAGGCAGTTGCTCCGAGGTGTACTTGGAAAAAGCCTTTGACGGCACCGGTTGGCGGCCGACTGAACGGCTGCCGATTGCCAAGCAAATGGGCGAAACCAGCCTGATGTTTTTGGTACACCCCACTTTAACCCGCGCAGAAATGGACAAGGCGGCTGTGGTGGCGGCAGCGGTGTTGCGCGAGGCAGCAAGCAACGTGGTTTGAATGCAAAATCTACTTAAACTCGCCCCCCCTATTCTGGCCCTCCCGCGCCCCGCCAAGCGCGCCGTGGCGCTGTTGGTGGACCTAGCCCTGTGCGTGCTCACGGTGTGGCTGGCGTTTTATCTGCGCTTGGGCGAGCTGGTGCCGCTCACCGGAGCGGCGCTGTGGGCGGTGGGGGCTTCGATTGCGCTGGCGCTGCCGATTTTTATCGTCTCAGGCCTGTACCGGGCTATTTTTCGCTACAGCGGCTGGCCGGCGCTGCTGGCGGTGGCGCGGGCGGTGGCGGTGTATGCGCTGCTGTACGCGGCCATTTTTGCCGCCATTGGGGTGCCGGGGGTGCCGCGCACCGTGGGCCTGATCCAGCCGCTGCTGCTGCTGCTGTTTGTGGGTGCCTCGCGGGCGCTGGCGCGGCTCTGGCTGGGCGAGCAGTATCAGGGCCTGTTGCGCCGCGCCGAGCGGCCCCGGGTGCTCATCTACGGTGCCGGGCAGAGCGGGCGCCAGTTGGCCGCTGCCATGGCGCACAGCCCCGAGCTGCAGGTGGCCGGTTTCCTAGACGACGACGAGCGCCTGCACGGCCACGTGCTCAATGCGCTGCCCGTGTACAACCCGGCCGATCTGCCCGCGCTGGCGCGCACGCTGGGCATACGCGATGTGCTGCTGGCCATGCCCAACATCGGGCGCCAGCGCCGCAACGCGGTGATCGAGCAGATGCGCGCCGCCCACGTGGCCGTGCGCACCCTGCCCAGCATGAACGACCTGGCGCAGGGCAAGGTGAGCATTGCCGATGTGCGCGAGCTCGACCTCGACGACCTGCTCGGGCGCGAGCCCGTGGCCCCCAACCACATTTTGCTGGCGCGCCACATCGAGGGCAAGGTGGTGCTGGTGACCGGGGCCGGTGGCTCCATCGGGGCCGAGCTGTGCCGCCAGACCTGGGCCGTGGGGCCGGCGCGGCTGCTGCTGATCGAGCAAAGCGAATTTGCCCTCTACGCCATTCACCACGAGCTGGAACAAAAGCGCGCCGGGGCTGGGGACGTGGCCGTAGCGGGGGCCGAATCCGCCAATGGGGCGCAGACCGAGCTGCTGCCGCTGCTGGCCTCGGTGCAAGACGCCGCGCGCATGCACGAAATCCTGCAAACCTGGCGCCCGCACACGGTTTATCACGCCGCCGCCTACAAGCACGTGCCGCTGGTGGAGCACAACCCGGCCGAGGGCATCAAGAACAATGTGCTGGGCACGCTGCGCACAGCACAGGCCGCGCTGCAGGCCGGGGTGAGCGATTTTGTGCTGGTGAGCACCGACAAGGCCGTGCGCCCCACCAACCTCATGGGTGCCAGCAAGCGCCTAGCCGAATTGGCGCTGCAGGCGCTGGCGGCGGCATCGGCTGGCACCGGGGCGGGCACCCGGTTTTCCATGGTGCGCTTTGGCAACGTGCTGGGCTCATCGGGCTCGGTGGTGCCCAAGTTTCGTCAGCAAATACGCGATGGCGGCCCCATCACGCTCACGCACCCCGAGATCACGCGCTACTTCATGAGCATCCCCGAGGCGGCGCAGCTCGTCATCCAGGCCGGTGCCATGGCCAAGGGCGGCGAGGTGTTTGTGCTGGATATGGGGCAGCCGGTGCGCATCATCGACCTGGCGCGGCGCATGGTCGAGCTCTCGGGCCTGAGCGTGCGCGACGATGCCAACCCCCAAGGCGACATCGCCATCGAGCTCACTGGCCTGCGCCCCGGCGAAAAGCTGTACGAAGAGCTGCTGCTGGGCCACAACCCCAGCCCCAC
>NZ_BAWN01000028.1 GCF_000696225.1 Serpentinimonas barnesii | reverse complement strand
ATAGAAAAGCGCTTCGACCAGCCCGGCCGCAAGCTCAGCCTGATCAGCTGCTACTTCCCCAGTGGCTCATCGAGCGAGGAGCGCCAGCAGGCCAAGTTTCGCTTTCTCGATGTGCTGGCCCCGCAGCTGGCGGCGCTGCGCGCTGAACGCGAGTTCATCCTGTTGGGTGACGTAAACATCGCACACCAAGAAATCGACCTCAAAAACTGGAAGGGCAACCTGAAAAACAGCGGCTTTTTGCCCGAAGAACGCGCTTGGATGACGCACCTGCTGGGCCGCGAGCCAGGCCAAGGCGGCCTGGTGGACGTGTATCGCCACCTGCACCCCCGCGAGGAGGCCGCCGCCTACACCTGGTGGAGCAACCGCGGCCAGGCCTGGGCCAAGAACGTGGGCTGGCGCATCGACTACCACCTCGCCACCCCGGCGCTGGCCGCCACGGCGCGCCAAGCCAGCGTGTACAAGGCGCAGCGCTTTTCCGACCACGCCCCGCTGAGCATAGACTACGACTTTGGGCTGTGAGGGCTTGGGCGAATCGAAGTTGAGCCTATCATCCCAGCCATGTTAAGGCTGCTTGGCTTGCTGCTGCTGTGCTGGGCTTGGGCATCTGCCCCAGCGGCCGCGCCTGCGCCACCGGCCGCACCAGCACCAGCCACCGCACCCACCCCCACCTCCCCCTTGCCGCAGCCCAACCGGCTGCTGGCGCAAAGCCTGTATGTGGACCTGCATGGCCATCTGCCCATCGAGCAAGTGCAGGCGCGGCCCTTTGAGCCCGTGCCGGCCCTGCTCGCCCGGGGCTACTTCGACGGTGCCCACTGGCTGCGCTTGGTGGTGCGGCCCGCCTATGCCGGCGAGCGCCTGGTGCTGCGCCTGCGGCCCAGCTACCTCGATGCGCTCACCCTCTACCACGCAGACCCCGCCCGGCCCGGTGCTTGGCTGGCCCAGCACAGCGGCGACCGGGTGCCCTTTGGCCTAAGGCCCTACGCCAGCGTGGTGCTCGGCTTTGAGCTTTTCCCTGCTACCGAAACGGTTTACTACCTGCGCCTGCAAAGCACCAGCACGCACCTGCTCAAGGTCGAGGTGCTGCCTTGGCAGGCGGCGCGGCTGGCAGACATTCGACTGGGCATGCTCAAGTGGACTTATCTGGCTATCATGCTCTGGATTTTGTTCAGCGCCTGCTTTGCTTTTGCTGCCCAACGCGACGCGCTCTTGGGCTGGTTTGCCTTGGCACAGGCGGTGTTTGTGGCCTATGCCTTTGCCATCATGGGGTATTGGGCCGCGCTGCTGCCGCAGCACAGTGCCGACATTCCCACCAGCCTCTTGGTGCTGCTCATAGCGCCCACCACCTACTGGTTTCACCACCAGTTGGCAGCACAGTTCCAGCCCCCGGCTTGGCTTATGCATGGCATGAAAGGGCTGGTGCTGGCGTCTTGCATCGGGCTGCTGCTTTACGCCTTGGGCCATGCGCGGCTGGCTTTGCAGATCAATTTGATCTGGAGCCTGGTTCTGGCCCTCATGCTGCCCTTGCTTGCCACCTTGGCACGCCACAGCGCCGCCCCAAGCCTGAGCGCCTTGCGAGCGGTGTATGGTGCTTCGGCGCTGGTGCTGCTCTGGAGCCTGGGCACCCTGCTGGGCTGGCTGCCGCTTGCCGCCGATCTGGCCATGTACGGCATCTTGCTGCAAGGCTTTTTATCGGCCCTCTTGATGGCGCTGCTGCTGTATCTGCGCGCCCGCGTCCTCGTGCAACAGCAGGCACAGGCGCGCACCCAGTGGGCCATGGCGCAGCAGCGCAACGAGCTCGACCGCCAGCGCCTGCAAGAGCAGCAGCGGTTCGTTGCCATGCTCACGCACGAGATCAAAACCCCCCTGGCCACCGTCCAATTCAGCCTCGACACCTTGCAGGTGCAGGGCCCAGCGCGGGCGCGCATCGATCGTGCCCTGGCCGACATGAACCTGCTGGTTGAGCGCTGCCGCCAGAGCGACCAGTTCGAGCACCAAGCCTTGGGCGACGAGATGCGCCCTTGCGATCTGCTGGCCCTCGTGCAGCAAGCCCTTGCCAGCAGCGTGAACGCCAACGAGGCGCAGCGCGTGCGGGTGCAGGCCGCGCCCAGTGCCTACCCCCTCACCAGCGACCCCTACCTGATCGGCATCGTGCTGGGCAACCTGCTCGACAACGCGCTCAAATACGCCGCCCCCCAGTCGGCCATCGATTTGCGTGTGCAAGCCGCCGCAGACGCGCAGGGGCGAGCGGGCTGGCAAATCGAGCTCGACAACGCACTCCGCCCCGCGGGTGCCCCAGACTTGGAGCGCGTGTTCCAAAAATACTACCGCGCCCCGGCTGCACACGGCAAAGTCGGTTCGGGTTTGGGTTTGCACCTCTCGCACGCCATTGCGCAGCAGCTCGGCGGCGCGCTCGGCTGCACCCTGCTTGGCCACGAACGCATCCGCTTCACCCTTTGGCTGCCCCAATGAATGCCCTCGATCCCCCCTTGCACCTGCTGCTGGTAGAAGACAACGACGACTTGCGCGCCGCCCTCAGCGAGGCCCTGGCCGCACAAGGCCACCACGTGTGCAGCCTAGACTGCGCCGAAGCGCTGCCAGAGAGTTCAACCCTCTCGCGCTTCGACATCGCCGTGCTCGATCTCAACCTGCCCGGTGAAAGCGGCCTGAGCCTAGCGGCCCGGCTGCGTGCGGTGCAGCCGGGCATAGGCATCGTCATGCTCACCGCGCGCAACAGCAGCCCAGACGTTTGCCGGGGCTACGCCAGTGGGGCCGACATCTACTTGGCCAAACCTGTGCCCATGATCGAGCTCATGGCGGCCTTGACCGCTTTGGCACGCCGCTTGCGCCTTCACGATCCAGACGCCAGCACGTTGCAACTTCAGCCACAGGCCATGCGATTGCTGGGTGCTGGCGGCGCGGCGGACCTCAGTGCCAGTGAAACCAAGTTGCTCTGCGCCTTTGCCCGCGCCCCACAGCAGCAACTCGAAAACTGGCAGATTGCCGACTTGCTGGGCATGGCGCTCGACTCGTACAACAAAGCGGCTTTGGAGCTGCATATGGTACGGCTGCGCAAAAAGCTGCAGCAGGCAGGCACTGAGCCGACCAGTCTAAAGGCCGTGCGCGGCATCGGCTACAAACTCGGTTTGCGGCTGTTGTTGGTTTGATCCCACACCTGCCCCTATGCGCGGCTTGGTGGTGCGCTCGACACGGGCAAATGAAGGCTTTTGTAGGCTTTGCCGGGCCTAGGTGGCTACAGTCGCGGCATCGTTATCTAGAGTCCTAGAGGAGCCCGCCTGCCATGAACAAAACCCACCGCATCGTTTGGTCCGTCGCCCGCCAAGCCTACATCGTGGCGCACGAAGCCGCTGGCTTTGGGGGCCGCCCCGGCACCACATTGGCGCTCAGCTTGGCGCTCTTGCTCGGGGCAGGGGCCGCAGCGGCCACGCCCACCGCCACCGAACTGCCCACGGGCGGCCAGGTGGTGGCCGGGCAGGCCAGCATCAGCAGCAACGGCGCGCGGCTCGACGTGCTGCAAAGCAGCCAGCGCGCCGCCCTCGACTGGCAAACCTTCAACATCGGCGCCCAGGCGCAGGTACACTTCGAGCAGCCCGCGGCCGGGGTGGCGCTCAACCGCGTGCTCGACACCCAAGCCAGCCAAATCTACGGCCGCCTCACGGCCACCGGCCAGGTGTTCTTGCTCAACCCCAACGGGGTGCTGTTCGCGCCCGGCTCACAGGTCGATGTGGGTGGCTTGGTGGCCTCCACGCTGCAGCTCTCCAACGCCGACTTCATGGCCGGCAACTACCGCTTCGAGGGCAGCAGCAGCAGCGCCATCATCAACCAAGGCAACATCCGCGCCGCCCAAGGCGGCACCGTGGCCTTAATCGCCGCGCGCATCGAAAACACCGGCGGCATCGAAGCCACCCAGGGCAATGTGCTGCTGGGCGCGGGCAGCCGCGTCACGCTCGATCTGGGCGGGCCGGTCAAGCTGCAAGTCGAGCAAGGCGCGCTCGATGCCTTAATCGCCAACGGCGGCGCCATCCGCGCTGCGGGCGGCCTGGTCTATCTCACGGCGCAGGCCGCCGGGGCGCTGGCCAGCACCGCCATCAACCACAGCGGCCTGATCGAAGCCCAAACCCTGGCCACCGGCGAGCGCGGCGAGGTGCTGCTCAGCGCCACCGGCCCTGGCAGCCGGGTCGAAGTCTCGGGCCGCATCGACACCCAAGCCGCCACCGGCGCAGGGGGCCAGGTCGATATCACCGCGCCCCAAATCTGGGTGCAAGGCAGCGCCCAGATCGACACCCGAGGCAGCGCCGGGGGCGGCCAAGTGCGCGTAGGCGGCGGCTGGCTGGGCCAAGACACCGACATAGCCAACGCGCTCGAAGTGCAGGTCGATGCCGGTGCGCGCACCGACTCCAGCGCCACCGCCCAAGGCAACGCCGGCACCGTGGTGTTTTGGTCCGACGACGCCATGCGCTTTGCCGGCCACATCCAAGCCACCGGCGGCCAGCAAGGCGGCGACGGCGGCATGGTCGAAGTCTCGGGCAAAGAGCGGCTGGCCTTCTCTGGCAGCGCCGACACCAGCGCCCCGCAAGGCCAAGGCGGCCTGCTGCTGCTGGATCCAACCGACCTCACCATCGTCAGCGGCGCCACAGGCACCACGGGCAACCAAGCCGCCTGGGCCAGCACCACCGACACCGCCAACTACACCATCGCCGAGGCCACGCTCGAAGCCCTCACGGGCAATGTGGTGCTGCGCGCCACCCGCAATCTAACCATCAACAACTTGGCCGACGGCGTGCTCAACCTCAGCCGGGCCGGCACCTCGCTCGAAGTATTTGCGGGCAATATGACCAACCAGGGCGCGCTGACCATACACACCAGCGGCAACCAGATCTACCACACCCCGCTCACCCTGGGGAATAACCTCACCTTGCGCAGCGACACCGGCGGCATCAGCCTGCGCGGCACCGTCAACGGGCCACACCACCTGGAGTTCACGCTGGGCAGCACCGGCCGCGCCGTGATCAACCACGCCATAGGCGGCACCACCGCGCTGGCCAGCCTGGGCACGAACAACCTCGGCCAGACCTTCATCAACGCCAACGTCACCACCACCGGCGCCCAAAACTACCGCAACAGCGTGCTCTTTGGCACCCAAGGGGTGGCACAGTTCGTCAACGGAGGCTTCGAGACCGGCAACCTCAACGGCTGGGATGTATTCAACTCGCGTGCCATTCTGGGCAGCACCGTTATCGGCGGCTTTACCAGCCCCATGGATACGGTACACCCCAGCCAGCACAACCTAACTGTCTCGACCAGTGGCACCTACAACACCACGGCCTCCAGCGCCCCCGCCGATCGCATCGTAGGCAATTGGGGTGTAGTCATGAGCTCCAACGGCAATTGCGCCTCCGGCGGTGGCTTCTGCATCATCCGCGGACCCTACATCGTGAGCCAAAGCACCGTGAGCCTCACGGCGGGCGACTCGGTTTCCTTCCAGTGGAAGGCCGAGGGCGGCCAGGACGCTTTCGACGTCTATGGCTACCTGCTCAACACCAGCAACGGGAACACCCTGCAACTCTTGAACCAGACTGGGGCCAACGCGGGTGCCAGCACGCCGTGGACCACGGTCTCGCGCACCTTGTCGGGCAGCGACCCGGCGGGCGATTACCGCTTCGTGTTTGTCTCTGGCTCTTGGGATGCCACTGGCGGCAGGGTGTGGGGCGCGCGCCTGCTCATCGACGATGTGCGCACCCAGTCCGCCGCTGCCAACCTATTCACCGGAAGCAACTGCAACCCCTGCACCGTGAGCGGCAGCGAGGTGAACTTCAGCGGCCCGGTCAGCTTGGGTGCCAGTGCCGTGATCAACAACTCGGCCGCCAGCGCCATCAGCGGCGCCATCTCGGGCAGCGGCGCGCTCAGCAAAACCGGGGCCGGCACCCTCACCCTCTCGGGCAACAACAGCTACACCGGCGGCACCGCCATCAACGGCGGCACGCTGGCGCTCAACCACGCCAACGCGCTCGGCAGCACGGGTGCCATCCGCTTTGAAGGCGGTGCCAGTGGCGGCGTGCTGCAATACAGCGCCCAAAATGCCGTGGACTATTCCGCCCGCATCGCCACCACAGGCAGCCAAGCCATCCGCATCGACACCAACGGGCGCGACATCACCTACGCCACCGCCTTGGCCGGGGACAACACCTCGCTCGAAAAACTCGGCGCTGGCAGCCTCATCCTCACCGCCAACGGAACCTACACCGGCGCCACCACCATCAGCAGCGGCAGCCTGGTGCTGCGCCACAACGCACCCACACGCGCCACCAGCGGCTTTGCTGGGCCGGGCACCCTGGTGATCGAACCATCGGGGGCGAGCTTCACCACCGCCGGCGGCTTTAGCACCGCGGGCTGGACCTTTAGCGACACCCAGCGCCTAGGCGGCTTGACCCTAGGCCGAGACGGCAACACCAGCCACATCACCCTGGCCAGCGCCGCCACAGTAAACGGCCCCGTCACGGTTTGGGGCAACAACATCAACGTCAACGCCCGGCTCGAAGCCACGGGCAGCAACACCATTGCGCTCAACGCCCGCCCCAGCGGCAACATCGGCCACAGTGCCAGCGGCAGCGTCCACGCCAGCAACCTGCTGCTGCGCGGCAACAACGCCCAACTCAACAACGTGGCCAATGACGTAGGCACCTTGGCAGCCAGCGTGGCCGGCACCTTGGGCTACACCGACGCCAATGCGCTCACCATAGGCACGGTGGGCGGCATCGCCGGCATCACCGGCGCCACCGGCACCGTGAACGTGGCCACCCGCGAAGGCGACCTCACCCTGGCCGCCAATGTAAGCACCAGCAGCAGCTCCGCCAGCGCCGTGCGGCTCAATGCGGGCGAGGCTGCGGCAGTCCGCACCACCACGGGCGGCAACTTGATGATCGCAAACACCGGCGTCACCGTGACCACGGGCTCGGGCGGCCGCGCCACGCTCTTTAGCGGCAGCATTGCAGGCAGCACCGGGCTGGCGGCTTTGGTGGGCACGGGGCAAAACCGTTTCCGCTACAACGCCGACGAAAGCACCGTCATCAGCGCGGGCGCGGGCTGGCTGGCGCTGGGCAGCGGCCTGCACGGCGTGTTTCGCGAGCAGCCCACCGCCACGCTCACTGTGGGCAATGCCACCATCACCTACGGCGACAACGTGCCGGGCAATATCGCGGCCACTATTGGCGGCCTGCTGCACGGCGACACCATTGCTGCCCCAACGGTGAGCGTGGTGGGCACCCCCACCAATAGAGCCACCAGCGGTGCCTGGCGTGCAGGCACACACGACCTAACCGCCAGCAACGCCGCTGCCACGCTGGGCTATGCCGCGACCGTGACCAATGGCACCCTCACCGTAAACCGGCGCGACATCACGCCCAGCTTTGTGGCCCAAGACCGGGTTTACAACGGCACCACCAGCGCGAGCGTAAACGGCAACCTGGCCAATACCGTGCGCGGCGACCTGCTCACGCTCGACCAGACGGCCACCTTTGACAACCGCAACGCGGGCACTGGCAAAACCGTGAATATCAGCGGCATCTCCTTGGGCGGTGTCGATGCAGCCAACTACCGCTTGGTTTTGAGCGGCACTCCGAACACACCGGTTGATGCCAATACCGCCATTACCACCACCGCCACCATCCACCGTGCCGATTTGCTCATCACGCTGCCCACCACCCCCGGGGCGCGCAGCAAGGTCTATGACCGCAGCACTTTGCTGGCTACGGACGCCAGCAGCTTCGTGGCAGGCGGCGGCACCCAAGTGTTTGCTGGCGACAGCTTGGTCACCACCGGGGCCACAGCGAATTTCAGCGACTTCAACGCCGGCACCGGCAAAACCATCACCTTGACTGGCGTCACGGTCAACGATGGCTATGGCGGCAACAACTACAACCTGCGCTTCGACACCATCACCGATGGCGTGATTACCCCGAGGCCGCTCACCGTCACGCTAAACAGTGCAATTACCAAAACCTACGACGGCACCACCGCCGCTTGGGGGGGCACTGTTGATGTCTCCGGGCTGGTGGCAGGCGACTCGGTAGGCCGCGCAGCCACGCTGACCTTCAACAGCGCCAATGTAATCCGGGATGGCAACGTAGCAACCGGTGCGGTGTTGCCCAACCAACACACCGTCACACCCTCGAACATTGGCATTCAAGGCACATCGTTTGGCGGTGTAACCAATGCCAACATGACCGGCAACTACGCCATCACCTTTGTTGGCAACGCGGCCAGCACCATCAACCCGGCCCCGCTGACCATCGCCGCCAACAACGACGCCAAATTCGTCACCTTTGGCGACCCCACTTTCAGCCTGCGCTTTAGCGGCTTTGTGAATGGCGAAACCGCTACAGGCGTGTTTGGGGGGCAGCAACCCACGGTAAGCCGCCCTCGCGCGGGCACCGACGAGGCTGCTGACACCTACACGGATGCGCTCGTGGTCTCGGGTGGCGCGGCAAACAACTACGATATCACCCGAGTGAACGGCAACTTCACCATCGTCCCGGCGGGCGAGTTGCTGGTGCGCGTGGGGCCTAGCGGGGTTACAAACACCACCTATGGCAGCGCGCCCACTTACACCAATGTGACGGCGCAGTATTTGTTTGCTACAACGGGCACTGGAAACATTACCAGCTCGGGCAACCAAGTTACAGGAGAAGTGGGTGCTAATTTCACTGGCGTGAGCATAGGCGATGTGATCAGTGTGGAAATCAGCGGAGTGCGCCAGCATCGGCGCGTGGCTACGGTTGGCCCGGCTGCAAACACCCTGACCTTGGACAGCGCCTTCACTGCCGATCTGACTACCGCCACGCCTTTTGATTTCAGCCGCGTGCGCACCTTTGGCTCTGGCAATGGGACTGATGCCAACACTGTAGGCATCAGCACCGCGGCCAACGACGCAACCGCAACCGTGAGCTTCAACGATGGCAATTCCACCTCCGGCAGCTTCACCCTAACGCCACCCAACGTCAGCACTAGCACCAGCACCGCAGGCTTCCTGCGCGCCGGTTCCTACCAGCTTGACGACAGCGCAGTCGGCCGCACTGTCTCCGGCACCAACTTCAACAGCAACATCCACGTAGTAGGCGCACTCGAAGTCGCGCGCCGTGGCATCACGCCCGTGGTCAACACCGCCGCCACAACCAAGACCTATGACGGCAACACCGCCATGCTGGGCTTGGACTTGAACGCAAGCCGGGCCACCGGGTTGCTCGGTAGCGACGCCGTCACGGTGGATGGCCTGGGCCAGTTCACCAACCGCAACGCTGGCACCAACAATAGAGAATACACCGTGGTGCTGCAGCGCCTCACCGGCGCAGACGCAGACAATTACTTCTTCACCGCACCCACCCTCAACGGAACCGACGGCACCATCACCCCGCGAACGCTGAACGTCAGCTTCACCGGCATCGACAAGGTCTATGACGGTAGCAACAGCGCCACCGTCAACACCGCAGACGACCGCGTGGCTGGCGATGCGCTCACCATCATCCGCAACGCCACCTTCGCCGACAAGCATGTGAGCGTTAGCGGCGGCGTTGTGCAAGCCAAACCCGTCACCGTGGGCAGCCTAAGCCTTGGTGGAGCGGATGCAGGAAACTACACCCTCGTTGCCAGCACCACCCCTGTAAACGCCCGCATCCTGCCCCGCACCGTCACCGTCTCGGGCGTTACCACGGCAACGCGGGAGTACGACCGCACCACCGCCGCCACAGTGGTGCGCGAAGTCGGCGATCTGGCTGGCCTGATCACCGACGATTTCAACCAAATCACCCTCGACGCCACCTTCCTCGACCCCAACGCCGGCACCGGCAAGCTCGCCACCCTCAGCATCAGCGCAGCCGGGCTCTACGCCAACAACTACCTCTTCGTGGGCGCGCGCACCGCCACCGGCGACGTCACGCGGCGCACCGTCAGCGTCGCGGCGGGTGCCGGCGTGAGCAAGGTCTATGACGGCACCACCGCCATGACCGGCGTCACCCTAGGCTTAACCGGCGCATTAGAAGGCGACGCGTTGACCGTGAGCGGCCAAGGGGCCTTCGCCAGCGCCAACGCAGGCACCGGCATCAGCTACACCTTGAGCAACCTGGTGCTGGGCGGCGCGGCTGCCGCCAACTACCAGTTCACTGGCGGTGCCACCTCCATCACTGGCAACACCGGCGTCATCACCGCGCGGACCTTGAACGTGCGCTTTACCGGCGTGGACCGGAATTACGATGGCACAACAGTCGCCACGGCAACCGTGCTCAGCGACGACCGCATCGCCGGCGACGTTCTCACTTTCACCGGGCTGCCCACCGGCAGCTTTGCCGACAAGAACGTGCTGCGCGACCCAAGCACGGGCAACGTGCTGGCAAAAGCCATCACCGGCATCAACCTAAGCGGCGTAACGCTGGGCGGTGCTGCGGCGGGCAACTACACCTTGGTGGCCGACACCTCGGGCCTCACGGCGCGCATCCTGCCCATCGACCTCACCCTCACGGGCATCACCGGTGGCACCCGCGAATATGACCGCAGCAGGGGCATCACCCTCACCGGTGCCACCTTTACCGGCCTGATCCCTAACGACACCATCACCGTCCAAGGCCAATTTGCCGATTGGAACGTGGGCGAAAACAAACCCGTCACCCTCAGCTTTGGCGGGGCAGACGCGGTCAACTACAACATCGGCGGGCTGACGCACACCACCGCCAGCATCACCCCGCGCACGCTCACAGCTACCGTGACGCCGGGCAGCATCAACAAGGTCTATGACGGCACCAATACCCTCACCAACCTAGACTTCACTTTGCAAGGCGCGATTGCTCCAGACGACGTAGGCGTGCTCTGGGATGGGAATTTCGACTCGATCCACGCCGGCACCAACGTCGCCTACACCCTCAGCCTAACGGGCTTGTTCGGCGTTGATGCAGGCAACTACATGCTGCCCAGTGTGCCCACTGCGCTCAACGGCACAGGTGCAACAATCTCCCCGCGCCCCGTCACCCTAGGCCTAGGCGGCCTGTCGCGGGTGTTCGATGGCACCAACACCTACCGAGCCAGCGAGGCCGACTTGGCCGCTCTGAGCGCGCAGTTGGGCATTGCAGGCAACCGCGTCACCGGCATCCAAGCGCAGTTTGACAATATGCAGGTGGGCACCGGCAAAACTGTGAGCTTTGGCAATGCCATCGTTGATGACGGCAACAATGGCAACAACTTTGCTTTGAGCTTTGCTGCCAGCAACAACAACGAGATCACCCGCTTGGTGCTCACTGAGTTGGATACCTCCCTGACCGCTGCCTTGGGTGGCGGTGTGCTGGACAATCTGCAAAACCAGTCTGACAGCCCGGCACTTGGAATGGATGCGCAAACTTTGGCCCTGCTGGTCAGCACCACGCCTGAGGCGCCTACAGCCGATTCATTTGTCCAAGGCGGTTTGATGTTTGTCGAGGTCTCATCCCTGCAGGCAGTGGGGCAGGACACTGGTGACGCCGTGCCCAGTGCCGACGCGCCAGTTGCTAACAACGAACCGGCCGCAGAGGAATCCACGCAAATAGCGGGCATGTTTGACACTGCGCAGCACAACACCCTGGGCTTTATGAGCGTGTTTGTGGTGGATGGCGGTGTGCGCTTGCCTGGCTTCGCGACAGCCCGAGCGACCGGTGCAGGCACCGAGGGTGAAACCCAAGAGCGCAGGAGGCAGGTCAATTGACGCCCGTCGGCCACATCCTGCAAAATCGATCTTTCTGAATTTTTACGCCTTCAATTCCGCCCAATGAAATCACCTGCAATGCGACAACTTCCCCTCTGGCTCGGCATCGCGCTGGCCTGGCCCGCCTTGGCCCAGCCCACCCTTCCAGACGCTGGCCAAATCCAGCGCCAAGAGCTCGCACCCCAACTGCAGCCGCCGCGCCCCGGTGCCACGGTGGAGGTGCAAGCCCCCGCTGTGGGCCTCACGCTGCCCGGCGGCGCGCAGCTGCGGCTGCAAGGGCTGCGCTTTGTGGGCAACACGGTGTTCGATGAAGCCCAGTTGCGCGCCGTGCTGGGCGATGCGCTGGGCCAGTCTTACGACCTGGCCGGCTTGCGCGCGCTGGCCGAGCGCATCAGCGCGCATTACCGGGCCAGCGGCTACCCCTTTGCCCGGGCCCTTTTGCCGCCCCAGCCCTTGACCGATGGCCAGTTGCTCATCCAAGTGGTGGAGGGCCGCTACGCGCAGGTGCGGGCGCTGTCGGATGAATCGGGCCTTGCAGACGCGGCCCAGCCTTGGTTGGGGCGGCTCGTCGGGGGCACGGTGATCGAGAGCGCCCAATTGGAGCGCACTACGCTGGTGCTCGACGACCAGCCTGGTATTCAAATCTCGCCCATCATCCGCCCTGGGCAGGAAGTGGGCACGGGCGACCTCGATGTGCGCGTGTTGCGCACACCTGGGCTGGGTGGTGAAGTGGGCTTTGACAACCACGGCAACCGCTTTACTGGTGCCCAGCGCCTGCGCTTGAACCTGCAGTGGGACAGCCCCTTTGCCTTTGGCGATCAGTTCAGCGCCCGCTTCTTGTATTCCGAAGAAGGCATGTGGCTGGGCAGCCTGAGCTACAGCCTGCCCTTGGGCTATAGCGGCTTGCGCGGCAACATCGGGTACTCGCACACTTACTACGAGTTGGGCCAAGAGTTTGCGCGCCTGCATGCCAGCGGCACCGCCAAAACCAGCTCTGTGGGCGTGAGCTACCCCCTGCTTCGTTCGCAGCGCACCAACCTCAACGCGGGCTTAACGTGGCAGCACAAGCGCCTCAATGACCGCCAGCAGCAAGCTGGCCTAGACGACCACAAATCCAGCGACAGCCTGCCCCTGACGCTCAACTTCGACCACCGCGACCCAATCGGCGGCGGGGCCATCACCTACGGCAGCGTAGGCGTAACAGTTGGGCGCTTGCGCTTAGGCGCAGCCCTCGCCACCCAAGATCGCGCCAGCGGCCAACACACCGCAGGCAATTTCAACAAATGGAACTTGGACATCGCCCGGGTGCAAGCCACGCCCGTGCCGGGCTTGACGCTGTTTGGCCGCCTCTCTAGGCAGTGGGCCAGCAAAAACCTCGATTCCTCCGAAGGCTTTGGCGTAGGCGGTGCCAGCGGGGTGCGCGCCTACCCACAAGGCGAAGCCAACGGCGACGAAGGCTGGCTGGCCCAGTTTGAACTGCGCTACAGCCTGGGTGCCTTCAGCCCCTATGCGTTTTACGATGCAGGCAGGGTGCGCATCAATGCCCAGCCCGAAACCCTAGCGGTGGCACCCAGCCCCAACCAGCGCGCCATTGAGGGTGCCGGGGTGGGGGTGCGCTATCAGCAAGGCCCTTGGAACCTGGACGCCAGCTTGGCTTGGCGCACCCACGGCGGTGAGGCGCAATCTGACTCGCGCCAGCGCAATCCGCGCATGTGGGTCACGGCCGCGTACCGCTTTTAAATCGCATTCGAAATCCCGCTCGCCACATGCCCCGAGGGCACATGGCGGGCGGCGTGTTCGATGTGGCCGGTCTGGTCGTCGAAAAAGAAATCGGGCTCGAACTCGCGCAAAAACTCGCCCTTGGGCAGGCCACCTAGGAACAGCGCCTCATCGACCTCGATGTTCCAGTTCATCAGGGTGCGGATGGCGCGCTCGTGCGCCGGGGCGCTGCGCGCCGTCACCAGCGCGGTGCGGATGCGCATCTGCGCCGTGCCCGCGCTTTGCAAGCGGTGCAGCGCCTCCAGCAGCGGCTTGAACGGCCCGCCCGGCAGCGGCAGGCCGGCCTTGCTGGCTTCGTGCTGCTGGAAGGCGCTCAAGCCCTGGGCCTGATAGACGCGCTCGGCCTCGTCGGAAAACAGCACCGCGTCGCCGTCGAAGGCGATGCGCACCTGGTGGGGGTGCGCGTCGCTGGCGTGCACCGACTGCGGATAGACCTGCGCCGCCGGCACCCCGGCCTCCAGCGCCGCGCGCACATCGCTCAGGTGCGTGGACAAAAACAAATTGGCGCGCAGCGGCCGCAGGTAGCGCCACGGCGGCTCGCCGCGCGTGAACACGCCGCGCTGGATCGGCAGGCCGTAGTGCTGCGCCGAGCGAAACACGCGCATGCCCGAGACCGGGTCGTTGCGCGACAAAATCACCACCTCGACCCGGGGCGGCTCGGCGCAGTTGAAGCGCATCAGCTTTTGCACCAGCGAAAACGCCACGCCGGGGCGGGCCGGCTGCTGCAAGCGCTCGAGCTGCAACTGCATGTAGGCGCGGTCGTCGCCTTGTTCGAAAACCTGGTTTTCGGCCTCGAAATCGAACAGCGCGCGCGAGGAAATGGCGACCACGAGCTGGCCGTCGAGGGTGGTGGGCATGGTGGGTTCATTGTCGCACGCCCCCCGGCGCGCCGCCCTCCCCCGCCTTGGCCTTGGCCTGGCCCGCCTATCGCCGATAATCCTAGGTTATGCCCGATCTAGCCTCCGAAGTGCGCCGCCGCCGCACCTTTGCCATCATCTCGCACCCCGACGCCGGCAAAACCACCCTGACCGAAAAGCTGCTGCTGTTTTCCGGGGCCATCAACATCGCGGGCTCGGTCAAGGCGCGCAAGGCCGCGCGCCACGCCACCTCCGACTGGATGGAGATCGAAAAGCAGCGCGGCATCTCGGTCGCCTCCAGCGTGATGCAGATGGAGTACCGCGACTGCGTCATCAACTTGCTCGACACCCCCGGGCACCAGGACTTCTCTGAAGACACCTACCGCGTGCTCACCGCCGTCGATGCGGCGCTGATGGTGATCGACGCCGCCAATGGGGTCGAGCCGCAAACGCGCCGCCTGCTGCAAGTCTGCCGCGCGCGCAACACGCCCATCCTCACCTTCGTCAACAAGATGGACCGCGAGGTGCAGGCGCCGCTGGACCTGATGGACGAGATCGAGCGCGAGCTGGGCATGACGGTGGTGCCCTTTACCTGGCCAGTCGGGATGGGCAAGCTGTTTCACGGCGTCTATGACCGGCGCAGCGAGCAGATGCGCGTGTTTGCCGCCGGGGCCGACAAGCGCGGGGCCGACGAGGAGGTGCTGGCCGGGCTGGAGCACCCGGAATCGGCGCGCCGCTTTGGCCACGAGTGGCAGCAGGCGCGCGAGGAGCTGGAGCTGGTCGCGGGCGCTTCACCGGCCTTCGATGAAGCGGCTTTTCTGGCCGGGCAGCAAACGCCGATGCTGTTTGGCTCGGCGATCAACAACTTTGGCGTGCGCGAGGTGCTCGACGCGCTGGTCGATCTGGCGCCGCCGCCCGGCCCCAAACCGGCCATGCAGCGCACGGTGCAGCCGACCGAGCCCAAGTTCAGCGGCGTGGTGTTCAAAATCCAGGCCAATATGGACCCGGCGCACCGCGACCGCATCGCCTTCGTGCGCTGCGCCAGCGGGCATTTCGAGCGCGGCATGAAGCTCAAGGTGGTGCGCTCGGGCAAGGAGCTGCGCCCGAACACGGTGGTGAGCTTTTTGTCGCAGCGGCGCGAGCTGCTCGACGAGGCCTATGCGGGCGACATCATCGGCATCCCCAACCACGGCGTGTTGCAGCTTGGCGACACCCTGACCGAGGGCGAGGCGCTGCAATTCACCGGGCTGCCGTTTTTTGCGCCCGAGATCATCCGCAGCGTCGAGGTGGCAGACCCGCTGCGCGGCAAGCAGCTCAAGGCCGGGCTGACGCAGCTCGGCGAAGAAGGCGCAATCCAAGTCTTTCGGCCGATGGCGGGCACGGTGCTGATGCTTGGTGCCGTGGGGCAGTTGCAGTTCGAGGTGGTGCAGCACCGGCTGGAGAGCGAGTACGGCGTGAAGGCGCGCATCAGCCCCAGCCCCTACCAGGTGGCGCGCTGGGTCACGTGTACGCCCGAAAACGGTGGCGAGACCGAGCTCAAGCGCTTCATGCAGGCCAATTTGCACCGCATGGCCTGGGATGCGGTGGATGCGCCCACGCTGCTGGTCGATCACCAGGCCACGCTGCGCGCGGTGGAGGCCAACTGGCCCAAAATCCAGTTCCACGCCATGCGCGAGCACGCCGGGCTGGTGTTTCACAAGGCGGTTTGAGGGGCGGCCTCAGTGCGCCGCCAGCCAGCGCTCGACCGCCCGTGGGTAGATCAGGTGCTCTTGCGTGAGCAGGCGCGCGGCCAGCGACTCGGGCGTGTCGCCGGGCAGCACCGGCAGCACCGCCTGCTCCAGAATCTGGCCGCAATCGACTTCGGCCGTTACGTGGTGCACCGTGGCCCCGACGAAGCGGCAACCCATTTCGAGCGCGCGCCGGTGCGTGTGCAGGCCCGGAAAGGCCGGCAGCAGCGAGGGGTGGATGTTGAGCAGGCGCCCGGCGTAGTGCTGCACGAAATCCGGCCCCAGAATGCGCATAAAGCCCGCCAGCAGCACCAGCGCCGGGCGGCCGTGGGCATCGAAGCGGTCGATGGCCTGCATCAGCTCGGCCTCGAAAGCGGCCCGGTCGGGGTAGGCGCTGTGCTCGACCAGCGCGGTGGGCAGCCCCTGCGCCTGCGCCCAAGCCAGCCCGCCCGCCTGCGCCTTGTTGCTCAGCACCCCGGCAATGCGCGCCCCAAAGCGCTGCTGCCAGTGCTGCTGCTGCGCCGCCCGCACCAAGGCTTGCATGTTTGAGCCGGTGCCCGAAATCAGCACGACAATGTTCTTTGTTTCAACCATATGGATGCGAGTGTAATGAGTCTGCCCGAACCCGACCCCAGCAACGCCCCCCACGCCCCCAGCGCCCCAGCCCATCCCGCCTTCGAACCCCTGAGCGTGGCGCAAGCGCGTGTACTCGCCACACTCATGGAGAAGGCGCGCACCGTGCCCGACAGCTACCCGCTCACCCTCAACAGCTTGCTGCTGGGCTGCAACCAGAAGTCGGCGCGCGAGCCGGTGCTGAACCTGAGCGAGGCCGAAGTCGCCGAGGCGCTCGACGGCCTGCGCCAGCGCACCCTGGTGTTTGAGAGCAGCGGCGGGCGCGTGCCGCGTTTTGAGCACAACTTTCAGCGCGCCGTGGGCGTGCCCGAGCAGGCCGCCGTGTTGCTGGGGCTGCTAATGCTGCGCGGGCCGCAAACCGCAGGCGAGCTGCGCCTGAACGCCGAGCGCTGGTACCGCTTCTTGGACATCGCTTCGGTGGAGGCCTTTTTGGAGGAGCTGCAACAGCGCGCGGCGCACAAGGGCGGGCCGCTGGTGACCTTGCTGGCGCGCCAGCCGGGGGCGCGCGAGTCGCGCTGGGCCCATCTGCTGTGCGGCACTCCGGCGCTGGAACCCGTTGCCGCAGGGGCGCCGGGCGCGGCACTGGGCGCGGGGTCGGCGGCCGAACTGGCGGCCCAGATGGCTGCCCTGGCCGAGCGCGTGCAGGCGCTGGAGCAGCAGGTGCAGCAGTTGGAGCAGCGGCTGGAGCAAGCCGGGGCCTGATCGGGTTGTTCTCGGGGGGGGCCGCCCCGCCCTGTCACCGCCCGGACAGCACGGGCCAGCAGGGCGTGCTACAAAGCGGTACAACCCCCCGCTGCACAGGAGACCGGCCCCATGGACTTGGCTTTCACGCCCGAAGAGCAGGCTTTCAGAGCCGAAATCCGCGCCTGGGTGCGCGCCCACCTGCCGCCCGAGCTGGCGCACAAGGTGCACCACGCCCTGCGCCTAAGCCGCGACGATCTGCAAGGCTGGGCCAAGGTGCTGGGCCGCAAGGGCTGGCTGGGCTATGGCTGGCCCCAAGCCTTTGGAGGCCCGGGCTGGAACGCGGTGCAAAAGCATTTGTTCGAAGAAGAATGCGCCCTGGCCGGGGCCCCGCGCGTGATTCCCTTCGGCCCGGTGATGGTGGCCCCGGTCATCATGGCCTACGGCAGCCCCGAGCAGCAGCAGCGCTTCTTGCCCGGCATCGCCAGCGGCGAAGTCTGGTGGTGCCAAGGCTACAGCGAGCCCGGTTCCGGCTCCGACCTGGCCAGCCTCAAAACCCGCGCCGAACACCGGGGCGACCACTACCTCGTCAACGGCCAAAAAGCCTGGACCACACTGGGCCAGCACGCCGACTGGATTTTTTGCCTGGTGCGCACCAGCAACGAAGGCAAGCCGCAGACCGGCATCAGCTTTTTGCTGATCGACATGAAATCGCCCGGCATCACGGTGCGCCCGGTGCGCCTGCTCGATGGCGAATACGAAGTCAACGAAGTCTTTTTCGACAACGTGCAGGTGCCGCTAAACAACCTCATCGGCCAGGAAAACAAGGGCTGGAGCTACGCCAAGCACCTGCTCAGCCACGAGCGCACCAACATCGCCGAAGTCAACCGCGCCAAGCGCGAGCTCGAGCGCCTCAAGCGCATCGCCCAAGCCGAAGGGGTGTGGGACGATGCCCGCTTCCGCGACCAGATCGCGCTGCTGGAGGTGGATGTGGTGGCGCTCGAAATGCTGGTGCTGCGCGTGCTGGCGGCCGAAAAATCGGGCAAAAACCCGCTCGACATCGCCGGTTTGCTCAAAATCCGTGGCAGCGAAATCCAGCAGCGCTACGCCGAGCTGATGATGCTGGCCGCCGGCCCCTTCGCCTTGCCCTTCATCTTCGAGGCCATGGAAGCCGGCTGGCAGGGCGATTTCCCCGGCGGCGCGCTGGGCAATGCCCCGCTGGCGGCCAATTATTTCAACTTGCGCAAAACCACGATTTACGGCGGCAGCAACGAGGTGCAGCGCAACATCGTGGCCCAAACCCTGCTCGGCTAAACCCCCCGGAGACACGCACATGGATTTCGACTTTTCCGAAGACCAACTGCAGCTGCGCGAAGCGGTGCGGCGCTGGGTCCACAAAGCCTACCCCTTCGAGCGCCGCCGCACCGCCGCCGCCGCCGGGGGGTTCGATCGCGCCACCTGGGCCGAGCTGGCCGAACTCGGCTTGTGTGGCCTCACCGTGTCCGAAGCCCATGGCGGCCTAGGCATGGGTGCAGTGGAGGCGATGGTGGTGCAAGAAGAACTCGGTCGCGGCCTGGTGCTGGAGCCGCTGGCCCAGGCCTTCATCGCCGCCGCCGTGTTGCAGGCGCACGCCAGCGCGGCCCTGCAGCAGCAGTGGCTGCCGCGCCTGGCCAGCGGCGAGGCGCTGTTGGTGCTGGCGCACGTGGAACGCGGCCTGCGGCACCGGCTTGGGGCCGTGACGACGCAGGCGGTGGAACAAGGCGCCGGCTGGCTGCTCAGTGGTGGCAAGAGCCTGGTGCCAGCCGGCGATTGCGCCGACGCGTTTCTGGTGCCAGCGCAAACGCCGCAGGGGCTGGCGCTGTTTCTGGTGCTGCGCGACGCCGCCGGGGTGCAGACGCGCGCCTACCCGACCCAAGACGGCAGCCGCGCCGCCGAAGTGGGCTTTGCGCAAACGCCAGCGCAACTGCTCAGCCCCGATGGCCAGGTGGCGCTGGAGTGGGCCGCCGATGTCGGCATTGCCGCCGCCTGCGCCGAAGGCGTGGGGGTGATGGAGCAAACGCTGGCCTACACGCTGGACTACCTCAACACGCGCCAGCAGTTTGGGGTGCCGATTTCCAGCTTTCAGGCGCTGCGGCACCGTGTGGCCGACATGAAAATGCAGCTCGAACTGGCGCGCAGCATGAGCTACTACGCCAGCCTCAAGCTCGGTGCGCCGGCCGCTGAGCGCCGCCAGGCGCTGGCACGCGCCAAGGTGCAACTGGGGCAGTCGATGCGCTTTGTGGGCCAGCAGGCGGTGCAGTTGCACGGCGGCATCGGCGTCACCGACGAATACCTCATCAGCCACTGCTTCAAAAAACTCACGCAGCTCGAACTCAGCCTGGGCGACACGCTGCACCACCTGGGCGAGGTGTCGGCGCGCATGCGCGAGAGCGCCGGGGTGTTTGCCTGACGACGCTTGGCCCGATTCAGCGCAGCAACAACAAGGCCAGCGCCAGCACCAGCCCCAGCAGCCCCAGCACGGCGTACCAGCCCCAAGGCCGCGCGGGCTCGGCGTAGGGGTCGACCAGGCTGCGCTCGGCCCCGGCGGGCAGTTGCGCCACCCCGGTGAGCGAGGCCCCAAAGGGGATGTTGATGCGGGCCCGGATGTTGACCGCCCAGCCGTTGGCATCCAGCAAGGGCCCAAGGTTGCGCTGGCGCAGCTTGAACCAGGCCAGCAGCATCGCGGGGCCAGAAATGAGCAGCAGCAGCCCGATCAACACCAGCGGCATCTGCCACAGCGGCAGGCGCAAAAAACCGCTCAAAATGGCAGCGAAGGCGGTGCCCAGCGCCCCCAGCGCCAAGCCGATGGCGGCAAAAATGCCGGCAAAGCGCGCAATGTCGAAAGCCGTGGTGGCGGCCGGGGCCGCTGCGGGCGCACCTGTGACACCGGCAGCACCGGCAGCGGGCAAAGCGGCGGCCCCGGCGGCCGACTGCGCCTCAACCCGCTGCTCGCGCGCCGCCGCAAAGCGCCGGAACTGCTCGCCCACGAAGCGGGCTAGGCGCCGGTAGGGCATCCAGAAAGCCTGGCGCACGCTGATCGGGGCTTCCTCGACGCGCAGCACGCGCGCCTTCCAGTCGCGCCCCTGGCGGTCGTAGAACAGGGCGTTGCGCCCAGCCACCAGCATCTCGTCGGCGTCGCCGCCGGTCAGGGCCGCGACGATGGTGATCGGGGCCTCGTCGGGGCGCTCGCATTCGCAGTAAAGCAAATAGGCACCCGACAGCGGAGCCAGCGCGCTGTGGCGCTCCAGGTCGGCCACGCGCAGGCACAGGGTGCAGCTGCGCTGGTCGATGTAGAGCGTGCCGGCCTGAAAGATGGCGGGCTGCTGCTGGCCGTAAAAATCGCTCAGGTTGACGAAGTTGCGCAGCAAGGGCACGAGGTCGCGCCGCAGCCGCAGCAACAGCTCCAGCGCCTCGATGCCGGCGGCGTTGGCGTCGGCCTGGCAGTCGAGTTCGATCAGGGCGGCCAGCCGGGCTGGCGTGGGGCCATCCAGCAAGCCGCGCAGCGCCGCAAGGCTCCAGTCGGCCAGCGCGGTGGCGGGGCGTTGCGCCAGCCAGGCGCGGCGGGCGGCCAGCCGCGCACGCAGGATCTCCCACTGGGCTGCTGTGAGCGCCGTGCATGGGCCCAGCAGCGGCTGCACCGCATCCTGTTGCAGCGTGGCAATGCGCGCCTGCCAAGCGGGGTTGAGCCCCTTGCTCAGCGGCAATTCGGCCCCCGGGCGCACCCGGGCCAGCGGCAAGGCGGCCAGCGCCTCGCTGCCTTCATGCAGCGTGAGCGCAGCCAGCTCGGTGTAGCGCGCCTCGGCCGGGTTAAGCGCCGCTTCGGCCTGGGGGTCGAACTGCGCCAGTCGGCAGCGGGTAAAAAAATCATCCACCTTGGCCTGCACGGCGTCGAAGGCTTGCAGGGCACAGGCCTCTTGCAGGCCGGAAAGCGCAGCGGCATCGGCCTGGGGCGCTGGGTGGGGCGTCAAGTGGGGCTCAAGCGGCACCTGCAAGTGCCAGTCGAGCGCCTGTTGCGCCTGCTGCAGCAAGGCCTCTAGGCCGGCTTGCGTGGCCCCCGCTTGGCCGCTTCGGTCGGTCTGCGCGCCTTGGGTGGAAATGACGTGCCCGATCAGTTCGGCACAAGCGGCATCCGGGGCCAGCTCGGCCGGCACCACCCCGTCGCCATTGGGCAGCGTGGGTGGGAACAGGCGTGCGGGATCGCTCAGGTCGTCCAAGCCGATGTGTGCGGCGCTGGGCTTGCCCAGGCGCTGCAGCACCTGGTGCGCGGCGGCAAACAGGGGCGCACCAGCGGCGGCGTCGGCACGCAGCGCATCCAGCGGCAGCTCGGTGCCGGGCTGGAACAGCAGTTGCGGGTTGTGCAGCACCTCGCACACCCAGCGCACCGCGGCGCGGATTTCGGGCACGCGGATGCTGCCGTCGCCGTCGGTGTCGATGCGTTGCAGGGTGAGGCTGTCGAATTCCAGCCCACTGGTCGGGCAGGCCAGCACGGCCCAGAGCTTTTGGTCGAGTTGGTCGAGGCAGCGCAAATCTTGCGCGCTTTCGATGCGCACCTGGTCAAAGCCGCCGCTGCGAAAAAAACGCCAGCGGTGCGGGCCGCTCATCTCCAGGGGTTCGCTCAGGGTGGATGGGCTCATGCTTGATCCTCGCCATTAAAAAACCGCCGCCAGCGGCCAAAGGGCTGGCGGCGGTTGCACATATTAGCAGTTCTCCGGGCTCGGTTATCGCTGCGTGGGCGGCTGGACACCGGTCCAGAGCCGGGCCCAACACCGGCCCCGGGCCGCTTTAGCGCAGATCGAAGCGGTCGTTCTCCATCACCTTGACCCACGCGGCGACAAAGTCTTGGGCGAACTTCTGCTGCGCGTCACTCTCGGCGTAGACCTCGGCCAGCGCCCGCAGCTGCGAGTTGGAGCCAAACACCAGATCAACCACGGTGCCGGTCCACTTCAGGGCACCGCTCTTGCGGTCGCGGCCTTCGAGCACGCTGGGGTTGGCGGCCGAGCGCGTCCACTTCGTTCCCATGTCGAGCAGGTTGACGAAGAAGTCGTTGCTCAGCGTGCCCGGGCGCGCAGTGAACACGCCGTGCTTGGCGCCGCCGTGGTTGGCGTCCAGCACCCGCAGGCCGCCGACCAGCACGGTCATCTGCGGGGCGGTGAGGCCCAGCAGGTGCGCCTTGTCGATCAGCCACTCGGCGGCGTCGGCTTGCGTTTCTTTCGTGGCGAAGTTGCGAAAACCATCGGCCTTGGGCTCGAGCCAGGCGAAGGAATCGACCTCGGTCTGCTCCTGCGAGGCATCGGTGCGGCCCGGGGTGAAGGGCACGCTGAGGTCGAAGCCGCCCTTTTTGGCCGCGGCCTCGATGGCGGCACCGCCAGCGAGCACAATCAGGTCGGCCAGCGAGACCTTCTTGCCGCCCGTGGCGGCGGCGTTGAAGCCCTTCTGGATGCCTTCCAGCACGCCCAACACCTTGGCGAGTTCGGCCGGGTGGTTGGCTTCCCAGTCCTTTTGCGGGGCCAAACGCACGCGGGCACCGTTGGCGCCGCCGCGGAAGTCGGTGCCACGGAAGCTTGAGGCCGAGGCCCAGGCCACGCGGACGAGCTCGGCGGTGGACAGGCCCGAGGCCAGCACCTTGGCCTTCAGCGCGGCGATGTCATTGGCGTCGATCAGGGGGTGATCCACGGCCGGAACCGGGTCTTGCCAGATCAGGTCTTCCTTGGGCACCAGCTTGCCGAGGTAGCGCGCCTTCGGGCCCATGTCGCGGTGGGTGAGCTTGAACCAGGCGCGCGCGTAGGCGTCGTGGAACTCCTGCGGGTTGGCAAGGAAGTGGCGCGAGATTTTTTCGTAGGCTGGGTCCATGCGCAGCGCCAGGTCGGCGGTGGTCATCATGGGCTGGTGGAATTTGTTTGGGTCGTGCGCATCGACCACGGTGCCGGCGCCGGCGTCGCCCTTGGGCTTCCACTGGTAGGCGCCGGCCGGGCTCTTGTTGAGTTCCCACTCGTACTTAAAGAGCGTTTCGAGGTAGCCCATGTCCCAGCGGGTTGGGTTGGGCTTCCAAGCCCCTTCGATGCCGCTGGTGATGGCGTCCGCGCCCTTGCCACTGCGGTGTTTGCTGATCCAGCCAAAGCCCTGCTCGGCGAGGTCGGCACCCTCTGGTTCCGGGCCCACCAGCGCGGCGTCACCGGCGCCGTGCGCCTTGCCAAAGGTGTGGCCGCCGGCCACCAAGGCGACGGTTTCGTAGTCGTTCATCGCCATGCGGCCAAAGGTGTCGCGGATGTCGTAGGCCGAGGCCAGCGGGTCGGGCTTGCCGTCCGGGCCCTGCGGGTTGACGTAGATCAGCCCCATTTGCACCGCACCCAGCGGGTTGGCGAGGTCGCGCTTGCCGCTGTAGCGGCCGTTGGGCTTGTCGCTGGTGGCCAGCCACTCGCTCTCCGGGCCCCAGTTGATGTCGCCTTCGGGCTCCCAGATGTCGGGGCGGCCGCCACCAAAGCCAAAGGTCTTGAAGCCCATCGAGTCCATGGCCACGTTGCCGGCCAAAATCAGCAGGTCGGCCCAAGACAGCTTCTTGCCGTACTTTTGCTTGATCGGCCACAGCAGGCGGCGGGCCTTGTCGAGGTTGCCGTTGTCCGGCCACGAGTTCAGCGGGGCGAAGCGCTGCGCGCCGGTGCCGCCGCCGCCGCGGCCATCTTGCACGCGGTAGGTGCCGGCGGCGTGCCAGGTCATGCGCACGAACAGCGGGCCGTAATGGCCGTAGTCGGCCGGCCACCAGTCCTGCGAGTCGGTCATCACCTTCTTCAGGTCGGCGACCACGGCGTCGAGGTCCAGCGTTTTGAAGGCTGCAGCGTAGTCGAAATCGCCCAGCGGGTTCGACTTGGTGTCGTGCTGGTGCAGGATCTTGAGGTTGAGTTGATTGGGCCACCAGTCGCCGTTGTTGGGGCCACCGGCCTTGGTGTGGGCGGGGGCGCCGGCGTGGAAGGGGCACTTGGCTTCGGTCGTCATGTTTGCATCTCCTGGTTGAAATAAGGGTGGGAAGGCAGTGGTGTCAGTGTAGATTCAAACTATCGGTGCGCGGAATTGGTTTTACCTAATCGATCAATAGGGCCTCTGCCTTGCTGCACCTTGCTGCAATTCGGCCCAGCGGCCTTAGGCGTGCAGGCGCGAGTGGCGCGGCAGGCGCGCGGCCAGAAACTCCATCTGGTCGGCCAAGATGCGGCGGTTGCGCAAAATAAAGTCCTCCCACAGGCTGGGCACGTAGGGCGTGTAGAGCAGCGGCATGCGCGCCTGCTCCGGGGTGCGGTTGCCCTTGCGGTGGTTGCAACTGCGGCAGGCCGTGACCACGTTCATCCAGTGGTCGCCGCCCTTTTGCGCCAGCGGGCGGATGTGCTCGCGCGTCAGGAACGACTCGGCAAAGGTGTCGGCGCAGTAGGCGCAAACGCAGCGGTCGCGGGCAAAGAGCTTTTCGTTGCTCAGGCTGGGCTTGAGATCGAAGGGGTTGATGTTGGGCACGCCCGCCGTGCCGATGATGGAGTTGATTTCGATCACCGACTGCAGGCCAGTGAGGGCGTTGGTGCCCCCGCGAAAACGCGCCACGCGCAGGCCCGCCTCCCAGCGCACTTCGTTGGCGGCGTAGTGCAGCACCGCCTGCTCCAGGCTGATCCACGACTGCGGCACGCCCTGTGCCGACAATTTCAACACCTTCAAAGCCAAGCCCTCGCGTCAGGCCCCGATGGGGGGGCTAAGATGCACAAAACCCGGCCTACCAGCCACCGTGCCAAGGCAGCGGCAGGCAAAAAGCGCTTGCCCGATCGGGCAGTGCCCAAACCGGTTTGTGTCAATATAGCGCGCTTTGGTTTCGATTTCACGACACCAGCCTGAAAACTTCCCTTTTTGTCGCATGAAAATCATCCAAGGCTTGGCCAATTTGTTGCGCCAGACCCGCTCCCACGGCGGCTGCGCGCTCACGATTGGCAATTTCGACGGCGTGCACCGCGGCCACCAGGCCATGCTGGCGCTGCTGGGCAACGAGGCGCGGCACCGCGGCCTGCCCACTTGCGCCCTCACGTTCGAGCCGCACCCGCGCGACTACTTTGCCCAAAAATACCGCCAGCCCGATCTGGCCCCGGCGCGCATCGCCACCTTGCGCGACAAGCTGCACGAGCTGCGCCGCTGCGGCGTCGATCGGTGCGTGATCCTGCCCTTTGACGAGCGGCTGGCGGCCTTGGCGGCGCAGGACTTCATCGACCAGGTGCTGGTCGGCGCGCTCGGGGCGCGCTACGTGCTGGTGGGCGACGATTTCCGCTTCGGGGCCCAGCGCCGGGGCGACTACGCGCTGCTCGACGCCGCCGGCAGCGCGCAGGGCTTCGACGTGGCGCGCATGCTGAGCTACGAGGTGCACGGCGTGCGCGTCTCCAGCTCCGAAGTGCGCGATGCACTGGCCGCTGGCCGCATGGACAGCGCCGCCGCCCTGCTCGGGCGCCCCTACGCCATCAGCGGCCACGTGGTGCACGGGCGCAAGCTCGGGCGCGCGCTGGGGGAGTCGGCCAGCGGGGCCGAGGACGGCTTTCGCACCCTGAATCTGCGCTTTGACCACTGGAAACCGGCCGCCAGCGGCATCTTCGTGGTGCAGGTGCATGGGCTGGACCCAGACCCCGCCGCGCCGCCGCTGCCCGGTGTCGCCAACCTGGGGGTGCGGCCCTCGCTCGACCCCCAGGATGCCAACGGCGGCCGCGTGCTGCTCGAAACCCACTGCTTGGCGTGGCCCGAGCGGGTGCAGCGCGCCTTGCAACACGCGCCCACGCCGGGCGAGGCCTACGGTAAAATCATCCGCGTCGAGCTGCTGCACAAATTGCACGACGAACTGCGCTACCCCGACCTTCCTGCCCTCACCCGCGGCATCGCCCAAGACTGCGCCGACGCCCGCGCTTGGTTTGCGGCCCGCCCCGCCTAACCTACCCCATGCCAGACGCCCAGCCCGAACTCCAGCCAACCCCGCGCGACTACAGCGCCACGCTGAACCTGCCCGACACCCCCTTCCCCATGCGCGGCAACCTGCCGCAGCGCGAACCGGGCTGGGTGCAGGAGTGGAACGATAAAGGGCTGTACCAGCGCCTGCGCGCCGCGCGCCGCGGGGCGCCCAAGTTCATCTTGCACGACGGCCCGCCCTACGCCAACGGCCAGATCCACATCGGGCACGCGGTCAACAAGGTGCTCAAAGACATGATCGTCAAGGCGCGCCAACTGGCCGGCTTCGACGCCCAATACATCCCCGGCTGGGACTGCCACGGCCTGCCGATCGAAAACGCCATCGAAAAACTGCATGGCAGGGGCCTGAGCCGCGACGCCATGCAGGCCAAGAGCCGCGCCTTTGCCAGCGAGCAGATCGCGCAGCAAATGGCCGACTTCCAGCGCCTCGGGGTGCTGGGTGAATGGGATCGGCCCTACCGCACCATGGATTTCGAGACCGAGGCCAACGAAATCCGCGCCTTCAAGCGCGTGCTCGAGCGCGGCTTCGTCTATCGCGGCCAAAAACCGGTCTATTGGTGCTTCGACTGCGGCTCCTCGCTGGCCGAATTCGAGATCGAGTACCAGGACAAACGCAGCCAGAGCCTGGACGTGGGCTTTTTGTGCGCCCAGCCGCAGCGCCTGTTGCAGGCATTTTTCCGCGACCACGGGCTGCCGCACGGCAGCGCCGCCGGGCTGGACGCGCAGCCGATCTATGCCGTGATCTGGACCACCACCGCCTGGACCCTGCCCGCCAACCAGGCCCTCAACCTCAACCCCGAGTTGCCCTACGCGCTGGTGCAGACGCCGCGCGGCCTGCTGCTGCTGGCCGAGGCGCTGGTCGAGGGCTGCTTGCAGCGCTACCAGTTGAGCGGCCAGGTGCTGGCCACCTGCGCCGGGCGCGAGCTCGAAGGGATTGAATTCGAGCACCCGCTGGCCACGGCGCACCCCGGCTACCAGCGCCGCAGCCCGGTCTATCTGGCCGATTACGCCACCGCCGACGACGGCACCGGCATCGTCCACTCCGCCCCAGCCTACGGCGTGGAAGACTTCAACTCCTGCGTGGCGCATGGGCTGGCGCTGGACGCCATCCTGAACCCGGTGCAGGGCAACGGCCAGTACGCGGCCGAGCTGCCCTTGTTTGGCGGCCAGCCGATCTGGCAGGCCGGTGCCGCCATCATCGAAGCCTTGCGCGACCAAGGCCGCCTGTTTGCCAGCCAGAGCATCGAGCACAGCTACCCGCACTGCTGGCGCCACAAAAGCCCGGTGATCTACCGCGCCGCCGCGCAGTGGTTTGTGCGCATGGATGCGGGCACCGGCGTGTTCACGCAAGACCCCGCCGACCAAACGCTGCGCCAACTGGCGCTGCACGCCATCGAACAAACCCGCTTCTACCCCGAAAACGGCCGCGCCCGCCTGCGCGACATGATCGCCAACCGGCCCGACTGGTGCATCAGCCGCCAGCGCTCGTGGGGGGTGCCGCTGCCCTTTTTGCTGCACACCGACAGCGGCGAGCCGCACCCGCGCACCCTGGACATCATCGACCTGGCCGCCGATGTGGTGCAGCAAGGCGGCATCGAGGCCTGGAGCCAGCTCGGTGTGGCCGACATCCTGGCGCGCATCGGCGATGCCGCCGACCCGGCGCACTACAGCAAGAGCAGCGACATCCTCGAAGTCTGGTTCGACTCCGGCAGCACCCACACCACCGTGCTCAAGGGCAGCCACGCCGGGGCCGGGCACCCGCACGGCCCCGAGGCCGACCTCTACCTCGAAGGCCACGACCAGCACCGCGGCTGGTTCCACTCCTCCTTGCTCATCGCCAGCGCCCTGTACGGCCGCGCGCCCTACAAGGGCCTGCTCACGCACGGCTTCACCGTCGATGGCGCGGGCCGCAAGATGAGCAAGAGCGTGGGCAACGTGATCGCGCCGCAGCAGATCAGTTCCAAACTCGGGGCCGAGATCATCCGCCTGTGGGTGGCCGCCACCGATTACTCGGGCGACCTGGCGATCGACGACAAAATTCTGGCGCGCGTGGTCGACGCCTACCGGCGCATGCGCAACACGCTGCGCTTTTTGCTCGCCAACATCAGCGACTTCAACCCCGCCACCGACGGCGTGGCCGAGGCCGATCTGCTGGAAATCGACCGCTACGCCTTGGCGCGTGCGGCGCAGTTGCAGGCCGAGGTGCTGGCGCACTACCAAGATTACGAGTTCCACCCGGTGGTGGCCAAGCTGCAGGTCTATTGCTCCGAAGACCTGGGCGCCTTCTACCTCGACGTGCTCAAAGACCGGCTCTACACCTGCGCGCCCAAGAGCCTGGCGCGGCGCAGCGCCCAGACCGCGCTGCACCAGATCACGCACGCCCTGCTGCGCTGGTTGGCCCCGTTTTTGAGCTTCACCGCCGAAGAGGCCTGGAAAATCGTCGGCCACACCGAGTCGATCTACACCGAAACCTATCTGCCGCTGGCCAGCCCGAACGAGGCGCTGCTGGCCAAATGGGGCCGCCTGCGCGAGCTGCGCACCGTGGTCAACAAGGCCATCGAAGACGTGCGCACCACGGGCAGCTTGGGCTCCTCCCTGCAAGCCAACCTGGTGCTGACGCTGGACGCCGAAGACCTGGCGCTGCTGCGCAGCCTGGGCGATGAACTCAAATTCGTGTTCATTGTCTCGGCCGTCGAGCTGCAGCCGGGCCCCGAGCTGGCAGTGCAGGTGCGCGCCTCGGGCGACACCAAGTGCGCGCGCTGTTGGCACTGGCGCGCCGACGTGGGGCACGACCCGGATCACCCCGATCTCTGCGGCCGCTGCACCAGCAACCTGTACGGCGGTGGCGAAGTGCGCCACGTGGCCTGAAACCCTTTTTTAAAGCGATAAAGCCCTCATGGCCAAATCCTCCCCCACCAGCCTGTGGCTCTGGCTTGCGCTGGCAGCCGTCATTGTGCTGGCCGACCAGTTCACCAAAACGCTGATCATCGCCGCCTTCGACCACGGCGAGGCGCTGCGCGTGACCTCGTTTTTCAACCTCACGCGGCACCACAACCCGGGCGCGGCTTTCTCTTTGCTGGCCGATGCGGGCGGCTGGCAGCGCTGGTTTTTAAGCGCGGTGGCGATTGGGGCCAGCGCCTTCATCATCTGGCTGCTGCACAAGCACCACAGCCAGCGCCTGTTTGCCTTTGCCATCGCCTGCATCATGGGCGGGGCGATTGGCAACTTGGTGGACCGGCTGCTGCACGGCTACGTGATCGACATGCTCGACTTTCACTTTCGCTGGCTGCAGCCGGTGTTCCACGGCGGCCACTTCCCCACCTTCAACCTCGCCGACATGGCGATCAGCATCGGCGTGATCGGCATCATCCTCGACGAGATTTTGCGCGTGCGGCGCTCGCGCTGAGCGCCGCCACGCGCGCCGCCCTGCGCCTTTAATCGATCGCCAGCCGCTGGCCGCTGCGGCCACGCTTCTTGGGCAGCGTCAGCGTGAGCACGCCGTTTTCGTACTTGGCCTTGGCCTCGGACTCGTCGATTTCGAGTGGCAACTGGAAGCTGCGCGCCACCGAGCCGTAGTAGCGCTCGCTGCGCAGCAGCTTGTCGTCGGCGGTCTGGCGGTCTTGCTGCTTGATTTCGGCGCGCAGGCTCACGATGCTGCCGTCGATGTGGACATGGATATCCTCGCGCGCCACACCCGGGATTTCGGCCTGCACCTGGTAGGCCTCGGGCGTTTCGCTCAGATCGACCTTGATCGACTGCGGCAGCGCGTCGCCGTGCAGCGGTTTAATGAAAAAGCCGGGTGAGGCCATGTCCTTAAAAAAGTCGTCGAACAGGCTGCCCCGGGGAATGAGGTGGTTCATGATGCACTTGCTCCTTTGCTTGCCAATGCGATGGATGACATTCAAGGTGCCACAAGCCCTTGCGGCACAAGCACAATCTAGCGGCAAAGGGTGCAGATTTCAAGACTTGGCAGCGCCGCATGTGCAACAAAATCTTGTGCCTGGCGTTGGGCTTAAGCGGCGGGCTGCAACCCTCGTCCGAGTTAAACCGAAGCTTCGGCTTTGTGGGGCGGCGGGAGCCCTGCCTGCAGCAGCGGGTCGGCCTAAGCGAGGGGCTTAGGCTTCGCTGCGCGCCGCAGCCCGAACGCATGGCTTTCGAGTTGCCTGAACCAGTGCTCCCTCGGCCCATTTATTTAGACTGGTACCGCTTCTCGCCGCAGCCTTGAGGGCTGCAGCATGGACCTCGGGCGCAATGCGCAGCATAATTTTGCCACTGGCCGGCCTTTCCGCAGCAGAACCCAGCTCCTTTGAGGCGGCAAGGTAGTCTTCAATGGCTGCGCGAAAATTTGATTCAAACTCTGTTACAGACTCACCATGGAAAGAGATGATGTCGTCGATGTCCAAAACGCGCCCAACGATGATCTTGTCTTCTGCGTCGAAGACCATGCTCGCGGTGTAGCCTTTGTAGGTCATGGAATTGATCATGGATTGATCCCTACCTTCTCGATAAACTCTCGAACGGCCAAGACGCGATAGCGCAGCGCTTCCTTGCTTGGATGCGGCCGATGGAGAGTCATCTTGCGGCCGTCGAACTCAAACGTGACGGACGAGCCTGCTCCTTCGATGACTCTACAGCCCACCGCCTTGAGCATGGACTCGATACGTGCCCACTCGATATTCCCGTTAACCGGGTCGGCGAGCACCTTCTCAAGGGTTTTGCGCTGTGTACCATTCACTGCGTCGATGATAGCACTACTCGCACGAAATGCAAGCAAGTTGACCGCGAACCAGTCGATAAGAAGTGTTTGCGAGACCTACGGCTTGGCTTAACCGGCGGGCTGCAACGCCCCACCCACAGCCGCTTCAGGGCAGCAGCACCGTCGAGCCCACGGTCTGGCGCGCCTCCAGCGCCCGGTGCGCCTGCTGCACCTGCGCCAGTGGGTAGCGCTGCTCGACGTGGATTTTGACTTGCCCGCTGCCCACCACGGCAAACAGCTCATCGGCCATGGCCTGGGTGCGGGCGCGGCTACTCAGGTGCGTAAACAGGGTCTGGCGCGTGACATAGACCGAGCCCTTGGCCGCCAGCAGCGCCGGAGCAAAGGGCGGCACCGGGCCCGAGGCGTTGCCAAAGCTCACCAGCAGGCCAAAGGGGGCTAGGCTGTCGAGTGAGCCTTCCCAGGTGTCTTGGCCCACCGCGTCATAAACCACCTTCACGCCGCGCCCGCCGGTGAGCTCGCGCACGCGCGCGGCAAAGTTTTCGCGGCGGTAGTTGATGGCGTGCGCGGCCCCGTTGGCCAGCGCCAGCGCGCATTTTTCGTCCGTGCCCGCGGTGGCGATCAGTTGCAGGCCGAGCGCACGCGCCCACTGGCAGGCGATCAGCCCAACGCCGCCCGCCGCCGCGTGAAACAGCACGAAATCGCCCGCTTCCAGCCCCTCGACCGGTTTGCAATGGCGCAGCAGGTACTGCGCCGTGAGGCCCTTGAGCATCATCGCTGCGCCTTCTTCGAAGGCAATCGAATCGGGCAGGCGGCACACGTGGGTGGCGGGCAGCACCCGTTGCTCGCAGTAGCTGCCCGGCGGCTGGCTGGCGTAGGCGGCGCGATCGCCCACTTGCAGGTGCGTCACGCCCGCGCCCACGGCCTCGATCACCCCGGCGCCCTCCATGCCCAGCGTCAGGGGCAAGGGCAGCGGGTACAGGCCGCTGCGTTGGTACACGTCGATGAAGTTCAGGCCGATGGCGTGGTGCCGGATGCGCACCTCGCCCGGGCCGGGCGCGCCGACTTCGACAGTGACGAGCTGCATCTGTTCGGGGCCGCCGGTTTGCTCGATGCGCACGGCGCGGCTGGAATGGGGGGTCATGGGCAGGCTCCTGCAAAGGCGGTTGAGGGAAAGGGAGGGCGTGGTGGCACACACCGCTTGGGCTCCAAGCCCGCGATGTTGCCACGAAATCGCCCGCCTCACATCCGCGCACGGCGGCCAGCGCGCCGCCGCCGCGCGCGCAAGCGTTACAGTCGCAGCCATGTCTGCACCCCATTTCGCTCCCCTGACCCTGGGCACCGCCGCCCTGCTCACCATCGCCCCGCTGTTGTGGGCCGGCAACGCCGTCGTGGGCCGGCTGGCGGCGGACTGGATTCCGCCCATGAGCTTCAACTTCCTGCGCTGGCTGCTGGCTTTTGCCATCTTGCTGCCGCTGGCGGCCTGGGTGCTGCGCCGCCACAGCGGGCTGTGGCAGCACTGGCGCCGCTTTGCCCTGCTCGGCCTGCTGGCAATCGCCGGCTACAACTCGCTGCAATACTTGGCGCTGCACACCTCGACCCCGATCAACGTCACGCTGGTGGCGGCCAGCATGCCAGTCTGGATGCTGCTGATCGGGCGCCTGTTTTTTGCCGCCGCCATCACGCGCCAGGCGCTGGTGGGCGCCGCGCTGTCGCTGCTGGGGGTGCTGGTGGTGCTCACGCACGGCGAGGTGCAGCGCATCGTGCAGTTGCAACTGGTGGCGGGCGACGCCTGGATGCTGCTGGCTGCCTGCGTCTGGGCGCTCTACAGTTGGCTGCTCACCAGGCGCGACGAACCGGCACCGATCCGCGCCGATTGGTCGGCGTTTTTGCTGGCACAAATCATTTTTGGTCTGTTTTGGTCGGCTGCCTTGACCGCCGGCGAGTGGTGGTTGTGGCCTGGCGCCACTGGCGCGGCCACCCCCACCATCGCGTGGAGCTGGGGCCTGGTTGCGGTGCTGGTGTTTGTGGCCGTGGGGCCGGGCGTGATCGCCTACCGCTTCTGGGGCGAAGGGGTGCAGCGCGCCGGGCCCACCGTGGCCTCGTTTTTCAGCAACCTCACACCCCTGCTGGCGGCGCTGATGTCGGCCGCCCTGCTCGGTGAGCCGCCACAGGCGTTCCACGCCGTCGCCTTTGCGCTGATCGTGGCCGGCATCGTGGTGTCGTCGCGGCGCTGAACGATCAAGACCCCAAGGCTGCGCCGACGGGCTTAAGGGCTGCGCTCAGAACACCCCCGGATAGGCCCCGCCGTCGAGCAAGATGTTCTGCCCGTTGAGGTAGCCGGCGTGGGCGCTGCACAAAAAGGCGCAGACGGCACCGAACTCCTCGGGGCTGCCAAAGCGCCGCGCTGGGATTTGCGCCAGTTGGGCGGCGCGCACCGCTTCCAGCGGCTGCCCGCTTTTTTGCGCCCCGGCGGCCAGGGTAGCGGCCAGGCGCTCGGTGTCAAACTTGCCCGGCAGCAGGTTGTTGAGCGTCACGCCGCGCGCCGCCAGCCCGCTGCGCGCCAGCCCGGCGACGAAGCCAGTCAGGCCGCTGCGGGCGCCGTTGCTCAGGCCCAAGATGTCGATCGGGGCCTTGACGGCGCTGGAGGTGATGTTGACGATGCGGCCAAAGCCGCGCTCGGCCATGCCATCGACCGTGGCTTTGATGAGCTCGATCGGGCTCAGCATATTGGCCTCCAGCGCCTGCAGCCAATGCTCGCGCTCCCAGTGGCGAAAATCGCCCGTGGGCGGGCCGCCCGCGTTGTTCACCACTATATCAAAGGCCCGCCCCGGCCCGCCGGGCACGGCAAACAGCGCCGCGCGCCCGTCGGCCGTGGTCACGTCGGCGGCCACGGGCAGCACCGTCACGCCGCAAACGCGCTGCAGCTCGGCAGCCACCTGCTGCAAGCGTTCAGCCCCGCGCGCCGCGATCACCAGGTTCACCCCTTCGCGCGCCAGCGCCTGCGCACAACCCCAGCCCAGCCCCTTGCTGGCCCCGCACACCAAGGCCCAGCGGCCCGCAATTCCTAGGTCCATTGCCACATCTCCTGCAAAAGGCCCAAAGTGTAGTCGGGTGCTGGCGCCACAGCCCCTCAGCGCGGCGCCCGGCTCACCCACAGCACACCCGCCAGCACCAGCGCGGTGCCGGCCACGATCCAGGCGTTGAAGGGCTCGCCCAGTATCAGCGCGCCCATCAGCAGCGTGGCCATGGGGCCGACCATGCCCGCTTGGGCGGTGAGGCCCGCGCCGATGCGCTCGATCGCCAGCATCACCAGCACCACCGGCGCGGCGGTACACAGCACGGCGTTGAGCACCGAGAGCGCGATCACCTCGGGTGCGACCCAGGCGGCCGAGAGCGGGCGCAGCAGCAAAAACTGCCCGATGCACAGCAGGCAGGCCACCGTGGTGGCCCAGCCCACCAGCCGCAGCGCGCCGATGCGCCGCACCAGCTCGCCGCTATAGACCAGATAGACCGCGTAGCTGAGCGCACTGCCAAACACCAGCGCCGCCCCGATGGCGGTGCTCCAGCCGTCGAAGCGCAGCTCGTGCCCAAACACCAGCAACACGCCGGCGTAGCTCAGGCCCATGGCCCCCAGTTGGCGCGGCGTCACGCGCTGGGCAAACAAGAGCCAGCCCAGCAGCAGCACCAGGGTGGGGTTGAGGTACAAAATCAAACGCCCCAGGCTGGCGCTGATGTACTGCAAGCCCAGAAAATCGAGGTAGCTGGCCAGGTAGTAGCCGCAAAAACCCAGCCCCAAAATGGCCAGCCAGTCGCGCCGCTGCAGCGGCTCCACGGGCTGGCTGCTGCGGTAGGTGGCCCACCAGAGCATGGCCAGAAACAGCGGCAGCGCAAACAGCATGCGGTACATCAGCAGCGTGACCGGATCAACCCCGTAGCGGTAGGCCAGCTTGACGATGATGGCCTTGCCACTGAAAGCCACCGCCCCGGCCACGGCCAGCAGCAGCCCGCTTTGCAGGCGGGTCAGCTTGGAAAAAGCGCTGGGGCGGGCGGGCATGAGGCTAGTGCCGGAGCGCCGCCAGCCGTGGCAGCACGCGCTGCACGTTGGCGCTGGTGCTGGCCGCCAAGGCCTCCGGGCTCAGGCCGCGCAGCGCCGCCAGCACGGCCCCGATGCGCGGCAGCTCGGCCGGGGTGTTGGGCGCCTGACTGGCCCCGCTGGCGCGTGCGGCGGCCGGGGTGTAGAGCCACTGGGGCGGCATGTCGGGGGCGTCGGTTTCCAGCACCAGCGCCTCGGCGGGCAGGTCGGCGGCCAGGCGGCGCAGGTTTTGCGCCGCGTCGAAGGTGCAGGCACCGCCAAAGCCCAAGCAGAAGCCGAGTGCCATGAAGGCCTGCGCCTGCTGCAGGCTGCCATTGAAGGCGTGGGCAATGCCGCCCACAGCCCTTGCACCGCCCATGCCACCTGCACCGGCCCGCCGCTGCACGTGCAGAGAGCGCAGGCCGCGCAGCAGCAGGTCGGCCGAGCGCCGCACGTGCAAAATCACCGGCAGCCCAAAGCGCTGCGCCAGCTCCAGTTGCGCGGTGTAAAAATGCCACTGGCGCTGGCGCGCCGCCGGTTCGCACAGGGCTGGGACGAAGTAATCGAGCCCAATCTCACCCACCGCCAGCAGGCGCGGGTCGGCGTGGCAGCGCTGCAGCTCCTGCGCCAGCGCGTCCAGGTCGGCATCATCGGCTTGCAGCACGTACAGCGGGTGAATGCCCAGCGCGTAGCCGTCGCCACAGGCGTGCGCCAGCTCGCGCACGTGCGCCCAGTTGGCCCGCTCCACCGCCGGATAGACGCAAAAATCCACCCCAGCGGCGCGCGCCTGCTGGCGCAGCACCGGGCGCTGCGCATCGCTCCAATCGGGGGCGTCGAGGTGGCAATGGCTGTCGATCCACATGCGCAGCGATTATGCGCTGCGCAGGGCCCCAAGCCACACTCAACAGCCACGGGGGCCAAGGGGCTAGGCCCCTCAGCCCTTGGGTCAATCAGAAGCCGAGGTTGATTTGCAGCACCCGGGTGGTGCCGCTCACCTCGTTGGCCACCACCAGCAAGGGCCGCCCGTTGGGGGACTGCACCGCCGGGATGAAGGTCAGGCCTTCCGGGCCGCGGTCGCCGGTGGCGGCGCTGCGGGTGCCGTTGAAGTAGGTGATAAAGCGCGCTTCGGCCGGGTTGGTCACCTCATAGACCATCACCCCGCCCACGCGCTCGAGCGCGACGAAGGCAAAAAACCGGGTGCCAAACTGGGCCACCACCACGGCCTCGGGCTCCGGGCCTTTGCTCGGGCTGCGTGAATCGAGCGTGTTGTTGTTGTGGCTGGCGTTGAACACCACGTTGGGCAGGGCGCGGGTGCGCTGCTCGAACTCGTCGCCCGAGTCGTAGACCAGTTGCAGGTTGCTGGCGTCCCAGACCGAGAACGAGCGCGCACCAAAGCTGAACAGCTCGGTGCACTGGCCGGCGGCGTTGCGGCCGGTCTGGCCGGCGTTGGGGGTGCTGGTGACGAGCAGGCGGCCCAGGTTGGAGTCCATGATCTGGTTGGCGGCATCGGGGAACGCGGCCGGGTCCAGCCCTTGGGCGCAATGGGCGCGCACGCGCACTTCCTCGTTGAAGCCGGGCCAGTCGCGCGCGTCGCCTTCGTTGGCCGTGACCAACAAGGTGCGGCCGCCCACCGCAAAGGCGGCGATGGCGTCGGGCTGGTACAGGCCACGCACCCGCTGCGGGGTGATGCGGATGGCGGCGCTGCCGTCGTTGCTGTTGAGGGTGCCGTCTTCGTTGCTCAGGTCGAGCGCGTTGCGCGCCAGGCTGTGGTCTTTGCTGCCCAGCGGCCGCACGGCGGTGACGCGGGCGCTGGCGATCTCGACTGTGGCGATGGCGTTGTTTTCTTGCAGCGTGACGAAGGCGTTGCGGCCGTCGGGTGCGATGGCGATGAACTCGGGCTCGATATCCTGGGCGGCATTGGCGCCGGGGCCGTAGAGGCGCACGCCTTGGGTGCGCAGGGCCGCCTCTTGGCCGATGAAGGCGCGGAAATCGGCCGTGGCCACGCTGGGGGTGCGGCCGCGGTTGACGGTGACGATGCTGACCGAGCCTTCCGGGTCCACCGAATCGGCCTGACCGTAGCTGTTGGGCTCGCCTTCGTTGGCCACCAGCACACGCAAGCCGTCCGGGGTGAAGGTGAGCATGTCGGGCAGCGCGCCCACGGCCACGTGTGAGAGCACGCGCAAGGTGGCGGCTTCGACAAAAGCCACGGCGCCGGGGTTGGTCTTGGGCGCGGCCTGCACGGCAATCGCCAGCAAGCCGCTATGCACCGCCACGCTGTTGGGGCTGTCGCCAAAGGCCGCCACCGGGATGTTGCCGATGCGCTGCGGCGCGCGCGGGTCGCGCAGGTCGAGCACGTCGATCGACTTGGTGGCCGCATTGACCACGAACAGGCGCTGCGAGAACGGGTCAAACGCGGTGATTTCCGAGGCCCCTTCGGCCCCGCCTTCAAAGGCGCCCAGCGCTTCCAGGGTCAGGCCGGTAAGGGCTGCCGCAGGCGCCGCAGCGGCTGCAGCGGCCGCTGGGCTTGCCGGGGCCGCAGCGGGTTGGATGGGGGCGGTCTGGCAACCGGCCAGCAGCAGCATCGACAGGGCGGCGGCGGCCGACAGGCGGGCCAGCGCAAAAGGGGCAGATTTCATAAGCATCCCAAAGTGCAGTTCGACGTTGAACCGCTGCACTCTACGCAAGGCTTATGACAAATATGTGAATCTGCTTCTGCCCGCTGTGCCCAATCAAATCCGCTCAAAAATCGCCGCAATCCCTTGCCCGCCGCCGATGCACATTGTCACCAGCGCGTAGCGGCCGCCGGTGCGCTGCAACTCGTACAGCGCCTTGACCGTGATCAGCGCGCCGGTGGCACCGATCGGGTGCCCGAGCGAGATGCCGGAGCCGTTCGGGTTCACCTTGGCCGGGTCGAGCCCGAGTGCTTGCGTCACGGCGCAGGCTTGGGCGGCGAAGGCCTCGTTGGCCTCGATCACGTCCAGATCGGCAATGGTCAGGCCGGTGCGCTCCAGCACCTTGCGCGTGGCCGAAATCGGGCCCACGCCCATGATTTTTGGGTCCAGCCCGGTGTGCGCGTAGCCCACCAGCCGCGCCATGGGGGTCAGGCCGCGGGCGCGGGCGGTGCCGGCTTCCATCAGCAGCACGGCGGCGGCGGCGTCGTTGATGCCAGAGGCGTTGCCCGCGGTCACGGTGCCGTTTTCTTTCTGGAACACCGGCTTGAGCTTGGCCATGTCGTCCTGCGTGCAGCCGGGGCGGATGTGTTCGTCGGTGTCAAAGACCACGTCGCCCTTGCGGCCCTTTTGCACCACGGGCACGATCTGCGACTTGAAGCGCCCCTCGGCGCTGGCGCGCTCGGCCCGGTTGTGGCTCTCGACCGCCAGCGCGTCCTGCATGGCGCGCGTGATGCCAAACTGCACCGCCACGTTTTCAGCCGTCACGCCCATGTGGATTTTGTGAAAGGGGTCGTGCAGCGCGCCGACCATCATGTCCACCAGCGTGGTATCGCCCATGCGCGCCCCAAAACGCGTCGACAGGCTGACATAGGGCGCGCGGCTCATGTTTTCGGCCCCGGCCCCGATGGCCACGTCGCAGTCGCCGAGCAAGATCGCCTGGCTGGCGGTGACGATGGCCTGCAAGCCGCTGCCGCACAGGCGGTTGACGTTGAAGGCGGGGGTCTCGGGCGGGCAGCCGCCGTTGAGCGCCGCCACGCGCGAGAGGTAGAGGTCGCGCGGCTCGGTGTTGACCACATGGCCAAACACCACATGGCCCACGTCGGCGCCGGGCACGGCGGCGCGCGCCAGCACCTCGCGCACCACCAGGGCGCCGAGTTCGGTGGTGGGCACGTCTTTCAGGCTGCCGCCAAAAGTGCCAATGGCGGTGCGCGCGGCGCTGACGACGACGACTTCTCGGTTCATGGGGGTGCTCCTAAAAAATAAGGGGGCTGGCCGGTGCGGCCAAAAGAGCAATCTTAAACCGGCGGCAGCAGCAAGCGCAACGCAGCCACCGCGCTGCAGCCACAAACGCCGCTCAATCGCCCTGAAACCCCCCGCTGCGGCAGGTCAGCACCAGGGTGTCGCGCCAGCCCAGCAGGCCGGGTTCGAGCGGCTGGATCGGGGTTGATTCGTGGATCACGCGCTCGTCATCGAGCAGCAGCAGCGACCACGGCTGGCTGAGTGTGAAGCGCTGCCCGTTGGGGCCGTGGGCCTCGAAGACCCGGCTCTCGCCGCCCTTGATGCCGTGGCGCTGCACCAAAAACACCGCCACCAGTTCCATGCCGTCGCGGTGCGCGCCTTCGGGCGTGGGGCGGCCGATGCCGTCGGTGGTGTCGATGCGAAACTGGTGCGCCTCCACGTACCAGGGCTGCGCGCCCTTGAGGGCCGAGGCCGCCGCCGCCGTTTGCAGCAGCAGGCGCTGCCAGGCCCGTGTGGCCACCACGGCCGGGCTGATGGGCTCGAACCAGCGCTGCATGCCGCCGTGCAGGGCGTTGTATTCCAGCGGCTGCCAATGCACCCGGTGCGGCACCTGGCGCAGCAGCGGGCCCTCGACCACAAAGCAACTGTGGCGGCGCTTGCGGTAGCGCCCGCCGTCCTTCAGGTAGCCGTCGCTGCACAGATCGTCCCAGCTCGGTTGCAGGGCCGCCAGCTCGTGCGCGGGCACATCCAGCCATTGCTGCACCGAATCGGCGTCGAGCAGGGCAAAGCCTTGGCGTGCCAGGGTGGCGTCGGCGTGCACCAGCGGCACGCAGGGGGGAGGGAAGTGGGTGGTCATGGAAAGGGGGGTGGGGGTGGATACGGGCTCAGGCGATCGACCGGGTGCATAGGTGTGCCAAGTTTAGCTATGGCCCGCCCTCATGCGCGTGAATGCCCCGGCTGCCACGAGGCGGATAGCACCTCGGCCTGCTGCAGCACCGTCTGCACCGCCGCGTCCTGCAAATCCGGCGGGTAGCCGTACTTGCGCAGGATGCGCTTGACCAGCACGCGCAGGCGCGCTCGCGCCGATTCGCGGTGAGCCCAATCGACGGCGACGTTCTCGCGCAGGGACACCAGCAACTCGTGGGCGATCACCCGCAGCGTGTCGTCGCCCATGACCTGCAGGGCAGATTCGTTTTCCGCCAGCGCGTCGTAGAAAGCGATCTCCTCGTCGGACAAACCCTGTTCCTCGCCGCGATTGCGTGCAGCGCGAATGTCCCGGGCGAGCTTGATCAGTTCCTGCAGCACTTCGGCGGTCGTGATGGCGTTGGCGTGGTAGCGGGCAATGGCGTCCTCCAGCCGCTCGGTGAAGGCGCGGGTCTCGACCACGTTGGTGCGGGTGCGCGAGCGGATGCTGTCATTGAGCAGTTTGCGCAGCGCTTCCAGTCCCAGGTTCTTCTTCTCCATCTGCTGCACTTCAAACAGGAATTCGTCGGAGAGGATCGAGATGTCCGGCGTCTGGATGCCGACCGCGGCGAGGATGTCGACGATCTCGGTGGACACCACGGCGCGGCTGACGATCTGCTGGATGGCCAGCTCGCGATCTCGCCGGGTAGCGCCTGAGCCGCCCGCCGTCTTGACCAGTGCGGCACGGATGGCCTGGAAGAAGCCGACTTCCTCGCGGATATCGCGCGCCTCATCCGAGCTCGCGGCCAGCGCGAAGGCCTTCGATAGGCTCAGTACGCCATCGGCAAAGCGCCGTTGCGCCTGCTTCTTTCCATCCGGGGTCTGCTCCGCCGCCGCCCAGTGCTGCTGCTGGTCGAGTATCCATTCGATGGCGCCGGCCATCATCGCCAGCCGCTCGCCGGGCGTGCCGATCAGGCCCGTGCGGTAGTCGAAGCCGTGGAACATGTCGCGCACGATCTCGTACTTCTCCAGCAGCACCGCCACGGCTTCGGTTTCATCGATGCCGGTCTTGTCCTGATCGGGCTTGGAATACTGCGCCAGCGCGGACTTCAGGTTTTGCGCGATGCCGATGTAGTCCACGATCAAACCCGCCGGCTTGTCGCGGAACACGCGGTTGACGCGGGCGATGGCCTGCATCAGTCCGTGTCCGCGCATCGGCTTGTCGATGTACATGGTGTGCATGCTGGGTGCATCGAAGCCGGTCAGCCACATGTCGCGCACGATCACCAGCCGCAGCGGGTCCTGCGGGTCACGCGCACGCTTGGCCAACAGATCACGCCGCGCCTTGTTGCCGATGTGCTGCTGCCACTGCACCGGATCGCTGGCCGCGCCGGTCATCACGATCTTGATGCTGCCGGCGTTGTCGTCCGGGCTGTGCCAGCCGGGGCGCAGCTTGGTGATCGCATCAAAGAGCGCCACGCAGATGCGCCGACTCATGCACACCACCATCGCCTTGCCATGGAGCGCCGCAACCCGGTCCTCGAAGTGCTGCACCAGGTCGGCGGCCACCAGCGCGAGTCGCTTGTCGCTGCCGACCAGCGCTTCCACGGTGCTCCACTTCTGCTTGGTGCGTTCGGCGCTGGGTTCGTCCTCGTCTTCCAGCAGCGCCTCGATCTCGGCATCGATGCGCGGCCTTTCATCCTCGTCCAGCTCGATGCGCGCCAGCCGCGATTCGTAATAGATCGGCACCGTGGCGCCATCTTCCACCGCGCGGCTGATGTCGTAGATGTCGATGTAGTGGCCGAACACGGCCGGGGTATTCACGTCGGTGGCCTCGATGGGCGTGCCGGTGAAACCGATGAAGGAGGCATTGGGCAGCGCGTCGCGCAGGTACTTGGCAAAGCCGTAGGCGATCGCGCCGGTTTGGCTGGCCACCTTGGCCTTGAAGCCATACTGGCTGCGGTGCGCCTCATCGGCGATGACCACGACGTTGGAGCGTACGGTCAGCGCCGGAAAATCGGCCTCGTCCGCCTTTGGTGCGAACTTCTGCAGCGTGGTGAAGATCACGCCGCCCGAGGCGCGATTGAGCAGGGTGCGCAGATGTTCGCGGTCCTGCGCCTGCACCGGCGTCTGCCGGAGCAGGTCACGGCACATGGCGAAGGTCGCAAAGAGCTGGTCGTCCAGGTCGTTGCGGTCGGTCAACACCACAAGGGTGGGATTGGCCATGCGCGGCTCCAGCACCAGCAGGCCCGCGTAGAAGGCCATCAGCAGGCTTTTGCCGGAACCCTGGGTGTGCCAGATCACGCCCGCCTTGCGGTCGCCCGGCGGCTGGTCGCGCACGCTGGGCAGGCCATAGACGGCAGGGTCCTCGGCCACAGCGCGCTGGCTGGCGCGCAGTGTGGAAATCACGGCCTTCTTTACCGCGTGGAACTGGTGGTAGCCAGCGATGATCTTGACCAGCCCGCCACTGGTTTCGCCAAACACGGTGAAGTGGCGCAACAGATCGAGGAAGCGCCCCCGCTCGAATACGCCCTCGATCAGCGTGGCCATCTCTGGCATACCCTTGGGCTCGATGCGTGCGCCGTCGGTGGTGCGCCAAGGCATGAAGCGCTCGCTGTCCGCCGACAGCGAGCCGACGCGCGCCGACAGACCGTCGGAGCTCACCAGCAGCGCATTGCTGCGAAACAGCGCCGGAATCTGTTGCTTGTAGGTCTGCAGTTGATTAAAGGCGCCGGCCAGGGTCGCGTTCTCGCCACCGGGGGCTTTCAGTTCCACCACCGCCAGCGGCAGGCCGTTGACGAACACCACCACGTCCGGCCGACGCTTGGCCTGGCCAGCCACCACCGTGAACTGCTGCACCGCGAGCCAGTCGTTGTGGGCGGGGCGTTCGAAGTCGATCAGCCGCACCTTGCCCGCCGTCAGCGTGCCGTCTTTGGCGTAGTACTCCACATCCGCGCCTTCGGTCAGCAGCCGGTGGATGCGGCGGTTCTCCTCCAGCAAGTTTGGTAGTTCCGATTGCGTCAGGCGGCGAATGGCGTCGGCCTGCGCCTCGGGCGGCAGTGCCGGGTTCAGCCGCGCCACGGCGGCGGTGAGTCGAGCCTTGAACACCACCTCGTCGTAGGCCTCCCGCTCCGGCTGCTTGCCATCGGGGCCGATGAGCTCGTCCGAGGCGCAGGTGTAGCCCAGCCCGGCCAGCTGCGCGAGCAGCGCGGTTTCGAGTTGGGCTTCGGAGAGGAAGGCCATTGTTGCTCCTTTATTCGTTGTTCTCTTTCAGCAACACGAAGTGCTCCACCAGTTTCACCATCAGATCCTTTTGCTCCGGTTTGCTCTCAGCCACCAGCAGCGCCAGCGCCACCAGGGTGTTGTCGTTGATCAGCCGCTCTACGGGCCGCTCCAGCAGGTGCTGGTTCAGACGCAGGTACCACAGGAACAGAAACGAGCCGGTGCGCTTGTTGCCATCGGCCAGCGGGTGATTCTTGATCACGAAGTACAGCAGGTGCGCCGCCCGGCTGGCCACGTTCGGGTAGAACAGCTCGTCGCCAAAGCCCTGCTCGATGGTGGCGATGCTCGATGCCAGGCCAGCGCCGCGCAACTGGCCGAACAGCTCGGTGGCCTCGCCTTTGGCCATCAGTTCCGCCTTGAGTTGGGCAATGGCGCTCAGCACCTCATCGAGCTTGAGCGAGCGCATGCCCTGTTGCTTGCCCGTCTGGCCGGCCAGGCTCTGTTCGTCATAGCCTTGCAGCAAGCTCCAACTGCGGGCGTAGTCGGCGATCACGCCCAGCACCGCCTCACCTTCGGCACTGACCAGTTGCTGATTGGCCAAGGTGCGCGAGAGCAGATCCAGCGCCTGCTCGAACGCGATGCCGCGCTCCCGAAGCCGCTGCTGGTTCAGGCTGTAGCCTTCGACCAGATGCTGACGCAGCACGCCGGTGGCCCACTGGCGGAAACGGGTGGCGCGGGTGGAATTGACCCGATAGCCGACGGAGATGATGGCGTCGAGGTTGAAGAATTCGATCTCGCGCAGGACCTCGCGACCGCCTTCGGTTTGAACTGTTGCATTTTTTGCAACAGTTGCCGCCCGCGCAAGCTCTTCTGAGGCATAGATATTTCGTAGGTGCCGTGAAATCACGGACTTGTCACGTTCGAACAACTCGGCCAGTTGCTGGAGACTCAGCCAGACGGTATCGCCCTCCAGCCGCACCTGCACCGGCTGATCGCCGGCCTCGAAAATCACGATGTTACTCATGGGCTCCCCTCCCTGGGATTTGTTGCTCCTGAATTCAATTTTCCCACCAGCGCGAGCGACTCAAGCCCGGCGCGTTGGCACGCCCAGGTGAGCAGATCGGGGTTGAAGGGGCTGCGGGTCATGCCACGCGCTCCAAGAATTTCTCGGCATCGGCGATGCGCAGCTCGCCGGAGATCAGTTTGGGCAGCAGGGTGTCGCGGAGTTGGGCGAGGGTTTGGGATTGCTCAACGCTGGACAGGATGGCGTCAAAGCACCCGGTGACCAGTCCTTCAAACTCGGTGAGAACAGCCTGTGGCGGCACGGGGCGCTGGATCGCTTCAAATGTCTGGCGCGTGATGGTCGAAAACACCGAGCCGTGCGCCATGGACTTGAGTTGATCGACCATCTGTTGCGTCGCTAGGTAAACGAAGTAGTCGCCTGCATCGCCCGTTCCACGCAGGGCATAGCAAGACTGGTTGAAGGTCATGTCTCGGCCAGCAATCGCCAAGTTGCCCACTGTGCCGCGAGCGGAAATGATAGTGGTGCCTTTAGGAATGAGCCGGGCGGAACTGTCTGCCAAGCCTTGATCCGTGATGGTCTTCTCCGTGGTGACTACGAACACATCGCTGGCGGATGGTGTGTCCACTACGGAGAACCAAGGTATGTCCCCGCCCCAGTACTCCTCGACAGATGTTTTTGGCGTCCCTCCGCCAATGATCGTCAGCAGCTCGCTGAGCTGCTGTATCTCCCACCCCTCCGGTTTGCCCTCGTCGTCAAGGCGGTCGGGGAAGAGCTGCCACAGGTCGGCGGGGAGGTAGGGGGCGCGGCCTTCCATCTTGGCGCGGACGGGGCCGAAGTCCACGAACCAGTCCTTGAACAGGGCGCGGGCCATGGCCTCCAGGGTCTGGTTGCGGCGGCGGTTGAGTTCGATTTTGTCGTCCAGCGTGCCGAGAATGTGGGCGATGGCGCGTTGTTCGGGCTTCGGCGGCAGACGAAAGCTATAAGCGCGAATTTGTGCAGGGCTAATATGAGGAACCGCAGTTCCCGTTTGTACGTTCAGAATGTATTGCGTGAACGATTGGCTGCCGACAACATACCGAAGAAATGCCGTATCAAGCTCATCTGTGCCACGCAGGCGGGATGTTCGCTGAATAAGAAGCGATGGAACATCGTGCGGCCCGACGGCAGCACGCTTCAGCCCTGCTTCAATCCACGGCCTGTCCATCGCTAGCACGACATCACCTGGCTCGAGCCAATAATCGTCAAGCCCATCGGTCATGTCGCGCGGCCAGCGCCGAACGCTATCCCAGCGCAGATTGCCTTGTGCGATGTTGTCTCCGCCAATCAACCGGGGAGCATCCACGTCATCGATGTAGTGCTGGCTCTTGAACGGATACCCGGTCATCAAGTTCGCAACATCACCGAGCCGCACTTTTGGCCAGTCACCCTCCATACCCAAGCCCCCTCAGGTTGGCCTCGATCGCCGCATCCAGCCGCGCCGCTTCCTGCTGCTGCTCGCGCCACTGGGCGCTCAGCCGCTGCATCTTCTCGACAAAAGCTTCGCCGTCATCCTCGGCGGCCTCGGCGCCGACATAGCGGCCGGGCGTGAGCACATGGCCGTGCTTGCTGATGTCGTCCAGGCTGGCGCTCTTGCAGAAGCCGGGGATGTCAGCGTACTTGCCGGCCGCCTTCTCGCCGCGCCAGGCATGGTAGGTGTCGGCGATCTTCTGGATGTCGGCCTCACTGAGTTCACGCCGGGTGCGGTCCACCAGCGTGCCCATGCTGCGGGCGTCGATGAACAGCACTTCGCCCCGGCGGTCGCGCAGCGTTGCGTTGCCGCGCTTGCCGTTGGATTTGTCGCGGGCGAGGAACCACAGGCAAGCGGGGATCTGCGTCGAGTAGAACAACTGCCCGGGCAGGGCCACCATGCAGTCCACGGCGTCGGCCTCGACCATAGCCTTGCGGATCTCGCCTTCGCCGCTTTGGTTGGAACTCATCGAGCCGTTGGCCAGCACCACACCGGCGGCGCCGAAGGGCGCGAGGTGCCAGTGGATGTGTTGCAGCTAGGCGTAGTTGGCATTGCCCGCGGGCGGCACGCCGAATTGCCAGCGCGGGTCTTCGCGCAGGCGGTCGCCACCCCAGTCGGAGATGTTGAACGGCGGGTTGGCGAGAATGTGGTCGAAGCGCAGGTCGCGCAATTCGTCCTTGTGGAAGCTGCCTTCGTTGTTCCAGCGGATGTCGGAGTCGATGCCGCGCACGGCAAGGTTCATCTTGGCCAGGCGCCAGGTGGTGTAGTTGCTTTCCTGGCCGTAGATGGCGATGTCGCCGATGCGGCCGCCGTGTTCGAGCACGAACTTCTCGCTCTGCACGAACATACCGCCGGACCCGCAGCAGGGGTCATACACACGGCCCTGGTAGGGTTCGAGCATCTGCACCAGCACCTGCACCACCGAGCGCGGGGTGTAGAACTCGCCACCGCGCTTGCCCTCACTGCCGGCAAACTGGCTCAAGAAATATTCGTAGACGCGGCCGAGCACGTCCTTGGACTTATCGCCGCCCTCGTTCATGGCGATACCGGAGATCAGGTCGATCAGCTCGCCCAGCATCCCCTTGTTCAGCGCCGGGCGGGCGTAATCCTTGGGCAGTACGCCCTTGAGCGATTCGTTGTCCTTCTCGATGGCGCGCATGGCGTCGTCGATCAGGCTGCCGATCTCGGGGCGGCGGGCAGCGGCCTTGAGGTGCGACCAGCGCGCATCCTTGGGCACCCAGAACACGTTGTCGGCGAGGTATTCGTCCTTGTCCTCCGCTGCTTGCGGGCCTTCGGCCAGCAGTTCGGCGTGGCGGGCTTCGAAGGCGTCGGAGATGTACTTCAGGAAGATCAGGCCCAAGGCAACGTGCTTGTAGTCGCTGGGCTCCATATTGCCGCGCAGCTTGTCGGCGGTCTTGAACAGCTCGGCTTCGAAGCCGAGGTTGCCGCCGTTGTTCTTGTCTTTGCCGTTGGCCATGTGTCGTTCCTGTGGTTCAGTCGCGGCGCACGGCAGTCCAGCACTGCGAGCAAATTCGGTAGCTGGTTTATCCGGGCGGATGCCGACGACCGCGCGTATGAAGACCCTCATCATTGAAGCATGGGGCCATGTGCGCCCTTGATGCTATCACGCGAATATCGTATCGGACAGTCGAGCCAAGGCTTAGCCCCCGCGCCACAGCAGCCACAGCAGCGCCATGCCGATCACCGCGTTGGCCAGCGCCAGCAGGGTAAAGAGCAGCAGCAGCCCGCCCGCCGGCGGCGAGAGGTGCAAAAACCAGGCCATGCCGGTCGAGAGGCCGTTGAACAGCAGCATCAGCCAAAACAGCCCGTTGCGCGGCTGCCAGAGCCGGCGCAGGCGCTGCGGCCAGGGTGTGGGTGGGGCGGAATCGCGCATGGGGGCGATTGTGCCGACAAGTTTGAGGCCAGACCGGTGCGGCGAGGCGGCAAGACTCTACTCGGCAAGCGTTTGCATGCAAGGCCGATTTGCCCTACAATCGCCCCATGCGTCGCTGGCTGATCATTCTGTTTGTGCTGCTGCTGCCTTGGCGGCTGTGGGCGGGCGATGCCATGGCGCTGGAGGCCTTGCATTCGGCCCCGGCCGGTGCGCATGGCTCGGCCCAGATGGCGTCGGCCGACCCGACGGCGCCCAGCGGCCACATCGACTTTGCGCTGCACGAGACTTCTCTCGCCGCTTCCCACGCCGCGCAGCATGGGGCCGCCCCGCAGGCTGCTCTGGCCGACGACCCCCCCTGCCCCGGGCAGCCAGAGGCTGGCGCGCATGGCCTGTGCCTGTTGTGCGGAATTTGCCACCAGGCGCTGGCGGTGCCGCTGCGGCTTGGGGCCATGCCGCCGGCCTTGCACTCCAGCGAACCATTGACCACGCGCACCGCGGTCTTGCAGGCCGAGATCCAGCCCGAGCTCAAACCGCCCATTTCCTGATCCCGACACCCGAAATCCGTCTGCACGTTTCCCTCTTTTGGCAATGTGCGGCCTTTCTTGGATCTGGATCGGAGATGTTTCCATGTTTGCTTTTTCCTTGGCCCCGGTGCAGCGCGTTTGGCGCTTGCAGCGCGGCGGGCCGTATGCCTTTTTGAACCCCATTTTGGGTGCGGCGCTGCTCGGTGCCGCCCTGTCTGGCCCCGCCTGGGCCCACGGCCCTGCGCACGCCCAAGCCCAAAGCGATTGGCGTGCAGCCAATGAGCTGGTCGGCGGCTTCCCGCGCGGCCATGCCGACATCGTGCATTGGGAGGCGCAGCAGGTGCAGCCGCACGCGATGCCGCATCCGATGCCGCACACGCCGCATCACACGCCGCCACCACCCGCCAGCGCCGCACCGCAGCCTGCCGCAGCCCAGCCTGCCGCCGCCCAGCGCTGGAGCTTGGCTGACGCCTTGATGGCGGCCCAGCGCGCACGCCCTGACCTGCTGGCCAAGCCGGGCCAGAACCCGCTCGAGCGCGCCGAGCTGAGGCTGGCGCAGGCCAATCTGGCTTTGCAAGTCGAGCGGGCTTGGCTGCGCGCCGTGGCGGCTGGCAGCAGCGAGCGCTACCAGGCGCAGGAGCTGCAAGCCGCGCAGGCCGGGGCCGAGCTGGCTGCGCGCCTGGTGCGGGTGGGCAATTGGCCGCAAATGCGCTTGTTGCAAGAGCAACTGCTGCTCAACCAGACCCAAGCGCAGTGGCGGGCAGCGCAGCACCAGCAGCACCTGGCTGTGCTCGATCTGTGGCGCCTAGCGGGCAGTGGGCTCACGCCTAGGCAACTGGAGCAGCGGCTGCCGACCGACTGGCCAACCGTGAGCGCCCCGGCGGCTCACACCGCTCGGCCTGGCACGGCCAGTTCAGCAGCCACACCCGCCACACCCGCCTTCGCCCCCTTGGCCGCGCTGGAAGCGCAGGCGCTGCAGGCGCATCCGCGCTGGCCGCTGCTGCAGCGCCAGGCTGAAATGCTGGAGCGTGGCCTGTCCTCGGCCGAGCGCGCAAGCCTTGCCGCCACGCTGGCGGCCGCCGTCGCGCCGCCGCAACCCCAAGCACTTGCTCCAGCCACGCTCCCCGGCACCCCAGCCCAGCCCCACCAGCCCGAACTGACGGCAGCCCAGCTCTGGCCGCACACCTGGGACAAAGCCGCCGAGGCGCGCGCCGAGGCCGATGCCTTGGAGCGCCAGATTCGCGCCGACGTCCACAGCGCCTACAGCGCCTGGCAAACCGCCACCGAGCTGGCCGAGGGCTCGGCGCAAGACGCGCTGCGCCTGCACACCGCCTTGCAAGACGAAACCCAGCAGCGCTACAACGGCATGCTCAAAAGCACCTGGGAGCTGCTGGCCAGTGCCAGCGCCCGGGTGCAGTCCGCCCAAGCCGCCCTGCTGGCGCGGCGCGACGCCGCCGTGGCCGCCGCCGAACTGCGCGCCGTGCTCGACGGCCTGCCCTACAGCGGCAGCGCCCCGGCCGCCGCCGCCACCCCCGAAGCCGCGAAAGGAAAATAACCATGCAACGCCGCCAATTTTTCCAAGGCGCCCTGGCTGCCGGGGCTTTCACGGCCGCCGCCACCGCCACCGTCGGTCGCCACGCCCTGGCCGCCCTGCCCGAGCCGGTGCTGCGGCACAACGCCGCCACCGCCGCGCCCTGGGTGCCGCCCGGCGTCACCGGGGCCGGTCTGCCGTATCGGCCCGTGGTTACGCTCAACGGCTGGACGCTGCCCTTTCGGATGCGCGACGGGGTGAAGGAATTTCACCTCGTGGCCGAGCCGGTGGTGCGCGAGGTGGCGCCCGGTTTCGTCGTCAACATGTGGGGCTACAACGGCCAGAGCCCTGGCCCCACCATCGAAGTGGTAGAGGGCGACCGGGTGCGCATTTTCGTCAGCAACCGCCTGCCCGAGCCCACCTCCATCCACTGGCACGGCCAGCGCCTGCCTTCGGGCATGGACGGGGTGGCGGGAATCAACCAGCCCTCGATCGGGGCCGGCAAAACCTTCGTCTATGAATTCCAAGCGCGCCGCCCGGGCACCTTTATGTACCACCCGCACGCCGACGAGATGGTGCAACTCGCCATGGGCATGATGGGTTTTTGGGTCACGCACCCCAAGCTCGATGCGCGCGGCCGGCACCCCCTGATCGATGCGGTCGATCGCGACTACTGCTTCTTGCTCAACGCCTTCGACGTCGAACCCGGTGCCCAAACGCCCACCGTCGCCACCATGTTCGATTTCAACACCTGGGCCTGGAACAGCCGCGTCTTCCCCGGCATCGACCCGCTGGTGGCGCGCTTGGGCGACCGGGTGCGCATGCGCATGGGCAACCTGACCATGACCAACCACCCCATCCACGTGCACGGGGTCGAGTTCGAAGTCACCGGCACCGATGGCGGCCCGGTGCCCAAGGGTGCGCGCTGGCCCGAGGTGACGGTGGATTTGGCCGTTGGCCAGATGCGCCAGATCGAATTCCTGGCCGACGAACCCGGCGACTGGGCCATACACTGCCACAAGAGCCACCACACCATGGGGCCGATGGGGCACGACGTGCCGACGCTGATCGGGGTCGATCACCGTGGGTTGGTCGGCAAAATCCAGGGCTTGGCGCCCGACTTCATGGTGATGGGCGAGCGCGGCATGTACGATATGAAGCAGATGCCAATGGAGCTGCCCCCCAACACCCTGCCCATGATGACCGGCCAGGGCCAGTTCGGCCCAATCGGCATGGGCGGGATGCTGACCGTGCTCAAGGTGCGCGCCAACCAGCCCCCCAACGACTACCGCGACCCCGGCCCCTACGCCTTCCCGAGCGGTACCGTGGCCTTTGAATACCAAGGGCCAGTACCCGAGGCGGTGCGCCCACCCAGCCCGCCCACGCCTGCAACACCCACTCCGGTCGCACCTGCCCCAGCCGCCCCAGCACACCGGCATTGAACGCGCGCGCTGTGCCAAGCTCAAAATCCCTATTCGCCCAAGCCAAATCCTAGCCCACCATGCAAAGACGCACCCTGCTCCACAGCGCCAGCGCCGCCCTGACCGGGCTGGCTGGCAGCACCTTGCTCGCCCTGTCGGCCCCGTTAGCACTGGCACAGGCACGCCGCACCCCCCCCGTGATGGAGGTCTGGAAAGACCCCCAATGCGGCTGCTGCAACGACTGGATCACCTATCTGGAAAAAAACGGCTTTAGCGTGCGCGCCTTCGACACCGGCAACATCGCTGCGCGCCGGCGCCTAGGCGTGCCGGAGCAATACGGCTCCTGCCACACCGCGCTGGTGGGCGGCTACGTGGTCGAAGGCCATGTGCCGGCAGCCGACATCCACCGCCTGCTGCGCGAGCGCCCGGTTGCGCTGGGCCTGAGCGTGCCGGGTATGCCCATAGGCAGCCCCGGCATGGACGGCCCGCTCTACGGCGGCCGCCGCGACCCCTACCACGTGCTGCTGCTCGGGCGCGACGGCGGCTCGCGCATCTGGGCCTCCTACCACCAGCCCCCGGCTGGCGCGCCAGCGGCGCAGCAGCCAGCCAACGGGGCTGGCACGGCTGCCGCAGCCGCCACCGACCGCGACGGCCGCCCTTGGGTCGAGGCCGAGGTGCGCCGGGTGGACCGCAGCAACCGGCGCGTGAGCCTGCGCCACGGCCCCATCCCCAACCTGGAAATGGGCGGCATGACCATGGTGTTCCAGCTCAGCGAATCGGCCCTGCTGGAGCAGCTGCAGCAGGGGCAGCGCATTCGCTTCAGCGCCGCGCTCATCCAAGGCGAATACACCGTGATGCAGATCGCGCCCCTGCCTTGATTTTTTCCAATCCCGCCGCGCATTCATACCCTTTCCCTTGCACACCGGAGACTGCCCATGCCCCGCCTAAAAACCCTGCTTAAGATAGCCCCCGCTGCGCTGGCGCTGCACCTGCTGCTGGCCACGCCCCATCTGCACGCCCATGCCCAGCCCGAGGGCTCGCTGCCCGCGCACGGCAGCACCGTCAGCGGCAGCCCGAACCGGATCGCGGTCTGGTTCGACCACCCGATGCGGCTCACGCTGTTCGAAGTGAGCGGCCCGCGGGGCCTGGTGCCGCTCAACCCGGCCCCCGGCCGCGAGGCGCTCACCCGTTTCGAAACCAGCCCAGCCACTGCGCTGGGGCCCGGCAAATACACCGTGCGCTGGCGCGGGCTGGCGTCGGACGGGCACGTCATGGCCGACGAAATTTATTTCACTGTGCGCTGAGGTGGGCGCTGGCCCCTGCATGAATCGGCCCCCGGCATGAGCACCAGCCTAACGCTTCAACCCCTGCTGGAACTGCTCGCCCAGACCGACGGCTGGACTGGGCTGCGCGTGCTGGTGGCAGCGGGCTTTTATGCCAGCGCCTTGGTCGCCGTGGGCGGGCTGTTGTTCCGGCTGGTTTTTGGTGGCAATCCAGAGTGGGATCGGGCCACCGGGCTGCGCACGCTGGTGCCCGCTGCCGCCGCCTTGGCGCTCGTCCTGCTGCTCTTGCAGTGGCCCTTGCAGGCGGGTTTCTTGGGGGGCGGTTCGTGGGCGGCGGCCATCGACCCCAGCTTGCTCGCTCTGGTGTTTGAGGGCGCTGCCGGCCAGCGCATGCTGCTGGCGGGCGGCGGGCTGCTGCTCTTGCTCGGCGCGGCGGTCGCGTGGGGGCGCGGGCGCGGGCTCGGCACGGCGGCCAGCCTGCTCGGCGCGGCGCTGGTGCTGCTGTCTTTCACCTGGGTGGGGCACAGCACGGGGGAGCCGCGCCTGCTGCTAGCCAGTTTGCTGCTGCTGCACCTGGTCGGGCTGGCGTTCTGGGTGGGTGCCCTGCTGCCTTTGTACCGCATCAGCGCGCCGCCGCACTTAAGCCAGTCGGCAGGCCGCGTGCTGCAGCGCTTTGGCCAGGTGGCGGCACCCGTGCTGGCGGCCCTGATCGCGGCGGCGCTGCTGCTGGCCTGGCGCTTGCTGGAGGGCTGGGCGCCGCTGCTGCACAGCGCCTACGGGCAGGTGCTGCTGCTCAAACTCGCCGTGCTGGGCCTGCTGCTGGGCCTGGCTGGGCTGAACCGCTGGCTGCTGGTGCCGGCTTTTGTGGCCCGCAAACCCCTTGCCAGCCAGCGGCTGCGCGCCAGCATAGGCTGCGAAGGGCTGTTGGTGGGCCTGATTCTGCTGCTGACGGCTGTTTTGACCACCACCACCTCACCCACGGGCTAAATTCCAAACCCTGCTGCCGACCCTCTGCACCAAGCAAGGCTTTGCAATCCGGCCTCGCGCAGCAGATAATTCCACCCGACCCCTCGTGCACCCCGGAGCCCCCACCATGAGCACTGCCTTCATCGACGCCCACCTGATCGCTGCCGACGGCGCGCTGCGCGCCCTGTTTGCACCGCACCGCGCCGCCCGCCCCTGCCCACGCCCCAGCCTAGCCGCTGGCGCTGCCGTGGCCGAACTCAGCCCAGCCGAAAAGCGCCACGCGGCCGCACTCATGCGCGTCAACCACGTGGGCGAAATCTGCGCCCAGGCGCTCTACACCTCGCAGGCGCTGGCGGCGCGGCTGGGGCCGGGTGAGGCGGGCGAGAAAGAAAAACTGGCGCGCCACCTAGAGGCCGCCGGCCAAGACGAAACCGACCACCTGGCTTGGTGCAAGCAGCGCCTGGACGAGCTCGGCGACCGGCCCTCGCTGCTCAATCCGCTCTGGTTCGCCGGGGCCTTTGGGCTGGGCCTGCTGGCGGGGCGCATGGGCAAAGGTGTGAGCCTAGGCTTTGTGGTCGAGACCGAGCGCCAGGTCGAGGCGCACCTCGACAGCCACCTGGGCCTGCTGCCCGAGCACGACCACGCCTCGCGCGCCATCGTCGAGCAGATGAAGGCCGATGAAATTCGCCACGCCAACGAGGCCAAACGCGACGGCGGGGTGGACTTGCCGCCCCCCGTCAAGGGCCTGATGCGGCTGGCGGCCAAAGTCATGACTACGGTGGCGCACCGGGTCTGAACACCAGCCCGCATCAAGCCCACCGCCAGCGCAGCCGTCGATCAATCCTCGATCAGCTCGAAGCTGGTCGTGATGGCGGCGGTTTTGCCCAGCATCACGCTGGCCGAGCAGTATTTTTCGTGGCTCAGCGCGATGGCGCGCTCCACCGCCGCCTCGGGGATGCCGCGCCCGCGCACCGTGAAGTGCATATGAATCTGGGTGAACACCTTGGGGTCGGTCTCGGCGCGCTGGCTGGTGAGCTTGACGCTGCAGCCGCTCACCGCATGGCGGCCGCGCTTAAGGATCAGCACCACATCGTAGGCGCTGCACCCGCCGGTGCCGGCCAGCAGCGCCTCCATCGGGCGCGGGGCCAGGTTGGCGCCGCCGTGTTCGGGCCGCGCCGGGTCGGGGGCGCCGTCCATGAGCAGCACATGACCGCTGCCGGTTTCGGCCACAAAGCCCATGTTCGAGCGGGTGCCGGTGGCGCCGGTCCAGGTGACGGTGCATTCCATTTCAATTAATCCCACAAAAACCACAGGCATTTACAAAAAAAGATGTTGCATTGCAACAAATCCGGGTTTACACTAGCGCCATTGTATGCAAACACCGGCCCAGCACGGTGGCTGCATCGCCCGGGGCACCGCCCCGTAACCTTTGTCTCCTCTGCCCTTCAACGGGTGGTTCAAGCCCGGTCACCGCGACCGGGCTTTTTTTTGGCCGCGCCGCTTGGCGGTGTCGTCCGCGCTTTGCATATGATGCGGCTTTGCCAGCCTGCACCCGCTCCATGTCCGATTGCCCTACCCACCCATCTGGCACAGCCGCCAACCCAGCCGATCTCAGCCCGGCCGACTACCTCAAGCTTATCCTCACCGCGCGCGTCTATGACGTGGCGGTGGAGTCGGCGCTGGAACCGGCGCGCCAGCTCAGCCGGCGCCTGCACAACAAAATTCTGTTCAAGCGCGAAGACCAGCAGCCGGTGTTCAGCTTCAAGCTGCGCGGGGCCTACAACAAACTGGCCCACCTGACGCCCGAGCAGTTGCAGCGCGGCGTCATCTGCGCCTCGGCAGGCAACCATGCCCAGGGGGTGGCGCTGGGGGCGCACAAGCTGGGCGCGCGCGCCGTCATCGTCATGCCCATCACCACGCCGCAGCTCAAGGTCGAGGCGGTGCGCGCGCTCGGCGGCGAGGTGTTGTTGCACGGCGACAGCTACTCCGACGCCTACGCCCACTCGCTGGAGTTGCAGCAGCAGCACGGCTACACCTTCGTACACCCCTTCGACGACCCCTACGTGATCGCCGGCCAGGGCACGGTCGCGATGGAGCTGCTGCGCCAGTTGCAAAGCCTGGGCAACCAGCGCCTCGATGCGGTGTTTGTGGCCATAGGCGGCGGCGGCCTGATCAGCGGGGTGGCCAACTACATCAAGGCGCTGCGGCCCGAGATCAAGGTGATCGGGGTGCAGATGAACGACTCCAACGCCATGCTGCGCTCGGTGCGCCAGGGCGAGTTGGTCACGCTGCCCGAAGTCGGGCTGTTTTCCGACGGCACCGCGGTCAAGCGCGTGGGCGACGAGACCTTTCGCATCAGCCGTGCGCTGGTCGATGGCTACATCGAGGTGGACACCGACGCCGTCTGCGCCGCCATCAAAGATGTGTTCGTCGATACGCGCAGCATCGTCGAGCCCGCCGGGGCCATGGCGGTGGCGGCGATCAAGCAGTACGTGGCCACGCACAAGACGCGCGGCGAGACCTATGCCGCCATTTTGTGCGGCGCCAACATGAACTTCGACCGGCTGCGCTTCGTGGCCGAGCGCGCCGAAGTGGGCGAGCAGCGCGAGGGCCTGTTTGCCGTCACCCTGCCCGAGGAGCGCGGCAGCTTCAAGCGCTTTTTGCAGGCCATCGGCAACCTGCCGGGCGGCCCGCGCAACGTGACCGAGTTCAGCTACCGCATCAGCGACGCGCGCCAGGCGCATGTGTTCATGGGCCTGAGCACGCACGGACGCGGCGAGAGCACGAAAATAGCCGCCAACTTTGCCAAACACGGCTTTGCCACGCTCGACCTCACGCACGACGACCTGGCGCAGGAGCACATCCGCCACATGGTGGGCGGCCATTCGCCGCTGGCGCAGGAGGAGCGGCTGCTGCGCTTCGTGTTCCCCGAGCGCCCCGGCGCGCTGCTCAAGTTCCTCAGCCTGATCCGCCCCGGCTGGAACATCAGCCTGTTTCACTACCGCAACCAGGGGGCCGACTATGGCCGCATCCTGGTCGGGCTGCAGGTGCCAGCTTCAGACGAAGCCGAGTTCCAAAGCTTCTTGAACACGCTGGGCTACCCCTGGGTGGAAGAAACCGACAACCCGGTCTATCGGCTGTTTTTGAAGCGTTAACGGCAAGCGCGCTTGCCGAAAAGCAAAAACCGCCACAAGGGCGGTTTTTGCTTGCTACCAAGGCTGAGGTTTTACTTCAGCTTGACCTCTTTGTACTGCACGTGCTTGCGTGCCTTGGGGTCGAACTTGGCGAAGGCCAGCTTTTCGGGCGTGGTCTTCTTGTTCTTGGTGGTGGTGTAGAAGTGGCCGGTTCCTGCAGTGGATTCCAGCTTGATTTTTTCGCGTCCGCCTTTGCTTGCCATGGTGTTGCTCCTTTAAGCGATCAGGCTTGACCACGGGCGCGCAAATCGGCGAGCACCGCTTCGATACCGTTTTTGTCGATCAGGCGCAAGGCTGCACCCGAAATGCGCAGGCGCACCCAGCGTTTTTCGCTCTCGAGCCAGAAGCGGCGCGACTGCAGATTGGGCAGAAAGCGGCGCTTGGTTTTGTTGTTGGCGTGGGACACATTGTTCCCCACCATGGGCTTTTTGCCCGTGACTTCACAAACTCGTGCCATGTGGGCACTCCTATCAAATGAAAAACGGCCCTAGGGCCGCACCTCGCTCGCGTCCTGTGTTGCGCCGCCTGCCCCGGCGCCCTGCAGAAATGTCTGCGGGCCTCGGGGACGGCTCCGGCTCGCGAGCGGTCGGGGGGTTGACCAAGTCTTGCGCTTGACACGAGTCAAGTCCAACTACTTGGTCAGCCCAGTATTCTAAACCATTTAACCGGGATTGCAAAACTGACTGACACCCCCCGCGCGTCATGAAGCGGCTGGTGCGGTCCAAGCAAACCCTTGTTGCGCCGTATGGATGCGCTGCATGGCGCGTTCGAGTGCGCTGCGGCTGGTGCTTTCCACGTACAAACAGGGTTTGCCGGTGCGTTTGCAATGGTCTTTGACGCGCCAGTAGGCGTTGTGGCTGATGCATCCGACCTGACAGATCACCCAATCGGCGGCAGCCAAGGTGGCCGGTAATTGGCTCAGGTGGTGCTCGTCGCCGCCGTCGTGGTGCAGCAATTGTGCGCCGTGCGCCTCCACCACCTCGCGAAAGGCTGGCAATTGCGCCGTGCGGCCGCCGATGCACGCGACCTTGGTGGCCAGCGCCGGACGGCTGGGCTCGGAGCTGGGTGCTGCGCCGTCTTCATTGGGCGCAAGCTCGGATCGTGCTTTCGATTCACCGCTGGCGTCGGAGAGGCCGGACTCGGCGCTGCGGCTTCCAGCCTCGCTGGAGCTCGTCGCCACCGCAGTGGCGAGGCAGGGCTGCCCCTGCTGCGCACCCACCCCACACTGGCGCGTGCCGGCGCGCAAGGCCCGGTTGGCCTGCTGGCACTGCTGGCGCAAGTCGGCATTTTCTGCGCGCAAGGCCTGCATCGCCTCAAAATCGGGCCGCTCGGCAAGCAGTTGCTGGCAGCGTTGCAGCAGCCGTTTCTGCTCGGCCTCGGCTTGCAGCAGGCTCTGGCGCAGCCGCTGCAACTCGGCCTGCGCCTGCTGCTGACGCTGCTGCGCCTCTTGCACCTGGCGCTGCGCGCGCACTTGTTGCTCGGCCATTTCGGCGCGCAACTGCGCCAGTTGGCCGCGCTGCTGCTGCCACTGCTGCTGCTCGACCCGGGTCACCATGCCGACCTGGTGCTGCATCATGTGCACATCACCCAGCAATTCGTGCTCCAGCGTGAGCAAACACGCCGGGTGCGTGAGCAGCGCCCACATCGACCCGCCCCAAGCCGGTTCGCCCTTGGCTTGCTGCCAGCGCTGGCGCAGTTCGTCGGCGCTGGACAAATCAGCCGCCTGGCGCAGCTCCAGCGCAAAGCGGCCATCCAGCCACTTTTGCAGGCGCTCGGCCAATGGCGTGCGGCGGCGGCACTCCGAGACCCCGATCTGGTGCAGCTCGTAATCGCTGCGCCCTTGTACATCGATGCCGCACTTGTGCATCAGCGCGCGCTGCTCGCACAGGGGCACACAGACCCCGAGCACCGGGCAGGCGGCGCTGGCGCTCAACTCCCACAAGGGGCGCCTGCGCTTGCTGGCCTTGCTGATACCGTCCAGCGGCGGCACCTCGAACACCAGCGGCCGCAGCCCGTCGGCGCTGGACTCCGGCGGCCAGACCGCGGTGGCTTTACGGGCTAGGCACATAAGCATCCCCGTGGGCCGGCACGCGCTCGCACTCCCCACCCTTGCGCTGGCAGTGGCCGTCGTCTTGCAGCCAGTGGTGGGCATGGCCGACGCAAGCGGTCTGACACAGCACCGCGTCCGAATCTGGCCATTGGGCCGCAGCGCCCGCACCCCATGGGCTTTGCGAGTGCCGCAGCGACTGCGGCGCCCGATCGGCGCGGGCAGCCGACTTTTGAGTCGCAGAGAGCGGCGCAGCGGGCCGTGGCGGCGGCACGCGGTTGGAGCGCCTTGGCACAGGCGTGGGCATGGGTATGACCCACCATTTTGCCGTCCGCTCCAAGATGGCCTGCGCCCGGTGCCGCAGCAAATCGGCCTCTAGGGCTTCGATGCGCAGAGCCATCTGGCGCACCGTTTGGCTCACCCTTTGCTGCACCTGAGCGTAGTGGCGCAGCCAAACCTGTTGCTCCTCACAGGGCACGGTGCTGGCTTGCACGCCCAACGGCTCTCGTTCCATGGCAACTCCTTAGTTTGGGTGCGATGGCTCTATCGTAAATGCGAATCGTTCCTATTCTTTACGCTTCTTGATTGATTTTTTATTGCTTAAAAGTCACATCCATAGCCAAGATCAGCCAATTCAAAAACTGGCCTAAAGGTGGGATAACCGTTCAACGCCGCCAATAATGGCGCGAAAAAAGGACCAGCACCGTGAGCAGCTCCAGCCGCCCGAGCAGCATGGCAAAGCTCAGCAGCCAAAGCTGGAAGCTGCTCAGCCAGCCAAAGTTGTGCGCCGGCCCGACCTGCCCCAGCCCGGGGCCGATGTTGTTGAGCGTGGCCACCACGGCCGAAAAGGCGGTCACGATGTCCAGCCCGGTGAGCAGCAGCAAAAAGGTCAGGCCCAGCGTGGCGGCGCCGTAGATGAGCATAAAACCCAGCACCGTGGTGAGCGTGGCGGCCGCGATGCGCTGCCCGCCCAGCGTGACCGGATTGACCACGCGCGGGTGCACGATGCGCACCAGCTCGCGCCGCGCCTGCTTGACCAGCAGCACCATGCGCACCATCTTGATCCCGCCCCCGGTCGAGCCCGCGCACGAAACGAAGCAGCCCAGAAACATCAGATAGACACCGATGAACACCGGCCACTGCGCGTAATCGGTGGCGGCGTAGCCGGTGGTGGTGGCCAGCGAGAGCACATGAAAGGCGCTGCTGCGCAGAGCGGTCCAAAAATCGGTCTCGACCTGGTGCGCCGTCAACAACAGCGTGACCAAGGCCACCGAGCCAATCAGCACCACGAAGTAGCTGCGGATTTCACGGTCGTGGGCGATCGGGCCCAGCGTGAGCGTGCGCAACACCAGAAAGTAGCGCAAAAAACTGATACCCGCCAGCGCCATGAAAACGATAGCCACCAGCTCCACCGCCGCCGAATCCCAGTAGCCGATGCTCGCGTCCTGCGAGGAAAAGCCGGCTAGGCTCATGGTGCTGCACATGTGAATGAAGGCGTCGGACCAGCTCATCCCGGCCCAGCGGTAAGCCAGCAAACAGGCCAGTGAGAAGCCAAAATACACCATCCACAGCCCGCGCGCGGTCTCGGCAATGCGCGGCGTGAACTTGGTGTCTTTCATCGGGCCGGGGGTTTCGGCCTTGTAAAGCTGCATCCCGCCCAAGCCCAGCAGCGGCAGCACCGCCACCACCAGCAGCATGATCCCCAGGCCCCCGATGTATTGCAAAAAAGCGCGCCAGACGTTGACCGAGACCGGCAAGTCCCCCAAGCCGCTCAGGGCGGTAGCGCCAGTGGCCGTGAGCCCGCTCATGGCCTCGAAATAGGCGTGGCTCCAGGAAATATCGGGCACCAGCCAGTACAACGGGATGGCGGCATAGGCCGTGAGCACCAGCCAGACCAGCGCCACCAGCAAAAACCCGTCGCGCGGCAGCAGCTCGCGGTACTGCTTGCGCGTCAGCCACATGAGCAGCAGGCCGCTGCCGAAGGTCAGGCCAAAAGCCACCCCCCAGATGGCGCGCAGGTAGTCCAGATCGAGCGCCCAGCCCCAGGTCAGGGGCACCAGAAAGGCGAAGGAAAAGGCCATCATGATGCGCGCCAGCAGCGCCAGCACCGGACCAAAAATCGACCACAGGGCAGACAAGCCGTTCATTTGCGCCAAAAAGCCCTTGTAAACAAAACCAGAAAAGCCAAAATTTCGAGCCGCCCGAGCAGCATCGCCAGCGCGCAGACCCAGAGCTTGAAATCGCTCAAGCCAGCGTAGTTGCCGGCCGGCCCAACCTCCCCAAAACCCGGCCCCATGTTGTTGATGCTGGCCAGCACGGCGCTAAAGGCGGTGTCGAAATCCATCCCACCCAGCAGCAGCAGCAGGGTCAGGCCCAGCACCGTCACGCCATAGACCAGCATAAAGGCCAGCACCGACTGGATCGCCGCTTGCGGCACCACGGCACCGCCGACTGTAATCGGTGTCACCGCACGCGGGTGCAGGATGCGCGTGAGCTCGTGCCGCGCCAGTTGGATCAGCAGCAGCAGCCGCGCCATTTTGATGCCGGCCCCGGTGGAGCCCGCGCTGGTGGCCATGCCCGACAAAATCAGCATCAGCCAAGGGGCAAAAGCCGGCCAAAGGGTGTAGTCTTCGCTGGCGTAGCCGGTGGTGGAGGCGATCGAGACCAGGTTGAACAAGGCCCGGCGCAGCGTCTCCAGGTCGGCCGCCGCCCCGCCCTGCCAGACCAGCACGGCGGCCACCGCCAAGCCCGCACCCAGCATCAGGGCTTGGGTGCCGCGCCATTCGGCGTTGCGCCAGATGCGCACCGGGTCGCGCTTGAGCACCGCCACAAAGTACAGCGCAAAGCTGCCGCTGGCCAGCAGCATGAACGCAATGGCGATCCACTCCAGCGCCGCCGAATCGAAATGCCCGAAGCTGGCGTCGTAATTCGACAGCCCGCCCAGGCTCATGGTGGTGAACATGTGCATCCAGGCGTCGAACCACGACATGCCACCGGCCCGGTAGGCCAGCACGCAAGCCAGCGACAGCGCGGCATACACGCTCCACAAGCCCTTGGCGGTGGTGGCGATGCGCGGCGTCAGGCGCAACTCTTTGAGCGGCCCGCTGGTTTCGGCGCGCAGCAGCGAACCGCCGCCCGCCCCTACCAAGGGCAAAATGGCCACCGCCAGCACCAAAATCCCCATCCCGCCCAGCCACTGCAAAAAGCCGCGCCAAATGTTGATTGCCCCCGGCAGGTGGTCCAGCCCCACCAGCACGGTGGAGCCGGTGGTGGTCAGGCCCGACATGGCCTCGAAGTAGGCGCGGGTGAAGCTCAGCGGCCGCCCCACGCCCTCGAAATAGAGCATCAGCGGCAGCGCCGCCAGCGCCGGCAGCAGCGTCCAGACCAGGCCGACCAGCAAGATGCCGTCGCGCACGCCCAGCTCTTGGGCCCGGTGCGGTCGCCAGCGCTGGCCCAGCGCCAGCAGCGCGGCCCCGAGCAGCAGCACCAGCGCCATTGGCCCTACAAAGGCCCACCCGGCCCCCTCGGAGCGCCCAATCGCAACCCCGATCGGCACCAGAAAAGCCAGCCCAAAAGCCAGCAGCACCCAAGCCAGAACCGAAGCGATGCGCAGCAGCGGCACGGCGCTTCAGCCAAAAAAAGTGGCCGTGACCTGAAACAGTTTTTCCACCTCGCGCACGAGGCGCTTGTGCGGGATGAAGATCACCACGTGGTCTTCGGCCTCGATCAGGGTGTCGTGGTGCGGCATCAGCACCTGGGTTTGCTTGCCTTGGCCGCGCACGATGGCACCAAAGCGCGCCCCAGCCGGCAGCGCCACCTGCTCGACCCGGCGCCCGACCAGCTTGGAGGTTTTGAAGTCGCCCCGCGCCACCCCTTCGAGCGCTTCGGCGGCGCCGCGGCGCAGGCTATGCACCGCCACCACATCGCCACGGCGCACGTGCGTGAGCAGCTCGCCGATCACGGTCTGCGCTGGTGAAATGGCGATGTCGATCGCGCTGCCCTGCAGCATGTCGGCGTAGGCGCGGCGGTTGATGAGCGCCATCACGCGCCGCGCCCCGAGCCGCTTGGCCAGCATGGCGGCCATGATGTTGTCTTCGTCGTCGTTGGTGAGCGAGAGGAACAAGTCCATGTCGGCCACGTTTTCTTCTTCCAGCAGCGACTCATCGACGCAGTCGCCGTGCAGCACCAGCGTGCTGGAGGGCAGTTGGCTGGCCAGGTATTCGCATCGCAGCGGGTTTTGCTCGATCAGCTTGACCTGGTACTGCCCGGCCAGGCTGCGCGCCAGCCGCAAGCCGACCCGGCCGCCACCGGCGATCATCACGCGCAGCACCGGCTTGTCGATGGTGTGGATGGCCGCCAGCACCAAGCGGATTTGGTCAGCAGCGGCCAGCACAAACAGCTCGTCGCCGGGCAGGATGCGGGTGTCGCGCGTAGCCTCCATCTCGGTGTCGAGCCGGTACAGCGCCACCACGCGCATTTCGGCGTGCGGCAGCCGTTCGCGGAACTGCCCGATGGTGCGCCCCACCAGCGCGCCCCCGTGCTCGGCGCGCACCGCGATCAGGCACACCTGGCCTTGGGCAAATTCGAGCACCTGCAAGGCTTCCGGGTACTCGATCAACTGGTGGATGAAGCGCATCACCGACTCTTCGGGGCAGATCACCTGATCGACCGCGAAGCCGCCCTTGCCCATCAGCGCGTCGCCAGCCGTGAACTCGGGCGAGCGCAGCCGGGCGATGGTGGTGGGAACGTTAAAAATATCGTGCGCGATCTTGCACACCACCAGGTTGGACTCGTCGGCGGCGGCGCAGGCGATCACCATGTCGGCGTCTTTGGCCCCGGCCTCGCGCAGCACCGAGGGCTGGATGCCGTTGCCGACCACGCCGCGCAAATCGAGCCGCTCCTCGAGGGCGCGCACGCGCAGCGGGTCCTGGTCGATCACGGTGATGTCGTTGTGCTCGGAAACCAGGCTCTCGGCCACGCTCTCGCCGACCCGGCCCGCGCCAAAAATGATGATGTTCATGCAGAGGCCAGCGCACGCTGGATCAGGATTTTTTGCACCTCGCTGGTGCCTTCGTAAATTTGGCAGACGCGCACGTCGCGGTAGATGCGCTCCACGGGAAAGTCGCGCACCACGCCGTAGCCGCCCAGGGCCTGGATGGCGGCCGAGCAGACCTGCTCCGCCGTTTCGCTGGCAAAGAGCTTGGCCATGGCGGCCTCTTTGAGGCAGGGCTGGCCGGCATCGCGCAGGCTGGCGGCGTGCCAGACCAGTTGCCGCGCCGCCTCCAAGCGGGTGGCGCAGTCGGCCAGCTTGAAGCCCAAGCCCTGGTGCTCGATGATGGGGCGGCCAAAGCTGCGCCGCTCTTTGGCGTAGCCGATGGCGAAATCGAGCGCGCTGCGCGCCATGCCCACACTCTGCGCCGCAATGCCGATGCGCCCGCCTTCGAGCGCGCCGAGGGCGATTTTGTAGCCCTCGCCTTCGGCCCCGATGCGGTATTCGAGCGGGATGCGGCAGCCCTCGAAGCGGATTTGGGCCGTGTCGCTGCTGTGCTGGCCGATTTTGTCTTCCAGCCGCTCCACCTGGTAGCCGGGGGTGTGGGTGGGCACCAGAAAGGCGCTCAGGCCTTTTTTGCCCGCCGCCGGGTCGGTGACGGCAATGACGATCATCAGGTCGCCGTATTTGCCGCTGGTGATGAACTGTTTCACGCCGTCGAGGCGGTAGCCCTCGCCCTCGCGCACGGCGCGGGTGCGCAGCTCGGAGGCATCCGAGCCGGCTTGCGGCTCGGTCAGGCAAAAGCCGCCCAGCAACTCGCCGCGCGCCAAGGGAGGCAACCAGCGCTGCTGCTGCGCCGGGCTGCCGTAGCGCAGCAAAATGGCGTTCACCGGGCAGTTGGTGACGCTGATGGAGGTGCTCACGCCACCGCCACCGGCGGCGATTTCTTCCAGCACCAGCGCCAGCGTCAGGGTGTCGAGCCCGGCGCCGCCGAGTTCCTCGGGCACGCAAATGCCGTAGCAGCCCAGTGCCGCTAGGCCCTGGTGCGCGGCCTTGGGGAAGATGTGCCCTTGATCCCAGGCGGCAGCGTGCGGCCACAGTTGCTCTTGGGCGTAGGCGCGCACGGCGTCGCGGATTTGCAGTTGGTCGGGGTTGAGCAGCATGGGGGGGCCTTTACACTCGGTTCAAAGCAGTTCGAGCGCCATCGCCGTGGCTTCGCCGCCGCCAATGCACAGCGTGGCCACACCGCGCCGGGCCGCCCGCGCACGCATGGCGTAAATGAGCGTGACCAGTATGCGCGCCCCGCTGGCCCCAATCGGGTGCCCGAGCGCGCAGGCGCCGCCGTTGACGTTGACCTTGTCGTGCGGCAGCTTGAGATCGTGCATCAGCGCCATCGGCACCACGGCAAAGGCTTCGTTGATTTCCCACAAGTCCACCTGCTCCGCGCTCCAGCCGGCCTTGGCCAGCAGCTTTTGGCTCGCGCCCACCGGCGCGGTAGAAAACCACTGCGGCGCCTGGGCGTGGGTGGCGTGCGCGACCACGCGCACCAGCGGCGTACACCCGAGGCGCTGCGCCGTGCTGGCGCGCATGAGCAGCAGCGCCGCCGCGCCGTCGTTGATGCTGGAGCTGCTGGCCGCAGTCACGGTGCCGTCTTTTTTGAAAGCCGGTTTGAGCGTGGGGATTTTGTCGAGCTTGATGCGGCCCGGCCCTTCATCCACGCTCACCACGCGCGCGCCGCTGCGCTCTTGCAGCGTGACCGGGGCGATTTCGGCGGCAAAGCTGCCGTCGTGGATGGCGCGCTGGGCGCGCTGCACGCTGGCGCTGGCAAAGGCGTCTTGCTGGGCGCGGCTGAAACCGTAGTGGGCGGCGCAGTCTTCACCAAAAGTGCCCATGCTGCGGCCAGCTTCGTAGGCGTCTTCGAGACCGTCGAGCATCATGTGGTCAAACAGCCGGTCGTGGCCGATGCGGTACCCACCGCGCGCCTTGGCCAGCAGGTAGGGGGCGTTGCTCATGCTCTCCATGCCACCGGCGATGAGCACCTCGTGGCTGCCCGCCAGCAGCATGTCGTGCGCGAACATGGCGGCGCGCATGCCGGAGCCGCACATTTTGGACAAGGTCACGGCCCCGGCGCTCTCGGGCAGGCCGCCCTTGAACGCGGCCTGGCGCGCCGGGGCTTGGCCCTGCCCGGCCATGAGGCAGTTGCCCAGCAGCACCTCGCTCACCAGATCGGGCGCAATGCCCGCTCGCTGCACGGCGGCGGCAATGGCCACGCCGCCCAGGTCGTGCGCCGCCAGCGCAGCAAAATCGCCCTGCAAACTGCCCATGGGGGTGCGGGCGGCTGCAACGATGACAATCGGGTCGGTGACGGCGCTCATGGTGGGGGCTCCTGGTGGAATGAAAAGGGGTTTCAGCCTGCTGAACGGGCCGATTCTGGGGCTGGGACGCAGTCTGGCTTGGGAGCTGGATCGGGCACGGGCAGGGACGCCAGCGCGCCAGCGGCATCGGCCGCGGTTTCGCGCAACAGCGCCTCGCGCTCCTCGCGCGCCACCTGCTCGATGTAGGCCACAAAGTCCGGGTCTTCGCCACGCAGCAGGTGCTGCAACGCAGCGGCAAAGTCCTCGCGCCGGCACCACTCGCGCATGTAGTCGTCCCAACTGTTCCAGCGCCGCTGCTCGGTCGGGCTCATCGCCTCTTTGTAGGCCACCAAGTAGGCGCGCTCGAACAGGCTAATGAGCATGTCAAAGATCACCAGCATGCGCTCGCGCTGCTCGGGGCTGGGGTGGGGCAGCGCACGGGTGCTGCGCAGTTGCAAGTCGGCATGGGCCAGCACCACCTGCAAAAACTGGTTGTAGGCATCGCTCAGGTGCTGGTAGGCCTCTTCTTCTTCGTTCTCGCGCTCTTTGCGCGCCTGCTCCACATAGGTCCAGAGGGCAAAGGGCAGGCCGATCACCGTCACGGCGTTGGCGGCCAGCATGAAGGCTTCGTCCAGCGTCATAGGGCTCGCTTCATGGGGTGGCTGCAGCGGCGGCGGCCTGGGCCGCCATGGCAGCGGCGGCTTGGGCGCGCTGCACCACGAAACGGCGCTCGCGCTCGTAGGGGAAGACGTCGTGTACATGCCCGGCGGCGATGCGCTCTTTGTGCGCCTGCCAAAAATCGGCCTGCAGCAAATCGGCGTGGTGGCGCATGAAGACTTCGCGCACACGCGGGTTGCTGAGCAAAAAGGGGCCGAAGGTTTCGGGGAACACGTCGTTCTTGGCCACGTTGTACCAGACGTCGCCGCTCATTTCCTCGTCTTCGTTGCGCGCCTGCGGCACGCGGCGGAAGTTGCAATCGGTGATGTATTCAATTTCGTCGTAGTCGTAGAACACCACCTTGCCGTGGCGCGTGATGCCAAAGTTCTTCCACAGCATGTCGCCGGGGAAGATGTTGGCCGCCACCAGGTCTTTGATGGCGTTGCCGTATTCGATCACGGCGCGCTGCAACTGCGCCTGGGCGGTGGCGTCGTCGCGGTTTTTTTGCAGCACCTCAAAGGCTTCCTGCAAATAGATGTTGAGCGGAATCATGCGCCGTTCGATATAGACGTGCTTGATCACCACCTCGATGGTGCCGTCGCCATCGCGGTCGCTGATTTCGATCTGGCTCGGGGCAAACTTTTTGATTTCTTCGATCAGGTCGTCGTTGAAGCGGGCGCGCGGAAAACCGACTTCGGTGAATTCAAGCGAATCGGCCATGCGCCCGACCCGGTCGTGCTGCTTGACGAGCTGGTATTTGCCCCGGATCTGCTCGCGCGTGGTGTCTTTTTGCGGCGGGTAAAAATCTTTGATGACCTTGAACACAAAGGGGAAGCTGGGCAGGTCGAACACCAGCATGACCATGCCCTTGATGCCGGGGGAGATGCGGAACTTGTCGGTGCTGTGCCGCATGTGGTACAGAAAATCGCGGTAAAACAGCGTTTTGCCCTGCTTGGCCAAGCCCAGCGCGTTGTAGAACTCGGCCCGTGGCTTGCGCGGCATCATGCTGCGCAGGAACTGCACGTAGGCGCTGGGCACCTCCATGTCGACCATAAAATAGGCGCGGGCAAAGCTGAATATCATCAGCAAATCGTCTTCGCCGTGCAGCAGGGTGTCGATCAGCAGTTGGCCGCTGTCGTTGTGCAAAATCGGCAGCGCAAAAGGCAGCTCCTGAAAGCCATTGATGAGCTTGCCCACCGCATAAGCGCCCTTGTTGCGGTAAAACAGGCTGTGCAGCACCTGGATCTGGAAATTGGCGCGCAGCTTGTCGTGCTCAAACAAGGGCAGCAGCGCCGCATAGACCGCCTGGGTGTCGCGCTCAAAATCTTCAAACGGGGCGCGCAGGCCAAAATCGCGCACCATGCGGCGCAATTCGCTCAGCAGGTTGTCGCGCTGCGGGTAATAGCTGCGGTAGCTGGTGTGGGTTTGCGGGTCTTGGGGTTCCAGGTATTCGGTGCTCACCGCCGGGCGCACGAAAATAAAGTCGTTCTGGAAATAGCAGCGGTGCAAAATTTTGGTGCTGACCGAATTGAAAAAGGTTTCGGCCAGCTCGGGCTGGCGGTGGTCCACCAGCATGCCCACATAAAACAGCTTGATCTGCTGCCAGACCTCCATCGGCAACTGCGCGGCGTGGTATTCGCGCTCCAGCCGCGTCACACATTCTTTCACGCGCAGGTCGTAGAACTCGATGCGCTCGCGCTGGGCGCGCTGCTGGCCGTGCCAGTCTTGGGTTTCGAAGCGGTGCTTGGCGCGCGCCGATTCGGCCCGAAACAGGCGGTAATGGCGGTCAAAGCCGTCGATCATGGCAAGCGCAATGTCGTGCGCCAGGGTGGAGTCGAGCCGTTGCGGCAGGGTGGTGGCCATAGGCAGTGGTTGCAGTGGGGGGAGTGGGCGCGGAATGTAGCCAAGCGAAGGTTCAGACCGCCACACTAGCACAAATTGGCCGCGCCTCCGAGGCTGCGCAGCCAGGTGCCCGGCGCTGCACTTTCAGCCTGTGCCGCCACAAGCCAGCGCAAGCGCCGCAGCGCCGCGTCGCCTTGGGCGTGCGCCTCAGCGGGTTTCGTTGAACAGCTCGCGCCCGATCAGCATGCGCCGCACCTCGCTGGTGCCAGCCCCGATTTCATACAGCTTGGCGTCGCGCCACAAACGGCCCAGCGGGTAGTCGTTGATGTAGCCGTTGCCGCCAAAAATCTGGATGCCGTCACTGGCCATGCGCGTGGCCTGCTCGGCACACCACAGAATGACCGACGCGCAGTCCTTGCGCACCTGGCGCACGTGCTGGGCACCCAGCATGTCGAGGTTTTTGCCAATCTGATAGCAAAAGGCGCGCCCGGCTTGCAGCGTGGTGTACATATCGGCCACCTTGGCTTGCACCAACTGGAATTCACCGATGCTCTGGCCGAACTGTTTGCGGTCGTGGATGTAGGGAATGACGTTGTCCAGCACCGCCTGCATGATGCCGATGGGCCCGGCCGCCAGCACGGCGCGCTCGTAGTCCAGCCCGCTCATCAGCACCTTGGCGCCCTGGTTCAGGCCGCCCAGGATGTTTTCCGCCGGCACCTCGACGTTCTCGAACACCAGCTCGCCGGTGTGGCTGCCGCGCATGCCCAGCTTGTCAAGCTTTTGCGCAATGGAAAAGCCCTTCATGCCCTTTTCGATCAGAAAGGCGGTGATTTGGCGGCGCGCGCCTGCGGGCTCGCCATCCAGCCCGGCTGTTTGGGCGTACACCACCAGGGTATCGGCGTCGGGCCCATTGGTGATCCACATCTTGTGGCCGTTGAGCAGGTAATAGCCGCCCTGGTCTTGCGCGCGCAGCTTCATGCTCAGCACGTCGGAGCCGGCGCCGGTCTCGCTCATGGCCAGTGCGCCCACGTGCTCGCCGGAAATGAGCTTGGGCAGGTACTTCTGTTTTTGCGCCTCGCTGCCATTGCGCTTGATCTGGTTCACGCACAGGTTGGAGTGCGCGCCGTAGGACAGGCCCACCGAGGCGCTGGCGCGGCTGATCTCCTCCATGGCGATCATGTGCGCCAAATAGCCCATGTCGGCACCGCCGTAGGCTTCGGGCACGGTGATGCCCAGCAGGCCCAGGTCGCCCATCTTGCGCCACAGGTCCATGGGGAACTGGTCGCTGCGGTCAATCTCGGCCGCGCGCGGGGCGATTTCGGCCTGCGCAAAGCTGCGCACCGCGTCGCGCAGGGCGTCGATGTCGTCGCCGAGCATAAAGTTCAGGCCGGGCAGTTGGGGCAGCGCGTTCATGGGCAGGTCTCCAAGGGGGTTGTGGCTAAAAAAGGGGGCAGGCAAGTTTACGTTTACGTAAACGTCAAGTCATAAAGCAAATTATGCACGGCTGCGGCCGCTGGCGCTACCGGGCCTAACCCGCAGCAGCGGCCGGCTCAGACACCCGCCTCTTTGTCCAGCTTGAGCAGCAGCGCGCGCGCCTCTTTCTCGTGCACCTTCACCTCGTCCAGATTGGCTTGCAGGTCGGCCAGTTGTTCTTCGAGCTGGCGCCGGTGCAGCGCCAGCACCGCCAGAAATTTGCGCAGCTGCGGCCCGGTGTCGCGCGGGCTTTCGTACATGTCGATGATGTCTTTGGCTTGCGACAGGCTCAGGCCCAGGCGCTTGGCGCGCAAGGTGAGCTTGAGCCGGGTGCGGTCGCGCGCGCTGTAGGCGCGGCTGCGCCCGGCCGGGCCAGTGCGCTGCGGTTGCAGCAGGCCCATGTCTTCGTAAAAGCGAATCGCGCGCGTAGTCAAGTCGAACTCGCGCGCCAAGTCGCCGATGGTGTAGCTGTTTTTGGCCATGGTTGCCGGGCGTCATGCCCTTGTTTCAGATTGGGTTCATAATGCCATAAGCGAAAATCTGATCCTCGCCCCACCGCCATGCAAGCGCCCCACCCACTTGCCCCCTACGCCCCGGGTCCGCGCCACTCCGGCCCGGGTTTTTTGGCTACGGCCATCAACGCCTCGCCGGTGGTGGCCATCACCTGGGTAGGGGCCGAGGGCTGCCCGGTCGCGTACGTGAGCGACAACGTCAGCCAGTGGGGCTACACCGCCACCGACTGGATGCGCCGGCACCTGCTCTACTTGGATCTGGTGCACCCAGACGACCTGGACGGCCTCAATGCCGAGGTCGAAGCCAAGCGCCTGCAAGGCGTCGAGAATTACGTGCAGCATTATCGCTTGCGCACCGCCGATGGGCGCTGGGCCTGGATTGAAGACCGCACCTGGATGGAGTACGACGCCGCCGGCACCATCACCTGGGCGCATGGCGTGCTGCTCGACATCAGCGCGCGCAAACAGCAAGAACAGGTGGCCGAACTGGAGCGCCAGGTGTTGGAGCGCTTGCTCGGCCAAACCGGACTGCAACCCTTGCTGGAATTCATGGTGCGTGGCTACCAGACCCTGTTGCCCGGCCGCCTCTTTAGCCTGCTGCGGCTCGACCCCAAAACCCGCACCGTGCGCGACTGCGCCAGCCCCGACCTGCCCGCCGCCTTCCGGCAGGCCATAAACGGACTAGCCATCGGCCCCGTGGCCGGCTCCTGTGGCAGTGCCGCCTACCATGGCCACGCGGTGATCGTGTCCGATATCGCCACCGACCCGCTCTGGGCCGACTACAAACACCTGGCGCTGCCGCACGGCTTGGCCGCGTGCTGGTCGCTGCCGATCAAGGGGCCGCAAGGGCAGGTGCTGGGCACCTTTGCCGTTTACACCCAACAGATCGGGGCACCCTCGCCGGATGAGATGGCCACCTTGGAGCGCGGCGCCTACTTGGCAGGGCTGGCAATCGAGCGCCACCAATCAATGGAGGCGCTGCTCAAATTGCAGCAGGCGGTCGAGCAAAGTCCCTCGTCGATCGTGATCGCCAACCTCGACGCCGAAATCGAATACGCCAACGCGGCTTTTTTCCACGCCACCGGCTACACCCCGCAGGAGGCGCTGGGCCAGAACCCGCGCCTATTGCAGTCGGGCAAAACCCCGCCCTCGGTCTATCGGGACATGTGGGCGGCGCTGAGTTCCGGCCAGCGCTGGGAAGGCGAGCTCATCAACCGGCGCAAAGACGGCAGCGAATACACCGAGATGGCGCGCCTAGCCCCCATCATTCAGCCCGATGGCAGCATCACGCACTACGTGGCGGTCAAAGAAGACATCACACAGCGCAAATTGGCCGAGCAGCAGATTGAGCGCTTGGCTTATTTTGACCAGCTCACCGGTTTGCCCAACCGGCAACTGCTGCACGACCGCTTCCATCAAGCCGCCAGCCTGGCGCAGCGCCACGGCCAGCAGATGGCGCTGATGTACCTGGACCTGGACAATTTCAAGCACATCAACGACACCCTGGGTCACCACCTTGGCGACGAGCTGCTGCAGCGGGTGGCGCAGCGGCTGAACGCCTTGCTGCGCGCGGGCGACACCCTCTCGCGCCAAGGCGGCGACGAGTTCGTGCTCTTGTTGCCCGAATGCGACCAAGGGGCCGCAATCCAAGTGGCCGAAAAGCTGAGCGAGCATGCGCGGTGCAGCCTAGTTGTGGGCGCGCACGAAATCACGGCCACGGCCTCGATCGGGATTGCGCTGTACCCGCGCGACGGCAGTACGCTCGACGAACTGGCGCGCTGCGCCGACATGGCCATGTACCAGGCCAAGCACGAGGGCCGCAGCACCTACTGTTTTTTCAATCCGACCATGGGCGCCCACAGCAGCCGCACGCTGCGCTTGCAAAACGATTTGCGGCTGGCGCTCGAACGCGGCCAACTGACGCTGGTCTATCAGCCCCAGGTGCGACTGGACGACGAGCAGATGCTGGGCGTGGAAGCCTTGCTGCGCTGGCAGCACCCCGAACTGGGCCCGATTTCACCGGCCGAGTTCATCCCCATCGCCGAAAGCACCGGCCTCATCCTGCCCATCGGCGATTGGGTGCTGCGCCAAGGCTTGCAGCAGTTGCGGCTTTGGGACGCCGCCGGGCTGGGGCCTATAAGGGTCGCCGTCAACCTGTCGGCGGTGCAATTTCGCGACCTGCGGCTGGCTGAACGGATCGGGCAACTGCTGCGCGAAAGTGGAATGCCGCCGCAACGGCTGGAAATCGAGCTGACTGAAAGCTGCGCCATGATCAACCCGCAAGGCTCGATCAACACCCTAGAGGGCTTGCGGCGGCTGCAACTGCCCATCGCCATCGACGACTTCGGCACCGGCTACTCGTCGCTCAGCTACCTCAAGCGCTTTAAGGTGGCCCGGCTCAAGATCGACCAAAGCTTTGTGCGCGACCTGCACCTCGACCCGGACGACCGCGCCATCGTGCGCGCCGTGATCGGGCTGGCCGATCACTTGGGCATGCGCACCGTGGCCGAAGGGGTGGAAACGGCCGAGCAAATGGCTTGGCTGCTCAAGCACGGCTGCGATGAGGCCCAAGGCTATTTCTTCAGCCGCCCGCTGCCCCCCGAGGCCTTGCAAGCTTGGGTGCTGGCGCGCACACCGCAGCCGCCTGGCGCTTAATCGCTGGGCAGCTGCACCTGTTTCAGGGCACGGCGGCGCTCGATCTGGTCTGGTAACACGCCCTGCACCAGTTGCCAAAAGGCCGGGCTGTGGTTCATCTCGCGCAGGTGCGCCAGTTCGTGCACCACCACGTAGTCGATCAAATGCGGCTCAAGCTGGATCAGCCGCCAGTGCAGGCGCAGGCTGCCGTCGGCCTTGGCGCTGCCCCAGCGCGTACCGGCATTGGAGAGCTTGAGGCTGCGCCACTGCACCCCAAGCTGCGGCGCAAAGTGCTGCAAGCGCTGCACGTACAGGCTGTAGGCGCTGCGCTGCAACCAGCCATAGACGGCGCTGCGCACGCGCTCGGGCGCGCTGCCTAGGGGCAGCGCCAGGTGCAAGCCGGCCTCGCTCAAGCGGGCGCTGCCGGGAGCCAGGCCGGCTGCGGGTTCTAGCAGCAAAGCCAAGGGCTGGCCCAGATAGGGCACGCTGGCCCCGGCGCGCCAGCGCGCAGCCAGTTGCTCCGGCGTAGGCGGCGCATCTGGGCTTGGCCGCGCCTGCACCTGCTGCAATTTACCGAGTATCCAACGCGCCTTGCTGTCCAAAAAGCGCTCCACCTCGGCCAGCGCCAAGCGGGCGGGGGCGCGCACCGTTAGGCCTTGGGGGCACACGCGCAAGCCCAGCGTCTTGCGCTGGGCGCGCTCGAAGCGGTAGCCTACCCGCTGCCCGCCAAGCAGGCGTTCGCGGTTGGCTTGCGGGTGGCGCAAAGGGGGCGCGCCGAGCGCATCGATCACGGCTGGCTGGGCTGGATGGCGGTGGTTGCGCCGGGGTAGGTGGCTTCGGGGTAGGCTTCGGGGTCGAGGCGGCGCATCTCGGCCTCGATCCAGTCTTGCACCTCGCGCAGCAGCTCCTCGGCGTCGCGCCCGGCGCTGGGTATCGGTGGCCCGATCGAAATATCCACCACCCCCGGGCGCTTGATAAAGGCCTTGGCCGGCCAGCAGCGGCCGGAATTGACGGCGACCGGGATCACCGGCACCCCGGTTTGAATCGCCAGCCGGGTGCCGCCGCTTTTGTAGTCCCCCACTTGGCCGCGCGCAATGCGCGTGCCCTCGGGAAACATGATGACCCAAGTGCCTTGGCCCAACAAGCGCCGGCCCTGCTGCACCACCTTGGCAAAGGCTCGGTTGCGCTGCGCGCGGTCGATGTGGATCATGTCCATGCGCCCCATTGCCCAGCCAAAAAACGGGATGCGCAGCAGCTCTTTTTTGAACACAAAGGCGAGCGGGCGCGGCATCAACGCCGGCATGCTGAAGGTCTCCCAGACCGACTGGTGCTTGACCAGCAGCACCGCTGCATCCAAGCGGCCCTGGGGCAGGTTCTCCCAGCCCGTGACGCGGTTGCGGATGCCCAGTATCCAGCCACCGGCCCAGACCGCCGTGGCCAGCCAGGCCGCGCACATGCGGTAGACGCGGGCACCACCGACCAAGGGCGCCGCCAACACCACCGCCAGCGCCCACGGCACCACCGTGATGGCCATGAACAGCATATGCAACAAGGAACGCAAGGCGTAAATCGCGGTCATGAATGGCCCATCTGGTCTGAAACAGCCGCACCCGTGCGCGCCACGATGGCATCGGCAAAAGCGGTCAAATCGGGGTGCACGGTCACGCCTGCGGGCAGGCCCGGCACCGGCGTGCCGTCGCGGTGCGCCAGCGACTGGCCGGTGAGCACCAGATGCGCCTCGCAGCCCGCTGCCCGTGCCGCCTGCGCGTCGCGCACCGAATCGCCCACCGCCACCATCTGTGCCAGTGGCACCCCCAGGCGCTGGCTGATCTGCAAGTACAGCCCCGGTGCTGGCTTGCGGCAATCGCATTCGTCTTCGGGGGCGTGCGGGCAGAAAAACACCGCCTCCACCCGCCCCCCAGCCAGCGCCAAGGCCTTGTGCATGCGGGCGTGAATGTCGTTGAGGGTGGCGATATCGAACAAGCCGCGACCCAGGCCCGATTGGTTGGTGGCCACCACCACGCGCCAGCCAGATTGGTTGAGCCGCGCCACCGCTTCCAAGGCGCCGGGCAGGGGCTGCCAGTCGTCGGGGCTGCGCAGGTAGTCTTCTGGGTCGTGGTTGAGGGTGCCGTCGCGGTCGATCACGATCAGCTTGGGGTCGCGGCTATGGGGCATGGTGCGCAGGCTGTTCAAGTGGCGAACCCGGTGCCGGCCGAAGGGGCCAAGCGCGCCAGCTCGGCCACCCGGTTCATGGCCTGGTGCAGCGTGCCCAACAAGAGCAGTCGGTTGGTGCGCACCGCCGGCTCGTCGGCATTGACCAGCACCGACTCAAAAAACGCATCCACCGGGGCACGAAGCGCCGCCAGCCCGAGCAAGTGGGCGCGGTAGTCACCAGCCTCAAACTGGGCCTGCGCCTGCGGCAGGGTGGCTTGCAGCGCGGCATAGAGGGCTTTTTCGGCCGCCTCCAGCAGCAGTTGCGGCTGCACGGCTGCCTCGGCCGCCAAGGCCGTTCCCGCGGTCCCAGCGGCCGGCGCCGATTTTTTCAGGATGTTGCCTATGCGCTTGTTGGCCGCCGCCAGCGCCGCTGCCTCGGGCAGGGCCGCAAAGGCGCGCACCGCCTCGAGCCGGCGCGGCACCTCGGCCAGCCGCGGTGGGCGCAGCGCCAGCACCGCATCCACTTCTTGGGTGCCAAAGCCCTGCTCGCGCAAGCTGCCGGCCAAGCGCTCATAGACGAAATCGCTCAGGGCCGCGCTCGGGTCGGCGATCCGGTCGCCAAACACCAGCCGCGCCAGTGCCAGCAGGTCGGGCCAGTCCAGTGGCAAATCTTTCTCAAGCAACATGCGCAGCACCCCCAGGGCGTGGCGGCGCAGCGCATACGGGTCTTTGTCGCCCGTGGGCAGGCTGCCGATGCCAAACAGCCCCACCAGGGTTTCGAGCTTGTCGGCCAGCGCCACGCACACCCCGACCAGGCTGCGCGGCAGCGCATCGCCGGCAAAGCGCGGCTTGTAATGGTCTTCGATGGCCTCGGCCACCGGCTCGCCCAAGCCATCGTGCAAGGCGTAGTAGCGCCCCATGGTGCCTTGCAGCTCGGGGAATTCGCCCACCATGTCGGTCAGCAAATCGGCCTTGGCCAGCACGGCGGCTTGCTCGACCTGGCGCAGCAGCGCCGCATCACCCAAGCCCTGATCGGCCAAGCGCTGCGCGAGGGCGCAGGCGATGGCGCGCACGCGCTCGACCCGCTCGCCTTGGCTGCCGAGCCGGTTGTGATACACCACCTTGGCCAGCCCCAGCAGGCGCGATTCGAGCGAGCGCTTGCGGTCCTGGTCGTAAAAGAAGCGGGCATCGGCCAAGCGCGGGCGCACCACACGCTCGTTGCCACCGATCACCGCGCTGGCGTCGGCGGGGCAGATGTTGCTCACCACCAGAAAGCGCGGCATCAGCTTGCCTTGGGCGTCGAGCAGGGCAAAGTATTTTTGGTTGGCCTTCATGGTCAGGATCAGGCACTCCTGCGGCACGGCCAAAAATTCGGGCTCGAACTGGCACACCAGCACGTGCGGCCGCTCCACCAGGGCCGTGACTTCCTGCACCAGGGCGTCGTCCAGCAGGCGCTGCACCCGCTCCGGCTCGCTCAAGCCCTGCCAGCCCTGCTCCACCTCCAGCCGCGCCCCCAGACCAGACGCGGCCTGGCGCAACTGGCGCACCAGCTCCAGACTGCGCTCGGCGTAGCTGGCAATCACCGCGCCTTGCTCGCGCAGCGTGGCGGCATAGGTGTCGGCGTCTGGCAGCGGCAGCGGGTCCAGCGCCGCCTCGAAGCGGTGGCCACGGGTGCTGCGGCCCGCGCGCAGGCCCAGTGCCTGCACCGGCACCACCTCGGTGCCATGCAGCGCCACCAGGCCATGCGCCGGGCGCACGAACTGCACGCTGCTCCAGCCGGGCACAAAGTTGGCCAAGCCGCCATCGGTTTCGGGCTGGTAGCTCATCACCTTGGGGATGGGCAGCTTGGCAAGGGCCTCGTCCAGCGCCGCTTGCAGGCCCAGCGCCAGGCTCACACCGGGCTGCACGCTGTCAAAAAACAGGGCTTCGGCCTTGCCATCGGTGGCACGCCGCAAACCGGCCACGGCCGTTGCGTCGGCCCCCAAAGCGGCCAGGCGCTTGAGCAAGGCGGGCGTGGGCGCGCCGCTGGCATCGAGCCCCACGCTCACCGGCATGAGCTTTTGCGACACGGCCCGATCCGGCGCGCGCGCGGCCACGCCGCTGATGTGCGCCGCCAGGCGCCGTGGCGAGGCAAAGGGCGTGACCTGCGCTTCGGCATCTGCCAGGCCTTGGGCCTGGAGCTGCTCGGCCAGCACACCCGCGAAGGCTTCGCCCAGCTTTTTGAGCGCCTTGGGCGGCAGTTCTTCGACAAACAGTTCGACGAGGAGGTTGTGGTTAGGCATAAAAGGGGGTCATCTCAAGATCAGGGCCGCAAGCCCCAGCCACATCAGGCGGCCTGTTTGGTGGGCATCTGCGCCACCCACTCGCGCGGGGCCATGGGAAAGCCCAGCCGTTCGCGGCTCTCGTAGTAGCTTTGTGCCACGCTGCGCGCCAGGTTGCGGATGCGCCCGATGTAGGCGGCGCGCTCAGTCACGCTGATGGCCCCGCGCGCATCCAGCAGGTTGAAGCTGTGCGCGCACTTGAGCACCTGCTCGTAGGCCGGCAGGGCGAGCTGGCTGCGCATCAGGTGCTGAGCCTGACGCTCGTGCGCGGCAAAGGCGCTAAACAAAAATTCGGCGTCGGCGTGCTCGAAGTTGTAGGCGCTTTGCTCTTGTTCGTTTTGCAGATAGACGTCGCCATAAAGGATCTTGCCCCCACGCTCGCCCGCTGCGCGGGCGTCGCTGCCCCCCGAGGGGGCTGGGTCAGCTTGGGAGCGGCCCGGCGCTGACCCGGTGTCGGTCCAGACCAGGTCGTACACGCTTTCCACGCCCTGCAAATACATCGCCAGCCGCTCCAGCCCGTAGGTGATCTCGCCCGTGATGGGTTTGCAGTCGATGCCGCCCACTTGTTGGAAGTAGGTGAATTGCGTCACCTCCATGCCGTTGAGCCACACCTCCCAGCCCAAGCCCCAGGCGCCCAGGGTCGGGTTTTCCCAGTCGTCTTCGACGAAGCGGATGTCGTTTTGCTTCAGGTCAAAACCCAGCGCCTGCAAGGAGCCCAAGTACAGGTCCAGAATGTTGGCCGGGGCCGGCTTGAGCACCACCTGGTACTGGTAGTAGTGCTGCAGGCGGTTGGGGTTCTGGCCGTAGCGCCCGTCCTTGGGGCGCCGGCTCGGCTGCACATAGGCCGCCTTCCAGGGCTCGGGGCCGAGGGCGCGCAAAAAGGTGGCGGTGTGGCTGGTGCCGGCCCCCACTTCCATGTCGTAGGGTTGCAGCAGCGCGCAGCCTTGGGCGTCCCAGTAGGCTTGCAGTTTGAGGATGATTTGTTGAAATGTGAGCATGACAGGCCAATGGGCTGGGCCGGCGGGGCGGCAGCCACCGCGCAGCAAGCGCAGCCGTTCATTCTAGCGGGCTACGCGGCGCCTGACGAAGCGCCCGGCGTGCGCCGCCAGCACAGCGCCAGCACCAACACGGCCAGCCCCACCAGCGGCCACAAATCCCAGTGGGCGGCCCAGCGCGCAAACGGCGTCAGCCCGCTGCGCCCTTCGACCCTGAGGTCGAGTGCCCCACGCGTCAGGCGCGGCAACTCGGCCAGCACCCGCCCCATGTGGTCGATGCCCACGGTGGAGCCGGTGTTGGTGGCGCGCACCATCGGGCGCTGCAGCTCGAGCGCGCGCAGGCGTGCGATGTGGCGGTGCTGGTCGATGGCCACCGTATCGCCAAACCAGCCAATGTTGCTCACGTTGACCAGCACCGTCGGGGCCTGATTGGCCAAGCCAAAGGCTGCCGCCAGTTCTTCGCCAAACAGGTCTTCGTAGCAGATGTTGGGGCCAATGCGCTGGTTGGCCCATTCCATCGGCGCTTGCCCGAGCGGGCCGGGCCGGTACGCCCCCAGCGGTATCTGCATCATGTCGATGAACCACTGAAAAAACGGCGGCACGAACTCGCCAAACGGCACCAGATGGTATTTGTCGTAGCGGTATTGCGGCTGTAGCGTGGGCGTCCAGCCCAGCACCGAATTGGTATAACCCTCGCGCCAATCGCCCACCGGGATGCCGATCATCACCGCCGACTGGCTGCGCTCGATGCGGCCCAAGAAGGTATCCCACCAGAGCGGATCGATCTCTTGCGGCAGCAGCGGGATGGCGGTTTCGGGCAGCACCACCAGGCCGGGCTGACCCGCCGCCTCGAGCCGATCGAGGGCCCGCGCGGTCTGCTCCTTGTACCACTGCAGCGCGAACGGAATGCCCACATGGGGCTCGAACTTTTTATCCTGCGCCACATTGCCTTGCAGCAACACCACGGGCAAGCTGCCGGTGCTGCTGGTCCACAGGGGCGCGCGCTGCGCCAGCCAGTTGCCCATCTGGGGCCACGCCAGCAGTGGCAACCAAACCGCCAGCAGCAGCAACAAGGGCCACGCCAAGCGGCCGCTGCTCAGGCTGCGCGCCGACATCAGCCACCCGGTTTGGGGCCCATGCTGGGGCACCGTGCCGCGCTGCAACCTGGCCGCCACCACGCCCGCTGCCAGCGCCGCCAACGCCGCCGCCAGCGCCCCCATGCCGTAGACCCCCACCCAAGGCGCCAAGGCGGCCATCGAATCGACGTGGGCGTAACCGATCGCCCCCCACGGAAACCCGGTCAGCAAGGTACCGCGCGCCACTTCGGCCAGCGTCCACAAGGACGCAAAACTGAGCGCCTGCACCAGCGGCGTGGCATCGCGCCAGCGCCAAAACAGGGCGCCCGCGGCGGCGTAGTACAAGGCCAGAAAGGCCGCCAGCAGCCCGACCGCCGTTGCCGCCAGCGGCACCGCCATGCCGCCGTAGGTGTTCATCGAAACAAACAGCCACCAAAAGCTGCCGCACAACCACGCCAGCGCAAACACCCACGTGCGCCAAGCGGCCCGGCGCCAACTGGGTGCGCGGACAATGGCCAACACCAGCACGCCCAAGGCCAGCCATTGCAGCAGCGGCAGCGGCGCGCCAGCGTGCAAACCCAAACCGGCCAGCGCCAGCGTCTGGAACGGCCACGCCAAGGCCAGCGCTTGCACAAAGCCCGCCAGCAGCAGGGCCAGCGACCAGACGCCGCGCCTCACGGCGCCCCCTCTAGGCGCGTGACCTTGAACCAGATCACCGCCCCGCCGCGGGTGTGCTGGGCGCGAAACAGCAAGCCCCCCAAGGCGTGGCTTTCGCCGCGCTTGGGCACGTGGCCCAGCTCGTGCGCGACCAAGCCGCCGATGGTCTCGAAGCCATTCAGTGGCAGCTCGACCGCAAAGCGCTCGTTGAGGCGCTCGATCGAGGTGTCTCCATTGATGCGCCAAGAGCCATCGGCCAAGGTGAAGATGTCGCCCTCGTCTTCTTCCACGTCGAACTCGTCTTCGATCTCGCCCACGATTTCTTCCAGCACGTCTTCGATCGTAATCAGCCCGGCGACGCGGCCAAACTCGTCGATCACGATCGCCAGATGGTTGCGGTTGCCACGAAACTCGCGCAGCAAGTCGTTGAGCCCCTTGCTTTCGGGCACGAACGTGGCCGGGCGCAGCAAGGCGCGCAGATTCAGCTCCGGCGCGCGCTGCAATTTGAGCAAATCCTTGGCCATCAGGATGCCGATGATCTGGTCGCGCTCGCCCTCAAAGACCGGAAAGCGCGAGTGGGCGGTCGAGATCACGGTGTTGAGCAACTCGTTAAAGGGGGCGTTGATGTCGAGCGCATCCATGCGCGGGGCCGCCACCATCACCTCGCCGGCCGTCATGTCGGCGATGCGGATCACGCCTTCGAGCATGGCGCGCGACTCGGCGTTGATGATGGCGTTGTCCTCGGCCTCGGACAAGGACTTGATCAGTTCATCCTTGGAGTCAGGACCGGGGTTGAGAAATTCCACCAGCCGCTTAAAAAAACCGCGCTGGTCCACATGCCGCAGCCGGCGCTGCGGCGATCTACTGGGGGAGGGTTCGGCCACGAAGGTGCACGGTAGTTGAGCAACCTCTAGGATACAACAGCGCGCTGACGCGCAAGCGCACGCCCCACCCATCGGCGCAAGCGGTAGTGGGCGTGCTTAAATGCGTAGTGCCCACGCGCCACGCCATCTTGCCACCATTCGCTCAGGCTGGATTGGAAGTCTGCCGGTGGCAGCACCAGGTGCGCCTCGCTCTCGCCGCCCTCGCGCTGCACGCTGGCCCCGGCCTTGCGGGCGATGGCCAGCATGGGCGCGTTTTCGCTCAGGGTGTGGATGACGAGTTGCGACACGCCTTCGTTGCGGGCGTGGCGCATGGCGTGGGCGAACAAGCGCGCCCCGTAGCCGCGCCCGCGCGCCGTGGCGGCCACGCTGACCCCAAATTCGGCGGCCTGCTCTTGGCGGCTGCGCACCATATAGGCCAAGTGCGCCACCGCGATCAGGCGCATGCGCCAATTGAAAATCCCAAACACCTCGTCGCGCTCAAAGCGCAAGCCCTCGACGTAGCGCCGAATGTGCGCATCGCTGGCGGCATAGCCGAAACGCAGGTAACGGTCGTGCTCGCCCAAAGCCAGCAGATGCCGCAAAATGGCCGGCCGATGCACCGCCCGCAGCACCGCAATGGGCACACCGATGCGCCCGCGCAAGGCTGCATGGATCGGGTTGCGGGATGGGTCAAGGGGGTTCATGGCCTGATGATAAGGGTTTTCCCTGGTTTTTGCAGCAAGCATGCAGACCAACCCTCCAAAACGGGCCGGGTTTTGCCGCACCTGTTGCGGGCGCGACACCACCCAAGGGCTTGCCCTGAGTCGGATGCGGCCACAAACGGCCACAATCAAAGCCGGTTTGCGCCCCTTCCCCCCGTTTCAACCTTGCTGCGTCCCCTCATGGAAAAAATCTGGCTTCAGAGTTACCCGCCCGGTGTGCCGCATGAGATCGATACGTCTCAGTATCGCTGCCTCAACGAACTGTTCGACGCCTCGTTTCGCGAGCACGCCCAGCGTCCGGTCACGGTCTGCATGGAACGCTGGATGAGCTACGCCCAGCTCGACCGCAAGAGCCAGGCGCTGGGGGCTTATTTGCAGTCGCTGGGCTTGTCAGAAAACGCCCGGGTGGCGATCATGCTGCCCAACCTGCCCCAGTTTCCCATCACCATGACCGGGGTGTTGCGCGCGGGCTACACCTGCGTCAACGTCAACCCGCTCTACACCGCGCGCGAGCTCGAACACCAGCTCAACGACTCCGGCGCCGAAGCCATCGTTATCCTAGAAAACTTCGCCCACGTGCTCGAAGAAGTGATCGAGCGCACGCAGGTCAAACACGTGGTGGTGGCCAGCATGGGCGAACTGCTGGGCTGGTGGTATGGGCGCTGGATTACGTTTGCGGTGCGCCACCTGGCCAAGATGGTGCCGCGCTACCGCCTGCCGCTGCACGGGCGCACCATCGTGCCGTTCAAGCAGGCGCTGCAAAGCGGCCACAGCCTGAGCTTGAAACCGCCCACGCTCACGCACGATTCCATCGCCTTTTTGCAATACACCGGCGGCACAACCGGGCTCTCCAAAGGGGCCATCCTCACCCACGGCAACGTGATCGCCGCCACCTTGCAGGCCGAGGCCTGGTTCACCCCGGCGCTGGACAAGCTCGGCGACGTGAGCCGCGCCAACCACATCATGGCCTTGCCGCTGTACCACATCTTTGCCCTGACCCTGATGCTGCTGGTGCTGCGCCACGGCTCGCACGCCACCCTGATCCCCAACCCGCGCGACATCCCCAAGTTCATCGAGGTGCTCAAGAGCCGGCCGTTTCACTTCCTGCCCGCCGTCAACACGCTGTTCAACGGCCTGCTCAACCACCCGCGCTTCAAGCAGGTCGATTGCTCCAACCTGGTGCTCTCGCAAGCGGGCGGCATGGCGGCCTCGGAAGCCACGGCGCGTCAATGGAAGGCGGTCACCAAAAGCCCCATGATCGAGGGCTGGGGCATGAGCGAGACCTGCGCCATCGGCACCAACAACCCGGTCACCAGCACCGAATTCACGGGCAGCATCGGGCTGCCGCTGCCCAGCATCGACATCGCCATCAAAGACGACGCCGGCCGCGACCTGGATTTGGGCAGCCCGGGCGAGATCTGCATCCGTGGCCCCAACGTGACGCCCGGCTACTACCAAAAACCAGAAGAAAACGCCAAGGTTTTCACCGCCGACGGCTTTATGCGCACTGGCGACGTGGGCATCATGGATGCGCGCGGCTACACCCGCATCGTCGATCGCAAGAAAGACATGGTGATCGTCTCGGGCTTCAACGTCTACCCGGCCGAGCTCGACCAGGTGATCGGCCTGTGCCCGGGCGTGCTCGAATGCGCCAGCGTGGGCGTGCCCGACGAGCGCACCGGCGAGGCGATCAAGGTCTATGTGGTGCGCAGCGACCCGACCCTGAGCGAAGAGGCGCTGCTGCGCTTCTGCCACGACCAACTCACCGGCTACAAGCGCCCCAAATACGTCGAATTCCGCGACGAACTGCCCAAAAGCAATGTGGGCAAGATTTTGCGGCGCGAACTGCGCCAAAAATGAGCCCGCCCCCTGCCCTGCCGCCGGGCGTGCGCGTGTTCGAGCGCGGCTGGCTCTCATCCAACTGCGTGCTGCTCGACGGCCTCGACGGCCCCAACGGCGGCGCGGCCCTGATCGACAGCGGCTACGCCAGCCACGCCGACCAGACCGTGGCCTTGCTGGAGCAGGCGCTGCAAGGCCGCCCCCTGCGGCATTTGCTCAACACCCATTTGCACAGCGACCACTGTGGTGGCAACGCCGCCCTGCAGGCGCGCTTTCCCGGCGTGCAAACCTGGATTCCGCCGGGGCAGGCCGAGGCCGCCCGGGTCTGGGACGAAGCCGCTTTAAGCTTTCGCGCCACCGGCCAGCGCTGCCCGCGCTTTGTTTTCGATGCGCTGCTGCAACCCGGCCACACCGTGGCGCTGGGCGGGCGCGCGTGGCAACTGCACGCCGCCCCCGGGCACGACCCGCACGCGCTGCTGCTGTTCGAGCCGCAGCATCAGATCTTGATCAGCGGCGACGCGCTGTGGCCGAACGGCTTTGGCGTGGTGTTCCCCGAGCTCGACGGCGAGCCCGGCTTTGCCGAAGTGGCCGCCACGCTCGACTGCATCGAAGCCCTGGCCCCGCAGTGGGTGATCCCCGGCCACGGGGCCGTGATCGCCGGGGCAGCGGACGTGGCGCAGGCGCTGGCGCGCGCGCGCAGCCGGCTGGCGCAGTTTGCCAACAGCCCCGAGCGGCACCGCGAGTACGCGATCAAGGTGCTGCTCAAGTTCCGGCTGCTCGAATGGCAGCGCATTGGGCTGGCCGACTTTTTGGCTTGGGCCGAGGGCACGCCCTATTTGCAGCAGTTGCACCGGCGGCATGGCGCAGGGCAACCCCTGCGCGCCTGGGTGCAGCAGCGCATCGAGGCCTTGGTGCAAAGCCAGGCGGCGCGGCTGGAACCCGGCCCCGACGGCCCCTGGCTGCTCGACGCCTGAGGGGCTAGTGCGGCGCCTTAAATCAGCGCCAGCGAGTCGCTGGTGATCACGTAGCGGTCGCGCCCCAGCTGCTTGCCGTGCAGCATCAGCCGGTCGGCGCGCTCGATCGCCTGCTCCAGCCCCTCGCCGGGGCGCACCGCCGTCCAGCCCAGGGTGGCGGTCAGGCCCAGCACCAGGCCCTGGCGCGTGCGCAAGGGCTGGTCGCGCAAGGTCTCGACCATGCGCTGCGCCAGCAGCGTGGCGGCCTCGGCGTTGGGCAGCAGAAACAGGCCCAGAAACTCCTCGCCACCAAAGCGCAACAGCACATCTTGGTCGCGCAGACCGGCCGAGAGCAATTGCGCCACGTGCTTGAGCGCCAGATCGCCCACTGGGTGCCCATACACATCGTTGACGCTCTTGAAGCGGTCGATGTCGATGATCGTCAGCCACAGCTCGGTGCCGCTCTGGGCCGCTTGCAGCGCCAGCGCCTCGAAGCTGTGCTGCAGGCCGTGGCGCAGCGGCAAGCCGGTGAGCACATCGATGCGGTGCGCCGCCTGCGACACCTGCATGCGCAGGGTGTGCAGGTGCGCCACCATCTGCTGCTGGCTGGATTCGTAATCGGCCAGCAACTGCGCCGTGGCCGCCTTGTGCTGCAGCAGGGCCAGGCACATGGCGCGCACCGCGTCGTGTATTTTTTGGTGCGTGGCCAGCATGGCTTGGGTGGTGGCGGAATCGAAGCGCGCCAGCGCCGGGTGCGCCACATCGAGCCAGCGCCCGAGCTGGCACAGGTGGTGGGCGTTGGGGCGCAGCATGTCGTCGCCGGGCGACTCGCGCAGCAAGGCGGTGCGCATGAGCCGGTGGGTCCAGCTTAGGTGCGCCTCGATGCCCTGATCGATTCCAGCCAGCAGCTCTTCGGGCGCGGTATCGGAATGGTTGTTTGGTTTATGGGCCTGCACGGCCACGCCTCCTTAAATGCCCAGCATCAATCGCACATTCTGCACCGCCGCACCGCTGGCCCCTTTGCCCAGGTTGTCCAGCCGCGCCACCAGCAGCGCCTGGCGCCGTGCTTCATTGCCAAACACGCGCAGTTCCATGCCATCGTGCCCGGCCAGCCCCACGGCGTCGAGCTTGCCCTCGGGGCTCGGGCCCTGCACCGTCACCACCGCGCTGCCGGCATAGTGCGCGCGCAGCGCTTGCTCCAAGTCGGCGGCGCGCACCTGGCCCGGCAGCGCGTCGAGGTGCAGCGGCAGTTGCACCAGCATGCCTTGGGCAAAGTTGCCCACCGAGGGCACAAACAGCGGCCGCCGCTGCAGGCCGGTGCAGGCCATGATTTCGGGCAGGTGCTTGTGCTCCAGCCCGAGCGCGTACAGCTCAAAGGCGGGCGCCTGGCCGGCCTCGTAGGCTTCGATCATGGTGCGCCCGCCGCCGCTGTAGCCGCTCACGCTGGGCAGGCAGAGCGGGAAGTCGGGCGGGATCAGCCCGGCATCGATCAAGGGCCGGATGAGTGCAATGGCCCCGGTGGCGTAGCAGCCGGGGTTGCTCACGCGCTCGGCGCGCCGAATCGCTTCGGCCTGCCCTAGGCAGAGCTCGGCAAAGCCATAAACCCAGCCCGGAGCCACCCGGTGCGCCGTAGAGGCGTCGATCACCCGCGGGGCGACTCGGCCCTCGGCCTTGAGCGCATCGAGCAGCGCCACCGACTCGCGCGCGGCCTCGTCGTGCAGGCACAAAATCACCAAGTCGGCCTGCGCCATCAGGGCGCGCTTGGCCTGCGCGTCTTTGCGCTGCTCGGGCGCAATGGCCAACAGCTCAATGGCCGGCCAGTGCGCCAGGCGCTGGCGGATTTGTAAGCCGGTGGTACCGGCCTCGCCGTCGATAAAAAGCTTGGGCATGGGCGTTGAATTTCCAACCTGATCGATAGCCCCGATTGTGCGCCAAAGCAGAGCGCGCCAACCGCACGCCACCGACCGCTTGCGGGTGCGCCGTCAGTTTCGCATCAGCTAAGGTGGGGGCCAGCATGATAAAGTGCAGGTTTCGTGTGCCCGTGTGCGCGTCGCACCCCTTCTAGAGAGCGATTTTTATGAAAATTCACGAGTATCAAGGCAAGGATATCTTGCGTCAGTTCGGCCTGCCGGTGCCGCGTGGCATCCCTGCCTTCACGGTGCAGGAAGCGGTGGAAGCGGCGCAAAAACTCGGCGGCCCGGTGTGGGTCGTCAAGGCCCAGATCCACGCTGGCGGGCGCGGTAAGGGCGGCGGCGTCAAGGTTGCCAAGAGTGTGCAGCAGGTGCGCGATCTGGCCGAGCAGATTCTGGGCATGCAGCTCATTACGCACCAAACCGGCGCTGCTGGCCAAAAAGTGCGCCGCCTCTACATCGAAGACGGCGCCGACATCCAAAAAGAATACTACCTCTCGCTCGTGACCGACCGCGGCAGCCAAAAGGTTGCCTTCATCGCCTCCAGCGAAGGCGGCATGGACATCGAAGAAGTCGCGCACGCGACACCCGAGAAAATCGTCAAGGTGTTCGTCGATCCGCTCACGGGCCTCACGCCCGAGCAAGGCGCGCAACTGGCCCAGGGCGTGGGCATGCCGGCTGGCTCTGTGGCGCAGTTCATCGACATCTGCCAGCGCCTGTACCGCTGCTACATGGAGACCGACGCCTCGCTGGTCGAAATCAACCCGCTCAACCGCGACGCCAAAGGCCAACTCATCTGCCTCGACGCCAAGTTCAACTTCGACGCCAACGCGCTGTTTCGCCACCCCGAAATCGTCGCCCTGCGCGACCTCGACGAAGAAGACCCAGCCGAAATCGAAGCCTCCAAGTTCGATCTGGCCTACATCAGCCTCGACGGCAACATCGGCTGCTTGGTCAACGGCGCCGGGCTGGCCATGTCCACCATGGACACGATCAAGCTCTTTGGCGCCGAGCCGGCCAACTTTCTCGACGTGGGCGGCGGCGCCACCCCCGAGAAGGTCACCGAAGCCTTCAAGATCATGCTCAAGAACGACCGCGTGAAGGCGATTTTGGTCAACATCTTTGGCGGCATCATGAAGTGCGACACCATCGCCACCGGCGTGATCACCGCCTGCCGCGCCGTCAACCTCAGCGTGCCGCTGGTGGTGCGCATGAAGGGCACCAACGAAGAGTTGGGCAAGAAAATGCTGGCCGAATCGGGCCTGCCCATCATCAGCGCCGACACCATGGCCGATGCGGCACAAAAAGTCGTTGCCGCCGTGCAGCCCGCCGCCACCGCCTAAGAAGACCAGGACACCACCATGAGCATTCTGATCAACCAAGACACCAAGGTCATCACCCAGGGCATCACGGGCAAAACCGGCCAGTTCCACACCGAAAAGTGCCAAGAATACGCCAACGGCAAAAACTGCTTCGTCGCCGGCGTCAACCCCAAGAAGGCCGGTGAGCGCATTTTCAACATCCCGATCTACGCCAGCGTCAAAGAAGCCGCAGCCCAGACCGGTGCCACCGTGTCGGTCATCTACGTGCCGCCAGCCGGCGCCGCCGAGGCGATCTGGGAGGCCGTGGAGGCCGATCTCGATCTGGCCATCTGCATCACCGAAGGCATTCCGGTGCGCGACATGCTGATGGTGCGCAACAAAATGAAGGCCAAAGTGGCCGCCGGTGGCAAGGAAACCCTGCTGCTGGGCCCCAACTGCCCGGGCCTGATCACGCCCGAAGAAATCAAGATCGGCATCATGCCCGGCCACATCCACCGCAAGGGCCGCATCGGTGTGGTGAGCCGCTCCGGCACCCTCACCTACGAAGCGGTGGCGCAACTGACCGAGATCGGCCTGGGCCAATCGTCGGCGGTGGGCATCGGCGGCGACCCGATCAACGGCCTCAAGCACATCGACGTGATGCGCCTGTTCAACGACGACCCCGACACCGATGCCGTGATCATGATCGGCGAGATCGGCGGCCCCGACGAGGCCGAGGCGGCGCTGTGGTGCAAGGCGAACATGAAAAAACCGGTGGTTGGCTTCATCGCGGGCGTGACCGCCCCGGCGGGCAAGCGCATGGGCCACGCCGGTGCGCTGATCGCCGGTGGCGCCGATACGGCCGACGCCAAGCTGGCCATCATGGAAGAATGCGGCTTCACCATCACACGCAACCCCTCCGAAATGGCGCGCCTGCTCAAGCGCCTGCTCTAAGCCTGAGGGGCCCGCGCAGCCTCAACGTCATCCAGACACTTGCTTGCAGCCATGCCCTCCTTGTCGATCACCTTGGATGGTGCGGCTGCGCAGGTGATCGGACTGGTGCGCCCGCGCACCACCTTGGGACGGCGGCCCTACAACGACATCGTGGTCGACCATTTGGCCGTCAGCGGTGAGCATGCGCTGTTTGTGCTGCACCCCGATGGCGTGGAGCTGATCGACCTGCACAGCACCAACGGCACCTACGTCAATGGTCGCTCCGTCGACGCGCTGCGCATCGGGCCCGCCGACCTGATCGAAATCGGGCGCTGCCAAATCCGCCTAGTCGAAGGCGAGCTGGTGGTGCAGCCCGTCCAGTCGGCTGCTGCCGCGTTCCACCCTTCACCGCCGAGCGCCGCTCGCGCCTCCGATGAGGTGCCCACGGCCTCTCCGCCCAGCCCCCCGGCACGGCTGCGGCTGCTGGGCACCGCCGCCGCCGGCAAAGAAATGACCCTGCTAAAACCCCACACCACCGTGGGCAAACCGGGGGTGGCCGTGGCGGCCATCGCGCGCAGCAGCAGCGGCCACACCTTGGCTTGGGTGGAAGGGTCGGCGGTGCTGCTCAATGGTGCGCCTGTGACCGAAGCCCCGGTGGCGCTGGCACACTTGGACCAGATCGTGGTTGCGGGCATCGAACTGCAGTTTTTGCTGGACTAAAAAACCCAGCCCGGGCGGTTTGGGCCAGCTCCGGCCTCAAGCAAGCGCGCCCAGCGGCCGCGCCGCCTGCAACAGCGCGCGCGTGCGTTCGGCTTCGCGCCGCGCCGCTTGGGCAAAGTCTGGGCCGGCGCTGGCGTACAAAATGGCGCGCGAGGAATTGACCGCAATCAGCGCCTCGGTACGCTCCGCGCTGCCGCGCCAGCCCGCGTACACGGTCGCGTTTGCGTCGCCACCCTGCGCGCCCACACCGGGTATGAGCAGCGGCAGGGTGGGGGCCAGGGCGCGCACGCGCTCGATTTCCTCCGGGTAGGTGGCGCCCACCACCAGCCCGAGCTGGCCGCTGACATTCCACGGCCCCTGCGCCAGCCGGGCGATGTGCTCGTACAGCAGCGGCTGCCCCGGCACGCTGGCCAGGCGCTGGTTTTGCAGCTCGTCGCCGCCGGGGTTGCTGGTGCGGCAGAGCAAAAAGACGCCCTTGCCGGGGTATTGCAAATAGGGCTGGATGGAGTCGAAACCCATAAAGGGCGAGAGCGTGACCGCATCGGCGCCGTAGCGCTCGAAGGCTTCGCGCGCGTACTGCTCGGCGGTGCTGCCGATGTCGCCGCGCTTGGCATCCAGAATGATGGGCACGTGCGGGGCCGCCACGCGGATGTGCGCCAGCAGGCGTTCGAGCTGGTCTTCGGCGCGGTGCGCGGCAAAGTAGGCGATCTGCGGCTTGAAGGCGAGCGCCAAATCGGCCGTGGCATCGACGATGGCGGCGCAAAATTCGTAAATGCGCGCCGGGTCGTTGCGCCAAGGGTGCGGGAAGCGCGCCGGGTCTGGGTCCAGGCCCACGCACAGCAGCGACTGGTGGCGGCGCTCGGCCGCATGCAGCATCTCGACGAAGTTCATGGCCCCGATTGTAGGCCGGGCATCTGCTACGCTATCGCCCATGTGTCAACTGCTCGGACTCAACTGCGCCACCCCGACCGACGCCCAATTCAGCTTCAGCGGCTTGCAGCGCCGTGGCGGCGCCACCGACCACCACGGCGACGGCTGGGGCATTGCCTTTTTCGAGGGCAAGGGGCTGCGCCTGTTTGTCGATTGCGAAAGCGCGGCGCAATCGCCCATGGCCAATTTTTTGCGCCACTACCCGCTCAAGAGCACCCACATCATCGCCCACGTGCGCAAAGCCACCGAGGGCGCGGTGCGGCTGGAAAACACGCACCCCTTTTGCCGTGTGCTGTGGGGCCGGCACTGGGTTTTTGCGCACAACGGCGACCTTAAAAATTACCACCCACACCTGCACAGCCACTTTCATCCGGTGGGCGACACCGACAGCGAGCGCGCCTTTTGCTGGCTGCTGCAAGAGCTGGCCAAATCGCACGCCAGCCTGCCCAGCGTGGCCGAGCTCACGCTCACGCTGCGCGAGCTGCTGCCCCAGGTGCGCGCCCACGGCAGCTTCAACTTTTTGCTCTCCAACGGCGAGGCGCTGTGGGCGCACTGCAGCACCCAGTTGCACTACCTGGTGCGCCAGCACCCCTTTTCGCACGCCACCCTGATGGACGAGGACTGGACCGTGAATTTCGCCGAAGTCAACCAGCCCGGTGACCGCGCCGCCGTCGTCGTCACCACACCGCTGACGCGCGACGAGCGCTGGACCCCCTTTGCTGCGGGCGAGCTCAAGGTGTTTGTCGGCGGCTTGCCGCTGGATTGATCTGGGTTTGGTTTATAAGCGGCTTGAGGCACAATTTCGAGGTTTTAGGAGAATTCCACATGCGCGCCACCGTGACCATAGATGATGCCTTGTACGAGCAGGCCATGGAAGCAGCCGACTCCGACATGGACCAATCCGAGCTTTTCCGCGAAGCCATCAAAACCTTTGTGCGTGTGCAAGCGGCCAAGCGCTTGGCCGCTTTGGGCGCGACCATGCCGCAGGCTGTGGAGACACCGCGCCGCCGCGATGAACCCCTCGCGCAATGAGCGTGCTCATCGACACCTCGGTGTGGGTCGATCATTTCCGCAACCACAACGCGGCACTGGTGAATCTGCTGCACCAAGACCGCGTGCTCACCCACCCGATGGTCATACTCGAAATCGCTTGCGGCACTCCGCCAACGCCACGCCAGCACACCCTGCGCAACCTGGCCCTGCTGCAGTCGTGTCCAGACGCAAGCTGGAGCGACCTGTTGGAGCTCATCGAGCGCGAACGCTTGCACGGGCAGGGATGCGGGCTGGTTGACATGTCCCTGCTGGCCGCTACTTTGCTGCGGCCAGGCACCGAGTTGTGGACATTGGACAGACGCCTGCAGCAATTGGCGCAGCGCTTTGGTGTAGCTCACCAGCCCGCTTGAACCTCAGCCCAGCACACGCTCCAGCGCATCCACAAACAGCGCCGCCACGTTGCAGCCGGTTTGGTCGGTGATTTCCTGAAAGCAGGTCGGGCTGGTGACGTTGATTTCGGTCACGCAGTCGCCGATCACGTCTAAGCCCACCAGCAACAAGCCGCGCGCAGCCAGCTTGGGGCCGATGGCGCGGGCGATGGCCCAATCGCGCTCACTCAAGGGCTGCGCCACCCCTTTGCCGCCGGCGGCCAGGTTGCCACGCACCTCGCCGCCCTGCGGGATGCGCGCCAAGCAAAAGGGCACCGCCGCGCCGCCGATCAGCAGCACGCGCTTGTCGCCCTGCGCGATTTCGGGTAGAAAGCGCTGCACCATCACGCTGCTCTGGCCGTGGCGGTTCAGCGTCTCGATGATTGAGCCCAGGTTCAGGCCATCGGGGCCGACGCGAAAAATCCCCATCCCGCCCATGCCGTCGAGCGGTTTGAGGATGATGTCTTGCTGCTCGGCGTGAAAGGCGCGGATGGCGGCGGCAGAGCGCGTGACCAAGGTGGGCGGGGCGAACTCGGCAAACTCCAGCAGCGCCAGCTTTTCCGGGTGCTCGCGCAGCGCCTGTGGCCGGTTGAAGACCCGCGCGCCCTCGCGCTCGGCCTGCTGCAGCAGGTGCGTGGCGTAGAAGTATTCGGCATCAAAGGGCGGGTCGGTGCGCATCAGCACGGCGTCGAAGTCGCGCAGCGCCGTGTCGGCGCTGGCGCACACGCGGTACCAGTCGCTGGGGTGGCCGGTGAGCTCGATAAACTGCACCCGCGCCGTGACAGGGGCGCCGCTGCGCCAGTGCAGGTCGGCCGCGGTGCACACCGCCAGCGCATGGCCACGGCGCTGGCATTCGCGCAGCATGGCAAAGGTGCTGTCTTTGTGGATTTTGAAGCCCGGCAGCGGATCGGCCACGAACAGCAGCCGCTGCGCTGGGGCGCTCACACAAACTCCTCGGCCAGCGGGTCGGTGGCTTCGAGCTCGTAGCTGGCCGCCAGCATTGCCAGCCGGGCGATCACGCCGTAGAGGTAGAAGCGATTGGGCACGCTGGCCCCCGGCTTGTGGCCCGGTTGTGGCTGCTGCGCCCCTTTCTCGAAGGCCAGCGGGGCAAAGCTGGAGCCGGGGGCGTTGAGGTTTTCATCCACGCCGCGATCGGCGTGCACGCGGTAAAAACCGCCCACCACGTAGCGATCCATCATATAGACCACCGGCTCGGCCACGGCATCGTTGATGCGCTCGTGCGTCAGCACCCCTTCCTGGATGATCACGTCCGAGACCGGCTGCCCGTCTTTGATGACGGCCATCTTGTTCTTGGTCTTGCGGTTGAGCTCGTTGAGGTCGGAGGCGTCGCGCACCGTCATCACGCCCATGCCGTAGGTGCCGTTGTCGGCCTTGACGATCACGAAGGGCTTTTCGCGGATGCCGTACTCTTTGAACTTCTTTTTGATCTTTCCCAGCAGCGCATCCACATTGGTCTGCAAGCACTCCATCCCGGTGCCTTCGGCGAAGTTGACCTGACCGCAGTGGTTGAAGAGCGGGTTGATGAGCCACGGGTCCATGCCCAGCAGCTTGCCAAAGCGCTTGGCCACCCCTTCGTAGGCGGCAAAGTGCTGGCTTTTCTTGCGCACGTGCCAGCCCGCGTGCAGCGGCGGCAGCAGGTACTGCTCGTGCAAATCTTCCAAAATGCCGGGGACGCCGGCGCTTAGGTCGTTGTTGAGCAGCACCGTGCAGGGGTCGAAGTGCTTGAGCCCGACGCGCCGCCCCTGCCGCAGCAGCGGCTCGATGCGCACCTGCTCGCCGTTGGGCAAGTCGATGGTTACCGGCGACTTGAGCTCGGGGTTTAGCGAACCCAGCCGCACATTCAGGCCGGCTTGGTAAAAGATTTTCTGCAGCTGCGCCACGTTCATCAGGTAGAACATGTTGCGCGTGTGGTTCTCGGGCACCAGCAGCAGGTTTTTGGCTTCGGGGCAGATTTTTTCGATCGCCGCCATGGCCGCCTGCACCGCCAGCGGCAGCATTTCGGGCGTGAGGTTGTTCCAGCCGCCGGGGAACAGGTTGGTGTCCACCGGGGCCAGCTTAAAGCCCGCGTTGCGAATATCGACCGAGCTGTAAAACGGCGGCGTGTGCTCCATCCATTCGAGCCGAAACCAGCGCTCGATGACGGGGGTGGATTCGAGCACGCGCTGCTCGAGTTCATTGATGGGGCCAGTCAGGGCCGTGACGAGATGTGGAACCATGGCCCGACTTTAACCGAACCGGGTTTCAAAAACTCTCCCACTCGCCCTCGGCGTTGTCGGCTGGCTTGGCGCTGGCTTTGGCGCTGCTGCGGTTGGGCAGGGCCTTGGTTGCCGATGCCATCGGGGCCGCTTGGGATGGCGGTGCGGTGCGGGGTGCTGGTTGGGCCTTGGCGGCCGCCGACGCTGCAGCGGGCAGGGCCTTGGCTGAAGCGCTCGGGTGTGCCTGTGGCTTGGGCAGCGGAGCGCTTGCGGCGGGCCTGAAACCGTCTGAGCGGCGTGCGGCGGCAGGGGCATAGGGGCTGGAACGGGCTGGGGTCGCACCTTTGGCCACTGCAGCCGCAGCGGGTGGACGTGTGCGTGGCGCAAGGGCGCCTGCCGGCACCGCTGGATTGCTTTGCGCACCGGTGCGGAAGGTGCCGATGGCCTCGGCCAGCCGCGCCGCCTGCTCGCGCAGGCTCTCGGAGGCTGCTGCGCTTTGCTCGACCAGCGCCGCGTTTTGCTGCGTCATTTGGTCAAGCTGGTTCACCGCCACGTTGACCTGCCCAATGCCATCGCTTTGCTCGGCGGCGGCGGCCGTGATTTCGCCGATGATGTCGCTCACGCGCTGCACGCTGCCCACGATCTCGTCCATGGTGGCGCCGGCCTCTTGCACCAAGCGGCTGCCGTTTTGCACCTTTTCTACGCTGGCCCCGATCAGGTCTTTGATCTCTTTGGCCGCTTGCGCGCTGCGCCCGGCCAGGCTGCGCACTTCGGTGGCCACCACCGCAAAGCCGCGCCCTTGCTCACCGGCGCGCGCCGCTTCCACCGCCGCATTGAGCGCCAAGATATTGGTCTGAAAGGCAATGCCGTCGATCACGCTGATGATGTCGCTGATGCGCTGGCTGCTGCTGCTGATGTCGTTCATGGTGTGCACCACCTGCCCCACCACGGCGCCGCCTTTTTGTGCCACTTGCGCCGCGCTGGCGGCCAACTGGTTGGCTTGGCGCGCCGAATCCGCTGTCTGCTTGACCGTGGCCGTGAGCTGCTCCATGCTGGAGGCGGTTTCTTCGAGGTTGCTGGCGGCTTGCTCGGTGCGCCGGCTCAAGTCTTGGTTGCCGTTGGCGATTTCTTCGGATGCGGTTCCAATGCTGTCGTTGGCCTGGCGCACTTTGCCAACGATGTCGAGCAAAGACACCTTCATGGCTGCCAATGCCCGCAACAAATCGCCCAGCTCATCGGTGCGGTTGCTGGTTACGCTGCGCGTCAAATCCCCTTGGGCCACCGCTTGCGCCAACTCCACCGCTTGTTGAATCGGGGCGCCGATCGAGCGCCCGATGCGCCACGCCAACAGCACAGAAATGAGCAGAGCCGCCACAAAAAGCACCCCAACCAACAGGTACAGGGCTCGGAATTCGGCCTGAATCTGCGCCTGCAACGCCGCCATCGACGCCAACTCACCATCGACCAGCGCCTGCGTGACCTCCACGTAGCGGTTGGTGACGGGCAAAAACTGGCTCTCGATCAGCGCCCGTGCGGCGGCATCGTCGCCGGCGGCCTTGAGCTGGTTGACGGCATCGCGGGCAGCCAGCCACTGCGTGCGCACTTCGCCCACCACGCCGGCGCGCTGCAGCGAGTCGGCGTCTCCCTCAGCCAGTGCCAAGAATTCCGTTTGGGTGGCGGTGGTGTCGCGCGAGGTTTGGGCCATGGCAGCGCGAAAAAACTCGAGCACCTCGGTGCCCGGCGACACCGCCACCGCCAGCGAGCGTGCTGAATTTTGGCGTATGTGGGCCAGCCATTCACTGGCCAGCTCCAGCTTGCTGGCTTTGACCCGCATTTGCTGGCTCAAGTCACGCACCAGCTCTGCCTTCCAGACCGTGGCCGCCAACACCACCGCGAAAATCAGCAAAATACCGGCAAAGGCGCCATTCAGGCGCCTGCGGACAGTTCCCATCAGGCCCCGGCTTGAAGGTTGTGAATCGAATTTATCGCTGTTCATCATAAAAATCCATTAAATATTTCAATTCAAGGTCGAGCAAATTCAGCGCGTTCGGGCCGTCAAACGCCGCTCCGCCCCTTGATAGGACGCGGCCCTGCCATGCCCTCGGGTGGCCGTCGGCTGCAGCGGCGGGGGC